>CADCCB010000012.1 GCA_902799905.1 uncultured Prevotellaceae bacterium
CATGACGGCTTGGTGTTTAAGCCGTCATATTGCCGTCATATAGGGGTGCATTTCACAAAAAAATGGCACTATTTTAGGCTGTTTTTGCTTGTAAATAACTGAATAGCAGAGAGTTTTACGATAACACTAATAGTCCAAACTGACAGTTTCTACGGCAGAAACTAACAGTTTTAACGGGGAAAACTGGCAGTTTGCACCGTCGATACAGATGCAAACTAATATTCCGATGAGGATAAAGAACGGTCGGAACGACGACATTCTAGCCGAAAATGACGGCAATATGACACTAGCATGACACTTCATACACCAAGGTGTCATGCCTTAACGTACTATGTAGCAGGAGGTTAAGTATTGATATGACACCTTGAAGCATTTTTTCTCGAAAATTTTCAAAATAGAATTTTATGGAAGTCTGCGCATTCGTTGTTCACGCCGAGGACATAATAATCGAGGCTGAAACCAGGGCTTCGACCACATAGGAATCTCAAAGTGGTGCAGGCGGTGGTCAGAAAGGAATGCCTCGTTCAGGTCATCCGAACGTCATCTACGTCACACTCCGATGCTTTGCAACAATCATCCGGATGCTTCCTTATAGTGGTAAGGAAGCATCCGGACGGAGGCTGCGAAGCATTCAAACGTAGGCTGCGAAGCATCGGAACGGGTGATAGAAGGTATTTCCACGGGCTCGGCATCTTGTTGCAAGCCGAATGCAATGGAGCGAGTTACAATTGCTGAGGCGCAGCCGAGTTTCGCACGCTTTTGTTGCAAATATACGAATAATTTCCAAATAAATGATTGATATTGCGAAATAATTTGTAACTTTGCAACATCTTCTTATAAAACCTAGAATAATATGGAAACAACTTTAGTATTGTTGAAGCCTGGCTGTGTACAGAGACAGTTGATTGGAGAAGTGGTTAATCGTTTTGAACGTCGAGGACTGCGCATCTCAGGAATGAAGATGATGCAACTCTCTGACGAGATTCTGCGCGAGCACTATGCACACCTCGTCGACAAACCCTTCTTCCCTGGCTTGCAGGCCTCCATGCAGGCATCACCCGTCATCGCACTGGCACTGACTGGCGTCGAGGCTGTGAAGGTGGTTCGTCAGATGGCTGGTCCTACCAATGGTCGCGAAGCGGCTCCTGGCACCATTCGTGGCGACTACTCTATGAGCAACCAGCAGAACATCGTCCATGCCTCCGACTCAGTAGAGAATGCTGCCATCGAGGTACGTCGCTTCTTCCGTCCAGAGGAAGTCTTCGACTACACCGCTCATTCGCAGTGCTACGTCTATGGCAACGGTGAGTGCAAGTAAGGGCGTTTGATAACGCCTAAGACATCGCTTTCTTCTTAAACATCGTGCTCATGCCTTGCACGTAGTCTGTCGGCGTGATGCCAAAAGCGAATTTGAAGGCGCTGATGAATGCTGATGAATGACTGAAGCCACACTTGCGGGCCAATTCACCCATTGAGCAGTCCGAGTGCTCCATAAGTATCTTTGCGGCGTATTCTGCACGTAAAGAGTTGATATAATCAAGTGTTCGCTCAGGATCTTTATAACGTGGAACCAGTTGGCAGAACGTCTCCACATCAACGCCCATAAACTCTGCCAGTGCCTGCTGGTCGAATTCTGGATCCGTGAAGGGCTTCTCCTTGTTCACGCGGGCATCCATCTTCACATAGAAAGCCTGACTACCGTCTGCCTGGACAGCCTTGGCAGCCATCGACCTTGATTGCTGCAGTTTCAATACGTCTTCCTGCTCATCAAGCGACAATGCCCCTTCGGCTACAATGGCACGATAAGCATCCAGCGCATTAAGTATTCGGAGAAGTTGCTCATTTCGGCGACTGATAACCCTGTTATAATGCAGGCCGAAGCCTCCCAGCACAAGAAGTACTATCACGATGACTATCAGTATCGCGATGATGGTGTAGGCCTCAGCCCCCGTCAACGACTGTGCGTGACAGTATGAAGTTGCCAGTAAAACCAGTAGGGTCGTTATAGCAATTCTCTTTTTCATATTGATATTTCAATGCAAAGATAAGAATATTTTTACAAAAACCTAAACTCTGAGCATCTTTTTTTTGCCTTTTGTAAATTTTGAAACATTTTTTGTTAATTCTGAAAGTCGGACACCACCTAGAGGCTCGCTTCAGGGATCAATTAGGCATGATTCATCTATCCTCTCCTAAAGAACCATCTCTTAATTCTGGCAAACGGTATTATTCCAAATCTGATAAAACTCTAATTTATCTATCATATTATCTTTTGTCAGTTTATCGAATTGCTGCTGATTGCACATCTCTTTAAATAAAGATGCCAGTTTATCAGATATTATTTGAGAAGCATCATTATCCCCTTCAGGACTATATCTTTCTACAACCACATCAGATTGTACGAGCATTGCCTTGACAAGTTTATAGCGAAAAGTCTCCATATATAACGTCAGATTATCCTCGAAGACAAATTTAGAATAGACATTCTGACTATAGTCATTTTTGGCCAAATCCAGTATCGTCTCCCTTATCTTTTTGATGTTTTCGGGGGTTGCATACTTTTTCTCAAGCCTTACGGAAGTATCAAATCTAATAGTACTTTTTGGCTCAGAAATCCAACCATAAATTGGAATCCTCAATTGTTCTATACGGGTCTTAAACTGATATTTCCTTTCCTCATACTCTTTTGGATAACGAAAAGGATTCATGTACATTGTCCTTGACATAAGAAAAACCTTTTTCTTAGCATCATATCTGTAAGAGATTTCGCTTTCCTCATCGTAAACATCGCCTGTTTGTGAATAACTATCTATTTCCACTCTTACTTTTTTGTATTGCTTAGGACACATTACTGGCAGCCTGCGATGAAACCAGAAATTGTCCATACTCTTCCATAAAACAAATAACAAAAGCAAACTCAAAAGAGCCATTGGGGCTATACTATTGACAGAACGGTCAATAAGAGCATATATGTATATAGGAATACAGATTCCGATGACTATCAAGGGAGGGTAAAGTATCTTATTCATAATACAACAAATATAGAAATTCTTTTCATTTATTATTGGGGTGCAAATTTACAAAAATAATGCGGAATAATAGTATTCAGAAGCAGAATAATACAGAATATTTGGTTTTATAGGAAGAAATCATTATCTTTGCTGCATAAAATCTTAAACAAGTATGAAAGACCTGCGGGCAAAGTTTGAAAGCAGGAAAGCATTTGCAGGGGAGAAGAAGCCCTCAATGCATCGACGCTGTGTAGATAACGACTACACAGCACGACGAATGTATATGATAACTATGGTAACAGAGGGGAGAAAGCCGTTGTTTGGCCAGGTAGTAGGGCAAAGTGAGGCTATTGAGCCTTCGCCAGAGGCTCCCCGTATCAAGTTATCGTTATTAGGGAAGGCCGTGGAGGAGATTTGGCAGACGATAGGCAGCCATCATCCGGAGGTAAAGGTGGTAGCGCTACAGATGATGCCTGACCATTTGCACGCCATCCTGTTTGTGAAAGAACGAATGGAGAAACCGCTGGGGAAGGTGCTATTGGGGGTTAAGCAAGCCTGTAACCAAGCGTTCCGAGAGGTGATGCCCGTAGAGTTTGTTGCTGTGGCACAGCAACATGCTGAACGAGCAAGAGAGAACGGGCTTCTGTTTGCAAAGGGCTTCAACGACCAGATATTGCTGAGGGAAGGACAGTTGGAACGATGGCTGAACTACCTCAAAGATAACCCGCGGCGACTGCTAATGAAGCGAGAGAACCCTGATTTGTTTCGAGTTCAAAGAGGGTTGACTTTTTGTGGGCATAGTTTTTCTGCTATTGGAAATCGGTTTTTGTTGGAAAGACCGTTGAAACTTCAGGTGCAATGTTCGAGAAGCATCAATGAGAGCGATTTACAGGCTAAAATGGCCGAATGCCTTCGTGCTGCACGGCAAGGGGCAGTGCTGGTGTCGCCAGCAATCTCAAAAGGAGAAAAGGTTATCATGCGGGGGGCTTTCGAGGAGAGGCTGCCACTGATTTATCTCCAAGAAAATGGTTTCACAGATATGGCAAAACCTGGCGGAATGAGGATGGATGCCTGCGCCAGAGGGCAATTGCTAATCTTGGCGCCTTGGGAGCATCATAATGAGAAGATGACGATAAAAAGGGGGCAATGCTTAGAACTGAACGAGATGGCGAGAGCAATTTGTGAGAATTAATGTTGAGTTTGTTGCTGTGACACAGCAACATGCTGAACAAAAGAGCGCAACAGATTATCTCTACAGCGCTCTTAGAATAAAATGTACATAAGATTAATCTGCTAACTTTGCCTAAATCGCTCTCTCATCGCTTTCTATCTGCTGACCAAGTTCACGGGCGTGGCTGGCGAGGGGACGACTGGCGAAATCGGGGGTGTTATAAGAATCGAACAGGTCGCGATAGTATTCCTTGGGATTGCGCTGAGGCAGGAGGAAAGGTTTTGAGGCCTTGCCGTCGGCATCTAAATGGGAGAAGTAGATACGGGTGTAAAGCCCATCGTCGCGACGGCTGGTGAAAAGGAACCAACGGCTGTTAGGTGTCCAGTTGTGCAGGCTCTCCGCACGCGGACTGTTCACTTCATCCAAAGGGCGTGTCTCGCCTGTCTGGAGGTCGAGGAGCCAAAGGTCGGCCTCAGGATGCCAAACAGAGAAATAGCCGTAATCCGCCTGGGTATACATGATGTAGCGTCCATCGGCCCGACAGATACTGTGCGACAACGAAGATGATTGCGTAGGCGATGGCACCATTTACGGTATTGATAAAGAACTGGGCTATCATTTCCCCCAGATACTGCGCCAGTCCGCCAGGCACGGCAATACGTTCCGTGAAATAGTCGCCCGTCCACAGGAACAACTGCGTCATTTCCCTCACGACAGGGATAAACGGATATAGCAGAAGCCAGAAACAAACACCATTACGGCTAATACGGCTAACAGCATTTGCTGCCAGTATCTGACGATAACATTCATATTATAGGAATACATTTAAATCCACTTTTCACGACGCATCTTCGTATCGAAAAGCCACTTGACAACTTTAGGATGACGGCACATCTGCTTGACGATGAAAAAGCCGAAGGAACTGAACAGGAAGTTACGCACCCTGAGTTCGTTCTTCATCTTGCGGAATACGGGGGCATTGACCTCGCGGAAAGAACGCTTCTGTATGATCGCTGTAGCGGCATTTTCAGCGGTCTTGAAGGCATCGTAAATACCTTCGCTTGTAGTGCGATTGGCAAAACCACCAGCATCGCCAATAAGAATAATATTGTCGCGGAGGGGATAGTCGTTTGAGAGGTAGACATAGGCTCCTTTCAGTTTTGTCTCGCTGATGCCTTTATCACTAAGCACCTTACGGAATTTGTCGGGTGTAGTGCTGTAGTCGCCAAATCCGATGATGTCGAAGCCGGTATTAGGAAAACGGTAGAAGTAACCAGCAACGTAGTATGCCTGCGAAATTTCAACCTCTATGACATTCTCACCATTTTTCTCCACATACTGCTCCATAGCCAGAATGCCCCTGTCGGTGTGAGGGTTCAGATAACGACGCACACGGCTATTGGAACCATCGGCTCCTACTAAATAACGGCATTGCACTTGTTCACCAGAGTGAAGTGTAACGATGACGTGTCCGTCGCGCTCAACAATGTCCTTAAGACTGTCCTGCAGAAAGCGTCCACCATGCTTTTGATAGTACTGCAACAGCGTATAATCAAACAATTTACGTCGGACTATGCGTATGGGTTCGTCAATGTCGAACTCACACTTGTTACCGCCATTGACATAAAGACGGACATTACTCACCGCATTAAACTCATAGTCCAAACCAGGCAATAGTCTGTCAAGAAGGTGCCACGCTTTTGAAGTCATTCCACCACCACAGATTTTATCACGTGGAAAAGTGGCACGATCTATCAGCAGGCAATCTATACCGCTCTTATGCAAAAGACTGCCACAGACACTCCCCGCAGGTCCTGCTCCGACAATTAACACATCTGTTGTAATCATTTGGCAAACAAATTCTAGTTAATACAGCATGGCAATAAAGATTGCTACTTGTTTATTCATCATTGTGAGCAGTATTAGTTGGCAAAATAAGGACATTCATTCATGCATCCAATTAATCGCTCTTCCCCAACGGTTGGATGAAACAGGGGAATCGTTGAGGGGCTTAACGGCTCTGACAGGTAACCCTACACAACGATAAACCGCACTCATGTCGTAGGGCTTACCTTCACCGAACTTCAGTGCATCCGCCACATTGGGGCCCGTGTCTGCACCAGGACCGCCTCCGCCAGGGACTGAATTCCACGAGCAACGGCTGGGATAATAACCGTCTTTCTCGTCTGGCCTATCGAAATAGTCATCATTGCGGTATCCAGCACAAGGCAAGATCAGGGTGCGGCCATTGGGGGCAGTGAGTTCCAAGACCCGACGGCTGTTGATGGTCCGATAATCCTGTTTGCAGCAAGACATCAGTTCCATCAGTTCGTTGGGTGTCGGCAGACGATAACCCTCACCAAGCAATGCCGTGGCGGTGTCGGTACCAGTTGAGTATGCTGTATATTCGCAACTGCTTGGCGAGGCATAATCCTCAAACATCGGTGGCACATCATACACCATCGCTGTTTCTTTTTTTGCGTTCTTGTAGTTTGATTCCTTATAGACTTCCTTTGGAGCGTTTTCATTATGGGCGAAGAACTCGCCCGCCTGTTCCGGACTCGAAGCACCGAGGTTTGAGTTTCTCCACAACACGCTCAGTCCCAAATCGGTAAAATCGCTCTCAGAAGTTGGCGGTGTCGTGCCCCATTGCTCCTGTACAGTGAACGCCTTCAATGTTTCACGGAAATCGTCGGGAAGCAGACCAAAGCAGCGGTCTGCAATGTCGGCAGGAATTGCCATGCCTGGTGTAGCAGCAGCCAGCGCACCGGCAATGGCTGCCAGCGTGTCGGCATCTCCTCCCAGCGAGACAGCATTCCTCACAGTCTCTTCGTAGGTCTTGGAGTGATACCAGCAGGCGAAAGCCTCTGGCACACATTTTTGACATTCAATCTCGAACTGGTACGTCTCGCGTATCTTCTCAGGCAAGTGAGTAATATTCGTTCTATACGACTGATAGTCGTACCAATTCATCACATAGTTCATGATAGATTCCTTGGACAGACCCTTGCGCGTCAGCAGAATGGCTGTTGCCACAGCCTGAGCCGCCATCGATGCCTGATTGGAATCGTGGCTGACGCGAGCTGAGATGTCGGCAAGCCTGCGCACTTCACGGAGACTGTCGGAAGCATATCCTATAGCAGCCACTCTCATCACAGCACCATTGGAGGTCACTCCCTTGCGGTCCATCGTTCCGTCCGACTCCACCCACTGCATGAAGCCACGTCCCCACACGTTCTTGTGCTTGAATCGTCGTGCATACTCCAGCAGCAATTGGCGCAGCCGTTCCTCCGTGCGTTCTGTTCCCATCACCCATTTGGCGATGGCAATGCTCAGAATCGTATCGTCGGAAAAGTCTTCAAACTTCATGCTAAAGTTAAAGTCCTTGGTTCGGGTTCCTCTAAATTCGTAGGGCAATCCTATGATGTCGCCACAAATTGCTCCCGTCAGACCGTGGCAACAAACAATATTCAAAAAATCGTTGTTCATAAGTTTTTGAATTGTTCGGGAATAAAAGTGGCGATTCCTATAGTGGAACCGCCACTTGTGAAAGTGATAAGGTGTGAGCCTTAGTCTGCCAACTTTGCCTTGATCATCTCGCGGTTGAGGCGGGCGATGTTGGCGATAGTCTCATTCTTCGGGCAGACAGCCTCGCAGGCGCGAGTGTTGGTGCAGTTACCGAAGCCGAGTTCGTCCATCTTGGCAATCATGTTCTTCACACGACGGGCAGCCTCAACCTTACCCTGGGGAAGCAGGGCGAGTTGAGAAACCTTAGATGATACGAACAGCATGGCAGAACCGTTCTTACAAGCAGCGACGCAAGCACCACAGCCGATGCAAGATGCGCAGTCCATAGCCTCGTCGGCATCCTCCTTAGGAATCAGGATAGCGTTGGCATCCTGAGCCTGACCAGTGCGGATAGTGGTGTATCCACCAGCCTGGATAATCTTATCGAAGGCGTTGCGGTCAACCATACAGTCCTTAATCACGGGGAAGGCTGCTGAGCGCCAAGGCTCAACGGTAATGACGTCACCATCGTTGAAGCGACGCATATAGAGTTGGCAGGTGGTAGCACCACGCTCAGTCTTGCCATGAGGTGTACCGTTGATGTAGAGCGAGCACATACCGCAGATACCCTCGCGGCAGTCGTGGTCGAATACGAAGGGCTCTTTGCCTTCATTAATCAGTTCCTCGTTCAGAATATCGAGCATCTCCAGGAACGAGGTATCATCGGGAATGTCGTGCATCTCGTGGGTGTCGAAATGTCCGGCGTCTTTTGGCCCATTCTGGCGCCAAAATTTGATAGTGAAACTTATATTACGTGCCATATCAATTAATTCTTGTAGTTACGGGTTTGTACTTTGATAGCTTCATATTCAAGGGGTTCCTTAATCAGAGTCGGTTCATTGCCCTTGCCCTGATACTCCCAGCAGCCTACGTAGAAGTAGTTCTCGTCGTCGCGCTTAGCCTCGCCTTCCTCGGTCTGGTACTCCTCACGGAAGTGACCACCGCAAGACTCATTACGAGAGAGGGCGTCGAAGGCAACGAGTTGACCCATGGTGAAGAAGTCACGCAGGTGGATAGCCTTATCAAGTTCGATATTCAGGCCTTCCTTGGTGCCAGGGACAAAGAGGTTCGTATCGAACTCTTTCTCCAATTCGTGCATCTTCTTCAAACCAGTCTTCAAGCCCTCAGCGGTACGACCCATACCTACATACTCCCACATGATGTGGCCGAGTTCCTTATGGATAGAGTCAACAGAACGCTTACCCTTGATATTGAGCAGACGGTCGATCTCAGCGTTGACAGCCTTCTCAGCCTCGTCAAACTCAGGACGGTCAGTACCAATCTTACCCCAGATAGCCTGGTCGGCCAGATAGTTCTGGATGGTGTAAGGCAGCACAAAGTAACCATCAGCCAGACCCTGCATCAGGGCAGAAGCACCCAGACGGTTAGCACCATGGTCAGAGAAGTTACACTCACCGATAGCGAACAGGCCGGGGATAGTGGTCTGCAGTTCGTAGTCAACCCAGATACCACCCATCGTGTAGTGAACGGCGGGATAGATCATCATGGGCTTGTAGTACTTCACACCGTTGATTTCGTTGGCCACGTCGCCAGGGAACACGTCAGTAATCTCCTCGTACATCTCGAAGAGGTTGCCGTAACGCTGCATGATGACGTCGATGCCCAGACGGTTGATAGACTCAGAGAAGTCGAGGAACACAGCCAGACCCGTGTTGTTGACACCGAAGCCCTTATCGCAACGCTCCTTAGCGGCACGAGAGGCCACGTCACGAGGAACGAGGTTACCGAATGCAGGATAACGGCGCTCCAGATAGTAGTCGCGATCCTCCTCAGGAATCTCCCAACCCTGCTTGGTTCCACGCCATGAACGGGGATACAGGTGGGGTGAATCTGAACGTAAGAGGGATTTGCAAAGTAAGCACCCTTGCGATAGCACTGGACAGCAGCGGTGCAGTTACAACCCATAGCGTTTGTGCTGAGGAAATAGGTGTTACCATAGCCGCCAGTAGCGATAACCACGGCATTGGCGCTGAAGCGCTCCAGTTTACCAGTAACCAGGTTCTTGGCGATGATACCACGAGCGCGGCCATCAACAATCACCACATCTTCCATCTCATAACGGGTGTAGAGCTTCACCTTACCAGCGTTGACCTGACAGCTCAAAGAAGAGTAAGCACCCAGCAGCAACTGCTGACCGGTCTGACCCTTAGCGTAGAACGTACGGCTAACCTGAGCACCACCGAACGAACGGTTGGCCAGCATGCCACCATACTCACGAGCGAAGGGAACACCCTGAGCCACGCACTGGTCGATAATATTGTTGCTGACCTCAGCCAGACGATAAACGTTAGCCTCGCGAGCACGATAGTCACCACCCTTCACGGTGTCGTAGAACAGACGATAGATGGAGTCACCATCGTTCTGATAGCACTTGGCGGCGTTGATACCACCCTGAGCGGCGATAGAGTGAGCACGACGGGGAGAATCCTGAATGCACAGGTTAATCACGTTGAAGCCCATCTCACCGAGTGAAGCAGCGGCAGAGGCACCAGCCAGACCAGTACCAACTACGATCACATCCAACTTCAGCTTGTTCTTGGGGTTAACCAGACGCTGATGAGCCTTATATTCCTTCCATTTCTCAGGTACTGGACCTGCGGGAATCTTAGAATCAATTACTTTTGCCATAATACTTTTCTAGTGTTTAAGGTTTAACAAATGGCACCACAAAACACGCTCTTGCAATAGAACGTCAGGATGACAGCAAGGAAGCCAAGGGCCAGCAGAGTCACATAGATGAAACCGATGACCTTCCAGCGGCAGAACCATGTCTTTCCGCTCAGACCCAGAGTCTGCAGAGAAGACCAGAAGCCGTGAGTGAGGTGGAACCAGAGAGCCACAATCCAAATGACATAGAGCACTACGAAGAGTGGCTGTGAGAAGGTGTAGACCATGATGCCATAGCCGTCAGTGGGATCGAATCCCATCGTGGTGTGAATCAACTCGGCAAACATCATCTTGTACCAGAAGTTGGCCAAATGCAGGCCGAGGCCCAGCACGATGATGATACCCAGTACGAGCATGTTCTTTGATGCCCACTCCACCTTGCCGGCATTCACCGTCGTAGCCACCTCATAGCGGTTGTCGCCGCGGGCACTACGGTTCTGAGCCGTAAGGATGAATGCATACACGATGTGAGCCACAGCCAATCCGGCGAGACCCAACGTAGCCACAACAGCATACCAGTTGGCACCGAGCATCTTACAAATCATGTTGTAAGCATTGCCATCGAAGAGTGCAACCAGATTCATGCAGCAGTGGAACGTCATAAACAGAATCAGCGAGATGCCTGTAACCGACATCACCACTTTTCTACCAATTGATGAATTAAATAACCACATAAATGCTTGAAAATTAATTAATATTGAATTTAGATTATAGTCAGCATCGGTCTTTTCTCCTGGCGGCATAATACTTATTATTAAGTACGCACACACACGGAGGGGCTACAAAATTACTATAAAATAGTGAAAATTCCAACTTTTTTGCAGAGAAATATGATTTTTATGATACATTTTTTTCCTTATCTATACAAAATGCAAAGCCCATATAACAAAACGTCTACCAAAAATTTGGCTTTTTGCACGAATTACACTAACTTTGCGCTCGAAAAGAAACAAGCGATTATGATTCTGAAATATGATGTGATTGTCATTGGTGGAGGGCACGCCGGATGTGAGGCAGCATGTGCCTCGGCCAATATGGGTGCACGGACACTACTGGTGACAATGGATATGAACAAGATTGCACAGATGTCGTGTAACCCTGCCGTTGGTGGTATTGCTAAAGGGCAGATTGTGCGTGAGATCGATGCCCTGGGCGGACAGATGGGACGTGTTGCTGATGCTACAGCCATCCAGTTCCGTATGCTGAACGTAGGAAAAGGGCCAGCCGTGTGGAGTCCGCGAGCCCAATGCGATCGAGGCAAGTTCATCTGGGAGTGGCGTCGCGTGCTGGACGAGACGGAGAACCTGGATATCTGGCAAGACCAGGCCGAGGAACTACTTGTGGAAAATGGTAAGGCTATTGGCGTAAAGACCATTTGGGGAGCCGAGATTCATGCACGCTGCGTCATAATCACAGCAGGCACCTTCCTCAATGGCCTGATGCACATCGGAAGAAAGATGGTCAAAGGCGGTCGTATAGCAGAACCTGCTGCTGAGCACCTGACGGAAAGCATCACCAAGCACGGCATCCGCTCAGCTCGAATGAAGACAGGCACACCCGTCAGACTTGACAAACGCAGTATTGACTTCAGCCAGTTACGCAAACAGGAAGGCGAAAATCGCCCCTATCGCTTCTCCTATTTTCCACCGTATGTTGCGACAGGGTCACAACAAACAAAAGAAGCCCTCCCCCAACTGCCTTGTTGGGAATGCTATACCAACACCGCCGTTCACGAGATGTTACGCTCAGGACTGGCCGATTCTCCATTGTACAACGGACAAATCCAATCCATCGGCCCACGCTATTGTCCTTCGATAGAAACCAAGTTGGTGACCTTCCCTGACCGCGAGCAGCATCTGCTGTTCTTGGAACCAGAAGGCGTAGAGACTAACGAGATGTACCTGAATGGTTTTTCTTCATCGTTGCCAATGGACGTGCAAATCGAAGCCCTCAGAAAGATTTCTGGTCTCGAGCATGCCAAGGTCTATCGTCCTGGCTACGCCATCGAGTACGATTTCTTCGATCCGACACAACTGAAACACACGTTGGAATCTAAGATTATCGATGGGTTATTCATGGCTGGACAGGTCAACGGCACCACAGGCTACGAAGAGGCTGCCGGACAGGGTTTGGTGGCTGGTATCAATGCCGCATTGAAGTGCGATGGAACCAAAGAATTTATAATGAACCGCGATGAGTCGTACATCGGAGTACTGATTGACGACCTGGTTACGAAGGGTGTAGACGAGCCCTACCGCATGTTCACGTCAAGGGCAGAGTATCGCATCCTGCTCCGCCAAGACGATGCCGATGCCCGCCTGACCGAACGCTCTTATCAGATGGGACTAGCCAAAAGAGACCGTTACGAATGGTGGCTCGAGAAGAAAAAACACATCGAAGAAATCGAAACATTCTGCAAGGAATTCCCCATCAAAGCCAAAGAGATTAACGCGCAACTGGAACAGTTAGGCACTACCCCACTCCAGTTCGGCGTGAAGTTAGAAGACCTGATTGCCCGTCCGCAACTTAATTTCCATAACCTACAGGAAATCATTCCCGAACTAAAAGAATTCATCGGGCGCCTGCCAAACAGAACGGAAGAAATAGCCGAAGCGGCAGAAATCAGAATCAAATATAAAGGATATATAGAACGCGAACGACTGGTTGCCGACAAGATGCACCGACTGGAGAATATCAGAATCAAGGGACACTTCGACTACAACTCCATCCAGTCGCTTTCAACAGAGTGCCGACAGAAACTCACAGCCATAGATCCAGAAACGCTGGCCCAAGCCAGCCGAATTCCAGGGGTCAGTCCTAGTGACATCAATGTGCTTCTGGTGCTGATGGGACGATAATCTGAAGGAAGCAATAGACAGCGTTTCACGTGAAACAAAGAACGTATTTAACTTAAATAACTAACTGATTATGAACAACAAAGTATTGATGGACAATCTGCGTTGCATACCTGACTTTCCAAAGAAGGGCATCAACTTCCGTGACGTGACAACACTCTACAAGAATGCAGAGTGCATGAAAATCATGATAGACGAACTCTACGAGATTTACAAGGACAAGGGTATCACCAAGATCGTCGGCATAGAGAGTCGCGGCTTTGTTCTAGGTGCTGCCCTAGCCGGAAGATTAGGATGTGGTTTTGTGATGGCACGCAAGCCAGGCAAACTGCCCGCAACGGTGATCAAGGAGTACTATTCAAAAGAATATGGTGTTGACACCATTGAGATGCACATCGACTCCATTGATGAAAACGACGTAGTGCTCATACACGACGATCTGCTGGCAACAGGTGGTACGGCTAAGGCTGCCTACAAACTCGTCCAGCACTTCAACCCCAAGAAAGTATACATCAACTTCATCATCGAGATTACTGACGAGGGCCTGCATGGCAGAGATGAATTTGAGGGCGTAGAACTAACGACATTGATGACCATCTAAGACGGTTCAGGGAAATCTGAGGTCAAAGGGAAGGGCGCGTTTCACGTGAAACAAAGAAACGTGAAACAACGATAAACAAAGAGAGTCAGGAGATGACAAGGGAAGAAAACGAAAAGCGTCTCGCATATCTGAAAGGCATCGTGGCAAGGTTACCAGAGAAGCCTGGCAGTTATCAGTACTACGACGAGACAGGTACTATCATCTACGTGGGAAAGGCAAAGAATCTCAAGGCGAGAGTCTCTTCCTATTTCCATGCAGAGGTAGATCGTTTCAAAACCAAGGTACTGGTCAGCAAGATTCACGACATATCCTATACGGTGGTGAATACTGAAGAGGATGCCTTGCTGTTGGAAAACGAACTCATCAAGAAGTATAATCCACGCTACAACGTATTGCTTAAAGACGGCAAGACCTACCCCAGCATCTGTGTCACCAACGAGCCCTACCCTCGCATCTTCAAGACACGTACCATCAACAAGAAATGGGGCACTTATTATGGCCCCTATTCCCATATCTCGTCGATGTATGCCGTACTGGAACTGATCAACAAACTATACCATCCTCGCACTTGCAGACAGCCCATCACGCGCGAAGGTATTGAGGCAGGAAAATACCAGGTCTGTCTGGAATATCACATCAAGAACTGCTATGGTCCCTGCATAGCAAGACAGTCATACGAAGCCTACCAAAAGAACATCCTTCAGGCACGTGAAATACTGAAAGGAAACACGCGCCAGATACTCCGCGACATGCGTGAAGAGATGATGCAACTGGCCGAGGAACTACGCTTTGAAGAGGCTGAGGAAATAAAGCGCAGATACCTGCTCATCGACTCGTTTGTGAGCAAGAGCGAGGTGGTCAGCCACACCATAGATAATGTGGATGTGTTCTCCATTACCAGCGATGACAAGACTGCCTACATCAACTTCATCCACGTCTCTAACGGAGCCATCAACCAGTCGTTTACGTTCGAATACAAGAAGCGCCTGAACGAGACAGAAGTAGAACTGTTGCAGTTGGGAATCGTGGAGATGCGCGAACGGTTCAAGAGCAGTTCAAAGGAGATAGTAGTACCCTTCGACCCTGAGATGGAACTGGAAAACGTGACCTTTACCATCCCTCAAAGGGGAGACAAAAAGACCCTGCTCGACCTCTCTGTAATGAATGGAAAACAGTATAAATTCGACCGCCTGAAACAGGCAGAGAAACTGAATCCAGAACAGAAGCAAGTACGACTGATGAAGGAACTGCAGGAGAAGTTGGGACTGCCCAAACTGCCCTATCAAATAGAGTGTTTCGACAACTCGAATATATCTGGTACTGATGCCGTTGCAGCCTGTGTGGTCTTCAAGAAGATGAAGCCCTCGAAACGCGACTATAAGCACTACAACATCAAGACCGTCACAGGGCCTGACGACTATGCCTCGATGAAGGAAGTCGTAAGGAGAAGATACACCCGCCTCATTGAGGAAGAAGAGCCCCTACCCGACCTCATCGTGGCTGATGGCGGCAAGGGTCAGATGGAGGTGATCAGGGAGGTCATACAGGACGAGATGAACCTCGATATACCTATTGCCGGCCTTGCCAAAAACGACCACCATCGTACCAACGAACTGCTCTATGGCTTCCCTCCCAGGGTGATAGGACTGAAGACAGACAGCGAACTCTTCCACGTGCTGACACAACTGCAAGACGAGGTACACCGCTTCGCCATTACTTTCCATCGAGAGAAGCGCTCTAAACGCGCTTTACACTCTGAACTGGACAATATCAAGGGTATAGGTCCCAAAACGCGTGACGGGCTTCTAAATGCCCTTAAATCGGTTCGTAGGATTCGGGAGGCAGACTTGCAGACGCTCAGCAGCCTCATCGGTCCCTCCAAGGCACAGATTGTATTCGACTACTTCCATACTGAAAACGAAACGTAATCCATTCTGCATTTTCCTTGTATCGTATTGATGCACAATGGTTTATAGGTTGTATAGTGCCTTTGTGACTATTCAAGTCAATCGCTATCGTAAAGCATCGTTTTTGTTCCACCCCATGGAACAGTTTGTTCCAACCTATGGAACAACTTGTTCCAAGCCTTGGAACAATCTATACCAAGCATTAGAACAATCTATTCCAGGCCTTGGAACAAAACATTATGAAGGGAAGTACGCATATTATTTGGTAGATTCAAAATAAAGTTGTATCTTTGCCGAAAATTAAATCACTATGAGGGCAGTCATCCAACGCGTTAGCCACGCCAGCGTCACCATCGAAGGCAACATAAAAAGCCAAATTCGGCAGGGTTTCCTTATCCTGCTGGGCATCTGCGATGAGGATACGATGGAAGACGTAGAGTGGATGGTGAAGAAGATCGCCAATCTGCGCGTTTTTGGCGACGAGAACGACGTCATGAATCGAAGCATCCTCGACGTTCAAGGCGAGGCCCTTGTGGTGAGCCAGTTCACGCTCTATGCCTCCTACAAAAAAGGCAACCGTCCCTCATGGTTTCGTGCAGGTTCCCACGAGCACTCTATCCCACTCTACGAGGCCTTCTGCAAGGCGTTAAGCGAACAACTGGGGAAACCTGTTGGCACAGGTGAATTCGGAGCCGATATGAAGGTCGAACTGCTGAACGATGGGCCAGTAACTATCTGTATGGACACAAAGAACAAGGAATAATAAAAAGATGACAATAGAAGAGGCACAAGAAACTGTTGACCAGTGGATTAAAAAATATGGTGTTCGCTACTTCTCAGAACTGACCAATATGGCGGTGCTAACTGAGGAAGTGGGCGAACTGGCACGCGTGATTGCACGCAAATATGGCGACCAGAGTTTCAAGGAAGGCGAAAAAGAGAACCTGGGCGAAGAGATGGCCGACGTGCTATGGGTGCTCATCTGCTTGGCCAATCAGACGGGTGTCAACCTGACAGAAGAACTGCAGAAATCAATCGATAAAAAGACGAAAAGAGACTCATTAAGACATATTGCTAACCCTAAATTAAAAGCATAAAACTATGGTAGAAATGAACAAAATTGAGCAGGTGCTCAGCAAGTACAACCTTGACATTACTGACGAGGAAGTAAAGGAAGCAGTAAAGAAAATTATTGCCGAGAAAGTACACGAGAACGACACACCCGAGGTGAAGAAATTCCTGATGGGTAGCGTGGAACTCACCACCCTGAAGACCACAGACAGCGAGACAAGCGTGATGGCCTTCACAGAGAAAGTCAACCAGTTTGAGGAGGCCTACCCCACCCTACCCCACGTTGCCACCATTTGCGTCTATCCTAAGTTCGCCAAGGTGGTAAGTGAGACGCTGGAGGTTGAGGGCGTTGAAGTGGCCTGCGTATCAGGCAGTTTCCCCTCATCGCAGTCGCTCATCGAGGTGAAGACCGTAGAGACTTCACTCGCTGTGAAAGACGGTGCCACAGAGATAGATATCGTGATGAATGTAGGTGCCTTCCTGGACGGCGACTACGACACAGTAGTAGATGAAGTACAGCAGGAAAAGGAAGCCTGTGGCGAGAAAGACATGAAGGTTATTCTGGAGACAGGATGCCTAAAGACAGCCAAAAACATCAAGATTGCCTCGATTCTGTCGATGTATGGCGGTGCCGACTACATCAAGACATCAACTGGTAAACTGGAGCCTGCAGCCACACCAGAGGCCGCTTACGTGATGTGCCAGGCCATCAAGGAATACTACGAGCAGACAGGCATACAGATCGGTTTTAAGCCCGCTGGAGGCCTTAACAGCGTGATGGACGCCCTCATATACTATACCATCGTGAAAGAGGTTCTGGGCGAGAAATGGCTCACCAACAAGTGGTTCCGCATGGGTACTTCAAGACTTGCTAACCTTCTGCTGAGCGAAGTTATCGGAGAAGAAGTGAAGTTCTTCTAAGTGAAGAGTGAATAGTAAAAAGTGAAGGATTTGCTTCTGCTCCTGATGCAAGGGCTGTAGCAAATCCTTCACTTTTACTATTACTTTTTACCTTATCGTAATTCTTCTATCGCATTCACATCGCCTGTTGAGGCACTTATACGTCCCACGGTGTCATCGCTACCTATTGCCAGCAGCACGAAGAGCACGAAGCAGAACATCGTCAGGACCAACTTGCCTGTACTCGTTCGTCGTCGCTCTACCCTATCGACATTCTTAAATCCCAGTGAATGAACAAAATAGATATAAAGGAATCCACAAACAATGGCCATCAAATAAGCCATCACGTCAGAGGAATCATAGGTGCCATGCATAATGCCGAGACCCTGCAGGAACTCGTGAGGAATGCAAATAAAAGGCATCACAAGAACGAACATCCAGCAGTCGCGTATCTTGAAGTTCCAGATGCAACCAATGAGGATGCTATAGGCGAAGAGCCAGATGCCGTCAGGCAGGTTGTAGAGCAGCCAAAAAGGAACCCGTGCAGGATTGTGTTGCAATTCTTCCAGATAATCCAAAATACCAAAAAACTTGAACCAATGGAACATCTTCAGGGTATCTGGGCGGAAAGAAATATACATCAATCCGCACATCAAGACACACGACAACGCCAAAACAATGGTGCCGGTCTTCAAGAAGATTCTTTTCCTATTCTCTGTCATAGTTATCGGAAAAACTCCGCAAAGATAGACATTTTTTTTGGAATGCCCATCCAAATCAAGTTTAAAATGTGCAAAAAGAGGAAATTTTTCTATTTATTACGCTTGATGATATACTCAAGATAAGCCATCAGCGACTGTCGTATTTCAGGATCAGGAATCGATTCATCCAGATATTTCAAGGCCTCAGCATGGAAATCCTCCATCCGTTTCTCGGCATAATCTATACCACCCTGCTGCTTTGTAAACTCCACTAAAACAGCAATTTCATCGTTATTGATGGTGCCTGCCTTCACCTTTTTGGACAGATTGATCATCGATTCATAGGGCGAATGGTTCAAAGCATAGATAACAGGAAGCGTCAGTTTGCCCTCAGCCATATCGTTGCCTGTAGGCTTGCCTATCTCCTTCGAGTCATAATAGTCGAAAATATCATCACGAATCTGGAACATAATACCAAGATTCTGTCCGAACTGACTGGCACGACGCACCTCCTCGTCAGAGGCTCCTGCAGAGAGCGCACCA
This sequence comes from uncultured Prevotellaceae bacterium, assembly GCA_902799905.1. Classification (GTDB taxonomy): domain Bacteria; phylum Bacteroidota; class Bacteroidia; order Bacteroidales; family Bacteroidaceae; genus Prevotella. Next base: position 19,016 of record CADCCB010000012.1, read on the forward strand.
ATAGCAGCACACGACTCGAAAAGCACGGCCGTCTTCTGCTTAATCACCTCGTAGTAAATGTCTTCTGAGATTTCTTTATTGCTGATGTTCCACAACTGCAGCAACTCACCAGAAGCCAGCGTACGACCCAGTTCTGCAAGGTTTTCCACGATACGCTGATCGTTTGTGTACGACACATGAAGCAGGGCTGTGGAAAGGATGAAATCACCCACCAGCACGGCGGCTTTATTATTATAGGTAGCGTTCACAGAGGCCTGACCACGACGCTCCCCACTCTCATCGACCACGTCATCGTGAACCAACGAAGCAGTATGCAGCAACTCCAGTCCGATCGCAGCATTCTGCGTCACACGGGTAACGCCACCATAACTTTTGGCTATCAAAAGCGTCAAGATTGGACGCATGCGTTTTCCTCCTCGCTGACGGATATGCGCCAACACCTCAGAAAGCAGCCTGTCGCCGTGTGTCAACGACTGGTTAAACAAGTCGGTAAACTCAGAAAATTCACGTTCTATGGGTTGTTTGATGAGCGATAATTGGTCCATTTCTCAGAATTTTGATACAAAAGTAGTGAAAATATCGCGATATTGGAAAATTTTTTAGTAATTTTACACGAAAATTCTGAAAATAGTATGGATAAACTCTTTTTGCTCGACGCGTATGCCCTGATTTACAGGTCGTACTACGCTTTTATCAAGAACCCGCGCATCAATTCGAAGGGGCTCAACACATCGGCCATCATTGGCTTTGTCAACACCCTCCAGGAGGTCATTGAAAAAGAGAAGCCAAAGTATCTGGGCGTTGCCTTTGACCCTCATGGGCCAACCTTCCGGAGTGAGGAGTTTCCAGCCTACAAGGCTCAACGCGAAGCCACTCCTGAGGATATACGCAAGGCTGTGCCCATCATCAAAAACCTGCTGGAAGCCTATCATATCCCCGTACTTCAGGTAGATGGTTTTGAGGCTGATGACGTGATTGGTACGCTGGCCAAAAAGGCAGATTCCATCGAAGGCATAGAAACCTATATGCTGACACCTGATAAAGACTACGGTCAACTGGTTAGTGAACGAGTTAAAATCTATCGCCCCCGTCATGGTGGCGGCTACGAGGTGATGGGACCTAAAGAGGTATGCATGAAATATGGCATCACTACCCCACTCCAAGTCATCGATTTGCTGGCATTGATGGGCGACTCGGCAGACAACTTCCCAGGATGTCCAGGTGTGGGTGAAAAGACTGCCGCCAAACTCATCAACGACTTCCACACGGTGAACGAACTCCTACAACGAACTGGTGAATTGAAGGGTGCCTTGAAAACAAAAGTGGAAGATCACGTCGATGACATCCGCATGTCTTACTTCCTTGCCACCATCCGAACCGATGTACCCATCGACCTCAATCTTGATGAATTGGTGATGAAAGGTCCTGACGAGGAAAAACTTGCTGCGCTCTTCACAGAACTGGAGTTCAAGGCGTTGACGAACAGAGTTATTAAAAAAACTGAAAAAGTGGTAAAACCTGCAAATGCACAACTCGATTTGTTTGCAGAATTTGCGACCAACGACTCAGGCAGCCAAGAATTTTCTTCTTTTGAGAGCCTTAAAACGACCCCTCATGAATACAAACTCGTTGAAAATGAGGAAGAAATACAAAAACTTTGTGACTTTTTTAGGACAAAAGATTTTCTCGTTCTAGACACAGAAACTACTTCGACGCAGCCAATCGATGCAGAATTGGTGGGTTTGAGTTTCTCTGTAGAGGAACACAAGGCATTTTATGTGCCCATTCCGGCTAATCGTGAAGAAGCGTTGCGAATTGTTAATATCTTTAAACCACTCTATGAAGATGCCTCCATCTTGAAAATCGGACAGAACTTGAAGTACGATTTGGAAGTACTAAGGAATTATGACGTCCGACTGCAAGGTCCGATGTGGGACACGATGATAGCCCATTATCTTATCCAGCCCGAACTGCGTCACAATATGGACTATATGGCAGAAATCTACCTCAACTACCAGACAGTACATATTGACGAACTAATAGGACCGAAGGGTAAGAACCAACGTTCGATGCGTGACCTCACGCCTAACGAAGTCTATGAGTACGCCTGCGAGGATGCAGACATCACGTTACAGTTGAAGAACAAACTGGAGGCAGAACTGAAGAAGCATGAGTGCGAGCAACTCTTCTACGACATAGAGATACCCTTGATGCCTGTACTGGCAGAAATGGAGATAAACGGCGTGTGCATCGACACGGAATCGCTACAAGAAACGTCAAAAGTTTTGACTAACCGTTGTCAGGAAATTGAGGCACGCATCTATGAACTAGCAGGACAGCCATTCAATATTGCCTCCCCCAAACAGGTTGGCGAGATACTGTTTGAAAAACTGAAAATTGTAGAAAAGGCCAAGAAGACCAAGACAGGTCAATACGTGACGAGTGAGGAAGTACTTCAGCAACTGAAGAACAAACACGAGATAGTGGCTGACATACTGGAACACAGAGGGTTGAAGAAACTCATAGGCACCTACATTGATGCTCTGCCAAAACTGATCAACCCACGCACAGGCCACATCCATACATCGTTCAACCAGACCGTAACAGCCACAGGACGACTGTCGTCTTCAGATCCTAACCTACAGAATATTCCCATCCGCGGAGAAGACGGTAAGGAGATTCGCAAAGCCTTCATACCTGAGCCAGGTTGTCTGTTTTTTTCAGCAGACTATAGCCAGATTGAACTGCGCGTGATGGCCCACTTGTCGGGAGATGAAAACATGATTCGTGTATTCCAAGAAGGACACGACCTGCATGCAGCCACCGCCGCCAATATCTACAAGAAAACGATAGAAGAAGTGACACGTGACGAGCGAACCAAGTCGAAACGCGCCAACTTCGGTATCATCTACGGCATCACCATCTTTGGATTGGCCGAGCGTCTCGATATCAGCCGCGACGAAGCAAAGAGGTTGATAGACGGCTACTTCCAAACCTTCCCACAAGTGCATGACTACATGGAGCGCTCAAAACAGATTGCCCGCGAAAAGGGTTATGTCACAACACTCTTCGGTCGTCGTCGCTATCTGCCAGATATCAATTCTCAAAATGCTACTGTTCGTGGTTTTGCTGAGCGAAACGCCATCAATGCTCCCATTCAGGGCACCGCTGCCGATATCATCAAGGTGGCCATGATCCGCATCTTCCAGCGTTTCCAAAAAGAAGGTATCCGTTCGAAAATGATTCTTCAGGTGCACGACGAACTCAACTTCAGCGTCTATCCCGACGAGAAAGAGCAAGTGGAGCACATCGTGCTGGAAGAAATGCAGAATGCTTTCAAGATGAAAGTACCCCTCGTGGCCGACTCTGGATTTGGAAGCAATTGGTTAGAGGCACATTAAAAAATGAAAGAATAAAAGAATGAAAAAGTTGAAATAAAAAGTGAGTAAGACGGCTATCATAGGCGGTGGAGCAGCAGGGTTCTTCCTGGCTATCAACCTGAAGGAGATGTGTCCACAAATGGAAGTCACTATCTTCGAGCGAGGCAAAAAAGTGCTCCGCAAGGTGGAGGTGTCGGGTGGGGGACGTTGCAACTGCACTAACTCGTTCGAAGCAGTCAAGGACTTGCAGAGCGTCTATCCTCGCGGTCACCGTCTGATGAAGCGTCTTTTCAAACTGTTCAACCACGAGGATGCCTTCCAATGGTTTGAAGACCGAGGGGTGGCTCTTGTAACCCAAGACGACCACTGTGTATTTCCACGTTCTCAAGACTCACACACCATCATCAATCTCTTCCTGAATGAATCCAGGCGGCTGGGTATCAGCATCAAAACAGATGCAGGAATTGATTCGCTCGATCAACTAAGCGACTATGATTATATCTGCATCACCACTGGTGGCCAACCTCGCGAAGAGAACCTCTCCTGGCTCGGACATCCCATAGAAAAGCCCGTGCCGTCGCTCTTCACCTTCAACATCGAAGATCCCATACTAAGAACCCTGATGGGCACGGTCGTTGAAGATGCTACGACAATGATTCCCAGTACTAAACTGCGTGCTTCAGGCCCATTGCTCATTACTCACTGGGGCATGAGCGGTCCTGCCATCCTCAGGCTGTCCAGTTATGCAGCACGCCTGTTGAATGAACACGATTATCGAATGCCTCTGACCGTCAACTGGACCAGCCATAACGAGGCTGATATCCGTCAGGAACTAGAGTTAATCTGTCGACAGCATCCTCAGAAACAACTGCAGACCATCCGACCATTCGCTCTTCCTCAACGGCTTTGGACCTATCTGTTGGAAAAGAGCATGAAGGGTAGGGGAGAGGCCCCCTGGGGAAGTCTGAACCAGAAAGAGCAAAACCGACTGGTCAACGTACTGATGAACGACACATATCAAATATCTGGACGTGCTGCCTTCAAGGATGAGTTCGTCACTTGCGGCGGCATTGCTCTCTCGGCTGTCAACCCTGCTACTCTGGAGAGTCGCGTGCGTAGCCATCTCTACTTTGCTGGCGAGATTCTTGACATTGATGGTGTCACTGGCGGCTTCAACTTTCAGGCCGCTTGGACGACTGGCTACACTGTTGCCAAGGCCATTCATGAAGATTTTAGGCAAAATATTTTGTAGTCTCGCAAAGAAAGTTTATCTTTGCAAAGTAAAAATACATCCTACACAAACTAACAATAGAAAATACGTTTAACTAAATCCTTATGAAGATGAAAACAAATATGAACAGACTCGTAGCATTGGTCATGATGATAACCTTTGCTACTGGCATTTTTGCACAGAACAACGGACGGTTGTTGTACAACGACACCTATACCAGCAATGGTATATATGTGCTGGATGGACAATGGTACAACAATGGTCCACGCATGCTTACCTCATTCCAGATTTACGAGAACTATCTTTATTCTGGTAATATGACATTACCTTATAGGGGCAACGTGACTTACATGGGGTACCAGTGTCGATGCTATGGTACCAACAACGACAGTTATTATATGGTGGCCAACAATGGGGTAGTGATGTACTACTTCAGTTTTACGACTACTTATCCTATAATGGGTACAGTCAGATCCACATCGGTCTCTTTCTATGATAAGGGTAACACGCTCGGTGCTTACAGCAACCCAAACATGGGAGGAGGCTACACGTCACCACCGACGACAACCACTACACCAACACGTACCCCTCGTACCTGTGGTTTGTGCAACGGACGCGGCACCGTTGGTACCGATGAGGGTGTGAGCAACTATGGAAGTGACAAGAAGAAGTGGTGTGCCGACTGTCGCACTTATGTCTATCTGAACCATTATCACAAGACCTGTCCAAGTTGTAACGGACGCGGTAAGTGGTAAATAGGCAAAGAACTGTTTGGAAGCGGAAAATGCAGTTTTTCCGCTTTTTTCTTTGTCATCTCAGAGAATAGTCGTATCTTTGCAGATTAGGAAATAACAAATACAAAGACAAGTATATGGAATATAACTTCAGAGAGATTGAAAAGAAATGGCAGAAGCGTTGGGTTGACAACGGCATCTACCGTGTTGTGGAAGATGATAAAAAGAAAAAATTCTATGTGCTCAACATGTTCCCGTATCCTTCAGGAGCAGGCTTGCATGTTGGTCATCCTCTTGGCTATATCGCCTCCGACATCTATGCCCGCTACAAGCGTCTGAAAGGCTTCAACGTGCTGAATCCCATGGGTTATGATGCCTATGGACTGCCCGCTGAGCAATACGCCATCCAGACTGGTCAGCATCCCGCCATTACTACCGAGCGGAATATCAATCGCTACCGCGAACAACTGGACAAGATAGGTTTTTCGTTTGACTGGAGTAGGGAAGTGCGTACCTGCGATCCCGACTATTATCATTGGACGCAATGGGCTTTCCAGCGCATGTTCAAGTCTTATTTCAGTATCTCTTCGCAAAAGGCTCAGCCTACTATCAAACTCATTGAGCACTTCGAACTGATGGGTACTGAGAACTGTGGTGCCCTAGGTACTGAGGAACTGCACTTCACAGCCAGCGACTGGGCTGGTTTCTCTGAGAAGAAGAAGCAGGAGGTGCTGATGAACTACCGCATAGCCTATCTGGCCGAGACGATGGTCAACTGGTGTCCTGCATTAGGTACCGTGCTGGCCAACGACGAGGTTATCAATGGTGTCAGCGAGCGTGGCGGCTATCCTGTAGAACAGAAGAAGATGCGCCAGTGGTGCTTGCGTACCTCGGCTTATGCTCAGCGTCTGCTTGACGGATTGGAGGAGATTGACTGGACTGACTCGCTGAAAGAAGCCCAGCGCAACTGGATTGGTCGCTCAGAGGGTACGGAAATGGAGTTCAATGTAGCCGACTCTGACAAGCATTTCACCATATTCACCACTCGTGCCGATACCATCTTCGGTGTTACATTCATGGTGCTGGCTCCAGAGTCAGAACTGGTGAAAGAACTGACCACACCCGATCAGCAGCAGGCTGTTGACGAATATCTTGCCTATGTGAAAAAACGCACCGAACGTGAACGTCAAATGGACCATAGCGTCACTGGTGTCTTCTCTGGCTCCTATGCCATCAATCCCTTCACTGGCGAACGTATCCCCATTTGGATTGCCGAATATGTGTTGGCAGGCTACGGTACTGGTGCCATTATGGCTGTGCCTGCTCACGACAGTCGCGACTATGCCTTTGCCCGTCACTTCAACCTGCCCATCATCCCACTGATTGAGGGTGCTGATGTGAGCGAAGAGAGTTTCGATGCCAAAGAAGGTATCGTGATGAACTCACCAGCAGCAGGAAAGACCGCACTCGACGGCTTTACGTTGAATGGACTGACCGTCAAAGAGGCTATTGCAGCCACAAAGAAATTCGTCACTGAGCACAACCTCGGTCGTGTAAAGGTGAACTATCGTCTGCGCGATGCAATCTTCTCACGTCAGCGCTACTGGGGTGAGCCGTTCCCTGTCTACTACAAGGATGATATGCCCTACATGATTCCGAAGGAGTGCCTGCCATTGCAATTACCAGATATCGATGAATACAAGCCCACTGAGACCGGTGAGCCTCCATTGGGCCGTGCTAAAAAATGGGCATGGGATACCAAGACCGATAGTGTGGTCGATTGTTCGGCAATCGATAATAAGTCCGTCTTCCCCTTGGAACTGAACACGATGCCTGGCTTTGCAGGCTCCAGCGCCTATTATCTGCGCTATATGGATCCCAACAACGGCCGTGCTTTGGTTGGAAAGGATGCTGATGAGTATTGGCGCAATGTCGATCTCTATGTAGGTGGTTCAGAGCATGCCACCGGCCACCTGATCTATTCCCGTTTCTGGAATAAGTTCCTCTATGACTCAGGCTATTCCTGCGAGGACGAGCCGTTCAAGAAACTCGTCAATCAGGGTATGATCCAGGGCCGTTCTAACTTCGTCTATCGCATCAATTCTGACGACAAGGAGAAACCTACATTCGTCAGCCTCAACCTGAAAGACCAGTACGAGGTGACTCCTATTCATGTCGATGTAAACATCGTGGAAAACGATATCCTCGACATTGAAGCCTTCAAGGCCTGGCGTCCAGAATACCAGAATGCCGAGTTCATCCTCGAAGATGGCAAATACGTCTGCGGATGGGCTATCGAGAAGATGTCAAAGTCGATGTTCAACGTGGTGAATCCCGATATGATTGTTGAGAAATACGGTGCCGACACACTACGCATCTTTGAGATGTTCCTTGGCCCTGTGGAACAGTCGAAGCCCTGGGATCCCAAGAACATCGAAGGCAGTCACCGCTTCCTCAAGAAGTTCTGGAACCTCTGCTCAGCATGCAGCGACAATGTCAATGCTGACGTTGCTCCCACTCCCGACGAACTGAAGAGCCTGCACAAACTCATCAAGAAGGTCACCCAGGACATCGAGCAGTTCTCATACAACACTTCCATCTCTGCCTTTATGATCTGCGTCAACGAACTGTCGCAACAAAAATGCAAGAATGCCGATGTGGCCCGTACACTCACCATCCTCATCGCTCCCTTCGCGCCCCATATTGCTGAGGAACTTTGGGAAATGCTGGGAGGCAAGGGTAGTGTCTGCGATGCCCAATGGCCTGAGTGGAACGAGGAATATCTGGTGGAAAGCCAGGTAAAGATGGGAGTGGCCATCAACGGTAAGACCCGCTTCGAGATTCAGTTGGCCGCAGATGCCGATAATCCCACCATCGAACAGTTGGTACGTAGCGACGAGCGTACTGCCAAATATGTGGAAGGCAAACAAATTGCAAAGGTTATCATCGTCCCTAAGCGTATGGTGAACATCGTTGTGAAATAAATGACCATCAATCACAAACTTATACTCAAGGAGGTCGAGGATTATGTATTCATAACCCTTGGCCTCTTTCTGTATTCCTTTGGATTCACCGTATTTCTCATGCCCTACCAGATAGTGACTGGAGGCGTGACTGGTATATCGGCTATTATCTTCTATGCCACGGGCTTTCCCATCGAATATACCTATTTCTTTATCAATGTCATATTGGGACTCATAGCCCTGCGCATACTGGGATGGAAATTTCTGTCAAAGACCATCTATGCCTTTACCATGCTCTCATTCATGCTGGGCTTCTTCCAGCAACTGATGCCTGTCGATGAAGAAGGTCATTTCATCAAGATTCTGGGTGAAGGACAGAATTTCATGTCACTTCTCATCGGATGTATCATGACTGGTTCGGCTCTGGCTATTGTCTTCCTGAACAACGGCTCTACGGGCGGTACCGACATCATTGCCGCTTCTGTCAATAAATACCGTGATGTGTCGCTAGGGACGGTGTTGACATTCCTCGATCTGGTCATCATCTGCTCCTGTCTGCTCATTCCGCAGTTTGGTGAGCCGCTACATCGGGCCTATATGGTGGTGTTTGGTCTCTGTACAATGGTTGTCGAGAACTTCATGCTCGACTATCTGATGAACCGTCAGCGACAGTCTGTTCAGTTTCTCATCTTCTCCAACAAGTGGCAGGAGATAGCCAATGCCATTGGAACCAAAATGGATCATGGTGTTACCATTCTCGATGGTCACGGCTGGTACACAGGGGAAAAGCGCAAGGTGCTCTGCATCTTGGCCAAAAAACGTGAGAGCCTCACCATTTTCCGTCTCATTAAGATGATCGACCCTAATGCCTTTGTCAGTCAGAGTGCCGTTATTGGTGTTTTTGGTGAAGGTTTTGACCAAATCAAAGTAAAAGTAGAAAAAAATGAAAATAGTATTCGCAACCAACAACCAGCACAAACTGCAGGAGATACGCCAGATTCTGGGCAATAGCATCGAGGTGCTATCGCTCATGGATATCAACTGTGATGTTGACATACCTGAAACGGGAGAGACCCTTCAGGAGAATGCCTTGCAGAAGGCCCGCTATGTCTATGACAACTACCATCTGGACTGTTTTGCCGACGATACAGGCTTGGAGGTTGAGGCTCTGAATGGTGCCCCAGGCATCTATAGTGCCCGTTATGCCTCGCTCGAGAATGCCCAATGCCAGGCACATGATAGTGAGGCCAACATGAGTCGATTGTTGCGTGAATTAGGAGAAAATAACAATCGCCGTGCAAGATTCCGCACCGTTATTGCGTTAATTCAGAAGAAGGATGTCTGTCCTTGTGGCTGTACCAGCATCAAGCAGGAACATCTGTTCGAAGGTATCGTCAATGGTGAGATAACACGTGAGCGGAGTGGGGTAGAGGGCTTCGGTTATGATCCTATTTTCCGTCCTGACGGCTATGACAAAACATTTGCCGAACTGGGAGCCGATATCAAGAACCAAATCAGCCATAGGGCACGAGCCGTGAAGAAACTCTGTGAGTTTCTAACTGATAAATGATAACTGACAAATGATAAATAACAAAAGTATGATGAAAGTATTGATACAACATAGTTTGAGATGGATGATAGTTTTATCATTTGTTATTTGTCATTTATCATATAGCCCTGCATGGGCACAAGTAGGCACGTGGAAGGCCTATATGGCATATTCAGAGCCTCAGCAAATCGTGAAGGCACAGAATACCCTTTTTGTCCGTGCTTCCAACGATCTCTATCAGTATAATCTCAACGACAAGTCAATTACCACCTACGACAAGACCAACGTATTGAATGACAACAATATCAGGCTGATTGAGTGGAATACGGAAGCCAAGCGACTCATCATCGTCTATGACAATTCAAACATCGACATCATGGATGTGAATGGTGAAGTGAATAACCTTAGCGCCCTCTACAATATGACGATGACGCAGGACAAGGGCATCAACAGCATCTACATGAATGGCATCTATGCCTATCTTTCTACTGATTTCGGCGTTATGAAAGTCAACATGCAGCGCTATGAGATCAGCGAAACCTATATGCTGAATCAAAACATACAATCTGTTACTATCAGTAATGGATTTATCTATGCACGCAATGATCAAAATGTGGTTTATAGTGCCAATATGAACGATAATCTCATTAATCAGAATAATTGGCAACAAACCGACAATTATCCCTCTTTTACTATCAATACAGCCGACTGGGACAACTATATAGAAATAGTGAAGACGCTAAAGCCAGGTGGACCATACTATAACCAGTTCTACGAATCGAAAATCGTCAATGGAAAACTGTATACTACAGGTGGCGCATTCCGTTCTGGACAGATTGCACTCAATAATCCTGGCATCATACAGGAATATGACTTTGATACTTGGACAGTCTATCCAACCAATATCAATGAGATAACAGAAGTTTCTTACAAAGATATCAACTGCATAGATGTTGATCCTACCGATTACAACCATTTCTTTGCTGCTGGACGATGCGGTCTTTACGAATTCTCAAACGGTTCATTCAAGACACTCTATAACCAGCACAACAGTCCGTTAAAGCCTGCATTTGACCGTTCATTCTTATCAGACGGTTATACACTCGTTCATGGTATAAAATTTGATAGCGAGGGTAATCTTTGGGTTCTAAACAGTCAGACCAAGGATGTCAATCTGATGGTACTGGAAAAGAATGGAGAATGGAAGACTCATACCAAGAGTGAACTCTTCAACAGCAATGGTATCAGTAAACCTGGTTTGCGATGTATGATGTTCGACAGTAGTGGATTGCTCTGGTTTGTCAATACGCACTTTTCAGGACCTTCTGTACATTGTTATAGTACCCAGACAAACGAAATCCTTTCATATACCAAGTTCACCAACCAGGATGGTACGAACTATGAGAACTGCTATCCTTACGATATTCAGGAAGACAATCAAGGCAATATCTGGATAGCCACCAATCAAGGACCGTTTTATATTAAGAAAGAAGAGAAAGGCCAGAGCAATGCGACTCTCTATCAGGAAAAAGTACCCCGTAATGATGGTACAAATTATGCCGACTATCTGCTGAGTGGTATTCATACCAACGGTATAGCCATTGACGGTGGCGGCAGAAAATGGTTTGCAACCATCGGAAACGGCGTTTTTCTGGTTAGTGCAGACAATATGACGCAGTTACAGCATTTCACCGCTGAGAACTCTCCCTTGTTGTCTAACAATGTACAATACATATCTATCAATCATTCATCAGGTGAAGTGTTCTTCCTCACAGACAAAGGACTCTGTTCTTACGTAGCCGATGCCACTATTGCCAGCGATGATATGCAGAAAGACAATGTCTATGCCTATCCTAATCCTGTAGAATCAGGCTATACAGGCATTATAACGGTCGTAGGACTGTCTTATGATGCTGATGTGAAGATTCTCACCAGTAGTGGCCGATTAGTGACTCAGGGACGCTCTAATGGCGGCACATTTACTTGGGACGGCATGGATACACAAGGTAAGCGTGTGGCCAGTGGCGTCTATATGGTTGCAGCGACAACCAGCGATGGAAATAAAGGAATAGTGTGTAAGATAGCCATCATCAATTAGAGTATGAAAAGAATAGGGTGGATAGATTTCCTGCGTGGAACATCGATGATACTTATTCTTTTGTTCCATACGGAAGTATATTATAAGGAATCAGGCTACACACCCTATTACGTCTATACTACCAATGCCATCATACTCTTCTATTTCCTGTCCGGATATGTGTTCTATCGTGAAGGTACATTCAGTCTGAAGAAGAAACTGAAGGCCATCGTCAGGTCGTTACTGATACCTTACTTCATATTCACTTCGTTGATAGCCGTTCCCAAACTGCTCGTCAGACAGGAGGCTATCGATGTGCAGGAAATCGTCATCAATATCCTGACTGGTCAGGCATCCTGGTTTATTGCTGCATTGATAGTTGGCGAAGTACTATTTACTATCCTGTTATGGATAAGTCGTGAAAAACAACGATGGTTATTAACAACTGCCATTCTCTGTTTTATAATCTACTATTTAGTACCATTTTATGAACATAATTATTGGCGGTGGCAAGATGCTCTGTTAGCCTTCTGCTTCCTTTATTCAGGCTATCTCTACCATCAATATGAAGAACTTTTCCACACTATCAACAAACCATTATATTCATCCTTATTATTATTGATACTTATCTTTATAAAAGTATATGAGGTTCATGTTGACTTGCCTATGCGAAACATCGCTGTTGAGAATATTCCGTTATTCATGGTCGATGCCTCCATTTGGCTTTTGTTCATCATCTCTGTCATCAGTTATATTCCACGATGCAACATCATAGAATGGACGGGGCGACATTCCCTCATTTACTACTTCCTCTGTGGAGGATGTCCGCTATTGGTATCGATGATGATGAATAGGATTGGATTCCCCTACGACGGCTACCTCTATCGTCATCTGATAGCCTTTTTGTTAATATATGTTTTCGCTACAGCGTTAACGTGGCTTATCTATAGGTTTATGCCCTTTTTAACTGGAAAAAAATGAAGTTACTATTACTACTGACAATATTCATCAATTCAAAAATTTCTGTCTTGGATATTGAAACCATCAATCACGAGATGCCTGCATATTCCGTCGTCTATGCGCCAGAAGGATGCATAGGCACCAGTATTACAGACAATCAATATGTACCAGGAAGAATGACTATGACACTTCATGGCGATACGCTATATGACAGCAAGGAATATGAAAAAGATGTCTCCGGCATGAGAATCAAGGTACGTGGTAACAGCACAGGAGCCTTTATGGCTCAACATCCTTATAAAATAAAACTATCCAAGAAATACGATTTGCTGCATCGTGATGACAAAGCATACAGACACAAAGAATGGCTATTGTTGCCAATGTATGTATGGAACAAGAAAATGACTAATCAGGAGAGTAATATCCTGAATATTGCAGGATTAACAGTCAGCAGAATCATCGGTATGCCTTGGACACCAGAATATGATTTTGTGAATGTAACGATAAATGGAGAGTATCAAGGTATGTACTATCTGATAGAGCCAGTCTCAAGGGGCGAAAAAAGAGTGAATATAGACGATACTGGCTTCCTCATAGAGCATGATACATTCTGGTGGAACGAAGAAACATACTTTAAAACGGATCGCCAGATCAGCACTTGTGCATATACCTATAAATATCCGGATAGCGACGACGTCACAGAAGACATTCAAAGCGCCATGATACGCGATATGAACGAAGCAGAAAAACTAATCTATGAGAACGGAGACATCAGACTGGCAATTGATGTGGAATCGTTTGCCAAATGGATACTTGTTCACGACATACTTGGTACTGACGATACTGCAGGATGCAACCGCTTTCTATGCAGAAAAAGCGATGCATCACCACTCGAAATGGGACCTACATGGGATTATGACTCATCATTCAGAAGCGACGATTGGAGCACACAGCACATATCCTCCTGGTTTTATTATCCGCAACTCTTCCAAAACAAAGACTTCGTTAACGTCTATATCAGTCTATGGAACAACATCAGGCCTACATTGATGGATCAAATCACAACAGCCTTTGATGAAGTATGGCAAAAATACGGTCAAGTGTTTGATGAAAATATGAAGATTCATCAGACAGTCTATCCTGACGAAGGGCATCAAGCGTTGAAGGCACAGATTGACGAAGTATTAGAAAGATTCAACGAAAGAATAACCATTCTTGATAACCTAATGACTCAATACGACACATCCAACCTTATCAAGACAACAAGTCAAAGGCCCTTCACTACAGGTATAACTGATATGATGGGACGCAAATGCCAACATAAGAATAACGTGCCTAAAGGTTTTTACCTTTATCAATACGATGATGGTACTATCAAGAAGAAGATAGTAAAATGACTGAAGGATAACCATACATGAGGTTCTACTGGGCTTCTTTTTATTCCGATGCTTCGCAACCTCCGTTCCGATGCTTCCTTAGGGGGGTAAGGAAGCATTCCTTCGACTGATACAAAGCATCGGAACGGGTCGTAGATGACGTTCGGACGATCCCTCCGAGGCATTCCGATGGATACCCTTTAGCAAGTTTATATGTTTAGATGTTTAGAAGTTTAGTTTTTTAGTATAAATGTAAACATAAAAAATTTAATATTTTTCTTTTTTACTATAAATTCTAAACATCTAAACTTCTAAACTCCTAAACTTTAACTGAACGTCTCCCCGACAATATATTGGTTACTCTTGGCATATACCTATTCATTATCCAAAACATAGCAACACATAGCAGTATAGTTATGCTGACAATGAACAAATAGTAGAAGTAAAGCAATATGTCGTTATTGATGTGGTTCAGTATGCTATTTGATATATGCATCAAAGGAGCCGTAAACAACCTATGAACGGCAAAGATAAAAAAGACGCTGGAAGACAACAGGGCACACTCACGCCAATGATGGTGTTCTATCATGTAAGTGACTAATGAAAGTACACCCATTTGCAACAATAAAGAGGAGAAAAACGCTACATATTCATTATCAATCATGATGCTGGACAACGATATAAGGATGATGACAATAACTGTCCATAGAGGAATATGCCTTAAATGGTTGATAAGATTGATATGCATGATTGAAATGTATGCTCCAAGACAAAAATAGGCTATACCCGCATTGTTCACTCCTGGTATGTCCACCTGATAATCAATCAGACACAAGGCTAAGAATAGCAGTAAAAAGAAATGACGTGTAAACTGAATGAGTTTATAAATGACAGGACTTAGCAAAATACTTAAGAAGAGACATTGAATAAACCAAAAAACGCCTACCAAACAAGCAGGCTGGTCATCGGCCAAATGGCTTATTTGTCTGATATCCCAAAATATCCATAAGTAATCAGTCAAACTGAAATCTGCTATTCGCTTATGCAACAATAACAAAACATCGGGCTTGAAGTATTGCTGGATAGCGATGATACAGAAATAGAGAATATTCCATATTATATAAGGTATCAATAAGGTGTATATGCGGCTGGATAGTTTGGTTTTATACAATGTCATATTAAAGGTTCCCTCCTTGAAAAAGAGTAAACCTGAAATGAAAAAGAATATGGGAACACTTACCCACACTAACTTCTGGGTAAGCGAAAAAAGAAACGAAAAAAGAGTTCTTGACTCTAATTCTGGATGGAATAACACTATATTACAATGAATGACTACCACAGCAGCCATCATTGGAAAACGTATAAAAGATATAACACGCGATGTCAGTCCATCCATTTACATGTCTCTTTTAACTCAATGCAAGCATCTTTTCTATTGGCTTTACTGCATCTTTGGCAATTTCTGGATCTACCTCTACTGAAGGCCATTCGTACTTCAGACAGTTGTAGATTTTCAAGAGTGTATTCATCTTCATATATTGACACTCGTTACAACTGCATTCCAATCCGCTCTCACTGATTTCTGGCGGCACAGGGATGAATTCCTTATCAGGACAGGTACGTTGCATCTCATGCAGTATTCCAGCCTCTGTAGCCACTATAAACTGCTTTTGGTTACTCTGCTGCGCATAGGTCAACATCGTGGCTGTAGAGCCCTTTATATCGGCTACGGCAAGCACTGGAGCCTTACACTCAAGATGAGCCATCACCACAGCATCAGGATATTGCTTCTTCAGTTCCAATATCTTACTGACTGAAAAACGCTCGTGGACATGACAGCCACCATTCCACAACAACATCTGTCGGCCTGTCACTTCATTGATATAGTTGCCCAGATTATAATCAGGACCGAAGATAAATTTTCCATCCTCAGGCAACTGATCGACTACTTTCTTGGCATTACCACTGGTGACAACTACATCCGTCAGAGCCTTAACTGCAGCCGTCGTATTGACATAAGAGATAACCTGATAGCCAGGATGCTCATCCTTGAATTTCTCCAAGTCCTCGGCCTTACAAGAATCAGCCAACGAACAGCCAGCATTCAAGTCAGGACAAAGCACAGTTTTATCAGGTGACAGCAATTTACAGGTTTCAGCCATAAAGTGAACACCACACATCACCATGATCTTGGCATCTGTCTCAGCAGCCTTGCGAGCCAAAGCCAGCGAGTCGCCAACAAAGTCGGCCACCTCCTGTATGTCACCTATAGTATAATAGTGAGCCAGTATGATGGCATCTTTCTCTTTACAAAGTCTGCGAATCTCAGCCTTCAGGTCTATGTTCTCTGCTACAGGCTCATCGATAAAGCCCTGTTCAATCCACTCGTTTTTCAACACCATATCATTTATTTATTTTTTCTTTTTCTTTTTTAAAAATAGAAATGAGTAGTATGATGTGCCGTTGATAAGTTGAAAACTTATTAGCCTTTTTCTTGCTCATTTCTTTATTCACTTGTGATATTAGTCTATCCACACGCTCTGTTCATTGTTTCTTATTGAAAATGAGACAAGTGTGATAGTTATCCACAGTTTCGTATTTCGGTGCAAAATTACTAAGTTTATATTTTTTTTCAGCAAAAAAGCGTGGAAAATTTTAAAAAAAGTGTATAAAAAAGACGTGGATATCTACACCCACGTCTCTTCTATTGGATATCCACATTGTTATTCACACACTTATCCACAAAGTTTTCCACACCAATATCTCTCATTTCTCATCTTTCATCTCTCATTTCTCGAGAATCCAGTAAGTATCGGTCTATGAATGACTGCACAATAGGCCATTGGCTTTGTGGCAATTGACAATGTCCATGTTGTCCGACAATGCTCCATGCCATTCTATCTGGTATACCAAAAAACTTCCATACACAATGGGCGGCTTCGGCAGAGACTTGCATCGACTCGTCGGCAAGCCATTCGTAGTCAGGATTACCTAACAAGAGTAAGGCTCGTGGACAGATCATTGCACACAATTCATGCTGGTCGTAGGGGAGTTGATAGACGCTGTCACCATGGAAATTCTCCTTCTGACTCTCCAAGAACCAGTGATAGTCGGTCTTATCAATGTCTTCCAGTTTTTTTCCTGCCAATGTCAACTCGTGCGACTTTCTCCATACTGCAGCACCACCTCCACCAGGTTCTTGTGCAATGGTCAGAGCGATACGCTCATCGAAGGCACCACAGTAGAGAGCCATCTTGCCGGCATAAGAACATCCTGTCACACTAATATGTTTCGTATCTATCTTGGTTGCTTCTGGTCCCAACTGCTGTAATCCGTCAATCAGACGACTCATTCCCCACGCCCATTCACTGTAGGCTCCATTGTCCTTCAGGGTAGGGTAGAGGCGGTCAAAATGATGTTCGCCCCGTTCGTGGTGTTTACCCCACTGCTTGTAGTCATTAACCTGTGCTGAGACAAAGGTTGCGGTGGCAATAGGCTTGTCTTCTAATAGTTGACGAGGCAGGGCTATCATATCGGTGCCTATCATTAGTGCGTATGGAGCGTTACCTGTCTTGGGATAATGAATCTCAGATTTCAGCGTCAATGTCTCCTTATCCACTGTGACATCCACTATCAGTGTGTCACCCTCCATACGGGCTTTCACCTGTGCTGGTTCCACGGTAGGTTTTACACCAATGCCGTAGTGTTGTATAAGATGACCAATGTCACTGCGACGTTTAGCCCAGTCGTTGAAACTACTGACACCCTCTAAGGCATTTGGCAGTTCATGGATCACAGGCAACTGATCAGCATCTGGCATTTGTGGCACAGCAAAGTGCTTGCCGGTATGCTCAACCTCATAGACATAAGGCACATCTTGGGCCGCTACGGTTTGAAAGCCTGTTATGAGTGCGGTTATACATAAGAAAATAGATACTCTCATTACTTCTCAGTCATTTTACTCTTCACCCTTCACCTGTTAAGGATCATCTTCTTTCCGTCTTTGATATACAGACCTGGCTTCAGGCTGGTATCACTGACGCGACGACCATCAAGAGTATAAACTGTACTGTGTGTTGCGATTCTATCGCAACTCTCAGGGCTGATGCCAGTATCCAGCGTGCGATGGCGCAGAGCAGAGCGCACGGAATACCAAGCCTTTTTTCTACCCATGCCTGAATCGTAGAGCAGCGGATTGGAGTTTGTACGCCACGAGTCATTATCCTTGATACCCCAGATAACCATGCTCGGACAGTTGTCGTTATTCAGCACGATATCGGTAATCATACGATAATTACGAGCCTGCTCCTCCAAGTTCTCAGAAGAGGTAGAGGGAATACCCATGTCCAACTCGGTGATGATACACTTCAGACCAGCCTCCGCGAATTTCTTGATGGTGCGGTTCAGTTTCACACCATCGACCTCGCCTACAGAGAAGTGGCATTGCAGACCAACGCCATGAATGGGGATACCCTTGTTCTTCAGTCTGACAGCCAGGTTATAGAATGCCAACGATTTTGCCTTACCCTGCAATTCTACGCCATAGTCGTTAAGGTATAGTTCTGCATCGGGGTCAGCCTCATGGGCATAGACAAAGGCAGAGTCGATATAGTCGTCACCAATTGCACGCTGCCAGACGCTCTGCTGGCGTAGGTCGTAACTGTCAGGATTGCTGCGAACAGTCGTCTGGTCGTCATCCAAACACTCGTTGACGACATCCCACTCGCGTACCTTACTTTTATAGTGCTGCATCACCTTGGTGATGTGATTCTTCATAATCTCCAAGGCCTCTTTGCGCGTCCAATTCATGTCGTTTTTCTTACCGTCAGACGACACCCAGCCAGCTACCTGTGAGTGCCATACCAGACAGTGGCCACGAATAGCCATATTGTTCTGCTGAGCAAGGCTCACCAGATTGTCGGCACCATCAAAAGAGAAACTGTTGCGTGAGGGCTCCAATGCATCGAACTTCATCTCGTTCTCACAAACCATCATATTGAACTGTTTAGCAGCAGTCTCACGATCACTAGACAGGCCCTTATAGGTAGCGAGTGCTACACCGATAAACTTCTCGTTCTGGTCAGCATAGTATTTCAGTGATTTTCTATCGGAAGAATCATTGATACCATCGTCATAGAGGGCGCCCGTGGTATAGATGGGGTCGTTAGCCTCGTCAGGGTCATCTGGATCGTCAATAGTCTCCATATCGTTATACGATTCCAGACGTACCACAAAGACCAGTTTGCCGTTCTCTTCCTTTTCTTCGACTACCCATGTGTATTTGTTGGCACGCACATCGAAGTGCCAGTCGCCAGACTTACCATTAGCAGTCAGTACACGATACTCCGTACCGATGGGTAGGTTGGCTGTCTGCTCAATAGTCATCTCGATAATAGGCATCTTGTCACTCGTCGAGAAATCTTCCTGCATATTGCTATAACTCAGCGTACCATCCACCAGCAACTGGTCATAGTTGTCTGTTGCAGCCACTTCAAAGTGCAGACGAGACAATGGATGAACGGCGAGGTTGGCAGCCTTGTTGACAGTATAGTTCTTCAGCGTCAGCACACCAATGCCATCAGCACCAGGTTCGATGGTTCCGTAGTTGTCGACCATGCCGCCAATGCTACCTGTACCTCCCAGCACACCATTGCTGAAGACGTAGGCAATCGCTTCGTTGGCGTTGGGTTTAGCACCCAATGCACCGCGAAGTTTCTGAGTCTCTGCTTCAGCACGATTGTTCATCACGAGTACCTTACCCTGCAGGATACGTAAGGCACCACTCAGGTAGTTATTGTTACCTGTAATCGTATAGGTACCTGTTCCTTCCTTGACGATAGACAACGGGGTATTGTCATCATTACTGGCTGGCATGATGGTACCAGCCAAAGTGGCATCGGTATTCAGACCACCCAACAAATAGTAAGCTGAACGTCCTGGGTCTACTTTTTTCATATAGCCTGACAGCGTAGAGCCTACCTCAGTATTCAGTTCACCGATACGGAAGCCAGCACCTGCGGAATTAGCCTCACAACAGATGGTAGCACCCTCATGCAACGTCACATGATTGTTGGCCATGGAGGGATTCACCTTACCCGACTTTGCATCGTCCAGCGCATTTTCTGGTGATGATGACTTACCACCATGGGCCAGCACAACGCCATAGAAACCTGCCGACGAGGAGTTCTCCTTAAACGGATAGATATGGATATTGCCCGTATAGCGGGTCCAGTTAGGCCATTCCTTACCTTTCTCAGTACCCAGATAGCAACGCTCGCCACCAGCATAGAGGTTGAGTACGCCAGAACCTGAAATGGTAGAACTAAAATAGCAGTAGCGTGCCATTTTCACGTTGACGATGTTAGTGGCGGAAATAGAAAAGGTCGTATTATACGTCTTATAGTCAGAAGACGTATTGTTTCCACTGATGTCAATAGTACGCTCTTCTGCTGATACTGACTGTAAACTCATGGCCAGCATTAAGCCGGCCATGAGAATTGTGCTTTTTGAAGAAATAAGTGATCTACTCATCTTCTAAGTTTTTGTTATTTGTTTTTCGTGATTATTTTATGACTACCTTTTTACCATTGATAATATACAATCCTGGACGCAGGTTGTCAGCGTTAACCTTGCGGCCATCGATGGTATATATACCACTTCTGACATCATCCTTCTTACATATTACATCTTCAATACCCGTGGTAGTCGCTTCCTTCAGCGTGCAGAAGGTGAAGTAGGTAGGCTCGTCGAACATGGCGGGATGACTGGCATCCTTCAAGTATTTACCTGTACCCACATTCTTGATAGACCAACCCTTGCCATCGACATACTCCATGTTCCAGACAGCACCTTTTGCAAGGTCTTGACCATTCTGGCTGTTCAGATTGCTTGAAACAAAGCAACAGTCGCCCGTAACAACCTGCGTGTTCAGATAGGCATCGTCATCGTCCAGTTGATAATTATCACCATCAGGAGTGATGAGACGCAGGCGGAAACCGCCGCTGGACATCTGCAGGCGGAAGTAATAGCACTCATTAGAGACATCAAAGGCACTCGCATAATCGCCATAACTCAGGACATTCCCCATCCCGCAGTAGAAAGCCTTGCCTTCTGCCTCATTGACGATGGCTAAATCCTTGTTGGCCAAATTGGATGTCTTGCCAATGATACGCTCATCAATGGTGTAGTATTTGGTGTATTGCTCCGGATGGTTCATCACATCGAGTACCTTTTCGGCATAGCGCTTACCGAAAGTGCGATAGCCTGCTGCGGAGAAATGCCAAGGGTCGGTACCATTACCAGGAATGCCCTCAGCAGAGACTACATGACCAGTGGGAATCACCTCGGGAATCTTAGCCACCACATGATTATGCCATGAACAGCCACCACCCATATTCTCATATTCCGTCTCACCCACATAGATGTGTACGTCGGAGGCTCTGAGATTAAGGTCATGCAGCATGTCTTTATAGATCTTTTTCACCATGCCTGGCCATTTCTCGTCTCCATTGTTCGAGCACCCCTGATGCAGCAGGATACCCTTGATGACACCCACCTCTTGGGCTTTCTTGGCCATCTCGATAATACGTCCGTAAGGGTTACCGCCATAGTGATTTTTAGCCAAGGTCACCCACCACTCGCCGGGATTGTCTTTCATCTTCTGTTCATACAGGTCTTTATCGAACATCTCGATAGGACTGCCGCCCATGGCCACGGCAATGACGCCAATCTTCTTGTCCGGCAGTTCCTTCACCATTGTACGACCGAAATAGTCTGTAGGACCCAGTTTTCCGTTAGGGCTGACAATGGGGCACTCTGCAGTGTACCAATTACCTTTTGTACGCTTTGGGGAAGAGAAGTTGCAGGTGGCTAGCATCTGGAAACGTGGGTCCACATTGCCCACGTCCTGTGCTTCCCACTGGGCGTTACCTTCCATGTTCGACTGTCCGAAACAGATGTAGATATAGAAGTTAGGGTCTACTTCAGCCTGAGCCTTCGTGAGGCAGGCTGTCAAGCCCAGGAGCATTACAAATAATGATTTCTTCATCACTGCTTATTTCTTAAATACCTTTTTACCGTTTCTAATCACAATGCCACGATAGCCGTTACCAACGGGAACACCCATTAGGTTATAAGTGCGAGTCTCGGGAACATCAACGGTAGTTATTGTTTGGATATCCGTTGGTGTAGCACTAGTGACTTTCAGTTCGCGTGGATTTGACCATTTCTCCTTACCTTCTGCATTAACGACAATAGCCGTGATAGAATACGTACCCTTCTCAGAAGGTACAAAATTGACTGAATATGGCTTCTCTGTAACTGTGCCTACGAGTATGTTGTTAGCATAGAACCTCACCTCCTTGATAGTGCTGTTTTTTGCCGAGAACATACCAGTGAATTCGATGTTGTCACCCACACCATATTCTTGATTGAAGGTTTTCACCATACAGGTGCCCTCACCAGCCTCAAAGCGATTGAGCGTGATGCTTTTAATCTTGAAGCCACCCTTTTCGACCATCAGCGAGATAACATGGCGACCTGCTGTCAGAGGCACAAGTGTTTTACCATGCAACATCTTGAAATCAGAGGTATTACCTGTCTTTGGAATCTCCACAAACTCGGTCAGGAACGACAGACTGTCAAGGCTATATTCTGCCAGATGAAATCGGCCATTGGCGTTGGCTGAAGCCACCTCGGCATCAAAGGTGTAGTAGCCGTCCTCTGCTATGTCGACGGTATAATCCATCCAATGTCCGTCACTTGGTGACATCGGATTGCTGCGCGAGATGCCACTGCTATAGGTAACGCCAACTATACCTTTGTCATACTCGTTGGCTTTGATAGTGCCCGGAATTTGAACGGGCGTGTCATTATACGGTGAGCGCTTGGTGCCCAATGATACATTGAAGCGACCGTAGCGTTCGTAGGTGCTACCATCGGTAGCCGTCACCACAGCCTTCGTGGTGTTCCAACCTGCCTTGTTGGTGGTGTGCTCTACAATGTAAGGTGCCTCGGTCATAGTTTTCACCAATTCGTCGTTCACATAGAAGTCGACCTTCTCAATGGTCTTGGTGGCCAGACGGGCATGAACCTTGATGGGCAGCACATCGCCTGCAGCGGCTTTCATGCTGGCAGGACGGATATAGATAGAGGCCTCTTTCTTGGCTCCAGGGAATGGGCCTACGGCATTTTTGGCAGCATCAGTCTGCATATACTCCTTAATCCATGTCATGGCAGGACGCTCTTCACTGCCCCTGTATAATCCTGAGTTGTTAACCCATGTTTTTCCAAGAATATAGCCCCACAGGGTGACACCAGCGCAATAGGGGGCTTCCCATATCACTGGTAATACCTGCTGATACTGTGCCTTTTGCTGTTCGTCGTTTTCAATATCTATATCCAATTCCGTGATGAACATGGGCATTTGAAGTGCATCTTGCTGCTTTTTCAGTGCGTTACCCAAACTCGTTGAATTCATGTTGGACACAGCGTGCGATTGGTTGCCGTAGGCATCAATAGGTGCACCGGCATCACGCAGGGTCTGCACCAAGGTGATATAGGCATCTATATCATACTGGATAGAGTTGTAGTCGTTGTAAATCAGGATGGCATCCGGCCAGCGCTGTCCAGCCATGTCGAAGGCCCTGATCAGCCAATCATAGCCTGTCTTACCGCCACCGCCCAGCGTTTCCTTGATCATAGGGTTACCCTGCTGGTGCATACCCACAGCCTCGTTCACCACGTCAATCATAGGAAGTGTGTTATATTTTGCCTTGGCATGTTCAAACCAATTGACCATAGCCGCATAGCGCTCCTTGGGTGTCAGGCTTTCCAGCCAACTGGGATACTGGGAACCCCACACCAGTGCGTGGAACTTAAAGGGGAAGTTGTGGTTCTTGGCATAGTTGAAGGCATTGTCCGCCCCTCCCCAGTTGAAGTTACCACGGGTACCTTCTACAGAGGCCCACTTCGACTCGTTCTCACAGGTAATCTGGTTCCAAAGCGTATAATATTGAGGAACGCCGCCACCAGCATCTACATTGTAACTGGTAGTGATGTTGCCAAGGAATTTGTTTGGATTGGATGATATCTGAGCGGCAGCAGGCAGTGCACACAGACATGCCGCTAGTATCAAAAAGTTTCGAGTAATTGTTTTTTTCATTGCTATTATCTTAACTCTTAACTCTCAATTCTTAATTTTCAGATGTGTATGTCCTTCTGGCATAAATGCGGGGAGAGAGACGTTGGGCATGGCAATGCGACTGGTGAAGGGGGCTATCTCCTCGTCGTCAGGCAGGATATAATCGCCTACAATCTCATAGTGGTTTGTGAAGCATGTCTTTCCCCTCTTAAAATCCGGTCTGTTGGTATCGTATGCCAATCGACCAGCCTTCACGCTCGACTTGATGAGTTTGTTGATGGGAGCATTCATATTGAACTGCAGGACGGTAGGAATATTGATGTCGCATTTCGAATGTACGGTCGGGATTGACTCCTGGAACAGCCAGTCATAGAGGTAGTGTGGTCGGGTGCTGGTGATATTGTACTGGTATTCTATGATGCTGCCAGCCTGCACATCAGGCACAGTGACGTGTATGACCTCGTAGTTATTGTCAATGCGCTCCTTGGTAAACTCCTTGGTATTGACTTTCCTTTTCTCTACCTTTCCCTTCTCGTTCTTGCTGAATACCGTAATCTTCAGGTCTGATAGTTCATCATGATTGATGTTGAGATTGTCATCAGCATTGAAACAGGTAATGTCGATGTTGGCGTGCTGGGCACCTTCTGGCTTCATAATCTTGGTGCGGAGTCTGATCTCATAGTTGGCCAGAATATTGCCTTCGTCAATCATGTTTTTTCCGAAATCGTCAAGACGCTCTAAACTGACATCAGAGTCGGACCTGTTGTAATTGTCTGCCTGGTCAGAAATCTGATAAGTCACCTTCATGGTCTTGCACAGGATGATGGCATCGGCATCGACAGCCTTACCCCAGCCGGCAAAGTCCCATTCCATGTTCGAAGGCTTGCCGAATTTCTCGTTGGGCAGTTGGGCATTCACCATGCTTCCGCAAGCCATGAATGCTGCTGCCAGTAATAATTTGAGTGTAGGTTGCTTAGACATATTAGAATATTTTTTAGTTATTTTTTCAATTGCCTGCAAAGTTACTGCTTTTTCTCAAGAGCAACCCCATCTTTTTGTCTCACATATTTTTTGTAATGTATCAAATAAAACAAAATTGTCTTTTGGACCTAAAAAAAATATGTGGCTGTTTGTTCAATATTCTTTTTTTTCGTACCTTTGCCACCAAATACTTAAACATAGAATACTCATTCATAAAATAATGTCTATGAAAAGAATTCTTACTTCTATCATGATTGTAATGGTGGCGGGCACTGCTATCGCAGCAGGTTTGCCTACATCGCTCAAGGTGTACGCCACCAAGAAACAGACAGTCACCGGCTTCGGCGGTGCTTGCTGTGACGGTGCTATGAAACCGTTTGGCGAAGACAACGCTTGTGTGGGCAAACTTTATGGTCCTCTTTCAAAAATCGGACTGAACATTTTGCGCATGGAAATTTCTCCGAACCTGGAGGATAAGGCCGATCAGTGGGGCGACTACGACTGGAATGGTTCATTGCCTTCTGCCAAGACTGTCAAGAATCGTAAAGGTATTGTGTTCGGCACACCTTGGTCGCCTCCAGGAGACTATAAGACCAAT
This sequence comes from uncultured Prevotellaceae bacterium, assembly GCA_902799905.1. Lineage (GTDB taxonomy): Bacteria > Bacteroidota > Bacteroidia > Bacteroidales > Bacteroidaceae > Prevotella. The sequence goes on from CADCCB010000012.1 coordinate 45,006, forward strand.
GGCACCGCACAGGGTGGTAATTCTGATGATCAGGGAAACGTAAGAGCCACATTACGCAGAGACTGCTATGAAAAATTCTTCCCGTGGCTGAACACCTATCTGAAATGGATGAAGAATCATGGTGTCAATGTCGATGCCGTATCGCTCCAGAACGAGCCCGACTGGTGGGTCAGTTATTCTGGCTGTCTTTACGAACCAGACAGTTTGGTGTCGCTTGTCAAGAACTATGCCTGGATGCTTGACCGTGAAACCTATAATGTCAAGTTGATCAGTGGTGAACCTTTGGGGTTCACCCAGAACTATATCGACCCGTACATGAAGGATGAGGAGTGTCGCAAGCAGATAGACATCGTAGCCGGTCATCTTTATGGTCATCTACCTCTGAAGTACATGAAGCCAGCCACCGCTCTTGCTTCCAAGTACGGCAAAGAGGTTTGGATGACAGAGCATTCGACGACCGACAATACTGACTCGCTTCCTACATGGAGAGAAAACCTTATCTTTGCCGAGGAACTGAACGAGTGTATGCTGGCAGGTTGCACAGGCTACATCTACTGGTATCTGCGTGCCCACTGGGCTTTTGCTGGCACTGGTGATTCCAAGTATGGCACTGCCAACAAGAAGGATGAGTTGCTGCCACGTGCTTTTGTGATGTCCCACTTCTCAAAGAATGTGACAGGCGCTACCCGTTTGGAGACCTCAAAAGATGCTGATGCAGGACGCGAAAAAGAGGAAGTGCTACAGAACTACCAGTACTCGGCATACGAAAAAGGTGACTCTATCATCGTCATGGCAATTAACACCACGGCGAACGCTCGCGACTTGAAGATTACGCTGCCTTACAATGTCAAGAGTGGTAAATTGTGGGTGTCAACAGGCAATGAGAGCGGGAACCTCTGTCAGAAGTCAGACCTTGATATTACAGAATCGACAGATAACTACCTCTACGAGATGCCTGCCCAAAGCCTGAGCACCGTTATCTTCATGATTGACAAGGGTAGTACTGCCATTCAGAATGTTCAGCAAGGTGACACAGACGGCCCCAAAACTTATTACGACCTGCAGGGTCGGAAACTTGACGAGCCCCACGGACTCTGCATCGAGCGCAGTGCCAATGGTAGTTCAAGAAAAGTCTTTATAGACCGTTAACAACACGAAATGATACATAACAAAACATCCTGCTACATTCTTTGTAGCAGGATGTTTTGTTAATCTTTTGCTGAACTCACGGTTATTATTACTGGTTTTCCAGCACCTTGCGACTGTGCTTCACACCATTCTCATCGGTATATTGCTCTATGACGATGCCACGATGCTGATGTGTGTCAGACAGACGGCGGCCAGACAGGTCGTAAAATTGACCATTAACCATTGACCGTTGACCATTGACCTCCTGTATGCCGGTAGGATCGTACTCCGTAAACTTCCAGGCATCGACGTAAAAGTCGGTCGCTGCCGTAACGACGAGATAGAGGTTGCTCTTGACGCCTGTAACTGCCTTGGTGAGGTCGAAGGTCTGCTCAGCCATGTCTGTCGAAGAGAACTCGATGGTAGCGAAGATTGTCATGGGCGAAGTGCCACTACGTAACTGTATCGTACCTGTTCCTTTGGCACGGAGCGTGAATTTCGCAGCACCATCAGTACCATAGTCTATATTGCGAACATTTATCCACGAACCTTCCTTCATCTTCACCTGCATGTTCTCTGAGGCATCATTGCCTAAGGTGTTGATTAAGGTATTCTTCTTGATATTGGTCATGTCCTCGTATTCCACACCTCTACAACTGGCCATGGTCTCTGCCTGCTGCCACTCATACGGATTCAGGTTCTTGATTTTCTTGACACCCTCAAGGTTTGTTGTTACCTGATTGATAGTCGCCGTACTCTCGTTGACCGTCACTTTGTTGACACAGAGAGAACGGAAGACACCATCTTGATTCGTTAAGATACCGGCACTTCTCATACTCTCCATCAAGGCTCCATTGTGATAGAGATGATAATATTGGCCATTGAACTTCTGCAGATGCGAATGGTTGTTGTTCGTTCCATTGCCAGGATGAGGGCCGTAAACACCTTTGTAAACCCACGAGTCCGGATCCGTCGGATTGTCGCTCACCATATAGCACATCGTACAGGCGTTGGGGGCAGAAACGCTGATACCGTGTTCTTGCTTGTAGGCATTCCAATCAGCATCCGTACGCTGTGCCCAGTTTGAACAGTAGGTATAGACATACTTGCCGCCGATGACGTTCAGTTCGTTGGCCTCGAAATGATAGGGCGCGTGAATCTTAACAGCCGAACCGTCAACCTCGGTCATCGAGGGCTTGAGTTTCACGATACGGGCAGCATCTGGCATGATAGTACTGGGACCAAGGCCACCGAAACTGATCCAGCCTACGCCATTGTCGTCAATGGTCACACCTGGATCGAAATTGGCATTAGTACCAGAGGGATTGGCACCAGGGGTATCGTAATGGATCATCAACTTATTGTTAGGTGATTTCCAAGGACCAATGGGGGAATTGGCCGTCAGCACACCAACACCATGACTGCTATTGCAGAAGTAGAGGAAAAACTCGTCCTTGTTGGTGCTTTCATTGTGGCGCCAGGTCACTGAAGGTGCCCACGACACTCCATAGCCTACATACCAAGGACTACTGGTCCATCCACCACAAAGTTTCTTGGTGTCAATGGTACCGTGGAAGGTCCAGTTCACCATATCGTCAGTTGAGAAAACAACTATCGACTTGATGGCACCATACGTATTCTCGCCTTTCTTGCCATTGGCAATAAACTGCTGGTGGTCGTTGGAGCCATAGACATACAGGCGTCCGTTGTATTCCAGCGCCGTGGGGTCGGCACAGAAGATGTTGGCACTGATGGGATTGTTGTTGCTCGAACCCTTATAGTCGGCTGCCATAGTTTGGGCATTTGTTTGCAGACAAGCCGCCATGAGGGCGGCACCCATGAAGAATTTTCTATACATAGTGTTGTAAATCAATATTTTCGTGTGCAAAAGTAATCAAAAAAAACAAACGACAGATACTTTTATGTCGCATTTTGTTTCATTTTTGTTTCATATGTCCATGAACCCCTAACCATTTGCATAATATTTCCTGTTGATCTTTCCGTTGAAAGTGCGCTCAATCCTGTCTGTCTGACTGTAGAGAAGAGGTATCTTGTAGGTTTCCAATCTTGATTTCAAATGACAGGCCAGTCCCCTTTTGTCCAGTTCCTCCCCCTCCTTCATCACAACCAAAAGTTTCAGCGCTTTGCCCGTTATCAGGTGGTCAACGGCTATGCAGACACAGTCCTTTACGTCGGGGAAAGACAGCGCGGCATCTTCCACCTCTGTGGGAGCCACCTTGAAGCCTCCTACGTTGATCACATCGTCCTCGCGTCCCCTCAGATGCAACATGCCCTCAGCGTCGATTAATCCTAGGTCAGAGGTGTAGACGATGCCGTCCCTCAGCACCGTTGCTGTCAGTTCTGGGTCTCCCACATAGCCCGTCATCAGCGTTTTACCCTTACAGGCTATCAGTCCCCTCTCGGTGATAATAATCTCGGAATGCTTCATTGGTCTGCCCAAACAGCCCGTCTCGCATTTCCCTGCATTGTAGTTATAGGTACTGATGATGCCCGTCTCCGTCGAGGCGTAAGTATTATAAAGCCGGGTCGAGGGCATCAGTCGGCATAGTGCCTCCATGTCAGATTGTGAGATGGCAGCCGCGCCGGTCTCGATGAATTCTATCTTGTCAGCCAGTGAGGCCAACCGTTCTGCAGCGAACTGCAACAGGATGCGGATGCTGGCAGGAACCAGGAACGTGGCCATCCTGGACGAGGGATAGTCGAAAGCCCCGAAAAAGGCGTTCATGTCTTTCAGGCCGTCGACGATGATGAGTGTTGCCCCCAGCATGACGACAGGATAGATTTTCGACAGGCTTCCGATGTGGTTCAGGGGTCCGTTCACCACGAATGCCAGTTCACTGGAGAACCCCTGCCCGTCTATCAGGTTCTCCGCATCGGCCACGATGGCCTGATGACTGACTATCACCCCCTTCGGCTTCCCTGTCGATCCCGTGGTGTAGAGGATGTCGGCAGACCCCTCGGGAACGGCGTGCGGACACAGTTGGGCGCAGATTTTCTGAAACGTCGCCTCCGGCATGTCCTTCTCCAGTGGAGCAACCACGCATCCCGTCTGGTGTAGCGCAAAATAGTCTATCAGGAAGTCAACCGTAGGCAGCGCTCTCAGACATACTATCTGCCCCGTCTGGTAGCCGCCTTTTTTATATTCTGCCACCCTCGTTCTGACTCTTTCCTGCAGCGACCTGTAGGTACAGCGCTCCTGTCCGCAGACGATAGCCACCTTGTCCGGGCAGTCCGCAGCATGCTGTTCGATATAGTCCTCTATGGTCTTCATCTCACTTTTCTGCCAGTTTCTTTTCAACGAGCGTCACGATGCTGTCCAGCGTCATCAGGTTCTTGGGCGTCGCGTCGGTTGCATCCAGACTGATGTCAAACTCGTCAGAGAGCATCATCAGTATGGTAGTGACACCCAGCGAGTCCAGTTCGCTGAACAGGAAGTCAGCGTCAAAATTCACCAGAGGCAGTGCCTCCTCCAGCATCGTCCTTATTCTTTCTTTCATTTCACTTCGGCTCTCCATCTTATTTAATCATTATAGGATTAAGGTGTTGATAGTTTTCTATGTCTATATCCGACGGTTCAAGAAGAACCGCCTGCGTATCGTCAGTCCCGTTAGCCGCCAGCGATGCATACGTGCTGCCATCGTCATAGAAGGAGATGCGGGCGATGCGGCTTTCTGACACGTTTCTTGCCACGACCGTCTTCTCTCCGTCTTTCTCTATGGCTACAAAAGTCATGTCGGGCCTTCGCAGTGCAAAGTACAGCACCACTTCGCCCCATCCGCTGTTGATGAAGACGAGGGTCTTCGTAGAGGGCATGATTTGCTCGTCGATAGCCTGAAGCCACCCCTTCTTCCTGTATCTTTTCAGCCTCCTGTTCACGGCGGTAGCAATGTCTATCCCCCTGTATCGGTAAGCGTCTGACACGAGGCGTGTGGGCGTGTTTTTTCTTCCTAGGATATTCCTGATGGTAAGCGGCTGCCACCGCTCCTTCCCATGACTGTACACTAGCCATCGGAAAATAAGTGGTGGGAACAGGTAGGCCATCAGCACAACGGAGAACATGCCTATGATGGTTACCAGGGCCAGCGAATGGAGTGCCGGATGCTTAGCAAAGATCAGGGCCCCTATGCCGATGAACATGATGAGGGCGGAGATGATAATGCTGTGCTTATAGGAATCGAGCATCTTCCTTCGGTAGGCATATTCATACTGACAGCCTTCGGTCATGAAGATGGTATAGTCGTCGCCTTGACCGAAGATGAAGGTAGCAAGAATGATGTTGACTACATTGAACTGAATGCCTAGCAGCGACATAATGCCCAATATCCACACCCAACTGACGGCCATGGGCAGGAATGCCAGCAGGGCCAACTCGATACTGCCCAGCGAGCACCATAGGAAACAGAATACCATGACACCGCAGGCCCATCCTATATAGTTGAAGTTGTCGGTGAGGCTGTTGACGATGGTCGTAGTCAGTGTCTGTCCTTCGTCCGCAGGCTCGGTATTCACCAACGCATAGAAGTCGTCAAACGCATCTTCAGCGAATCCTGCCTGCACGGCGGCATCCTTCAACTGCTGGCACAACTTCCTGCCCTTGCCCTCGCGCCATTGGTTCCATTGTTGGTTGGAGGTTGGAGGTTGGAGGTTGGAGGTTTGCAAGAACTGCATATCGGCCTTCTGTTCTGCCGTCATGTAGTTGATGTTGCGCAGGTCGGCATCGAAGGAGGTCTGCATGCTGAAGTAGCCAAGCACCAGGGTCATCACAGCCACTGTCCACACCACCCACGTCTTGCTCTCTAATTCCAGATGGCCAATCTTGCCCAGAACCCCGGGGGTGGCTCTCTTGATACGTTTTGCCAGATGCGGCAGCCACAGGAGCACGAAGAGCATGGTGCCCACGAGCAGGAACGCACCGAAGAGTCCCAGGTCGCGCAATGCCACAGATTCCAACGGCACCAGCGTCAGAAAGGCGCCCACGGTGGTGATGTTGCCTACAACCAAGGGTGCTGCCACCTCCCTCAGGGCCGACCGTGTGTCAGCGGCGTATGGGAGATGGGCCACGAGGTGAAGGGGGTAGTTGACGGCTATGCCCAGAACGACGGACGAAATGCCGATGACGATGATTGACACCTCGTGGTGGACCAGCGTCAGGCAGCCCATGGCAAACAGCCAGCCCCATGCCGTGCTGAGTGCTATAAGCAGGAGGTTGCGCAAGTCTCTGAATTCCAGCCAGAGCAGCAGCATGATCAGCGTGACGGCCACGGCACAGGCCGCGATGCTGTCGGTCCTTATCTGCTGCGCATTACCCACGGCAATCACGGGGCCGCCCGTCAAATGGATGTCCACATCGGGATAGGCCCTTTTCACGTTGTCGCATCCTTGTTGTAGCATGTCCACCAGTTGTGCGTTATGTTCTGTCTCACTGGGCCCATAGGGAGAATCTATCAGGAGCATCGTCTGCTGCCCGTTCATGGCAGCGCGTAGACGCTCTACGACAGGCGTAAACAGCCCCAGCGGGTCATGCTGAACATACATGGCCATCATACCCGCAGTAGGCAGCATCAGTGCCTGCCTGTCGTTCTCCAACTGCCGTGAGACAAAGTCTGCATTCGCTGTCAGGCTGTCTATACGGGCATAGTCTGCCTCGGTCAACAGCCAGGGCATCCTGGCATAGATGCTACGTATTGCAGTCTGCATCACTTCTGGGTCGTCAGAAGTCATATAGTCTGCCACCATGGCGGTGTCGGCCCTGTCTATCTCCTCGCACAGCCGCTCCATAGCAGCCTGGCGCGTGCTGTCAGGGGCCACGATGATAGCGTAGATACGCTGTGCACCCAAATCACTCTGGTATTCCTGCAGAGCCTGCTGTTGCTCACTGTCGAGTGGAAGGAAATCGGAAATATCCTCCTTATACGTCTGTCCCGACAGCAGCAGCGCCAGTACAGCCGTCAGCACCAGCAGCGATGCCCAGCGTAGCGACGCATGCGCCTTCAGCACTTCGAAAACGTGTAGTATGGCATTAACCATGAGTGATTCGACTTTTTATTATTTCAATTTTTCTTCCGTCCATTCCAGAAACAGGGTCTTCCACTGCCGGCTCTCGGCTGTTCCTTTCTCTTCGCTGGCTCCAAAGGCATGACCTCCCGTTGTAAACAAAACATATCTGTGGTCTATGTGTTGCGCTGTCAGAGCAGAGTCGAGCAGCACGGAGTTTCGATAATCTACGACAGGGTCGTCCATACAGTTGACCAAGAACACTGGCGGACAGTCTGGGGTGACATGACGCTCAAGTGACAGCAAGTCTCGCAGTGCCTCGTTTCCGCTTTTGGAATCACCCAGCAATCCTCTGCGGGAGCGTTTATGCACGTATGGTCCTGTCATCGTGACGACAGGATAGACGGCCACGACAAAGGCAGGACAATCGGCAGGGTCGAACAGTTCTGCAGCCGACATGGCCAGATGGCCTCCGGCAGAAAATCCCATCACCCCTATTTTCGATGAATCCACACGATAGGTTTCTGCATGGGCTTTGATGTAGCGGATGGCCTGACGCAGGTCGTCTTGCGGATCAGGATAGCGGTTGCCACGGAACAGTAGTCGATAATGCGTCAGGAAAGCAGGAAACTGGGCCGTCCGATAGTTCAGCACGAAGGCATTGATACCATTAGTCTGGAGCCACCGTCCTACGGCGTGCCCCTCGTTCTCGCTGTCGTGCCAGAAATAACTGCCGCCAGGACAAACTATGACGCTCAGGTTGCCCGATGGCTGCTGGTCCTCTGATATATATGGCGTCAGTTCCACCCGTTTGCGCACAGATGTCCCTTCCCAGATGTTGACCTGGGCACCTGCCACGGTGGACAGCATGTTCAGAATCAGGAGAAATACCACTTGCTGCTTAGACATCTTGTTCTATACGGTTTGCCATCGTTTCATATTTTTCTATATAGTGCCGGCGCATCTGCGATGCCTGGGCCATCGTATCGCCCATCTTGGCTAATTCTGAGGAGGCGATGGGATCGCCCACCTCGATATATATCGGACCTTTTTTCAGATGATAGGTCTTGGGAGGAAGGATACGCCCTGTACCATAGAGGTACATGGGAGTCACGTCGAGCCCCAACTGTCGGGCGATATGGAATGCCCCCTGATGGAACCGGCCTATACGCCCGTTTCTCGACCGGTGACCCTCAGGATAGAGGGCGATGCTATAGCCTCGCTTTACCAGCGACTGCAGTTTGGGCATCAATGCATCGATTCCGTCTGCCACCGGGTAATACTCGGCATGACGAATCATCATGCCATAGAATGGGTTGTTCCACACCCAGTCATTCGTCAGGAAGATGACATTCGGGGTGAATATCAACTGACAGGCCAGGTCAAAGTGCGACTGGTGATTGCAGATGAAGACCGATGGTTTAGAGAAATCGGCTTTCTTGCTTATCTTATAAGTGAAGGTCGTACCCGGGATGCCATGCTTCAGCATGACGAATCGAAGAGAATAATAGATAATCTTGTGCAGATTCCGGCATTTCTGCTCTGTCATTTTTCCTATCTTAAGATATAGCCATACGGCAGGATTGATGACGCAGAAACAGAAAAACGACATAAAGAGGATGGAGTAGATGGTTCTGAATATTGTGCCAGCCCATCTGAAAAGTCTCAAGGGCAGGCCATAGACGACGGCCAGGATGCACAGCACCGTGTTAAGCACGCTGATACGGGCGAAATCCTTGCCCGGACGGAAATGGCTGACGCGCTGTTCCCTTGGGGGATAATACACATTGATGTCGATGGGCACCAGTTCTACGCCGTGCCATGATGCAAAGACCAACAGTTCCAGTTCTGCCTCATAGCGTGATGTCAGCAAACTGAGCCCGTATAGTTTCTTGATGGGGTACAGCCGGTAGCCTGTCTGCGTATCCGGCAGCCGGTGTCCTGTCTGGATGCAGAACCAGAAGTTGGAGAACTTGTTGGCAAAACTGCTGCCTTTCGAGAGATTAATCCCGTCGAGGTTCCTGCTACCAATAATCAAGGCCCCTGGGTGCTCTTGGTTGGCTTTTAGGAAAAGAGGGATGTCACTGGGATAATGCTGCCCGTCACCATCGAGCGTAATGGCATAGGCAAACCCCATCTGCAGGGCGCGCTTGAAACCGTGTTTCAGGGCATAACCCTTACCGCGATTCCTCCCATATTCTACGATGGTGATGTTTTCTATGCTGTGGAGGATGCGCGAGGTATCGTCAGTAGAGCCGTCATTGACAACAATCACATCGCAACATTCCTTGAGTGCATCGCCGACAACAGCAGCAATGGTCCCACCATTATTATAGGTGGGAATCACAACACATATTCCTCTGTCGTGTAATTGCTGGCGCTGTTTGGTTTTGTCGTTGTCAGTCATTATTGGGTGGATGGTGAATGGAGAATGGTCCGCTCGAGCTCCGCTCGCTTGCTACCGAAGGGACGCAAGAATGTTCAATGGTCAATGTTCAATGGAGAAAACAAATAGTTCATATGACGTCTTTCGTTCCTATATTGTGTCTCGCCCTCCTGAAGACGAATCATCAGTTGGGCAAGGTCCTTACGGATCACACGACGGATATACCATTTATCCATCATCTTGATGACACTATGCATTTTTACTTTTTGGCGTTTCGGATCGTAAGTAAAATCGAGCGCAGTAATGCCAAACTCATTAAACAGGCTTCCTTTAATCAGGTCGCCTTCTTTCAGTAAGATGCAGATGCCGCTGATATAGGCCCGTGGCGTCTCTATATAGGCATGATACTTCACGCGTTCTCCATCTTCTGTGGGGAACGTGGACTGTGCCTGCGTCAGAAGGGCCAACAGCGGACTAACGAACAGTAAACATATCAGGGCTAATCGTTTCATTCGTTTTCACGTTCTTCAGTTCTATCGTCGTCCTGTCGCCGTTCTTCTCTATCAGTTCCACCTGCGTCACCATCGCCTCCCGCTGGCTGAAGTGAAGGATAATCTCCCGAAACATCTGTTTCATATCCCTGCGTTGAGGCGTGAGGGTGGCTACCCATTCACCCCCCCTCGCGGTGACAGTGCTCTTGAAACTCTTGTCGTCGTTCAGGCAATTGCCCACGACGCTATTCATCATGATGCTGGCAATCTCCTTGAAGAATCTGTTCTGGTTGACGTCTATCACATCCTGGCGCTGACGGTTCTTTAATAAGACCTTATCATGATTGATGATGAGGGTGTAGTCGTAGGGTGAGGTGTATTCCCAGCGCAGGCATTGGCTCTGCTGGTAGCACATCCGGCCTTTCGACACCATTTCCTCGCTGAGCATCTTCAGATGCTTGGTCTGCACAAAGTCACACTGCATGGTCTTCATGGCAGCGGCAGCCTGACTGATCTTCTGACGGATCTGGGCATCACCCTGCTGTGCCAGCGAGACGAGTAGCGAGAAGTGGAAGGTGAGCAGTATCAGTAATCCCTTTTTCATATTCATTTTGCTATTAACATACAACCAAGCACGATCAGCGTCACCCCTATCCATTTCATGACCGACACCTCCTCATGGAAAAAGAACATGGCGGCCAGCATGCCGAACACATAACTCAGACTGACCATCGGATAGGCCGAACTGAGGGGGAACACCTTGACGATATACATCCACAGCAGCGAGGCCAGTCCAAAGAGGAGGCCGCTGACGGCAAACTGCCAATTGGTGAGCAGACTGAACCAGAAATCACGGGCCCACGCAAAGGCTGGCATTCGAGTCAGGGCAAACTTCAGAAACACTTGCGCACCAGTCAGCAAGAGGCTTTGCAGTATGGCGTATGGTATTATTCTCCACATGATAAAACAATGGCTAAAGAGTGAATAGATGGCAGATGGTCATGACCCAGTCGTGCCATCAGTTTACGATAGAAAGGAGTCGTCTCGTCGTGACAGCCCACCAGTACTGTCCTGCACGCTCCGCTTGCCAGCAGCATCCTGGCATCACGCATGGCCCAGTCAAGCGACTGTTCATCTTGGGTATAGGTGATATTATACCCGTGACAACCGAGATGAATGGCTATATTACTGCTTATTGTGTTGTGAGTGCTCTGCATGAAATAGGTCGGCTTCAGTGAGGTCTCACCTTCATTGAGCAGTTGGAACAACAACTGCTCTGAGTTTTCCAGACAGCCCATGGCAGTTGCCGTGATAATGGCATCCGGTTTCTCTATACCAGCCAGTCGCAGAGCCTTCAGCGATGCCAGCAGCGAACTCTTCATGATCTTCCCCATGCGCCGTGCTTCCAGAGGCTTCACGTAGTCACGTATCTCGGCCAGTTCCTCTTCTGAGGTTATCTCAACACGGGAGAGGAGGGTGGGAGGTTGGCTATTGGCTATTGGCTTTTGGCTATTGGCTATTGGCTTTTGGCTATTGGCTATTGGCTGTTGACAATTGTTTCGTGAGATGACGAGGGAGGTGTCATTGCCTCCGAAGCCGAAGGAGTTGCACACCACGTGGTGTAGGTCGCAGGCGTCCTCGCCCATGGTCGGCACGACAACGTCTGGCGCTGCCTGCGACCATCCCAGGTTGGCTGGCACAAACTGATGTTGCAGGGCCAGCAGGCAGATGACAGCCTCGATACTGCCGGAGGCACTGGTGGTGTGGCCAGTGAATGATTTTGTGGAACTGACCAGTGGCATGCTGTCGCCAAAGACACGTCGCAACGCGGCACTTTCTGACAAGTCATTATTGGGCGTACCCGTTCCATGGGCATTCACATACTGAATGTCGGCAGGTGTCAGTCCTGCCATCGCCAATGCTTCAGTCATGGCCAGATAGGCCCCTTCGCCATTCTCCGATGAGGCTGTCTGGTGGAAGGCATCGCAGGCATTGCCATAACCGCTAAGGCTGGCGTGGGCCATGGCCCCTCGGCTGTTGGCTCCTGATGTTTTCTCCATGACGAGGAAGGCGGCGCCCTCGCCCAGGTTAAGGCCTGCGCGACTGGCATCGAACGGACGGCATCGCTCATGGTCGAGTATCATCAGCGAATTGAAGCCGTTGAGGTGGAAGACCGACAGGGCCTCCGTGCCGCCCGCCACCACGATGTCGGCTTCGCCCGCCGCCAGCAGGCGCGCTCCCAGCATGATGGCGTTGGCTGCCGATGAGCAGGCGGTGGAGATGGTGGTATAGTCGGCAAACACGTGGAAAAAGTCGGCCATCAGGCGTGTTGTGGTGCCCGCACTGTGGTATGCCAGACTCTGCAGGGCCTCGTCAGAATGTTCCATCTGACCGAAGCACCGCTCTGTGACGTCCATGCCTCCTACGGTGGTGCCAGAGATGAGCACCACACGCAACGACCGCTCCCTGACCATCGCCTCGTCAACTCCCGCGTCGGCCAGTGCCTGACGTACCGTCAGCATGCCCATCAGGGTGGTGCGGCTAATGAAGGGGGCATCACCCAGGCCCAACAGGTTGCGCATATCGTCGTCAGACAGTGGCACCTCTCCAACAGGCAACTCCCTGTGGACAGAGTTCAGGTGTCTCATCGTGCCAATGCCCGACCGCTTCTCTCTGAGGGAGGCCAGCACCGACGGCTTGTCCGTGCCGATGGCACAGACGATACCTTCACCGGTTATGACGATATGCTCGTTCGTTTCGCTCATTTTATTCTGTGTTCCTTGACGTATTCGGCCATGGTGCGTACACTCTTGAAGATGGCCTTGCCTTCTGCGGGATTGGCCAACCTGATGCCATAGTCTTTTTCTATCATGACGATAAGTTCCAGAGCGTCAATGGAGTCCAAGGCGAGACCTTCGCCGAACAATGGCTCATCGGCATCGATATCGGCTGGAGTCATCTCCTCCAGATTCAATGCCTTGATAATCTTTTCCTTTAGTTCTAAAATCAATTCTTCCATTTTTATCTATCTAATATTCAATTCACAATTACCAATTCACAATTCACAATGGACAATTCACAATTACCAATTCACAATTCACAATTACCAATTCACAATGTTCAATGTTCAATGTTCAATGTTCAATGTTCAATGGTCAATGGTCAATGTTCAATGTTCAATGATCATAACTTTCGCCTCAAAGTTCTCATCGTCTTGATAATCCACCCATCCCGTCACCATGCTGTGCACCGTCTTGTCCAGGAAGGTGGATTGAATGACCTTGTTAATCATCGACTCATCCTTCTCACTCATGATGTAGAACGATGTCTCTGAGTGGTAGCCATGACGAATGGCGATCTCACCACAAACGATGTTGGGTAGGGTGCCGACAAACAGCGACGGACTGGGGTAATAGTCCTCGCCAGGAACGATGGTCTGAGCAAACGCCCGGTCGGCACAGACCGATGATGAGTGGTTGAACAATACCACGGCCCTGTCTGTGCAAGGCCCTTTGCGGGGGTCCTCTTGTGCCAGCAGCAACTCGCTGGCCACAAAGCCCAGTTGGGAGAGGCGGTCCATCTTGTAGAATTTGGGGTAGGAGCCGATGTGGTTCTTATAGATCCAGGTAAGTATGTCTGCTCCCTCGCCTTCGATAGGACATTCTCTGCCGTCGATAGTCACCCGCGATGGTGTGATCTCCACGCTGTGCATGATTCTCAACGTGGTAGGAGCCACATTTTCCGTCGGAGATGGGGTAGGGGGAGTGTTCGTACAATATAATGCTGCATTGCAGCCGCCGAAACCGGAGATGACCTTCACAAACGAATGGCCGCTGACCGCCATTGGACTGGCAGAGAGGGTCATCTTGCCAGAGACGCCCGACTCGCTGAATCCACGGGTGGCAGGTAGTTCGCCACTGGCCACGCTATGCATCGTGATGATAGTCTCAAGAATGCCCGAGGCCCCAAGGGTATGACCGAAGTAGCCCTTCAGACTGTTGGTGGGTGTTTGTGACAGCCCTGTGGCGGCAAGGGCCACCGACTCCATCTGGTCGTTGAACAGGGTGGCGGTGCCATGGGCGTTGACGGCCGATAGCGACCGGGGGTCTGTGCCGTCGATGACATATCTGATGGCACTGGCGCAGCCATCACCTTTGGGCGATGGACTGCTGGTATGGTAGGCATCGTTGCGAATGGCTCCGCTAACCATTGACCATTGGTCGCTAACCAATAACCAATAACCATTAACCCTTAACCCTTCACCATTCGTGAGAATAATCGTGGCAGCAGCCTCGCCCAGGTTCATGCCGATGCGGTCGATGTCGAACGGACGGCAGGGCTCTGGTGACAGGGCCTTGAGCGACTGGAAGCCAGACACGATGAAATGGCTGATAATATCGCATCCCGTGACAATGATGGTGTCGTAGAGGCCTGCCATTAACAGGCGCTGGGCGGTCACCAGGGCTGCCACACCCGATATGCAGGCGTTGCAGACCACCAGGGGTGGGGTAGTGACACCCAGCAGCGTGGCAATCCTCTTGGCCGACTCGGCAGGCTGCAGCCGCTCGTAGTCGGGCGAAGAGAGGTGTTCGATGTTGGCCTTTGTCGTGCTGATGACCAGCAGGGTGCGCCGGCTGGCCACGTCGATGGTACAATGGGTCAGGGTTTCGCTGACGCTGTGATACACCAGCGACTCAAACCATGTCAGGCCGTCCACCATCAGTGCCTGTCGTTGGGCTTCGCTGAAACATGAGGCCACAAAGTCATCCATTCCCGCTGATGTGCCTACCCGTGGCCTTTTACTCCTTCCGGCATAACGTGCCAGCGACGAGCGCCCTGCTCTCACGGCCTCATAGTTGGCCGCTGTCGTCGAGCCCAATGGCGAGAGCACATTGTCTGCTATGATATATGGGAAGTGTCGCGTCGTCATACGTTCCAGAAATCATAAAAGTTGTACCATTGCGTGGGATACTTCCTGAGTATCCGTTCCAATTCGGTCGTATAGCCGTGAGCCAACTGGGCTGTCTGCTCAGACCGGGGAGCCTCGCGGTCGTAACTGAGCGGGGTCACATAGATGGTGTAGCCCCTGGTGGAACTCTTCATGACATTCACCGCTAGGACGTCCAGTCCGCGCATCGCGGCCACGCTGAACGGTCCGAGGGGCAGTTTGACGGGGGCTCCCAGCAGGTGTTCGTCCACACGTTTCTCCGATCCGAACATCCTGTCGGCCGGCATGCTGACAATCTCGCCTCTCTGGATGGCACCGTCTATCAGGAACAGGTGGCTCATGTCGTCTCTGGTGGCTATCATGCGGATGTTCTTGTCTGAGAACATCTTCGCACGGTTCTCCATCACCGACGGCTTCTCGCCCCCAAAGACCAGGGCGTTCAGCGGCTTCTTGGCTGACAGGGTGTAGCCAGCCATCTCGTAGTTGCCGATATGCGAACTCAACTGGATGAAGGCCTCGGGCTTGTCGGACAACTGTTGGAAGTGCTCATAGCCCTCTACGTCGAAATGGAAGTGCTTGCCGGCATACATGGCGAACCTGTCGATGACGACTTGGCTGAACATGCAGTGGTTTTGCCAGGTTTTGAAGAACGCCTTCACACGACCATAGCCCCACCGCTGGCGGAAATAGCGGTATATGTACTTGAAGCCTGGACGGAACAGATAGGCGGGTACGACAAAGACATAGGCAAAGGCATAGATCAACCTGATGTCTATGACCCGTAACAGCATGATGAGTCCGCTGTGCATCTGACTGTTACCCGATGTTGTGCCCTGCCACTGCTTGTTCATCTATTTTCAATTCACAATTATCAATTCACAATTGACAATTCACAATTATCAATTCACAATTATCAATTCACAATTCACAATTTTCAATGATCAATGTTCAATGTTCCGCTCGAGCTCCGCTCGCTTGCTACCGAAGGGACGCAAGAATGGTCAATGTTCAATGTTCAATGGTCAATGTTCAATGTTCAATGGTCAATGTTCAATGTTCAATGGTCAATGTTCAATGGTCAATGTTTTACTCTCAATATAGTCGCAGAACTGATGGAAGGTGGTGACACCCCTCATCTCTTCGGGCTTGATTCTGAAGCCAAAGGTCCTGTCAACAATGACGACGATATCCACGATGTCGAGGCTGTCTATCTCCATGTCCTCCTTCAGCCTCGCATCGTCGAAAACCTTGTCCTCGTCAATCTCGAAATCATTGATGAGGAAGGACCTTACCTTTTCTTCTATTTCTTCTCTACTCATTATATTTATTTCGTTTTATTACTGCTTTGGCAGCAAATTATCTGCGGCGGCAGCAAATTATTCACTTTTCACTATTCACTTTTACCTCAATAATCGAGTGTCCCTGCCCCAGGTGGTCGTATTATTGCTTTGGCAGCAAATTATCTGCGGCGGCAGCAAATTATTCACTTTTCACTATTCACTTTTACCTCAATAATCGAGTGTCCTTGCCCCAGGTGGTCGTGAATCTTTTCTATTCTCAGGCCTGCCCGTTCTATGCATTGCTGCATATCCTCGGTATTGTACATCTTGGAATTGCCGTTGGCAATGGCCGCGAAATACAGACTGGTCATTGTCAGACAGAAGGCTGCCGGCTCGAATCGCTGACGGTCCCAAAGGGTCTCCATAATGAAGATCCGTGTCTCTGGGGTCATGACTTGTCTGGCGCGAGTCAGGATACTCACGATTTCCTCCATGCTGAAACAGTCCAGGAACTGGCTCATCCAGATGGCATCAGGACCGTCTGCCCGTTGAGGGAAGGCAGCGTCAGGGTCAAGCAGGTCCATGCCATAGCCGCTGATGCGCTCGGCACCCTCCTTTCCCTTGACATGCTCCTGCATCATCTGAATCTGCTGGGGCAGGTCGAGGATGGTCACCTGCACCTCTTTGTCATATCCCACACACTGCAAAGCCCACTTACCCGTATTGCCGCCAACATCATACAACGACTTGACATGATGCTCGTCGAAGATGATTCTCAATGCCTCAGGGAAGGAGGAGTCGCTATAGAAATGGTCAAAGCCAAACCAACTCTCCTGCACCTGTTCGGGCAGACTCGACAGGCCCTCATAGACTGTGGGCCAGGGGCCGAAATGCTTCAGCCCTTCCGGCTTGCCGTTCAGGAGCGATTCCTCCAGCATGAACCACCCCTCATAGTTCACATCATGGCAGAAGTCGATGTTGACTCGCGTGGCAGGGTCGTTGAGCAGGAACCACCCCGTCTTCGACAGCGTGTACCTCTCCGTCGTGGTATCTACCAGGAGCAGACCGATGCACAGTCCTGCCTCCAGGAGACATTTCACCGCATATTCCGACCGTCCCGTCGCCTGGCGTATCTCCTCAAGGGTCATGCCGTTCGCTGAATCGCGGATCAGGTCCAGTATGCTCCATTTCAGGAGGATGCGCGAGGCCTGAAACACGGCTGGTCCCCACGCGATGAACTCTGCCAGTCGCTGCGCCTCACGGGCCGTCATCGATTCCTTCGTATATCTTTCTTGTAAAGCCGGCGACAAATTCATATCTCTTTTTTCAATTCACAATTCACAATTAGCAATTCACAATTAGCAATTCACAATGTTCAATGTTCAATGTTCAATGGTCAATGGTCAATGTTCAATGTTCAATGTTCAATGTTCAATGTTCAATGTTCAATGTTCAATGTTCAATGTTCAATGGTCAATGTTCAATGTTCAATGGTCAATGGTCAATGTTCAATGTTCCTAACGATCAGCGCACTATTCGTGCCGCCAAACCCGAAGGAGTTGCTGAGCACGGTGTTGACCTCTGTCTCTACGGTCTTGGCCGCGATGTTCAGTTTCTCGGAATACTCGTCAGGATTCTCGAAGTTGATGTTGGGAGCCACGAAGTTGTTTTCCATCATGATGATGCTATAGACAATCTCGCTGGCACCTGCCATCCAACATTCGTGACCAGTCATCGACTTCGTTGAACTGATCAGGGCACGCCGTCCGTGAAACAGCCTGTCAAGGGCGATGGCCTCGTACATGTCGCCCTGGGGCGTCGAGGTGGCATGGGCATTGATATAGTCTATATCGTCGAGCGAGATGCCGGCATTGGCAATGGCACGGGTCATGGCCTTGACGCTGCCCTCATCACTCGGCTCTGATATATTGCTGCCGTTGCTGGAGAAGCCATAGCCGATGACTTCGGCCAAAATCTTCGCACCGCGGGCCACAGCATGGTCGTAGTCTTCCAGTACCAAGGCGGCAGCACCGCCACCGGGTACCAGGCCGTCGCGGTCACGGTCAAACGGGCGGCTGGCCTTAGTGGGGTCGTCCATACGCACGGAGAACGCCCGCAGCGCGTCGAACGAGAGCATGGAATAGAAGTTGGTCTCCTGGGCGCCGCCACACAGCACCATGTCCTGCAGTCCCTGCCTGATGAGCATATAGCCCAGTCCGATGGAATGGCTCCCGCTGGCACAGGCGGCACTCACGGTGAAGTTCACGCCGCTCAGATGGAATATCGTGCTGAGGTTCATGGTGACCGTCGAGTTCATCGACTGAAAGACAAGACCATAGCCCAGCATCGCCGTGTCATGTTTCTCGTCCATGATCTTCGATGACTCTACCACGGGTTTTGCCGAGGAGTCATTGCCGAAGATGCAGCCTATCTCATGGCCTCTCAGGTAGTCTTGGTCTATGCCTGCCTGCTCAAAGGCCTGCCTGCTGGCCATATAGGCATACTGGGCTTCTTCCGACATGCCTGCACGGGTATGCCTGTCAACCATCTGTTTGGTGATGACAGGTGTTTCCACTATCCCTGAAAGACCAGAGCGATAGCCCTTTTCAAGACGTTCTGACAGCAGGCCGATACCTGATTTGCCCTCATAAAGGGATTTCTTCACGGTGTCTATGTCTGTGCCAAGACACGACCAGATGCCTATACCTGTTATGACTACGCGTTTACTCATATTTATATTTAGGGTGCAAAGGTAAGCAAAAATGGCGAAAGCACAAAACATTCCCCCCTTTTTTCCACCTTTCTCCCCTTTTCGAGCAATAAACCAGTGAAAATCAAGATAGACAAAAACCATAAAAACCCTTTTTGATGTTTGTCGCTCCTTTCGGCGCTCTTGTGCTAATGGCTATGCCTTTGTCTTTAAGAACGAGTTCTTAAGCCTAAGTCATAACCCTTATCACATAACTCCGTTATTACAAACATCAAAAAGAAAAAACACCGATTTCTTTGAAATCTAAAAAACTAGGAACTCTCCTGACCTCCTTTAGGGAGTAACTTTGCTCCCCTCCTTTCTTGCGTCCCGCTGGTTCTTTCAGTCGCTACGCTTGGTGAAAGCGGCCGCTCGACCTCTGGTCGCTTGCTACCGCAGGGACCGCAAGAAAGCCGAGCGGCAAGCGAGCAGAGCTCGAGCGCGGAGGGGCTGGGGGAGTTCTTTTTGGTTTTTGTTTATCAACAACAAAGCAGAAGAAACAATAAAAGCACCTGTTGCATCGTTAGAAATAGAAATAGTTATTATAGTGCCTATGAACTACGACATTGCAAAACTTTCAGAAGTTAATCCTGAGTTTGCAACGGAACTCAAGAACCATTGCTATACCGTTGTTGGATTGTGTCAGCAAGTGCATCGCGAACTTGGACCTTTCCTGAACGAATACATGTACCAGGAAGCGCTGGACATATCCCTTGAGGAGAACAACATAGCGAGAGTGAAGGAGTATTATTTTTCCGTGATTTATCATGGACGTCAGATAAAACACAAACACTATGTCGATTTCCTCGTTAACAATGATATTCTGGTAGAATGCAAGGCAATAGAACGACTGGGATCAGAGCAACGGCAGCAACTATGGAACTATATGAGACTGACAAAAGTGTGCATTGGATTATTGTTTAACTTTGCTCCTGTACACGACCAGTGTGAACGCTACTACTTAGACAAGAAGACAGGGAATATGTATATGTTCTAAATGATGTTTTTTAGCCCGAAGGGCGATGGTTTTTGCCCATGTCAGGGTGTGAGGCCTCTGTAAGAGGCTAAGATGCGAGGCAGAGATTTTTATCTGCAAGCGTGCTTGTAAGTAAAAATCTCTGCCTTGTATCTTATGAGGGCTGTAAGCACTCACATCCTGACATGGGAGTGCTTTTTGGTTTTTGTTTTCATTATGTAAGGGATATGGACAAAAATCTTAAGAAAAATAAATTTTTTGCCGTTTTATTAATCAATTGTTTTGCATATTCAGGGAAATGGTGTATTTTTGCACTAGAAAAAAACTATGCGTGAGACTGTATACATCATCCTGCTTGTTGCGGCAGCAGCGCTGACCGGCGGTTGTACGGGCGGTGCTGACGTGAAGGAGAGGCCCCAGACGGAGGCGTCGCCCAATGGCGGTTTCGCCCAAGCCATGGGTGTGGCCGACTCCCTGTATAGCCGCATGCAGTTCCGTGATGCCTACAGCCGGTATTTGCAGTTGCTGAACAACGAGGAGGTAGTGAACGACAGCGAGAAGAAACTCAACGTGCTCAACGCGCTCTGCAATGCCAGCGAACTCTCCGGCCACAAGGCGGAGCAGCATAAATGGCTGCAGCAGATGATAGACTTGGCCAATGAGACCGGTAACGACTACTATCAGTCTATGGCATATATCACGATGGGCCATAACCTCTTCTACGAGGGCGACCGCGAGAAAGGCGTCTACTGCATGAACCAGGGTATCAACCTGATAGCGAAGACCGATCTTGAAAATACCGACCACCTGATACACGGCTATCTGAATATTCTGGCCAGCATGTATGGTGCGATGAAGGACTACGACAATGCGCTGAAGACCAACGAGCGCAACCTGCAACTCACCATGGAGGGCACACGCTGGGGAAGTGATCCCAACCAGCAACTGATTGACCGCCGCATGGCTCTGGCTAAGATGGCCTCCACGCTGGCCCAGGTGAAGGATTTCCAGCGGGCCGACTCGGCCTATGCTGCCTAGCAGGCCGTGCAGTACGAAGGTAACCACACCCGCGACTATTTCATTGTGGACTACTATAGGAGGCGTGGTTTCTACCAGCAGGCCATAGTCATCTATAATGGGTTGATAGAGCGTGTGCGCCAGCAGGGTGACACCCTGGGCGAGATGATGAACACCGCCAAGTGGGGCTTGGCCGAAGTCTATCACCAGATGGGCAACTACAGTCAGGCTGTAGACCTCTACGAGCAGGTGCTCGAGATACAGGACACACTGAAGAACCGTAAGGCCGCGGACTCCGCCCAGAAACTGGCTGCCATCTATCATGAGAAGGAGCAGGAACAGATTATCATACAGCAGGAAGCCGAGAACACCCGCCAGCGTTACATTCTGTACATCGAGTTGGCCGTCTCGCTCGGCCTGGTAGTCCTTGTCATCATCTTCGTTTACAATAACAGGGTCGTCCATCGCAAGAACCAATCGCTCGCTGCCCAGATCATGGAGGCGATGACCTATAAGGAGAAATACCTGGCAGAAAAGTTGAAGTTTGAGAAGCCGGTCGCCACCAGCGACGTAACAGATCTGGATTCGCTGTCCGATGAGCAGTTGTTCCAGCATATCAACGATGTCATCGTGCGCGAACGCCTGTTCCTCAACTCTAATATGGACCGCCAGACCATCATGGACCGCTTCCAGTTGTCGAAGGAGCGTGTGGGTAACGCCTTCTCCAAGGGTAGCCAGTATGCCAAGATCACCGACTATCTGCAGGAGTTGCGTCTGGAGTATTCCACCCTCCTCATGTCCAGTGAGCCTGATATGAATATCGCCAAGATAGCCGAAGTCTGTGGTTTCACCAGTTACGCCTATTTCAGCAAGTGCTTCCGCAAGCGTTTCGGCATGACGCCCACCGAGTTCCGCTCGTCTGCCGCACAGGAATCATAGCATTTTCCCCTATTTCATCGAAAGAATGCTCTTTATCCCAAAGAGAGATTATTTATCCCGCAGAAGGTTTAGCTCGACGGCCCGTAGGTCGTTCGTAGGTCGAAGAGAGGGACAAGGAATATCTGGAATCCGTATAAGTCAGAAAGAAATTTGCAGAAATTGACCAGAAATTATTTATTTAGTGTATCTCTGAACTTCGCTCAAAAGATACTTCCGTTCGAAAATAAAAGAAAAACTTGTTTTCCTTTTGCATTTTGCTCGCTTATTCGTATCTTTGCAGGCGAAACGTATAAACTACGACGATTATGGAGACAATGCAACTACGTGCGGAACTATTCCGCGAAATGAATCCATTGCTTGACAACAATGTGATGCTCAGTAAGATGCTCGCGTTCGTAAGGTCATTGTTCGCTGCCCAGCAAATGGAGCAGGAGGCTGCACAAAAGAAAGGCTACAAGGTAAAAAACGTGTCACCCGACATTGAGAAATGGAGCGGTTGCGCTACGTTCACTCAGGAAGAGATAGATAGTGACCCACGGTTAAAAGCAATCTTGAGCCGATGAAACGGGTATTTCTTGACACCAACATCCTGATTGATTACATTCAGGCTCGTGCAGGTGGCGACGATGCCAAGCAACTGCTCATGCGCGGACTTGATGGCGAGGTAAGACTCTATGCTTCGTTCCTGACGTTTGCCAACATGGCTTATATCCTCGATGGCAAGGCCGATATATATGAGTTGTTTGCCATGCTCACCGGTTTCATCACCGTGTTGCCTATGGACGGCGACCAGTTGCAGGCAGCCTTGAGCCAGCGTGCGAAGGATTTTGAGGACATGCTGCAATACCAATGCGCGAAGGTTGCCGGATGCGATACCATCATCACTGGCAACAAACGCCACTTCACAGAGTTCTGCGACCTGCCACTGATGACAGCCAATGAATTCCTGACAGAGTTGGCACCCAAGTAACCCTAATCCCCCCATAAACTCGAATATCCGCCGAGACATCCACTGATGCCTCGGCGTTTTTTTGTCCGTTTGGCCTCATACTCCTTGGTGATCCGAAAATTTCCCATAATTTCCCATAATTAGACTTCTTAGCAGAAATTGACCAGAAATTATTTATTTAGTGTATCTCTGAACTTCGCTCAAAAGGTACTTCCGCTCGAAAAATCTCAAATTTTAACGTTGTATTTTGATTCCCAGCACCCTGTCCCTAGTGTCCTCGTCCCAACTGCAAAATTTCCTCTTGCTTGCAATGCCAACCTTCTTGTCCCAT
>CADCCB010000013.1 GCA_902799905.1 uncultured Prevotellaceae bacterium
CTTCAGGATGGGCTTGAACCAACGACCCCCTGATTAACAGTCAGGTGCTCTAACCAACTGAGCTACTGAAGCAGGTTTTGCTGTTAAGCGGGTGCAAAGGTAATGCGTTTTTTTGAATTGTGCAAACTTTTCGGGGAAAATTTTCAATTAAAAGTGTTTTTTTTATAAAATGTTGATAAAAAGAGTGGAAATTCAAGGATAATACTTAATTTTGCAGTCGAAAAGAATAAAACGACAGATGACAATGATACGACAAATCCGACTGGCAGTGCTGACGATGCTCCTGGTGCCTATGGCTGCTATGGGCCAGAACCACAATCTGGAGGTGGGGAAGAACCTCGACATCTTCAATGCCCTTTATAGTAACCTGGACCTCTTCTACGTGGATACGCTGAATCCCCGTCAGACCATGACGGCAGCCATCAATGGGATGCTGAACACGCTGGATCCCTATACGGAGTACTATCCGGAAGGTGAGACCAAGACGCTGCAGATGATGCTGACAGGAAAGTATGCCGGCATCGGAGCACTGGTGAAATACCACCAGAAGTTGAAGCGTGTGGTCATCGATGAGCCCTATGAGGGGATGCCTGCGGCAGAGGCCGGTCTGAGAAAAGGTGACATCATCCTGAGTATCGACGACACCGTGATGATAGACAAGCAGGTGAACTACGTGAGCAGCCATCTGCGTGGCGATGCCGGTACGAGTTTCGTGCTGAAGGTGAAGCGCCCGTCGACAGGCAAGGAGATGAAGTTCAAGATCACTCGCCGTAACATCAAGTTGCCGGAACTGCCTTATTGGGGGATGCGTCCTGATTCCATCGGCTATATCTGTTTGAATCAGTTCACCGAAGGCTGTGCCTTGGAGGTGCGCCGTGCGTTTGTCGACCTGAAGAAGCAGGGTGCCAAAGGGATGGTGTTCGACCTGCGTGGCAATGGCGGCGGCTCAGAGATGGAGGCGGTGGATATCGTGAACATCTGGGTGCCGCAGGGCGAGATGGTGGTGGAGAACCGCGGCAAGGTGCGTCAGGCAAACCGTAAGTATCAGACGCGCTACGAGCCTGTGGACACGCTGATGCCATTGGTGGTGCTGGTCAACGGAGAGTCTGCCTCGGCCAGTGAGATCACCAGCGGGGCCCTGCAAGACCTGGACCGTGCAGTAATATTAGGTTCGCGCACGTATGGAAAAGGCCTGGTTCAGGTGCCGCTCGACTTGCCCTATAACACGAATGTGAAGATCACGACCTCGCACTACTATATCCCAAGCGGACGCTGTATTCAGGCCGTGAACTACAAGCGCGGACAAAAAGAGCGTATAGCCGACTCGCTCACCAATGTGTTCCATACCCGTAATGGACGCGAGGTGCGCGACGGCGGTGGCATCAAGCCTGATGTGGAACTGAAGAACGATACGATGTCGAACATAGCCTACTATCTGTCGGGTAGTGGCGTGGACTCTACGGAGGTGATGTTCGACTATATAGTGGACTATCTCGACCATCATCCCACGATAGCACCGCCCCGTGAGTTCCATCTGACCGATGAGGACTGGCAGCGGTTCCGCCAGCGTGTGGTGGAGAGTGGATTCACCTACGACCCGTTGAGCAAGAAGCAACTGAACGACCTGATCAAGACGGCAAAGTTTGAGGGCTACTATGAGCAGGCCAAGGCAACTTTCGATGAATTGGCCAAAAAACTGGAGCACGACGTGGCTGCCGACCTTGATAAGAACCGTACCGTCGTGCAGCAGATGCTGGAACTCTCCATCGTCTCCGCCTATTACTACCAGTCGGGAGCCTCAGAGTTTGGCCTCGACTATGACAAGCAGGTGCTCGAGGCTGAGCGTCTGCTGAAGTCGCCCGATGAATACCGTGCAGTATTGTATCCCAGTAAACAATAATGCCGTGAAATAAACTTTTTAGGCAAAATATTTGGCTGAATGGGAAAAAAGTCGTACCTTTGCACCCGTTCAGTGGAATGAGGGGCTTCTCCGAGGCTCCTCATTTCTTTATAAAATGACGTTAGAATGATAACGAAAGAGCAAGTAAAAACATTGGTGGAAGAGTGGCTGCAGCAGAAGGGCGACTACTTCCTGGTAGACATTGAGATGAGTGATGACGACAGAATCGTCATCGAGATTGACCACGCCGACGGGGTGTGGATTGAAGACTGTGCCGAGTTGAGCCGTTTCCTGCAGGAGCAGTTGGGCGACGAACTGGGCGACTATGAACTGGAGGTTGGCTCGGCAGGACTGGGACAGCCGTTCAAGGTGGCACAGCAGTATGTGAATCACATTGGCGACAATGTCGAGGTGGTCGATGCCAGTGGCAAGAAGATTTCCGGTGTGCTGAAGCAGGTTGATGGACGTCTGTTCACGGTGTCCACTCAGGAGAAGCAGATTCCTGAGGGCAAGAAGCGTCCTGTGAAGGTAGATGTCGACAAGCAGTTCTCTATGGATGAAGTGAAGTCGACGAAGTATGTGCTGAACTTTAAATAAAATTTAAGGGAATAGTGAAAAGTGAAAAATTCGCTACCGCTATTCGTTGGCATGGAAAATAAAATAGTATAATAAATAAATTAAGAAAAGTTTGAGTAGATAGAGAGGCGGAAGCAAATTCTTCACTTTTCACTATTCACTTTTACTTTTAAAAGTTATGGCAACAAAGAAAGAAGCAAAAGGTCCCAGCATGTTTGAGACCTTTCAGGAGTTCAAAGAGACCAAGAACATTGACCGTACAACACTGGTCAGTGTGCTTGAGGAGAGTTTCCGCAACGTGCTGGCCAAGATGTTTGGCAGCGACGAGAATTTCGATGTGATTGTGAATCCCGACAAGGGTGACTTCGAGATCCACCGCAACCGCGTGGTGGTGCCCGATGGCGAGGTGAGAGATGAGAACAAGGAAATCTCCCTGACCGACGCCCAAAAGATAGAGCCCGACTATGAGGTGGGTGAGGAAGTGAGTGAGGCTGTCGACTTCACGAAGTTCGGTCGCCGTGCCATCCTGAACCTGCGCCAGACGCTGGCTTCAAAGATTCTGGAACTCGACCATGATGCCCTCTATCAGAAGTATAAGGACAAGGTCGGCACCATCGTCAGCGGTGAGGTCTATCAGATCTGGAAGCGTGAGGTGCTGCTGATGGACGACGAAGGTAATGAGTTGCATCTGATGAAGAGCGACCAGATTCCCTCTGACACCTATCACAAGGGCGAGACTGTGCGTGCCGTGGTGAAGGAGGTGCAGAATGAGAACAACAATCCCCGCATCATGCTCTCTCGTACCAGCCCCGAGTTCCTGAAGCGACTGCTGGAGGCCGAGGTTCCCGAGATTGCCGATGGCCTGATCGCCATCCGCAAGGTGGCCCGTATGCCGGGTGAGCGTGCCAAGGTGGCCGTGGAGAGTTTCGACGACCGTATCGACCCCGTAGGAGCCTGCGTGGGTGTCAAGGGTAGCCGTGTTCATGGCATCGTACGTGAGTTGCAGAACGAGAACATCGATGTCATCAACTACACCAGCAATGTCCAACTCTTCATCCAGCGTGCCCTCAGTCCCGCTAAGGTGACAAGCATCACCCTTGACGAGGAGAACCACAAGGCAGAGGTCTACCTGCAGCCCGAGGAGGTCAGTCTGGCCATCGGTAAGGGAGGTATGAATATCAAGTTGGCCTCGATGCTTACCGAGCATACCATCGACGTGTTCCGTGTGGTCAGCGAAGGCGAGAACGACGAGGATATCTACCTCGACGAGTTCAGCGATGAGATCGACCAGTGGGTCATCGATGCCATCAAGGCCCTGGGCTACGACACCGCTAAGGAGGTGCTGAACGCTCCGCGTGAACTGCTCATCGAGAAGGCCGACCTCGAAGAAGAGACTGTCGACCACCTGCTGGAGGTGCTGCGTGCGGAGTTTGAGTAAGTTAAGGGAAAAGTGAATAGTGAAAAGTGAAAAATTTGCTACCGCATCATGTTGTATATCCAAAGTCATAATTCACCATTGACCAAAAAAAGTTATCTTTTCGGTGTAAGGATAACTAACATGGTGAAATATATCAATTGCAGTCCGAAAGAATACGGGATGATAAATCAAGTATTTCGTTCAGGAACGGCTATTGGTGCTTTGGTAAGTGATGCAACTTATGCACAAAGTTCAGCAGATTTTATCAGCAAACTATCTATTGCACTTAAAGAATGTAACGAGACTCTCTATTGGCTCAATATCCTCAAGGATACCGAGTATTTAAATGAAGATGATTTCGAAAGCATGAGTAAGGATTGCCAAGAACTGCTTGCGCTCTTGATTTCATCAATTAAGACAACTAAACAAAATAACGAAAAGAAGTGATAGGGATAGCGGAAGCAAATTTTTCACTTTTCACTATTCACTTTTACCTTTAATCGTATGGGTGTAAGATTAAATAAAGTATTAACAGAACTGAACATAGGACTTCAAACGGCAGTTGATTTCCTAAGGAATAAGAAGCGTTTAGGCGAGATTCGTGAGGATGCCACCTCCAACACCAAGATTTCCGACGAGCAGTACGAGGCCTTGGTGCAGGAGTTCAGTGGTGACAAAGCCGTGAAGACTCAGGCTGACAAACTCTTCCCCAAGAAAAAGGAGAAGAAACCGGAGAAGCCTGTTGTCAAGGCACAGCCGGAAGAATTGCCGAGTCAGCCGCGACAGCAGTTCAAGCCGTTAGGTAAGATTGACCTGGACAGCATCGGTAAGCCGAAGTCTGTCGTCAAGCCTGCTGTTCCTGAAGTGACCGAACCGGAGCCAGCGACTGCTGCCGAGAGTCAGGCTCCCGTAGAGATAGAAGAGACACCAGTGGTGGTCGAAGAGAAGATCTCCGAACCCGTCGTCGAGCAGGAGGTAGAACAGGAAGATGTCGTTGAGCCTGCCGATCAGGACACAGAGACACTTCCCGAGGATGATGCCGACGAGTTTGAGGAGAACGACGAGGCTGAACAGCCTGCCGAACAGGCTCCTGCCGGAGGTCCTGAGATCTACACGCTGAAGAGCGAGGCCAAACTGGCTCCGAAGGTGAACGTGCTGGGCAAGATAGACCTGTCGGCCATCAACCAGAGCACGCGTCCCAAGAAGAAGACCAAGGAGGAGAAGCGCAAGCAGCGTGAAGAGAAGGCTGCCCAGCAGCGCTCTGCTCAGGCTCCTGGTGGCGAGAAGAAGAAGCGCGAGCGCATCCGTACCGGCAAGGTTGATATTGAGGAGGCTGCCAAGCAGCAGCAACAACAGCAGCAGAGCCAGGGTAGCGGCAAGAAGAAGAACAAGGGTGGCAACCAGAACTTCCAGGATGTTTCCCAGCAGGGTGGCAAGAAGGGCAAGAAGAACCGTCAGCAGGCGGTCGTCAGGCCTTTGGAGGCCAACGAGGAGGACGTAGCCCGTCAGGTCAAGGAGACCCTGGCCCGTCTCACCTCGAAGACCGCCCAGAACAAGAAAGGCGCCAAGTACCGTAAGGAGAAGCGCGATGCCGTTCAGGAGCGTCTGAGCGAGGAGATGGCAGCCGAGGCAGCACAGAGCAAGGTGCTTAAACTCACCGAGTTCGTGACCGTCAGCGAGTTGGCCACGATGATGAATGTCCCTGTGGTGAAAGTCATCGGTACCTGTATGTCTGTGGGTATCATGGTGAGTATCAACCAGCGCCTCAATGCTGAGACCATCAACCTGGTGGCAGATGAATTCGGATTCACTACCGAGTATGTCAGTGCTGAGGTTCAGGAGGCCATCACCGAGGAGCAGGACGATGAGAACGATCTGCTCACCCGTGCCCCGATCGTAACGGTGATGGGCCATGTCGACCATGGTAAGACCTCGCTGCTCGACCATATCCGCAATACCAACGTGATTGCTGGTGAGGCCGGTGGTATCACCCAGCACATCGGTGCCTATAACGTGAAACTGAAGGACGGTCGCCAGATTACCTTCCTCGACACCCCTGGCCACGAGGCTTTCACCGCCATGCGTGCCCGTGGTGCCCAGGTCACCGATATCGCTATCATCATCGTCGCTGCCGACGACTCCGTGATGCCTACCACCAAGGAGGCTATTGCCCATGCCCAGGCAGCCAACGTGCCGATGGTGTTTGCCATCAACAAGATAGACAAGCCGGGAGCCAATCCCGACAAGATCCGTGAGGACCTGGCCAACATGAACCTGCTCGTTGAGGAGTGGGGCGGTAAGTACCAGTGTCAGGAGATCTCTGCCAAGAAAGGCATCGGTGTGGAGGAACTGCTGGAGAAAGTGCTCCTCGAAGCCGAGATGCTCGACCTCAAGGCCAATCCCCATCGTAAGGCTACGGGTAGCATCATTGAGAGTTCGCTCGACAAGGGACGCGGCTATGTCAGCACCGTCCTCGTGTCAAATGGTACCTTGAAGGTGGGCGATGTGGTCATCGCCGGAACGGCCTGGGGTAAGATCAAGGCTATGTTCAATGAGCGTAACCAGCGCATCGAGACGGCAGGACCTGCCGAGCCCGCTATCATCCTCGGTCTCAACGGAGCACCTACTGCCGGTGACTCGTTCCACGTGATGGAGTCGGAGCAGGAGGCTCGCGAGATTGCCAACAAGCGTGTGCAGTTGCAGCGCGAACAGTCGTTGCGTACCACCACGAAGTTGGGTCTCGACGAACTGTCACACCGTATCGCACTGGGTGAGTTCCATGAGTTGAACATCATCGTGAAGGGTGACACCGACGGTTCTATCGAGGCTCTGTCAGACTCGTTCATCAAACTCTCTACGGAGAAGGTGCAGGTCAACGTCATCTCGAAGGCTGTGGGTCAGATCTCAGAGAACGACGTGATGCTCGCCTCTGCTTCCCAGGCCATCATCGTTGGCTTCCAGGTGCGTCCCTCTGGTGAGGCTCGTCGCTTGGCTGAGCGTGAGGGTGTGGAAATCAATACCTACTCCATCATCTACGATGCCATCGACGATGTGAAGGCTACCATGCAGGGCATGCTCGACAAGGTGAAGAAGGAGATTGTGACTGGTGAGATCGAGGTGAAGCAGGTCTTCAAGATCTCGAAGGTGGGTACCGTGGCTGGCGGTCTTGTCACCGAAGGCAAGGTGCACTCGAAGGACAAGGCTCGTGTGGTACGCGACGGTATTGTCATCCATACGGCCGCCATCGATGCCCTGAAGCGCTACAAGGACGATGCCAAGGAAGTGGCAACAGGCCTTGAGTGTGGTATCTCACTCGTCAACTTCAACGATATCCAGGTGGGCGACATCATCGAGACCTTCACTGAGATTGAGGTGGAACAGAAACTTTAAACATTGAACATTGAACATTGAACATTGAACATTGGCTGCGCCTTGTTCTTTGACTCAATGGTCAATGGTCAATAGTCAATGGTCAATGAAAGAAAATAATGAGTTTGTCCGTCAGGTGGCCGAACAGAAGTACGAGTTCGGCTTCACGACGGACGTGCATACGGAGATCATAGAGAAGGGCCTGAACGAGGATGTCGTCAGGCTCATCTCCGCTAAGAAGGGGGAGCCCGAGTGGATGCTCGAGTTCCGCCTGAAGGCTTTCCGCTACTGGAAGGAGCAGAAGGAGCCCACATGGGGGCATGTCCATGTGCCGCCAGTCGACTATCAGGCCATCAGTTATTACGCCGACCCTACGGCCCGTCCGGTGCCCAGCGGTTCACCCGCTGGGATAGACCCCGAACTGGAGAAAACCTTCGACAAACTGGGCATCCCCTTGGAGGAACGCCTGGCGCTGAGCGGCAACACCGCCGTCGATGCCATTATGGACTCGGTGAGCGTGAAGACCACCTTCAAGGAGAAACTGGCTGAGAAGGGCGTCATCTTCTGTTCCATCGGTGATGCCATCAAGGACCATCCTGACCTTGTGCGCCAGTATCTGGGTACGGTCGTGCCCTATCGCGACAATTTCTATGCTGCCCTCAATAGTGCTGTGTTC
This sequence comes from uncultured Prevotellaceae bacterium, assembly GCA_902799905.1. Taxonomy (GTDB): domain Bacteria; phylum Bacteroidota; class Bacteroidia; order Bacteroidales; family Bacteroidaceae; genus Prevotella. The sequence continues at coordinate 7,939 of CADCCB010000013.1, forward strand.
TCCGACGGGTCGTTCGTCTATATCCCCAAGGGGGTGCGCTGTCCCATGGAACTGAGCAGTTATTTCCGCATCAATGCCCGTAACACAGGCCAGTTCGAACGTACCCTCATCATTGCCGACGAGGATGCCTATGTCTCCTATCTGGAAGGCTGTACGGCCCCGATGCGTGACGAGAACCAACTGCATGCCGCCATCGTCGAGATTATCGTGATGGATCGGGCGGAAGTCAAGTACTCCACCGTACAGAACTGGTATCCTGGCGATGAACAGGGTAGGGGTGGCGTGCTCAACCTCGTGACGAAGCGTGGCGACCTGCGCGGTGTTGACTCAAAACTGTCGTGGACTCAGGTGGAGACCGGCTCGGCCATCACGTGGAAGTATCCTTCGTGTATATTAAGAGGTGACAACAGTGTCGCCGAGTTCTATTCGGTGGCTGTCACCAACAACTATCAGGAGGCCGACACAGGCACCAAGATGATTCACTTGGGCAAGAATACCAAGTCGACCATCATCTCCAAGGGTATCTCTGCCGGTCACTCGCAGAACTCCTATCGCGGTCTGGTGCGTGCAGCGTCAACGGCAGACAATGCCCGTAACTATTCATCTTGCGACTCGCTGCTGCTGGGTTCCGACTGTGGTGCCCATACCTTCCCCTACATGGATGTGCACAACGACACCGCCATCTTCGAGCATGAAGCCACGACCTCGAAAATCAGCGAGGATCAGTTGTTCTATTGCAACCAGCGTGGCATTCCCACCGAGCAGGCCGTAGGACTCATCGTCAATGGCTATGCCAAGGAGGTCCTCCAGAAACTCCCCATGGAGTTTGCCGTTGAGGCGCAGAAACTGCTCAGTGTGTCGCTTGAGGGGACGGTGGGATGACGAGATGAAAAAAAGATTCGTTTAAACGATAATTCGATTAAACGATTAAGCGATTAACCGATTAAACGATTGAACGAAAAATCGATAAAACGAGATAACGACATTACGACATAACGAAAAAATGCTTGAAGTCAAAAACCTACATGCTCGCATAGGCGAGAAAGAGATATTGAACGGCATCGACCTCGTGATCAACGATGGTGAGACGCATGCCATCATGGGGCCTAACGGTTCCGGCAAATCGACGCTTTCGGCTGTCCTCGTGGGCAATCCACTCTATGAGGTGACGGCGGGCGAGGCCTGGTTCAATGGTAAGAACCTGCTGGAGATGAAGCCAGAGGACAGGGCTCACGAGGGCCTCTTTTTGAGTTTCCAGTACCCTGTGGAGATTCCTGGCGTCTCGATGACCAACTTCATGAAGGCCGCCATCAACGAGAAGCGCAAGTACCAGGGTCTGGAGCCGCTGAATGCTGCCGAGTTCCTCAAACTGATGCGTGAGAAGCGCAAGATTGTGGAACTTGACTCCAAACTGGCTAACCGTTCGGTGAACGAGGGGTTCAGCGGTGGTGAGAAGAAGCGTAACGAGATATTCCAGATGGCTATGCTGGAGCCGAAACTCTCTATTCTCGACGAGACCGACTCTGGCCTCGATGTCGATGCCATGCGCATCGTGGCCGAGGGCGTCAACAAACTGCAGACGCCAGAGACATCGTGTATCGTCATCACCCACTACGACCGTCTGCTCGAGATGATCCGTCCGCAGTTCGTCCATGTGCTCTACAAGGGTCGCATCGTGAAGACGGGTGGTCCTGAATTGGCTAAGGAGATTCAGGAGCACGGGTATGACTGGATTAAGGAAGAAATCGGAGAAGAATAATTAATGGAAACGAATTAGAATAATTGGAACGAATTAGAACGAATATTTTTTATTCTCATTCAAAGAATTAATTATTCTCATTCGTGGATAAATTATTCTCATTATTCTAATTCGTTTCAGAAAAGAAATAGATGAATAGCGAAATACAATATATTGATTTGTACCAGCAGGCACGCGAGATGATTTTCTCTCATGCTCCTGAGGCGATGAATGCCGTGCGCGACGAGGCCTTCGAGCATTTCGTGTCGGCAGGCTTCCCCAGCCGAAAGGTGGAGCGCTACAAGTACACCGATATCCAGAAACTCTTCGAGCCTGACTATGGTGTGAACCTCAATCGCCTGGAGATTCCCGTTGACCCCTATAAGGCTTTCCGTTGCGATGTGCCCAACCTCTCCACCAGCCTCTATTTTGTGGTCAACGATATGTTCTATCACGACGATAAACCCAAAGGACATCTGCCCGAGGGTGTCATCATCGGTTCGCTGAAGGACTTCGCCACCACAGAATACTATAACCGCTTGGCAGGTCAAGCCAACGATGCCATTACAGACTTGAATACCATGCTGGCACAGGATGGTCTCTACGTCTATGTGCCCAAAGGCGTGAAGGTTGATCGTGCCATTCAGGTCATCAATATCCTAAAGGCTCCCAAGGCGGGGGGAGAGGTTTCTCTCATGGTCAACCGTCGTGTGCTCATCATCCTGGAGGCGAATGCCGAGATAAAGATGCTGTTCTGCGACCATGCCGCTGATGACCGTAACTTCCTGGCCACGCAGGTCATCGAGGCCTATGTGGGTGAGAATGCATCCCTGGACTTGTATTGCCTCGAGGAGACCCATCATAAGAATGTTCGCGTGAGCAATGTCTATATCGACCAGCAGGCCAACAGTCGTGTGAACCATAACGTCATCACCCTGCACAATGGTGTCACGCGCAACAAACTCGACCTGACCTTATCTGGCGAGGGTGCCGAGTGCCAGTGCTATGGCTGCGTCATTGCCGATAAGCAGCAGCATGTGGACAACAACACGCTCATCGTCCACAAAGCCTCTCACTGTACATCACATGAACTCTACAAGTATGTGCTCGACGACAAGGCCACGGGTGCCTTTGCGGGTCGTGTGCTGGTAGAACATGGTGCGCAGAAGACCACCTCGCAGATGACCAACCAGAACCTCACGGCTACAAAGGAGGCTCGCATGTACACCCAGCCCATGCTGGAGATCTATGCCGATGATGTGAAGTGTGCCCACGGCTCCACTGTGGGCCAACTCAACGATGCCGCCCTCTTCTATATGCGTCAGCGTGGCATCTCGCTCGATGAGGCTAAACTGCTGTTGCAAAACGCCTTTATCAACGAGGTCATCGACAAGATGCAGTTGGAACCTCTTCGCGACCGTCTGCACTACCTGGTAGAGAAGCGCTTCCGAGGCGAACTGAACAAGTGCGAGGGTTGCAAACTCTGTAAATAATAAAGGGAACCGATAACGGTTCCCTTTACTTATGCTATCATCTGAGGCTATTTCACCATCGTCTTCTTACCATTCTGGATAATCAGGCCCTTGGAAGATGGGTTGACCTTGCGACCGTTCAGGTCGTAAATGTTCTCGTCAGCATTATTCTTCATGGTGACATTCTGAATGGCAGTCAGGTCTGAGGCAGAGAGGTGAACGATACGCAGTTCCTTGGCACTGGCGCTCTGCGTATTCCATGTGAAACCACAACGGGTGGGCAGGAACTTCTGCTGGGCAGTGGTCTTGATCAAGACAGCCTCCAGTGGAGTTACCTTCTGCTGGGCAGGAATACCGTAGCGGCCTGCCTTGTCAGAGATTTCCCAGGCACTGCCAAAAGTCACTTCATTACCGTTGCCATCGCTCATGTGGATGGGTGTCAACTGGCTGTCAATCGTCATGGCATCGCTGTTCTTGATGCGCAGATACTGACTCTTTGGCGAGTAGGCCAAGTAGGGGACACCAGCCTGAATACCGTCGCTGGTGCATTCTACGAAATAGAGGTTCAGCACGTCGCCTTCCTGCTGGATGCCTGCAAAGCGCTCCAATTTGATGTCGCCAAGTTGGTCGGCACCGACAGTCATGGGCAGACACAGCGTGTTATAGCCAGCAAAGAAATGCCGGTTCAACTGAACCGTCTGGTCGCTGTTTTGCAACAACTCAATGTTCAACTTCGAGGAACTGGCATAGACGTTCTTTACCTTGTTCTGTGCAACGGCTGTCGTGCAGACTGCTGTTGCCATCATCATTGCGAGTACTAACTGTTTCATAGGCAAAAATGTTTTAAGTGTATAGTCTGAGTGCAAAGATAGAAAATAAATGCGAATAATGAATCAAAAATTACGTTTTTTTTGTACCTTTGCCACGAAAAATAAGAAAAAGACATGTACGACGTACAAAAACTACGTGAAGACTTCCCCATTTTGCAGCGGGAGGTATATGGTAAACCACTGGTCTACCTCGACAATGCCGCCACCACCCAGAAGCCGCTATGTGTGCTCGATGCCATGCGCGAGGAGTACCTTAACGTCAATGCCAACGTGCATCGTGGCGTACACTATCTCTCGCAACAGGCCACCGACCTGCACGAGGCGGCACGCGAAAAGGTGCGTGCCTTCGTCAATGCCCGCAAGACGGAGGAGATTGTTTTCACCCGTGGCACCACCGAGGCCATCAACCTCGTTGCCCAGACTTTCTGCGAGAGTCAGATGCAGGCAGGCGATGAGGTCCTTGTCACCGATATGGAGCACCACTCCAACATCGTGCCCTGGCAACTGCAGGCCCAGAAGCGCGGCATCGTGGTGCGCCATCTCCCCATCACCGATGACGGCTGTTTGGTGTGCCGCGATTCTGTCGCGGCATACATGACGGAAAGGACGCGCCTCGTCAGCCTCGCCCATGTGAGCAACGTCCTGGGCACCGTCAATCCTGTGAAGGACATTATCCGTCTGGCCCACGAGCACGGCATACCCGTGTTGGTCGATGCCGCTCAGAGTGCCCCCCACATGAAGATTGACGTGCAGGATCTCGACTGCGACTTCCTGGCCTTTAGTGGTCATAAGATGTATGGTCCTACGGGCATTGGCGTCCTCTATGGCAAGGAGGAGTGGCTCGACCGTCTGCCGCCTTATCAGGGTGGTGGAGAGATGATCGACAAGGTGTCGTGGGAGAAGACCACCTTCGAGCGCCCGCCGCTGAAGTTTGAGGCCGGCACCCCCGACTATGTGGCTACGCACGGTCTGGCCACCGCCATCGACTATCTGAACAGCGTAGGCCTCGATTCCATCGAGGCGCACGAACAAGAACTCACCCGCTACTGCATGGAGCAACTGCAGACCATCGATGGCATGACCATCTATGGCCCGCGTCTTGTGGTTGGCGGTTCCGCCGCCAACAAAGACGCTGTCGTCTCTTTCAACGTCGGCTCCATCCATCATCTCGACATGGGCACCCTGCTCGACCGTCTTGGCATCGCCGTTCGCACCGGTCACCACTGTGCCCATCCGCTCATGGATCGTCTGGGTGTGACAGGCACCGTGCGTGCCTCGTTTGCCCTGTACAATACAAAAGAAGAAATCGATGCCCTCGTGGCGGGTATCCGCCGGGTGGTGCAAATGTTTTAATGGTTTGAGATTTGAGGTTTGAGATTTGAGGTTTCTTTCAGTCGCTTCGCTTGGTGAAAGCGAGCGGAGATTTGCCCCCGCGGCGGTAGCAAATTATTCACTTTTCACTATTCACTTATAATTCTTCAATGTTAAATAGTAATTACTACAATGGACTGGTTGAGGCCGGATGTGATGAGGCCGGACGGGGCTGCCTGGCAGGCAGCGTCTATGCCGCTGCTGTCATCCTGCCTCCCGACTATCATAACGACCTGCTCAACGACTCGAAGCAACTCACCGAGAAGCGGCGCTACCAGTTGCGTGACATCATCCAGCATGATGCCGTGGCATGGGCCGTGGGCATCGTCACGCCTGAAGAGATCGACAAGATAAATATCCTCAACGCCTCAATACTGGCCATGCACCGTGCCCTGGACCAACTCAAGGTGCAACCGCAGGCCATCATCGTCGATGGCAACCGCTTCAAGCCTTGGACCCCTCCCAGCCTCCCCGAGGGGGAGGAGGGGCTGCCGCATTTGGAATCCGATAGGCCCTCCCCTCCTTTGGAGGGGTCGGGGGAGGTTCCATACACCACCATCGTCAAGGGCGATGCCAAATACCTCTCTATCGCAGCGGCCAGCATCCTGGCCAAGACCTATCGCGACGACTATATGAACTGCCTCGCAGAGGAGTATCCGCAGTACGACTGGCTCTCCAACAAGGGCTACCCTACGAAGAAACACCGCGAGGCCATCCGGCAGTACGGCACCACGCCCTACCACCGCATGTCGTTCAACCTCCTGGGCGACGGTCAGTTGTCGCTCCCCTTCGAAGACTGATAAATATTTAATTAACTAAAAAAAATGAAGACAATGAAAAAAGTAAGAATTCTCACAGTGACAGCCCTGGCAGCATGTCTGTTCTGCGGCTGTGGTGCCGGTTCCCTGTCACAAATTGGTGGTCAGTCCACCACGACAACAGCCAATGCAGGTGGTGCCCTGGGCAACATCCTTGGCAGTGTCCTCGGCCTCGACAAGATGACGCAGGCCAATCTCGTAGGCACCTGGTCCTACAGCCAGCCCGGCTGTGCCTTCACCAGTGAACAACTGCTGGCTCAGGCTGGTGGCGAACTTGCTGCCTCCCAGATCAAGACCAAGTTGCAGCCCACCTTCCAGAAGGTCGGCATCTCTTCTGCCAATACCCAGGTGACCTTCAACCAGGACGGCACCTTCGCCGCCAAGATTGCCGGCAAGCAGTGGAGTGGCAAGTACACCTTCGATGAGTCGACCGGTAAGGTCACCATGTCGGGTCTGATCCTCAACATCAACTGCTATGCTAAGCGCAACAGCACTGGCATCTCCCTGCTCTTCGAGGCCTCAAAACTGCTCACCCTCATGCAGACCATGTCTGCTGCCAGCGGTAATAGTTCTTCCACCCTCGGCACCATCAGCGACGTTGCCAAGAACTACAATGGCCTGCGTGTCGGTTTCGATATGAAATAAGCCTGAGAAGTTTTTTTATATTAATCTGTGTTAATCGTGGTACTACCTGCCCAAAAAGTAGTAACTTTGCAGGCTGTTAGTAGTTGGCTGTTGGCTATTGGCAGTTTGCAATTGGCAATTAACAAAATATCAATATATAAAAGAATATGGCAAAGAAAGCATTATTGATGATTCTCGATGGATGGGGAATCGGTAAACAAGGTAAAGGTGACGTGATCTATAATACGCCTACTCCGTATCTGGACTATCTGACAGCGGTCAGTGCACACTCTCAGTTGCAGGCCTCAGGTGAGGATGTTGGTCTGCCCGACGGACAGATGGGTAACTCGGAGGTAGGACACCTGAACATCGGTGCTGGACGCATCGTCTATCAGGACCTGGTGAAGATTAATCGTGCCTGCAAGGACGGCAGCATCGTGGAGAATCCACAGGTGAAGGCTGCCTACACCTACGCCAAGGAGAATGGTAAGAAACTGCACCTGATGGGTCTGTGCTCAGACGGTGGTGTACACTCAAGCCTGGACCATCTGTTCAAACTCATCGAGGTGGGCAAGCACTACGGTCTGAAGAACCAGACGTTCGTACACTGCTTCATGGACGGTCGCGACACCGACCCCAAGAGCGGTAAGGGCTTCATCGAGCAGGTTACCAAGGTTTGTGCCGACAACGACGCAGCCATCGCCTCAATCGTAGGCCGTTTCTACGCTATGGACCGCGACAAGCGCTGGGAGAGAGTGAAGGAGGGTTATGACCTCATCGTCAATGGTACTGGCAAGCAGGCTACTGATATGGTGAAAGCCGTAGAGGAGAGCTACGCTGACGGCGTTACCGACGAGTTCATCAAGCCTATCCACAACAGCACCGTGAACGGTTGCATCGAGGAGGGCGACGTCGTCATCTTCATCAACTTCCGTAACGATCGTGCCAAGGAACTCACTATCGTGCTGACACAGCAGGATATGCCTGAGCAGGGCATGAAGACCATCCCCGGTCTGCAGTATTACTGCATGACGCCGTATGATGCTTCATTCACGGGTGTACACATCCTCTTCCCCAAGGAGAACGTGGAGAACACGCTGGGCGAATACCTCAGCCAGCAGGGCAAGAAGCAGTTGCACACCGCAGAGACCGAGAAGTACGCACACGTAACGTTCTTCTTCAACGGTGGTCGCGAGGCTCCCTACGAGAACGAGGACCGCATCCTGGTACCTTCTCCGAAGGTGGCTACCTACGACCTGAAGCCCGAGATGAGCGCCTACGAGGTGAAGGACAAACTGGTGGAGGCCATCAATACCCAGAAGTACGACTTCATCGTGGTGAACTTCGCCAACGGTGACATGGTGGGCCACACGGGTGTCTACAACGCCATTGCCAAGGCTGTATGGGCAGTTGACCACTGCGTAGAGGCTGTCATCGAGGCTGCCAAGGCCAACGACTACGAGGCTATCATCATTGCTGACCACGGTAATGCCGACAACGCCATCAACCCCGACGGCACTCCCAATACCGCCCACTCGCTGAACCCCGTACCCTTCATCTATGTGACTAACAACAACAGCGCCACCGTGAAGGACGGTCGTCTGGCCGATGTGGCTCCCAGTATCCTGCACATCATGGGTCTGGAGCAGCCCAAGGACATGACGGGAGAGAACCTGATTCAGGATTAAGTAGAAACGTAATACCTCCCCGCTATGACGAGACAGATCCTTTTGACGCTCCTGTTGCTGCTGGCAACGTGCCCTGGTGCAATGGCTCAGGACACCTACTATGTGGACAAGGCCAACGGTTATATGCGTGAGGCCGAGTACTACACGAAGAAGGCTGACGGCTACGACCGTGAGGCTGACTACTACAACAGGCAGGCACAGGGCTATCTGCGCGATGCCGAGCGCTACTCTCGTAACAACAAACATGACAAGGCGGCCACTTACACCCGATGGGCCAAGGAAGCCACTGACAAGGCCAAAACGCGTATGCGTTGGGCCAAGGAGGCCCGTGACAAGGCTGAATTGCGGATGAAGTGGGCGCGCGAGGCGATGGAGAAAGCGAGACGGAGGTAGAAACGAATTGGAAATTAATTATTCTTTTGGAAACGAATTAGAATAATTGGAATAATCTGATTCACGAATTGGAATAATTAGAATTATTGGCTTGCGCTTCGAGTGTCGTAGGCAAAATTATTCTAATTATTCCAATTTTTTTTTCTTTTATTTATCGAGGAATCCCTGTTTTTTGAGTGTCTCAAGGAGGGTGGCCGACATGGCCTCGTTGTCGCGCTTGGTATAGCGGATGTCGGTGAAGACCTGGGCGAGCGTCTCCTTGTGGTTGATCTCTACGAAGTGGCGGTTCTCCTCCAGTTGCTCCTTATTATTATAATAGGTGTCGATGTCCTGCGGCATATAGTCGCGGTATGTCTCACTATGCACGAAACTCTCCAGAGGCAGACGGTCGGAGAGGGGAGGCTCCTCGGCCGGCCAGCCTACGGTGAGGGTGGCCACGGGCATGACCAGACGGGGCAGGCCTAGCGTGTCAATGATCTGCTGGGGCTGGTAGACGGTGGTACCTAGGTAGCAGTAGCCCAGACCCTCCTCGTCCATCAGACAGCAGAGCGTCTGCGTGTAGAGCAAGGCATCGGTGGCGGCATTCAGGAAGGAGAGGATGTTGTCGTAGCCCGGCTCGGCCTTACGGCAGCGGGCCCATCGTGAGGTACGGTTGAAGTCGGCACAGATGGTGAGCACGACAGGAGCCTGAGTCACCATGGGCTGGTTGAAATGGGCCGGTGCAAGGCGCTGTTTCATCTCGTCGGAGCGGGTGACGACGACACTATAGAGTTGCAGGTTGCCCATGGTCTGGGTGCGTGCCGCCTCGTTAAGCAGGCGGTTGAGCAGTTCGTTGCTGACGTCGCGGTCAGCGTAACGGCGGATGGTGCGGCGGGTAAGGAGGGAATGCATATTTTTAAATTTGAAAAGTTGAAAGAATGACTGATAAAATAATGCCTGCGGCGGCTGCAAAGATACACAAATTATTTGAGAAAGAAAAAAATATATTGGATTAACGCTTTGTTTCAATTATTTTTTGTACTTTTGCAAACATATTTATCTTTTACTATAATTCAAAAACATTCTATGGGATTAATTGAACAGATCATTGCGCGTGCTAAGAGTAACAAGCAGCGCATTGTGCTCCCCGAAGCAGAGGAGGAGCGCACTCTGGTTGCCGCCGACCGCGTGCTGGCAGACGACATCGCAGACCTGATCCTGATTGGCAACCCTGAAAAGGTGTATGCCCTGGCCAAGGAGAAGGGACTGACCCACATTGACAAGGCTACGCTCATCGACCCGCTGAACTGCGAGAAGAGTGAGGAATATGCCCAGTTGCTGACTAAACTGCGCGAGAAAAAGGGCATGACCATTGAGAAGGCCCGCGAACTGATGAAGGATCCTCTCTATCTTGGTTGTATGATCATCAAGACCGAGGGTGCCGACGGTCAGATTTCCGGCGCGCTCTCTACCACTGGTGAGACCCTGCGTCCTGCCCTGCAGATCATCAAGTGCGCACCCGGCATTACCTGTGTGAGCGGTGCCATGCTGATGATTACCGACAAGCCCGAATACGGCGAGAACGGTGTACTGGTGTTCGGCGATGTGGCTGTGACACCGATGCCTGATGCCAACCAACTCGCACAGATTGCCGTCTGCACGGCCCAGACCGCCAAGAGCGTCGCCGGCTTCGCAGATCCCCGTGTGGCTATGCTGAGTTTCTCTACCAAGGGCTCTGCCTCTCATGAGGTGGTAGACAAGGTGGTGGAGGCCACAGCACTGGCTAAGAAACTGAACCCGAGCCTGAAGATCGACGGTGAGTTGCAGGCTGATGCCGCCCTGGTGCCCAGCGTAGGTAGTAAGAAGGCTCCTGGCAGCGATATCGCCGGTAAGGCCAACGTGCTGGTGATGCCGTGTCTGGAAGTCGGAAATATCGCCTATAAACTGGTGCAGCGTCTGGCTGGTGCCACGGCCATCGGTCCCATCCTGCAAGGTATCGCCCGTCCTGTGAATGACCTCAGCCGCGGCTGCTCCGTCGAGGATATCTACTACCTCGTCGCCATCACCGCCTGCCAGGCCATGGATGCTAAGAAGTGAAGAGTGAAAAAAAGTAATTAACTGAAAGAAATTTCCGTAATTTTCATAATTTTGTGCTTTTCGTAATCTTACTATGATTACAAAGGAGGAGTATTTAGATATCTATGATGTCGTTGGTGTGGCGATGGAGGTCTATAACACTTTGGGCTACGGAATGGCTGAATCTATCTATCAAGAGGCATTTGCAAAGGAGATGGAACTTCAGGACATGGTAGCTGAAAGGGAAAAGCAATTGCGTCTCTACTACAAGGACATGCTTTTAGATAAGACCTATTATGCAGATTTCTACTATAATAATATTGTCATAGAACTGAAAGCAGTAGAGAAAATAGTCTCCGACCATCGTGCCCAGCTGTTCAACTATATGCGAATAGCACAACAGCATAAGGGGGTATTACTCAATTTCGGTGAGAAGAGCCTCAGGGCAGAACGCTATATTTTCGATGAAGATGAAAACCGTTTTATCCTATTGACTCAAACAAACTATAAGCGGTATATCATTTCAGACAACGAATAAAAAATTATGTAAATTACGGAAATTTCTTTCTAAAAACAAAAAAGATATGAAAATTCTTGTTCTTAATTGTGGAAGTTCATCCATTAAGTACGCATTGTACAATATGGACGACAAGTCTGTGATGACCAGTGGCGGTGCTGAGCGTGTAGGCCTGGACGGCGCCTTTGTAAAAGTGAAACTGGCTAATGGCGAGAAGAAGCAGATTATGCACGACATCCCCGAGCATACCGAGGGCGTGAAGTTCATCTTTTCTCTGCTGACCGATCCTGAGATTGGTGTCATCAAGAGTCTCGACGAGATAGATGCCGTAGGACACCGCATGGTGCATGGCGGCGAGAAGTTCAACAAGTCGGTCATCCTGACTGACGAGGTGCTGAAAGAGTTTGAGAAGTGCTCGGACCTGGCTCCGCTGCACAACCCTGCCAACCTGAAAGGCGTGAATGCCGTGAAGGAACTGATGCCCGGCCTGCCTCAGGTTGGTGTCTTCGATACCGCTTTCCACCAGACCATGCCGCCGAAGGCCTTTATGTATGCCATCCCCTATGAACTGTATGAGAAGTACGGAATCCGCCGCTATGGCTTCCACGGAACGAGCCACCGTTACGTGTCGGCTCGTGCCTGCGAGTTCCTAGGCATCCCTGCCGAGGGTACCAAGATGGTGACCTGCCATGTGGGTAATGGCGGCAGTATCGCTGCTGTGGTCGATGGCAAGTGTATCGACACCTCGATGGGTCTCACGCCGCTGGAGGGCCTCGTGATGGGTACCCGTGCCGGTGACATCGACGGTGGTGCTGTGACGTTCATAGAGAAGAAACTCGGTCTCGATGCCGACGGCATGTCAAACCTGCTGAACAAGAAGAGTGGTGTGGCCGGACTGACGGGCGGCTCCAGCGATATGCGCGACGTGGAGAACGCTGCCAAGGAGGGTGACAAGCGTGCCCAGTTGGCTCAGGATATGTATTTCTATCGTATCAAGAAGTATATCGGTGCCTATGCTGCTGCTATGGGTGGCCTTGATGTGGTCGTATTCACGGCAGGTGTCGGTGAGAACCAGATTGGTATGCGCTCTGAGGTCTGTAAGAATATGGAGTTCCTCGGCATCAAGTTCGATGAGGCGAAGAACAACGTGCGCGGTGAGGAGGCTATTATCTCTGCCGATGACTCAAAGGTGAAGGTGGTCGTCATTCCTACTGACGAGGAACTGATGATTGCCACAGATACGATGAACCTCTTGTAAAAGTGAATAGTGAAAAGTGAAGAGTGAAGAATTTGCTGCCGCCACAGTCTCGGTTTAGCAATCAAGGGCGGTAGCAAATTTTTCACTCTTCACTCTTCACTTTTACCTTACACTTGGCTTTCTCCCTCAATATACTGTTGCATGAACAAGTGCTGGCCGTCCCAGACCACGTAGGAGAAATGGCTGATCCAATCGCCCAGGATGATGACCCGTGCTTTTTTTGTCAACTGTAGGTCCACCTCGATATGGCGGTGACCATAGATGAAATAGTCCACGTTGGAGTGATACTGGATATATTTCTTGGTGTAGAGAATCAGATGCTCGTGGTCTTCGCCCAGATAGGGCAGTTCCTCACCATTGGGACGCTTCAGACGGGAGTGCTTGGCCCATGTCTGCCCCACCCAGATACTCCAGCGGGGATGTACGGTGGCGAGGGCAAACTGGCACAGTTTGCTATGGAAGAGGTGGCGCAGAAACTTGAACTTCTTGTCGGGGTCGCCCAGCCCGTCGCCGTGAGCCAGATAGAAAACCTTACCGTATAGTTCAACGGTCTGTGGCTGCCGGTGGAGGATGACGCCACACTCTTTTTCCAGATAGCCATAGGTCCAGATATCGTGGTTGCCAGTGAAGTAGTGCACTTCGACCCCCATGTCGGTCAGTTCGGATATTTTGCCCAGGAAGCGTGTGTAGCCTTTTGGCACCACATACTTGAACTCGTACCAGAAGTCAAACATGTCGCCCAACAGATAGACGGCAGCCGCCTTGTTCTTGATACTGTCAAGGAACCGCACCAACCTGCGTTCCTGCATCCGCCTATGTTCGATGGCCCATGAGCCGAGGTGGGCGTCAGATAAAAAATAAATATTTTTCATAACTCTCAGTTCTCAGTTTACTCAAAGCCGAGTTCCACTCGTGCTTCGAGTGACATCATGCTTTGTTCCCATGCGGGCTCGAAGACGAGGTTGACGGTGGCACCCTTGATACCATCGACGCTCTCCACCTTCGTGCGTACATCTTCTAATATGAAGTCGGCAGCAGGACAGTTCGGAGCAGTGAAGGTCATATCGAGATCGACGGTGTAGTCGTCCTTCACATCAATCTTGTATATCATTCCCAAGTCATAGATGTTGACAGGAATCTCGGGGTCGTAGACGGTCTTCAGCACATCCACAATCCGCTCTTCAATTTTTGTTTTCTCTTCTTGTGTCATAATGGTTATATTACTATTTCACCTTTTTCAAACGATTCCTTCCTCGTGGTAGGAATAGTAGTGGCCATCGGTGATGATGACATGGTCCATGAAATGGATGCGCATCACCTGACACGCATTCCTGATGCTCTGGGTCAGTTGGTTGTCCTGAGGGCTGGGCCTGAGGTTGCCAGAGGGATGGTTGTGGCATACGGCGAGGATGGTGGCGTTGCATAGCACGGCCTCGCGGATGATGATACGCACGTCGACGCTGACCTCAGAGATGCCGCCATGGGCAATACGCATCTTCTTGATGAGACGGTGGTCCTGGTTCATTAGCAGGATCCAGAACTCCTCCACGTCCAGGTCCTGCATCACGGGGTGCATGTGGTTGTAGATGCGTGTTGCCGTACTGAGTTCGGGCCGTTTCTCCGGACTCTCCATCTGTCGGCGTTTGCCCAGTTCGCAGGCCGCCATGATGGTGATGGCTTTCGCAGGACCGATGCCATTGTATTGACAGAGGTCGTGAAGGCCCATCTTCCCCAGCGTGTTAAGGTTGTTGGCACAGTTCTTGAGGATGCGTTTCATCAGTGACACAGCATCCTCTTGGAGGGAGCCGGAACCGATGAGGATAGCCAGCAGTTCAGCATCGCTCAGCGACTGGGGGCCAAGTCGCTCCATCTTCTCGCGTGGGCGGTCTTCCTCAGCCCATTGGTTGATGTTCAGTTTGTTGTCCATCGTTCCAGCGTCTTATAGTCTCACTCCGAAGAAGGCACGGGCGCGCCATTTGTTCTGGTTGACCACTACCGCGTCATCATCGAAGACGGAATTGTTCATCACAAGGGTGGTGCCGACAAAGTAGCGGGGCGAGAAGTTATAGATGATGGCGGCACGCTCGTTGAAGATCATGTTGAAACGCATGCGTTGTGCCTCCTTGTCCTCGCCGTTGATGGTCATCTTGTTACGGTTGTAAACCACAAAGGTGGGCAGCATGGAGATGTGCAGCAGCCACTTCTGGCCAATCACCCAGTTGTAGCCATAGCCGCCGCCGATGCCGATATGGCCTATGTCGATGTTCACTTCCGGGGCATTGGGGTTCCTGGCTTTCAGTTCGTCTGTCGTCTCGATAATGCCTCCCTGATAACTGATGCCGGCCAGCCATGAGCCTGCCGAGCGGCGCTGGATGTAACTCTGGGTGAATGCAGCAGGGTAGGAGAAACGACGATGGTTGAAGGTATAGTAGCCCGCTAGGTTGACGACCTTCATCGTGAGGTCGCCTGACTCCAATGACGACCAGTGGTCAGCGCGGAAAATATCGCCTGCCAACGATTCTGATCGTTGGTAACTGAAGTCGAGGCTGATGCGGCTACTGTAGTAGTTGAGGTTCAGTTCATAGTCCTTATAGGTTCCGCTCATCTTAGCCGGATTGATTGCCAACGCAGCGGAGATGCCGCGATAGGAGGCACCGATGCTTACTGTGGTCTTATGGCTGGTGTGGAGGTCTGTTTTCGCATAGACATTATTGACTGTTCCCTTCGCATGGAAAGTGTTACCCGTCTGGTTCAGCCTTAACTTCAGTGTTAATTTCCCCTCGGGACGAACCACATAGTTCGTATCATAAGGAGACTTGTAGTAACGGGCGGTGAGGGCACTGTCCACCTTCACCCTCATTTGCTGGGCGCGACTCTGGCTGTAGGCCTGCGAAATGAGGAATGGGGCATGAAGCATGAAGCATGCTGCGAGGAAGAGTCTATAGTTCATGTTATTTGTAGAAGTTCTTTTCGAAGGCTGTGAATTCGTCCTGTTTTAAGATGCAGCGCTTCCACCATGACTCGATGAAGCCAAGACCGTAGCCCATGAGTTGGACAAAGGCTGCAGGGATGCTGAGAAGCCCTACCTCAACACTCTTGTTCTTGATACTGGAGTCAATGCAGAGAAGGCTGCTGTAAAATATCAGTGGAGTCAATGCCAACAGGGCAAGGACAATCCCCCAGATGCCCATGAGGATGCTGCTGAAGGCGCATAGCATGGCCAGTAGAACCAACAGGATCACACCAATGGTGAAGATGGTGGGCAATAGGTGGACCAGTTTCAGCGTACCGGGATGACGCTTCTCAAGATTGATGCGGGCGATACCGCTGTTGTACACCTGACGGAAGAACTTACGGAAGTCGGTACGGCGCTTGTGCCATACCCACGCCTCGGGGATGAGTGCCGTCTTATGGCCTGCCTCGATGATGCGATAGGAAAAGTCGATGTCTTCGCCAAAGCGCATCTTGGAAAAACCTCCCAACTCTAGATAGACCTCACGACGGATGCCCATATTGTATGAACGGGGGAAGAACTTGTCGAGTTTCTTGCCTTTGCCACCACGAATACCGCCTGTGGTGAAGAACGAGGTCATGGAATAAGATATGGCCTTCTGTACAGGTGTGAACGAAGGGTGGGATGCATCGGGGCCGCCAAAAGCGGCAAAGCCGCTTGGTGACTGGTGACTGGTGAAGGGTGAAGGGAGGATGGCGGCGTCGACGGCTTTCAGATAGTCCTTGGGCAGAACGACATCAGAGTCGAGCACGATGAGCCATTCGCCCTGAGCGCGCTCGGCACCATAGTTACGGCTCTGGCCGGGGCCGCTGTTTTCCTTGTAGTAATAATGCAAATCAAGGATGCCTGCATACTTGTCGCAGACATCCTTGCATGTTTTTTTCGATCCGTCTTCTACGATGATGACCTCAAAATCCTGAACCT
This sequence comes from uncultured Prevotellaceae bacterium, assembly GCA_902799905.1. GTDB lineage: Bacteria > Bacteroidota > Bacteroidia > Bacteroidales > Bacteroidaceae > Prevotella. The sequence continues at coordinate 24,640 of CADCCB010000013.1, forward strand.
CTTGATGGCAGAGGCTTTCTAACAGTTCATCGACCTCATCAGGGCGATTGAAGACAGGAACAATGATCGAATACTTCAATTGTCAATTATCAATTGGATTACTCCTTAGCACGAGCCAGATAACTGCCGTCGCGGGTGTCAACCTGAATCAGGTCGCCCTCGTTGATGAACAGGGGCACGCGAACCTCAACGCCAGTCTCCAATGTAGCGGGTTTCAGGGTGTTGGTGGCGGTATCGCCCTTGATACCGGGCTCAGAGTGGGTGACGCGCAGGATGGTCTTCACGGGCATCTCAGCATAGAGGATGGTACCATCGGTGGTGTCAGAGACAACCTCCACGATGTCGCTCTCCTTCATGTACTCGTGACCGATTACCAACTCGTTGTCGATGGGAATCTGCTCGAAGGTCTCCTGGTTCATGAAGATACGGCCAGACTGGTCCTCATACAGATACTGGTAGGGGCGACGCTCGATGATGACGTCCTCCAGTTTCTCACCGATATTGAAGCGGCGCTCCAGTACGCGACCGTCGCTGACGTTCTTCAACTTGATGATCATGATGGTGTTACCCTTACCCGGCTTGCGATGCTGGAAGTCGATGCAAACCCAAATGCCACCGTCCATACGAATGGCGGTGCCTTTTTTAATGTCTTGTGAGTTAATCATAAAATATATTATAAAGATGTATTTTGTTGTTTTCGGGTGCAAAGGTACAAAAAAAATGAGAAATGAGAAATGAGAAATGAGAAATTTTACCAAAAAATTTGTGTATTTAAAAAGAAATGTGTAATTTTGCAGCCCGAAATGTGGTGTAGTACCATGTTTTTTAAGGTGAATAACAATAAAATAAACAAATAATAAAGCAATGAAAAGAACATTTCAGCCGCACAATCGCCGCCGCGTGAACAAGCATGGTTTCCGCGAGCGCATGGCCACCAAGAATGGCCGTCGCGTCCTGGCTTCACGCCGCGCCAAGGGCCGTAAGAAGTTAACCGTTTCTGACGAGCGTCACGGAAAGTAATCCTTGCTCGCTGGAGCATAGAGTTTTCACCCGGATGTGGCAGATGTCGCATCCGGGTGAATTTTTTCCTTTTTATTTTGTTTTGCTCTCGACTTTTGTGTCTTTGCGATAAAAAACGCGAAGATACTCCGTCTCGGCAAAAAAATAAATAAATTTATTTTGTTTTGCTCTCGACTTTTCGTATCTTTGCAGTCAAAAAGATAGAGAACGCGAAAAAGATATGAGTATTAAGGATATTTTGGCACAGGTAACGGCCAAGAAAGCAGTTGATGCGGCATCGGATGTTGCGGTGGATGTAGCCAAAGGAACAGCAAAGAAGACAGCAAAGAAGGCATGGGGCTGCTCGGTGTTCCTTCTGAACATCGCAGCAATGATTATAGTCGTTATTGTTCTGGTCATCGGTGTCATTTGGGGGCTGGATGCCTATACTCACCATGGTGAAGGTGTCGAGGTGCCTGAACTGACGGGCATGAACTTCAGCCGTGCCATCGAGGTGTCACAGCAGAACGGTCTCACACTGAAGATAAACGACTCTACCTACATCAAGGAGATGCCGGCAGGATGTGTGGTTCTTCAGCAGCCCGTGGCTGGATCAAAGGTGAAGGAGGGGCGTACCATCTATGTCACCATCAACTCGCTCACGCTCCCACGTGTTGAAATACCTGATCTGATAGACAACAGTAGTTACCGTGAGGCGCAAGCCAAGTTGCAGGCACTAGACTTCGTGGTGCTACCACCAAAACTTGTCGAAGGCGAGAAGGACTGGGTGTACGGTATCGAGTGTGACGGCCGTAAACTGCAATCTGGCGACATGGTGGCCAAGGAGTCGCATCTGCTCTTGCTCATCGGTAACGGCATGGTGGGTGAGGAGGCCGATATAGAAGAATTTATTGAGGACTACGGCTCGGGACGCATAGGCGGTGAGCCCGACGATATGGAGGGAGTGACGGAACAGCCACAGAGTGAGCATGGAGAACTTTGACGATGAGGAACTGCTGATAGAAAACGGTATCGATCCCGAAAGCGATGCTGACGGCCAACTCTATGAGCACTTGCGACTGGAGGTGGACCGCGGTCAAGTGCCGTTGCGTATCGACAAATACCTGACGGAGCACACGCAGCATTCTTCCCGTAACCGCATTCAGCAGGCCGCCGAGGCAGGTTTTCTTTTTGTCAACGATCGTCCTGTTAAGAGCAACTATAAGGTACGCTCGGGTGATGTGATTACCTTGAAACTGGACCGCCCGCACTTCGACACAACTATAGAACCCGAGGATATTCCCTTGGACGTGCGCTATGAGGACGACGACCTGATGGTCATCTTCAAACCAGCAGGGATGGTTGTCCATCCTGGTTGCGGTAACTTCCACGGCACATTGGTTCATGCCATCGCCTGGCACCTGCGCAACCTGCCTTCCTATGATCCCAACGACCCGCAGGTGGGATTGGTTCACCGCATCGACAAGGATACCAGTGGACTGTTGGTGGTGGCTAAGACACCCGAGGCAAAGTCGGACTTGGGCAAGCAGTTCTTCAAGCATGATACCCATCGCAGTTATGTGGCACTGGTATGGGGCAATTTCGTGGAAGATGAAGGCCGCATAGAAGGGAATATTGGGCGTGACCCTAAAGACAGGCTTCGCATGGAGGTCTTCCCCCCTGATTCGGAGACCGGCAAGCCTGCAGTCACCCACTACAGGGTGCTGGAGCGCTATGGCTATACCACGCTGGTGGAATGTGTGCTGGAGACAGGCCGTACCCATCAGATACGTGCCCACATGAAGCACATCGGACATCCGCTCTTCGCTGACGAGCGGTATGGCGGTGACCAGATACTCCGTGGGGAGCGTACTGCCAGTTACAAAGCCTACATACAGAATTGTTTCCGCTTGTGCCCGCGTCAGGCACTTCATGCCCGTACGCTTGGCTTCGTGCATCCCACGACTGGCCAGCAGATGGACTTCACTAGCGATCTGCCCGAGGACCTGAGCGGTCTGATTGATAAATGGCGAGGCTACTTTAAAAATCGCAATAACGAAATCTCGTAATATCGTAATCCCGAAATATCAATAACAAAAGAAATAACAAGATGAAACCAACAAAAAGAACAATAGCCATCGTCTGTGGTGGTGATTCTTCAGAACACGATGTGTCCCTGCGTTCGGCTCAGGGCATCTATTCTTTTTTCGACAAAGACCGCTATGATGTCTATGTCGTCGACGTGAAAGGCACTGACTGGCAGGTGGAACTGCCAGACGGTATGACATCGCGTGTCAACCTGAACGACTTCTCGTTCAAAGAGAACGGCAAGACCCGTCTCTTCGATTATGCCTATATCACCATCCACGGAACCCCAGGTGAGAATGGTATCCTGCAGGGCTATCTCGACCTGGTGCATATCCCTTATAGCACTAGTGGCGTACTGGTGGAGGCACTGACTTTCGATAAGTTCATGCTTAACCAGTATTTGAGAGGCTATGATGTCAAGGTGGCCGAGAGTGTGTTGGTGCGTCGTGGTCAGGAACGTCAGGTCAGTAAGAAGAAGATCATCGACATCGTGGGAATGCCATGCTTCGTCAAGCCTGCCAATGACGGCAGTTCCTTCGGCGTGTCGAAGGTGAGGAAGCCAGACCAGTTGGCAGCCGCCATGCGCAAGGCGATGATGGAGAGCGATGAGATCATGATTGAGCAGTACCTGGATGGTACGGAGATTACCGTGGGCTGTTATAAGACCAAGCAGAAGACGGTGGTGTTGCCCGTGACCGAGGTCGTCACCAAGAATGAGTTCTTCGACTATGATGCTAAGTACAATGGTCAGGTGGACGAGATAACCCCCGCCCGTATCCCTGATGAACTGACCAAGCGTGTACAGGATCTGACATCGGCTATCTACGATATCCTCCACTGCAATGGCATCATCCGTATCGATTATATCATCACCAAGGCCGAGGATGGCAGTGATGTTATCAATATGCTCGAAATCAACACTACACCTGGCATGACGGCCACCAGTTTCATTCCCCAGCAGGTGCGTGCTGCTGGCCTCGACATGAAGGATGTGTTGACAGATATTGTGGAGAACCAGTTTTAAGTGAAGAGTAAAGAGTGAAGAATTTGCTGCCGCCGCAATGAAGTACGATATACATGAGTTTGACGATATCAGGCCGTATGAGCCTGAAGAGATGAAACAGGCGTTCAATGACCTATTGAACGACCGCCAGTTCAACCTGATATTGAAAGGCTTTGCTCCGTGGTTGCCTAAGTTCCTGCGCAATGGTTTGCTACGCTTGGCCTTTGTGGGTGTGAAGACACCGCTCGACTTCCAGTTGCGCTTCATGAAGCCGGTGGTGCAATATATCATACGCAAGCATACGGATGGATGTACGTTTGATGATGAAGCCTTGTATGTAAATCTTAAATCTCAAACCCGCTATTCGTTTGTCAGCAATCATCGCGACATCGTGCTCGACTCTGCCTTCTTGGATCTGATGCTGCATAAAAAAGGCTATCCCACCACCGTAGAAATAGGTATTGGCGATAACCTGCTTATCTATCCTTGGATCAGACGGTTGGTGCGCATGAACAAAGCCTTCACGGTACGCCGTGGACTCACGGCTCACGAGATGATGGCATCCAGCCAACTGATGAGCCGCTACATCCATTTCGCTGTCGCCAAGAAGAAAGAGAATATCTGGATTGCCCAACGTGAGGGGCGTGCCAAGGACTCTGATGACCGCACTCAGGAGTCGGTACTGAAGATGCTGGCGATGGGAGGTGAAGGCAGTGACTTTGTGGAGAAACTGCGCGATCTGAACATCGTGCCGCTGACCATCAGTTATGAATATGATCCTTGTGACTATCTGAAGGCGCAGGAGTTTCAGCAGAAACGAGACAATCCGACATTCAAGAAGAGCAAACAGGATGACCTCGACAACATGAAGACGGGCATCTTGGGCTACAAAGGTCGTGTCAACTACCATTGTAGTACGCCTGTCAACCAATGGATAGACCAGTTGAAGGACTTGCCCAAGAATGAGTTCTTCACGGCTTTAGCCCAGCGGATGGACAAGGAGATACACCTTGGATATACTCTCTATCCATGCAACTACATTGCCCTTGACCGACTGAATGGTAATACGGAGCAAGGTAGCCATTATACCGCTGCCGACGAACAGCGTTTTGAAACTTATCTGAAGGGACAGTTAGCGAAGATTAAACTTCCTGACAAGGATGAGGCTTTCCTGCGTCAGAAGATGCTGGAGATGTATGCCAATCCGGCTATCAATAAGGGGAAAGTGGAAGGGTAAAGTGAATAGTGTAAAGTGAAGAGTGAAAAATTAGTTACCGCATGAAAAGAACCTTTCTGCTTTTTTACCTTTTTACTTTTTTATCATTCTTCGTCTCTTGTACTCAAGATGCCTACGAAAAGGGTGAGGGACGCTACTCTCAGATGGTGGCAGAGATGGTTGAGGCAAAGACCTCGTCTGACAGTCGGGTCATCTCATTCGTTACTGATGATGACAAGCAGTTCACAGTCAACAGTCCTTTTACATCGAAACTGATGCCTAAGGCCGACACGGTCTATCGGGCCATATTCTATTATAATATGGTGGAGCAGGGCGCCGAGGTCATAGGCACGGACAAGGTAGGGGTTATTGTGCCGCGTCATGTCGAGGAACTGAAGACCGATCCTGTCAAGATGGAGAGTGTATGGCTGGCAAAGTCGCGTCGTTACCTGAATCTGTCGGTTTACTTAATGCTTGGTGCCGTAGACGATGAAAAGGCTGTTCAGAAGTTGGGCTGCCACCGTGATACCCTGATGGTAAATGCCGACGGCACAAAGACCCTTCGCCTCCAACTACATCATGACCAAGCCGGTGTGCCCGAATACTACTCGACGCGCACTTATCTCAGTATACCTCTCGCAGGTGTTGATGCCGACTCCATTTGGCTCAGCATCAACACCTACGACGGTTTAGTTGTCAAGAAAATCTGCCAGTAACACTTTATTTCGTTTTCGTCAGACAGCGCCTGAGGGTCTCCAGATCTTCATCTGTGGTGGCCCAACTGGTAACGAAACGACAGATGGTATGGTGATGGTCATATGGCCCCCATTGCGTGAACTGTACCTGTTGCGACAGTCGCTGCATCTCCTCGTTGGGCAGGATGACGAACTGCTGGTTGGTGGGCGAGTCAAGATAGAACTCGTAGCCTCGCAGCAGGAACATCTGCTTCATCTGCATGGCTTTCTCGATGGCGTGACGCGCCAACTTGAAGTAAAGGTTGTCAGTGAACAGGGCCTCAAACTGAAGACCTATCAGAGCCCCCTTGGCTATTACTGCACCATGCTGCTTCTGGATAGAGAAGAAGTGCTTATGGGCATTGCCGTGAGTGAATACGACGGCCTCGCCGCACAACGCGCCAATCTTGGTGCCTCCGATATAAAATACATCACAGTGACGGGCCAGATAAGGTAGGGTGACATCGCAACCATTGGCCATCAGACCATAGCCTAAGCGCGCTCCGTCAATATACAGAGGAATGTCGAAACTGCGGCATACCTGATAAATCTCGTCGAGTTCGCTAGCAGTATAGAGCGTTCCCAGTTCTGTAGGGAATGTGATATAGACCAGACCAGGGTGTACGGCATGGTTCCTGTTGCCGTCAGCCATGAAATCGTCCAGATATTTGCGCAACACACGTGCCTCCATCTTGCCATGAGCATCCGGCAAGGTGATAATCTTATGCTCTGTAAACTCTACAGCACCAGCCTCGTGGACATTGATATGGCCTGTTCCCACACAGATGACGCCTTCGTACTGATAAAGCATCGAGTCGATGGTGGTGGCATTAGTCTGGGTGCCTCCTGTAAGGAAGAAAATCTGGGCATCTGGCATGCCAATGGCCTCGCGGATGCAGTCCTTGGCACGCTCAGAAAATTCGTCAAAGCCGTAAGGCGTCGGCTTGGCATCATTGTAACGCACCAGATTCTCAAGCACCTTTGGATGGGCACCGTTGTTATAGTCACACTCAAAGGAAATCATAAACCATTAACCATTAAAGGGCTTCAAGCATCCGTTTGATGACAACGGAGCACGAGATCTCACGGTTGGCTGCCTCTGGGATAACCAGAGAGTTGGGACTCTCAATGACATCGTCGGTGACGATGAGGTTACGGCGTACGGGTAGGCAGTGCATGAACTTACCATTGTTGGTCCATGACATGTGCTCGGTGTCTACTGTCCATGAGCGGTCCTCGCAGGTTATCTTACCATAGTCGGCTGGGTTGGTCACGCCAGGGTTACTCCAGTTCTTGGCGTAGATGAAGTCGGCACCCTCAAAGGCTTTCTTCTGGTCGTACTCCACGACAGCATTACCGACAAACTGTGGGTCGAGTTCGTAGCCCTTGGGGTGGGTGATGACGAGATCTACATTGGGATCGGCGTTCATCCACTGGGCGAAACTATTGGGCACGGCCTGAGGCAGGGCGCGGCAATGAGGCGCCCAGGTCAGTACCACTTTCGGTTTGGCAGTGGGAGAACCGCTGCCCACACTACGGCCCCAACTCTCTTTAATGGTGATGAGGTCGGCAAAGGCCTGCAGGGGGTGTACGGTGGCAGTCTCCATTGCGAAGACGGGACGACCGCTATATTTGATAAACTGCTGGAGCACGGTCTCGGCATAGTCGTACTCGCGATTGGTGAGTCCAGCGAAGGAGCGTACGCCGATGAGGTCGCAGTAGCAGCCCATCACAGGGATGGCCTCCAACAGGTGCTCGCTCTTGTCACCATCCATGATGACACCACGTTCTGTCTCGAGTTTCCAGGCTCCGGCATTGACATCGAGAACGATGACGTTCATGCCGAGGTTCATGGCAGCCTTCTGGGTGGAGAGGCGGGTGCGCAGCGAGTTATTGAAGAAAATCATCATGAGGGTCTTGTTCTTGCCCAGATGCTGATATTTGTAACGGTTGTTCTTGATCTCAAATGCTTCGGCCATTGCTTTTTCCAATGGTCCGATATCCTGTACATTGATGAAGGTTTTCATTCTTATTTTCGTTTTTTTTGTCGTTATATCGTTATATCGATATTTCGATATATCGAGATTTCGAGATACTGGGATTTCGAGAAACCGAGATTTCGTGATTACGGCCTCGTCTGGCCTTCGCCCTCAATAAGCCATTTGTAGGTGCAAATCTCTTCGAGGGCCATAGGACCGCGAGGGCCGAGTTTCTGGGTACTGATGCCAATCTCAGCACCAAGGCCGAACTGGGCACCATCGGTGAACGAGGTGGGAGCGTTCCAATAGACGCAGGCGGCATCCACCATCTGCTGGAACTTACGGGCGGTGGTCTCGTTTTCAGTTACGATACTTTCGCTATGTCCACTACCGTATTGGTCGATATGAGCAAGGGCCTCTTCCAATGATGCAACGGTGCGGATAGCCATCTTATAATCCATAAACTCTGTGCCGAAACTCTCGTCTGTCGCATGCTCCAGGTAAGGATAATTGCCATCGAGAGTGGCATAGGCTTTATCATCGGCATAGATGATGACGTGCTTCTCGGCCATGGGCTCTACTAGATTGTCTAGAATGTCTAGACGGTCTAGATGAATTAACAGGCAGTCGAGGGCGTTGCACACAGAGACACGACGTGTCTTGGCATTGTTGATGATGGCACGTCCTTTCTCCAGGTCACCATCCTTGTCGAAGTAGGTATTCACTACGCCTGCTCCTGTCTCGATAACAGGCACACGGGCTGTGTCGCGCACAAAGTCGATGAGTTTTCTGCCACCACGAGGGATGCAGAGGTCGATATACCCTATGGCATTAAGCATCTCGCCGGTCGCTTCATGAGTAGCAGGCAACAAAGCCACCACATCTTTTGATACGTCGTATTTCTCCAGCACCTCGTGAATCAGTGCGACCTCTTCACGATTCGAACAATCAGCATCTTTGCCGCCTTTCAATACACAGGCATTTCCGCTTTTGAAACAGAGCGAGAAAACATCGAAGGTCACATTAGGACGGGCTTCGTAAATCATGCCTATCACACCGAATGGTACGCTTACCCTACAGAGACGAAGTCCGTTGGGCAGAATCTTCTGCTTGGTGATATGGCCTAACGGTGAGGGTAGGGTAGCCACGTTGCGCATATCGCCTGCAATACCTTCCAGTCTGCTTCCTGTTAATTGTAGACGGTCGTACAGTGGATTGCTCTTTTCCATCTTTGTCAAATCCTCTGTGTTCGCCTTCAGGATCCTCTCTTTTTGAGTTATAATAGCATCTGCTACAGCCAGTAATATCTCGTTGCGCTGCTGGTCACTGAGCAATGCCAGCGTTTTGCTGGCACGCTTTGTACGTTCAAAAATCTCTTTTAGCATGTTTTGAAAATAGTATGTGGTGTGGTGCTTGGCTGTTCCATGAGGTCAACCAGAATATTCTCACGTTTACCGTTAGCAATGATGACTTGGATGCCGGCAGCCTGTACCTTCGATGCCGTGGCATATTTTGACTGCATGCCGCCACGACCAGCAGAACTCTTCTCGGTCTGGATGTACTGCGACAAGTCTGTGTCGGGAGCCACCTCGTGTATCAATTGAGAGGAAGGGTCGTCTGGATGTCCAGTGTAGATGCCGTCGATATTGGACAGCAGCACCAACGTGTCGGCCTGCATCATTTGGGCGATGAGGCCAGAGAGTTCATCATTATCGGTGAACATCAACTCGGTGACGCTGACGGTGTCATTCTCGTTGACGATGGGCAGTACTCCGTTCTCCAGCATCACCTGCATGCAGGCCTGCTGGTTGCGGTACTGCTCGCCCGGCTCGAAGTTCTCTTTCATGGTCAGTACCTGACCGACATGAATGTGATATTCGCGAAAGAGGTCGTAATAGAGACCGATAAGTTTGGCCTGTCCGAGGGCCGAGAACAATTGGCGCTGTTCCACGGAGTCTAATTCGTGGGCAACCTTTAGTTCACGTCGGCCGCAGGCCACAGCCCCTGATGAGACGAGAATGACCTCGAAATCCTTGCCCCGCAGCCAGGCTATCTGGTCTACGAGTGCCGACATGCGGGTCACGTCGAGCCGTCCGTCTGGTCGTGTCAATGCATTCGAGCCTATCTTGATGACAATCCTTTTCTTCATCTTTCTGTGTTAATTGTAACAATCTGCTGCAAAATTACAAAGAAAAATTGTAATTTTGCACCCTCAATGATAAAAAGATTGTGAAAGAAGCATTTTTGAGGTATGTATGAAGTCATGATAACGCTGTTCGCCATTGTCGTCGTGGGATATGTGGCGGGCAGACTGGGATATTTTGAAAACGGGTTTGACAGGCATCTGTCGCGACTGGTCATCAATATCACCTGTCCGGCACTCATCCTGTCGTCGTCCATGTCTGGCGAACTGCCCGACCGCCGTTATATCCTGCCACTGCTGGGTATCAGTATTCTGACATACGTGGTGCTGACTGCTGCGGCATGGGTATTGTCGAGAATCCTGACCAGAAAGGTGGCCGACCGTGGTGTTGTGGCCTTTGCCTTGGTCTTTGGTAATGTGGGCTTCATGGGTTATCCTGTGGTGGCGAGTATCTTTGGCCACCAGGCGGTGTTCTATGCTGCCGTGCTCAATGTGGTGAATACGTTTGCCGTTTTCACTATTGGCACGATGATGATTACTGGCGGTGAGGGCTCCGATGCCGAGCGTTTCAGCAAGAAGGTGCTCTATAGCACACCGATGCTGTCGGCCTACCTGTCCATGCTCATTGTGGCCCTGGGTATAGACAACATACCCGATTATGTCAGCCAGCCCCTCACGATGATTGGCAATATCACGGTGCCGGCGGCCCTGCTCATCATTGGCTCGTCGATGTCGCATTTGCCTCTCCGTGCACTGATGGGCAACCTGACGGTGTACGGCACGACGCTGTTCCGTTTGGCGCTATTGCCAGTGGGTGTACACTTCCTATGTCTGGCACTGGGCTTCGATCCCTTTGTGACGAGTATCAACACTGTGGTTATCGCCATGCCAGTGGCCACCTACGGCACCATTCTCTGTCTGAAATACAACCGTGATACAACGCTGATAGCAGAGGTGACGTTTATCACGACGCTGCTATCCATGTTGACGATACCGTTACTGGTATTGCTGCTGAGATAGAAAAAGAACGGCCCGCCGGACCGTTCTTTCTTCTTATTTCTTGCTGTCCTTTTCTCGGATCTCTACTCGGCGAATCTTACCGCTGATGGTCTTCGGCAATTCATCGACGAACTCGATGATACGTGGGTATTTGTAGGGGGCCGTCTCTTTCTTGACGTGCTGTTGCAGTTCCTTAATCAGGTCGTCACCAGCCTTATCTTTCCACTCCTTGCCGAGGACAATGGTGGCTTTCACCACCATACCGCGTATATCGTCGGGTACACCGGTGATGGCACACTCCACCACGGCGGGGTGGGTCATCAGGGCTGACTCTACCTCGAATGGGCCGATGCGGTAGCCACTGGACTTGATGACATCGTCGATGCGGCCTTCAAACCAGTAGTAGCCATCTTCATCGCGCCAGGCCATGTCGCCAGTATGGTAGATGCCGTCGTGCCAGGCCTCGCGGGTTTTCTCCTCATCGCGATAGTAGCCCTTGAACAGGCCAACGGGTTTCTTGTCGCCCACGCGTACCACAATCTCACCTTTCTCACCATCCTCGCAGGGGGTGCCGTCGGCACGCAGCAGGTCGATGTTGTACTGGGCGTTGGGGATTCCCATACTGCCCGGCTTGGGTTTCATCCAGGGGAAGGTGCCAAGGGTCATGGTTGTCTCGGTCTGTCCGAAACCTTCCATGATGTTTAGACCGATGAGTTCTTTGAGTTTGTCGAACACGGCGGGGTTCAAGGCCTCGCCGGCTGTGCAGCAGTATTGCAGTGACGAGAGATCGTACTTCGACAAATCCTCACGAATCATGAAACGGTAGATGGTGGGAGGTGCACAGAAACTGGTCACCTTGTATTTCTCCATCTGGCGCAGCAACGTGTCGGCACTGAATTTCTCATGGTCGAAGACGAATACTGTCGCTCCGGCAAACCACTGGCCGTAGAACTTTCCCCATACTGCCTTGCCCCAACCAGTGTCGGCCACGGTCAGGTGCAGTGACCCTTCATGCAGGTTGTGCCAGAATACGCCCGTTGTCAGGTGCCCCATAGCATAGAGGTAGTCGTGAGCCACCATCTTAGGCTCGCCGCTGGTACCAGAGGTGAAGTACATAATCATCGTGTCTTCATTGTTGTTGACAAAGGCAGGACGCTCAAACTTTGGTGCCTGCTTCCACTCGGTTTTCCAGTTGTGGAAACCTTCCTCGTCGCGCAGGGTGATATATTGCTTCACCATCGGACTCTCAGGCATAGCCAACTTGATCTGACTGATGATATAGTCATCGTCGGCACAGACGATGGCCTTTACTGAGGCGCGAGTGTTACGATAGATGTAGTCGTGTTTAGTCAGCATATGGGTAGCAGGAATCACGATGGCTCCAATCTTACACAGGGCCAGCATGATAATCCACCACTCGTAGTGTCGTTTCAGAATGAGCATCACAGGGTCGCCCTTGCCAATACCTAACGATTGTAGGTAAGAGGCAGCCTGGTCGCTCTGTTCTTTCAGTTGTGCGAAGGTGGCACGTATCTCCTCGCCTTGGTCATTAGTCCAAAGTAGTGCTAACTTCTCGGGAGCCTCCTCTGCCCAGGCATCCATCACGTCGTAGGCGAAGTTGAAGTGCTCGGGGATGATGAACTCTAAGTTTTTATTGTAATCCTCCACTGAGGTGAAGTGTGTCTGCTTCAAAAATCTCTCTATCATTTTTCTAAAGTAAAAGTGAATAGTGAAAAGTGAAAAATTGGCTTCCGCACTTCCTGCTATTCATTATCTTATATTTATACTCTTGTTGATACTCACTTTATTGGGACAGCGGTAGCAAATTATTCACTATTCACTTTTCACTATTCCCTTCAAATTATTCTACTGTGAATGCTAAAAACTTCACGGCCTTATCTCCTACGGCCAGCATGCCGTGGGGCTTGGTGGCGTCGAAGTAGATGCTGTCGCCTTCCTCCAGAATAATGGTCTTACCGCCGATGTATAGTTCCATTTTGCCTTCAAGTACGAGGTTGAACTCCTGACCCGGGTGTGAGTTCTTGTAGATGGTACGTGCCTCTGGCTTGGGCTCTACAGTCACGATAAATACATCAGCCTTATGGTTGACAAAACCGCCTACGAGCGACTGGTACTTGTAAGCCTTGGTACGTTCGATGCTCATGCCCTGACCCTTACGTGTCACGTAATATGACTTCATGTGAGGGGCCTCGGCAAAGATAAGTTCCTCTGTAGATACGCCGTATTTGTGGGCTATCTTCATCAGGTTCGAGATGGTGATATCCATTTCGCCTGCCTCAATCTTCTCATATTTATCCGATGAGATGCCAATAGTATCGGCCATCTCGCTCACGGGGATATCGAGCACATCGCGCAGTCCGCGCAAGCGCTCACCAATCTGTTTCAGTTGTTCGTCCATAATCTTAAGGTAAAAGTGAATAGTGAAAAGTGAAAAATTGGCTTCCGCACTTCTTGCTATTCAACTTTTTTAATTTATACTCTTGTTGATACTCACTTTATTGGGACAGCGGTAGCAAATTATTCACTATTCACTATTCCCTCTTCCCTTATTTCGCTCCTGCTTTTAAGCCACGGATTACTGCGGAGGTGAAGCCGGCATGCTCCATCTCGTTCAGCCCCTTGATGGTCACACCGCCAGGGGTGGTCACCAAGTCGATGGCTGCTTCAGGGTGAAGACCGCTGGCCTCCAGCAGTTTCACGGCTCCCAGCATCGTTTGCATCACTATCTCTTTGGCCTGATCAGCCTTGAAGCCCAGTTCCACACCGCCTTCGCTGGCAGCACGGATATAGCGCATGGCGTAGGCGATGCCGCAAGAGGCGAGGGTGGTGCCTGCTGCAAGATGAGCCTCGTCGGTTATCAAGGTGTTGCCCATCGCGTCGAAGATGGCCTTCACCTGTTCTGTTTGGTGCGACTCAGTAGCGCCACACGGAACGAGGAATGTCATCGATGCCAGTTGCGCGATGGCGATATTGGGGATGCAGAGGAATAGTGGCGGGCAATATTCACCTAGCCACTCCTTGATGCTCGCTGATTTCACGCCAGCGGCAATCACGATAAGAATCTGCTTCTCAGGATTCAGACTTTCCTTGATACCTTTCAGAACAGTCTCCACCAGCCACGGTTTTACAAATACCATCACAACGTCGGCCTCCTTTGCGGCCAGTGCGTTATCCGTCGTGGTGCGGATGCCCTGTTCCGAGAATTTCTTTGTGACAGCCTCTGAAGGGTCGCTGACGATAATCTCCCTATTATCGAAGTAGTCGGCCTTGATCATGCCTTCTACGGTGGCGCCGCCCATGGCACCGGCACCTATTACTGATATTTTCATAATCTAAAGTAAAAGTGAATAGTGAAAAGTGAAAAATTTGCTTCCGCTTTCCGGTCTTCACTTATTTTCTATGTTTTGTTTGGTTGTTTTTATTGATGAAATCAAGAGCGCGAGATACGTCATGGTGCGGTAGCAAATTTTTCACTATTCACTATTCACTTTTCCCTTACAAAGCGGCTTCCAGACGCTTTACAAACTCGTCGGCCATCTCCTTGGTGAAGGTGAGTGGTGGCAACAGGCGGAGCACGTTCTCGCCAGAGCATCCTGTGAAGACGTGCTGTTCGTACACCAGACGCTGGCGCACGGGCTTCTGTGGGGTGTAGAGTTCGATGCCAATCATCAGACCGCGTCCACGCACCTCCTTAATCTTATCGTTCTTCAGGTTGCGAATCTTCTCCATCAGGTAGTCACCCACCACGCGGGCGTTCTCCACCAGGTTCTCCTGCTCCATCACATCCAGCACAGCCAGGGCGGCGGTGCAGGCCAGATGGTTACCGCCAAAGGTCGTTCCCAACTGTCCGAAGACAGGCTTGAATTCGGGTGAGATAAGCACGGCGCTCATGGGGAAACCATTGCCGATACCCTTGGCCACCGTGATGATGTCTGGTTTGATGCCCAGCCACTGGTGAGCAAAGAACTTACCGCTGCGTCCATAGCCACACTGAATCTCGTCGCAGATGAGCACGGCACCATAGCGCTTGCAGGCGTAGGCCAGTTTCTTGGCAAACTCAGGCGTGGCCATCTGAATGCCGCCAACACCCTGAATACATTCCAGTATGACGGCAGTGATGCCCTCGCGTGTCAGTTCGCGCACCCATGGTTCTATGTCGTTGAGAGGCAGGAAGCGCACGTGGTGGTTGTCGTTGATCGGAGCCACAATCTTCGGGTTGTTGGTTACCTCGACAGCCAGCGAGGTACGTCCGTGGAATGCCTTCTCGCACGACAGCACGCGAGTATATCCCGTCTTGAAAGAGGCCAGTTTCAGAGCATTCTCGTTGGCCTCGGCACCGCTGTTCACCAGGAACAGTTGATAGTCCTCATAACCGCTGATCTTGCCCAACCGCTCGGCCAGTTCTGCCTGTAGTTTGTTCTGCACGGAGTTGCTGTAGAACCCCAGTGTGTGCAACTGTTGCTCCATCTTCTCCACGTAATGCGGATGGCAGTGACCAATGCTGATCACCGCGTGACCACCATACAGGTCCAGGTATTCCTGACCCTTGTCATCCCATACTTTACAACCTTCTCCCTTTACGATATTCACGTCGAAAAGGGGGTACACATCGAATAACTTCATACCATTTAGTCTTTGATTCGACTGCAAAAGTACGCTAAAAATCTGACTTAACGAAAGAAATGAGCATGTATTTTCATTTTTTTTTCGTTTCTGTGCATAATTATACCAAAATGAAACCGCCAACGCCTGCAAAGTAACTACTTTTGGGACAGGAAGTAACACGATTAACACAGATTAAGATAAAAAACTTCGCATATCCGTAAAATCAGCGTACCTTTGCACTATAATCCCAGCCACAAAATGCTGAGCAGTCACGTAACGTAGAAGCGCAGTAGGGAGGGTGGGAGACATTGATGTAATGAGCGTTTATCTGACGCTTTGTCTTTGGTACAGCAGAATCTCGCAAATTCCAATCTTACCAGAAGTCAGAGCAGCGGTGGATGCTATGGGTGTGTATTATCTTCTGAGATTATACATTCTCCGGGGCTTCTACGTTGCTTGTCTTGGTAAGATGGGCATGCGAGAGCCTTGTTGTACGGGACGAGCAAAAGGGTTGCCCCGCTTTTTTATATCCGTGTATAACTGACAGACTAACCCGTCTCTACCATAGGGTGACAGTAGAGACATGTATTTTGAGGAGGAACATCCGATGCAACATGACAGCAACCTCTGCCTGAGTGCTCACGACGAACTCTACCGAATCGACCTCGACCAGGTTCTCTACATGCAGGCCGACGATCACTACACGGAAGTGTACTACGCTTCTGGCATCCATTTCATGGTGCCCTTCGGTCTGGTGAAGATTGAGGCGCAGATCAACGTCATGCCCGAGGCTCGTATCAGTCATCGTCGTCTGGGACGTAAGTTCATCGTCAACACCAAGCGTATCTTCCGCATCAACACCACCAAGGAATTACTCTACCTCAACGACGATACAGGCAATGCCCTGTCCCTCCACGTCTCAAAGCCTGTCCTCCGCAGTCTCATGGACTACATCCAGCAGGCGTAGTACGATGTTCTGTGCTTGGCTGCTTTGCAGTCGAGTGTTTACTTAATCACAACTATTTTGCCATTGATGATGTACAGGCCCTTCTGAACCTTTTTCACCTTTTGACCATTCAGGTTGTAGATGGCTGCATCAACTTCTGTCGAAAGTGGCATATTGGAAAGGCCAGAGGGATCCATCTGCTTGGGTAATTCGATGGTGAGAGTCAGGTCATCCGTTTGGTTCTCTCGTCCCTCCACACCATATTGGCTCTTATCCAACAGCATGCTGTTCGCTATTAATGTCAACTTATCGGCACGTGCAGCATCGAGTAAACCATACGACTTAGCCCAATTGGCACTCTGTACCAGTGTTTGCAGCGTCTGTGCAGCATCTGCCGACAGATGCTCATCACCCTCTGCGTGGTAAATAAAGGCATTTGCAGCAGTTGGGGCAAACAAGGTATATACTGTACCTCGTGCAGCAATGGCCTGTTGCACAGAACTATGCAGTCGACTTTTGGTGCTCTCCACAAAGTTGTCAACGCCATCGAGCGCGGTAATATGGCCCGTGGTAATAGTGACTTGCGAAAGGGCTACATCAAACGTCAGTTCACGGTAGTCACAGGGGTAGGAGATGAGTGAGCCAGTGTTGATGTCAAATATCTCTCGAGTCAGATCGCCATTCCAATCCTTAATATTATCGGTGGTATGGTAATGCCCAGTAAAAATTATACGTATACCAGCATCAGCCAAGCGATTGCGCACAGGTTCGTAGTCGGCTAATACAGAATGTCCCACAAAGGTCTCGGCACCATAGAAATGTGGGATGAGCGGATGATGCATCAAGGCAATGACCTGCTTACCTGACGAGTGGGCGGCCGTTGCCTGACTACACACCCAGTTGAGGGTGGTTTCGGACAAAGCACCTTCTCTACCCGAATCAATGCCAATCACGACAAGTCCATCAATAGGTTCACAGGAATAGGTCATTGTCGTCGTCTCCCGCTGCGAATTGGCATCATAGCCGTAGTGAGCGTACATCGTGACAAACGACTCTTCCGTGGCTGTTTCTGCCGGCCTCGTCGCATCGCCATCATAGTAAACCGCATTATCATTGCTGCCGTGGTCATGGTTACCAGGTATGACCAACACACGGATACCGGCAGAACGCAATTCATCAAGTTTCGAGACCACATACTGGTGCCCCATCACCTCACCATCTTTCGTCAGGTCACCCGTCATGAATACCAAGTCAGGTTTCAACTCGTCCTTGATCTTTGCCACCATCGCATCGAACAAAGGTTTACTGAGATCTACCAATTTCCGCTCTCCCTGCAGATAGCGTTCCCATGCCGTCCCATTGTTGATAAGCAGTTCTGGGGCCATTACATGAGTGTCAGATACGATGACTGCCTTGATGGGCTTCATCTGCTGATTACCCACGTCATTTACCTCACATGTATAGTATGGACTATCAGCAAAAATACTGATATAGCCCATTACCAGTACACATAACAGGAAAACCTTCTTGTTCATTGTTTTTAAAATTTTCATATTGTGGTCACACGGTCACAGCTGTGACCATGTGACCTTTTATACCAAAAGAGTATGTTATGGTAAATGCAAATCATTGATTATCTGAGAATTACATGTAAAACATACAAACCTCTATACTTCTGCGGTCACATGGTCGCAACTGTGACCGTGACCATTTTTCACCTTCCACTTACTTAGTGACCACAAAAAACCGTGAAGCGTCCGAACGTCATCTACGCCCCGTTCCGATGCTTTGCAGCAGTCGAAGGAATGCTTTGCAGCAGTCGAAGGAATGCTTCCTTACCCCCCTAAGGAAGCATCCGAACGGCGGTTAGGAAGCATCGGAACGAAAGAAAGAAGGCATTTCTCTCAGTCAAACAAATTTCCTTTTATTGCCTTTCCATACGACAACTATCCGATGGAGTAGGACGGTATTTACCTTGCACATGGACATTATCGGTGGCTGTATTGGCATTGATGGTTATAATATAGCGGTATTTGTCTGGTCCTATTGCAGTACAACTGGCCTTACATCCTTCACTTATGCTTTTCCCTTCCCAGTTACCATCATTATGGATAATCAAAAACAGATCATTATACTCTGTCCTGATTACTACACCCATACCATTTCTGCCAGCGAAAGTAAACCGACCACGATCTGCACTCTTGAAACCAAGGCTTCTCAGTTGATCATATAGCGTGTAATTAGAGGCTGCCGTTTTGGCCTTTTCATAGGTTTCTCTTGCTTTATCGGCATTCATTCTGTGATAGTAGTACACGGCTTGGGTGGAATCGACTTTTCCTGTTCGTCCATCCTTAAATCGGACTTCATATTGATACTCCACAATTTGTCCATAGGCATGGCATAAACCGCCCATAAGAAGAATGACGATGCTAAATATGCGCAGACACGGATACAGGAGAAAAGGAATACTTTTCATTTCCGTTGCAAAACTTGTGTCATTCTGAGGGTTTTCCTCTGTAAATTTAATTTGATCCATAAGCTGATTGTATAAGTTAGTTTTTAATTTATCGCCTTCCACCACCATAATGCTTGATTGCCTTTCGCCAGTTCTCCCGATCTGTTTCTGATGTCAAAAATTCAGGATAGACATCTAAAATTGATTGCGCATAGACTGCCCATTTTCGCATATCTTTATGTTCACGATAATAAGTAACCCAAGTATAATATGCGCTAGCCAATAGTTTATTTTCTGCTTCAGACCTTCCTGAGACTTTCTCAAATTTCCGTATAACACGATCAGCCCAGTTACGGGTCAACTGACTATCATTTTGACCTGCCATCAGTTTATCTAATTGCATATTAGCAGTCCTCTGTTGACTATAAAAACGAAAAGGATCAGCTTGAAAATGACCAGAATCGATAGAATCAATAATAATTTGGCAAGAAGCATCAAGGCCTTGAAGAGCCATAATGCTGTCCTGTTTATTTAAATTCTTATCTTGAATCATGTAGACGCAATCTTTATTTAGATTATACCAATCCCCAGACTTGAGAGCCGATTTTTCCTGCTTTAGACTAATCAAGTTTTTTCGCTCAGAAATAGCCGATGCATAGTCATGAAGACTCTGGTAGCAACTGATGATATTTTCCATAGCAGGAAAGGCACCTATACTAAAATACGGATTGTTATCAGCAATGTCAGTAGAAGCCAAGGCTTTACGATACATTTCTATGCTTTCCTCATAACGTCCTTTATTCTGATAGGCCAATCCACTATAGTATAAATCCTGCCACCCCATATCTGAGGAACGGCTATAAGCATCCGCCATCACGGCAGCACTATCAGCCCAAGCACGTCCCAAAGCCGTCGTGTCACGATTGGCTATTTCTGCCCCACTCCAAAGTATATATCTGCCAAAATAAGTGAAACGATCGCGCTCACTCAAATGGCCAGACTTTGCATATCCTTTGCATGCCATCTCAGCACTTTTCTCAAAAACAGTCACTCTCTCGTTTTTTCCAAGATATACAGACGACTGATAGTATTGTCTGGCCAAATCCCAAAAATCAATGGGCTCCATATTCTCCACTCCTGCTTTCTCAAAATATCCGATAGCCATATCAGTGATACGCCGCTGGCCGAAACCTTGTCTGAGAGTTTCGTTTTTGATTTTTTTTATATCTGTACCCATAAGGATGCGAGCAGCCAGCAGGTAAGCCTTTGAATCTGGGATGTGCTTGTTCCATGCTTCTATTTCTTGTGTCACATCCTCTTGAACGCCGGCAATATGTACATAGGGGGTCCGCCAGTTCACCCAACTCCGATAGGGCAGAGGAGAATTGGGGGCAACTATTTTAGCACTGTCTATCTGATGCTTGGCTCTCTTCACATAGTCAATATTAGGGCCGACATATCCTTGCTCTTCTGCCTTAGAATGGAGCATATTAGCATAGTCTATGTAGCACTGCACATTTTTAGGATTTGACTTGATAAGATCTTGGAAGCGACTCATTGCCACATTCTCATCACCTGCATAAATTGCAAAAGACATTGCAATGGCACTCACCAACTCTGGGTCATTATGGAACTCTTTGCACTTCTGATCGGCAAACTTGATGAGGACGTCGAGTTGTACCTGAGCATTCTTCAGCAATGAGTCCATGGCTGCGATGGTTGCTTTTTTGCGTGCAATATATTCGATGTCCTTTTGTTTCTGGGCCGCTATTGGCAAAAGGACAAACCATGATAGAACGATAAGCAACTGTTTCATGTTCTTGTCTTTTTAAGTTAGAAATGATACTGAACACCTAAGTTGATGCTTTCTATCACTCTCAGGTGTGACTGGTTCACAGCAGGCAGGCGCAAGCGGGGGGTATATGACAACTGTGGAGTTAGCGTCAGGCCGAAACGTGGCGAAAACAAATAAGAGAGAGTTGCACCTCCTACAATCGTGAGATAGGCAGTAGGCTCTGCCTTATCCACTAAACGTACCTCATGACCCTCGCGCAGTTGTTCTGTTTCTGCCAGCGCCCCTCCCTCACCGAAGAGGTAGGCAACACCACCACCAAAATAAGCATCGAGTTGGAAACGTCGTCCTTGTCGGTAGCCTGCAAAGAAATTAGTCATGTTTACATTATAGCCCAGGGTGGCCTGTCCTAAATAATAGGAATGGTTCCATTGTCCCTGCTTGACAACAGGAGCATATCCCATATCAGGTACGTCCATATTATAATCTGTATACGAAGACTTTCCGACTGAGGGTATCAGCACATAGTCCAGTCCTAAACGTATGCCCGAACAATGGTCAAACCGATAAAGGCCATATCCGTTGACAGATAGCGGGAACGTATTACCAGCATCCATACTGCTCGCTTTCTGAACAAAGTTCACTCCGCCTCCTATGCCAACTGTGAACGAGCGAAATTTTTCTCCCGTCGCAGTATCATCCACCTGTCTGAACTTCTTTGCAACACGAGTGGCTGTCAGGCCTATATTCAGTCCATACGTATTATCCGAGAATTTATGGTTCCACTGAACATTCTTATATGGAATCTTATATACATTATGAACGAAACGCGGCTCTATGAAAAAGCGTACCCCATCTGTCAGCCTCATCCACAGATGGAGTCCTGCCGTATAGGCTTCGCTTCTGCATCGGAGTGTCTTGCCCGACTGATATTTGATAAGAAAACCATACTCACCGCCGGCTAACAGATAGACGCCAGCACTTTGATTCCAATGAAAAGACTTACTCAATCCAAAAGGATTGAACATGGCTTCAATTCCACCACTTAAATAGTGTGTATTGCTTCTGACCACAGGTGTTGACGCATTGTTCTCCTGCCACGTCGTACTACGCATAATGGCAGAAGCCCTCAGTCCTATGACAGGCGAGAACCACTTGCCTATGGAGATGGTGGCGGTTGGACCCAAGGTCTTCGTCAAACCTAATTCCGTATTATCTACCATGCTGGCTCCTAAGGAGTACTCAGCGAACCAGGGAGCCTGCCACGATGACAACAGCGTATCGCTTTCCGCCTGATTGTCAGCCGCTTGAACGGCAAAAACCATAGACTCATCATCTTTCACCTTTTTAATCTCTCTACGTCGCGCCTCTCGCGTCAGATGATTCGTGAAATAATAGACATAATTGATGTTTGCCCCATAGAACACATCATACTGATGCCAGTTCTGCGAACGGCTTAGGTCATAATTGTCTGTCGCTACACCTACATACGGCTCTATGTTAATATAGCCATGAGGTCCGGTATAGAAACGAAGTTGTAAGCCGGCATGACCTTCAAAGGACGTACCGTCACGTTTCGGACTAAGGTTGTTCAGTCGGGCATACTGTCCACCAACACCCACTATCGTTGATACACTGGCTAATCTGTTAGGACTGTATCCACTTATATATGAACTCATGTCGAAAAGATAATCAACCCTTGCACCTATTCTTGCGAACATACGGTCATAGTCTTGCTGATAGCCCAATCCGCCATGTAACATCAACCTGAAAGTGCTGAGTCGGTTTAACTCAACGCCTATTCCCAGATGGGCCGTAGTCAGCGCGCCAAAGTGGTAGTCACTTGTGGGAGGGGCAATCTGTTCAAGACCTGCACCGGCCTGCAAGAACAAATTATCATACCATCGTCTGTCTGTGCTGTCGCCCATGGCCAAATAGCGCCGGTCCATGACATAGCCCCTATGTTTGATAAATTCTCTGTATTCAGGCATATTTTTCTTCTTTACACTATCTACAGGAGTACGCTTTACTGCATTTCTGTCAATAAAAGGATCGTCCTCTACTTCATCACTATCTTTTGGCAATATGATATTTTCAGAAGGCCAGTTCAGGGGTTGGCCTGCACTGACTATTCCTGCAGAGAACAACAACAGGAAAAGCAACAGAACTCTTCTGAATCTTGTTTCTTTCATTGATTTATTCGTCTTTGTTTGTATCAAACTCTTCTTCTGCGGGTTGGTCTATCTGGTGTTCCTTTAAGAATTCTTTGCGCTGCTTGTCGTCATCGATCTTGCGCAAGCGGAATATCTTTCGATAAGCAGGAATCCTATTCATTTTGAATGCATGGTTCTTCTTCTTGCGCTTCATGTCCTGGATATGTCCCTCATTGAAATAGTGTTTGACATACACATTCCGAGACCACAACTCCTTTTCTTCTACACCAGATTCTCTCAGCCTTTTATTCTCCAAATCGAATGACTTCCAGAAATAGGCCATATAGTAAGGAATACCTGTCACATTAACGTCAATATCATCTGCATCTTCCAGATGTAATTGGGCACGGCGTTCCTCAAGAGCCTTTTGATAAGCCTGTTTCTCTTGTAGATATTGTTCATATCGTGCAGGGTCTTCCTCTCTTATGATTTGCTCGTCTTCATCAGTCATCGTGGGGTCATCCAGTCCAATAGTGGCATCATCGGCAGTGGGGAGGGGATAGTCGGTTTCTTGCCCATCACGCAGTGCCCAAAGAATACCCATAAGATACCACTTACGAGGATTGGAGTCATCCATCAAGTGCACATACTCCCAGGCATCAGTCTTCTGTTTGTTTAGTTTTTCAAACTCCGTATATAGTACGGCCTTATTGTCTGGGCCTGAGTCTTCTATGAATTTTAGCGCATGCCTAAAGTCCTCCATTTGCCTTTTTGTAGCACGGTTCTCGGCCACTAGGCCATAGAGATCCTTAAACTTTAGGAACTCATCCAGTTTGCTCAGATTGGGATTGTCAAAGTGAATTCGCTTCAACTTGTCAATCAGCAAGCGGGCATGTTCTGGTTCTCCCTGCTGAAAATAGACAATAGCCTGATTCAGCACAATCTCTTTTCTGTTGTAGATAATGCCGTCATCTCCTCTTTCAGAATCAAACTGCTGAATATTTCCATTTACTTCCAATATCAGTGGCTGAAGGACTTTCGGATCGAAAATTCCTCGCTTGGCATTGAGCACGGCCTTTCTGTTGATAATATAAGGTGCTATGGGTGCACTGTACGCACCATTCTGAACAATGACGCGATCATAGGCAATATCGGTCAGTGAGTCAAGTTCCAAACTATCTGTAATCGTACTGAACAGATTGAAATAGTCGCCATTAGAGAAAAACCTGTGTCTGTCCCTATAGTAATATTCCACAGCCTCGGCTGGCTCCAACTTGCGTTCTGAAAAATATTGATAGGAGAAGTTAATACGACATTGCTTTTCCAAAATAGGTTTGATGATAGACTCGTAAGAGGGAGAAGCCTTGACGATTTTTTCTACAGCCTCGTTACTAGATGTTGATGCTATGGCTTCTCTAACGCTTTTCGCTTCTGCAGCATAACCAGACTCCTCCAACAGTTCTGCAGTATGCTGCCATGTATCAATCAATGGTCTAATCTCTATACGGCTGCCACCTGGCGCATTAATTTTGCCACGCGCAGCCTGAGCACGTTGCCTGGCCAGTGAGATGTTTCTGTCTGCAGGTCCATCAGGCGAGGCATATCCTGTAATGGTGGCGTTGGTCAGCACGCCACCACGGCTTATGATTTCACGCATGTCACGCTCCAGACGACGTATGCTCACAATATATGTGGAGTCTTCTTTGATGATGGCCGAATTGTAGTGAAACTGGATGGGAATCACCTGATTCGTAGAGTCTGGCGTTTCGTCAGCAGGTTCGTAGAAATCGCGATTCAGTTCGAAATTGATCATGGCGGTGGACATTTCGAGGAATTTATACGGGTCTATCACCAGACAAGTGCCTGGGTCAGTGCCCTCATAGAATTTGCGGTGATAGTTTTCGATGGTATAAGACAATAGTCCTCTGTTACGCCGGTCTCTAACAGGTCTTCTGAAAACGATAACCGTGTCTATATAAATCATATTACGCTCGTGCCTCATATTCTCTATAGGCATGATGTATCCGCTATGGTCATACTCTAAGGTGTCCGTATGCTTGGAGATGCTGTCCACCATATGAGTCAGGGTATAACTGGTGTCACGCTTGATGTTATGCTCGTCTTGAAGGACATTCCCGTCAGCATCTTTCAAGTATTCACGGATAGTTTCTGTGCGAAGCACTTTGGTGGTGTCAAAGTTTTCGCGAATTTGGATGTGATGATATCTGCGCCCAATGGGGTCATGGCGGTAATAGTCGTAGGCCTTACGTTTCTCCTGCAGGTAGTGATACTCCTTTCCCTCATAGGCGGCAGGCCGAAGATAGGCTATTATATCATCAGACAAACAATCAACTGCATAGGGGCGCAGAATGATTCTGGCATTGTGATTAGTAAAACTATCAGGGATGGCCAGGTGGATATCAAAGCGATCGTTGCCGTCCCTTAAATCAATGTTACCTGATGGAAGAGGTGGCGGAGTGCGGTCTTCACCATGCACTTTGAGACTATCGGTGGCAGTGTTGTTGTCGATGGTTATGATATAGCGGAATTTGCCTTGTCCCATTGCAGAACAACTGGCCTTACATCCTTCACTCATGATTTTACCCTCCCAGTTACCATCATTATGTTCAATCAAATACAGATCATTATTCTCTGTCCTGATTACTACACCCATACCATTTCTACCACTGAATGTGAAACGACCCTTATCTCTTTTCTTGAAACCAAGGCTTTTCAGTTGTTGTTCATTTTCTAGCTCAAATTGTTTGGCTGCCGTCTTGGCCTTTTCATAGGTATCTTTTGCCTTATTGAAATTCATGCTGCTAAAGAAGTGCACGCGTTGGGCGGAATCGACTTTTCCAGTTCGTCCATCCTTGAATCGGACTTCATATTGATAGTCCACAATTTGTCCAAAGGCATGGCATAAGCCGCCCATAAGAAGAACGGCGATGCTAAATATGCGCAGATTCGGATACAGGTTTTTCATGCTCACCACTCCCTCTATTTTAGTATATATGTTAATGAAACACCTATCCTTGTTGGCAACAAGGTATAACCTGTTGCATTGGTGCGGATGACACCATTGGTAGAATAGTCTTCATCGTAGAAGTCACCTTCAAAATATTCTTTCTGCCGGTAGTAGATGGCTCCGAAACCGGCATGGAAATCCAAATTCAGCCTTTTTGAAAGGGGCAGCACATAACCGAATGTCAGTCCTGCTCCAACTGCATTGCCATTATAGACTTTGCCTGCCCATGTAATATCATAACTAGTTGCCAAGGCTCCAAGACCTACAAAATAGTGATACATAGGACGGCCGGAAAAGAAGTAACGATACTCTGGCTGTACCCCTACCACCTTTACATCCTTGCCCCATGGATGATATGCACCAAAGGCATGCAGGCCTATTACTGAGCGTTCGCCAGTAACGACCTCTGCTCCTATGTTAGGAATCTGCAGACCATCCATGAGCACATCGGTACTCAATGCCAACATCTGGGCATGAAGTCCGGAAGTTGCCAGCGATAGTAAGAATAGCAAGAGTAATTTCTTCATCTTTCTTTTCCTGGATTCTTAAAAATGGGGGCCGAACCTTGTCTGTCAAGATAAAAATTCGGCACGGCCCCCTTTGAAAACAATATTAGTCAAAAATCAGAGGTACGACAGCGTCGTTGTTATTTTCCCAGGGGCTCAGACGGGCTTGTAAAGTCACCTGCTTAGGTCCAGCAATCTTGAGGACAACCCGATAGGATTTACCCGCTTCAAAAGCACCACTAAGTCCTGAGAGGTTCAAATCAAGAGGCTTCTCATGATCAAAGAGCACACCAGCGGTGTTGCGTAGCCTGACTTGAATACGATATTTCGTATATCCGGCAGCCGTTGCCTCATCATCAAGCACAGGAAGCAGGATGGGCTGACCCACCTCAATGATGTTGTCATCAACAACCTGTTCCTTCACGAACGTACCATCGTTATCGCCCAATACGCCCAAATCGGCTAGGTTTGATTCCCAGTCGTAGGAAATCACGCCATCGCCCGTCGCCTGATTGTTCAGGTCGGCTATCGTCAACTGCGCTGTAGTAGGCACCTTCAGAATCATGATGGTATCTATAGACATTGTGTTGGCTGCTTCAAACTCATGGCCTGCTTCAGCATTCTCGTCGGCAATACCCTGAATACAGAACTGCATCCGCAGCATCTTGTGATTAAGGGACAGTTCCGGATTGTAATCACCATAGCCTGCCTGACGGAAATAGCGTGCACTGTAACGATACTTCTCCTTGGCATCTCCCAAGTCAGCACCTAACGAGCGTCCCCAGATGATATCCTTGGTGCCGTCAAGACCGGAATAAGACACCACGCATTTGTTCGCCGTCATGCTTACCCGATTGTCTGCCACGCGTGGATAGTAGCCATAGAAACGGTAACTATACCAGTTGCCCACGGGATACCAGCGGGTCTTGCCGTCCTCCCAAAGGATGTCGGTGCGAGTACCGCCTCCGTCGATCACCGCATTGGCTTCCACATTGTTCATCCACACAGCGTATGGATTCACCGATGGTCGCCAGTCGATGTTCTGCTCCTCTGGATTGGTGGACTGCACTGCTGTGCCCAACATGAAGATGCCAAGATTGTTCAGATTGAACATACCATTGACATTGCTTTCAACGCTGGCACGAGTACTGGTTCCACCGCCAACTGACAATTTTATCTCAACATCGCTGTTGCCAACGACGGTGAGCGACTGTGATGTCTCATCATCGTTGGAACAGGCCATCGTTAAGACAATCGTTGCCAAAGGCAGCAAAATCTTATTGATATTCATGATCAAATTTTTATGGGTTTGCTATTTACTCATTATCTTCGGGATACATAGGAATGGTTTCACCCTGCTCCCACTTGCCAAGAGTTGTGGTGATCTTGATGTCGGTCAGACCCCAAAGAGTAATCTTGACATCATAGGAGTAGCCAGGCTTGAAAATCTGAGTACCATCAATCTTTATGACATCTTTATAGGTATAGACAATGTTTGTTTTTGAAGCATTATTCAATTGAGTCAAAGAAGGCTGATGAAGATATACATAAAGTTCATATGAAGTTTCACCTGCTGCAACCATCAAAGCCTCACCGACAGGAACAGTATTGCCAACAAATGGAGTTGAAGGATCACCTGGTGTCTCATAATCGCCTTGATTTGCAAGCGATACTGACTCGAGTGTCACAAGGTTCAGACTATCGTTCTTTGTGGCACCTCCTGTCAATGCAGGACGCTGCTTAAGTACCAGAGAATCTTGTTCACCAGACCAAACAATACCTTGCTTCTCACCTTTTACATCACCCAAAGTAGCAACGACAAGTTTTCCTTTATTCTTTGAAATAACCTTTATACTATCAACGATAACAGGAGTAGTAGCGTTGACGGCTCCAGGACCGCCAGGAATAACCTTAAAGGTAAGACGAGACAGCAAATGGCGGAATTTCAAGTTTGGTTGTATGTCATAACGCGCTGCAAATGACGAGAAAGCACGATCGGCGGCAGCATTGCCACGGGCAATCAATTTGGCTGAGTCAGCGGCCGAAGGAATAGCCTTGGCCACCATAATGTCTTGAGAGCCATCCATTGTAAAACCAATCGTAAGGGAATCTGTGCCAATTACAGGCGTTTCTGACTGAGCATCATCCAAGCGATAGCCCCAGAAATCGTATTTCTTTTGTGTAGGATAGTACTTGATGGAATTGTCCAAAGGTGTAGCAATACCTGATTGTAGAATGTCTGGAGAATAGAATGGTGAATTGTTATAGATAGGAGTCGGATCAGTCTGTGGATCAAACACGGCCAGACCAATTGAATCCTTATGAAGCATGTAAACATTGACCACCTGCTTGTTCCATACATTATCAGAAGCATCATCAAAACCACCCACGGTACCAGTACCACGGGTTCCTGTAACAGTCTGACCGAATCCTATACGGATAGGAATAAGTTCGTTCTCATCAAACGTGGTCTCACCACCTACGATGTCATCAGACGAGCAACTGCTGAGCATACCTGCTGCGGCCAGTGCAATAAACAAATACTTTTTCATAATCTAGAATTTTTAGAGATAAATAAAATATTAATTAAAAATAACTATTCGTCATCGTAGTCATCAAGTTCAACATCCTCTCCACGCTCCCATTTAGGAACAGAGACAATGCTGATCTCTATCTTATGGAGACCATAAACTGCTATTTTTATAGTATATTCATGGCCAGCCTCAAACTTTTCTCCACTTGTTAACTTGAGTGTGTATTGTGGATGGAATATCCAATCTTTTGTTTGACTTGGGTCTTTCAAATTTATAGGATACGTTTGTTTACAAGACAACCTTAATACATATTCTGTATCAGGTGCCAGCATCAGACTAGACCCAATTACTTTATGAGGCTGATCATACCAAGATCCGCCATTTTCCTTTATAACAGGATCAAAAGTGACTGTTTGAGGGGTCAATGGACTGCATTTGGACTTACCGTCATATGCGTCAAGTAAGTAGAGTGGTTGACGTTCGTCGTCCCATTCAATTCCTATATTATCAATAGACCTGGCAGCAACAGTCAAATTACCTTTATACCTACTTTCAACATTAACAGAATCAATTTCTATTTCATTTGCAGATTCGTCTGCGGGATACAATTCAAAACTTAAGCGAGTCAGCAGATGCACCATTTTTACCTCGGGGTGTATTCCACGGTTTGCAGTAAATGTACAGTAGCCGCCAATATTCTCAATGGTACGTTTTTCGTCTGCACTGAGGAAATTCCACTTGTTCCCTAGATTTCCATTTCGGATTTCATCTATCAGATTTGGAGCAGCACCGCACATCAAATCCTGAGAACCATCAATCTCTATATCATAGGAAAAAGACTCTTCTGTGCGGTTGACCTTCGTTGGCTGGATATCATCCAGATAATAGGCAAAAAAGTTGTAGGGTACCTGCTGATTCACAGGGCTATAATAGTACTCATCGACTTCCTCAGTCACATCTCTTGCCGTATGTAGCATGCCAGCGCCTTCAGGTAACAGATACATGGGCAGGCCCAAGTTGTAATCAGGGCCGTCAAGTAGGCAGTTGTTATTCACCATATAATCGCTGAAAGAACGCGGACCATTGGAGTCCTCGTGACTCCACCAACGGAAGTCTGTGGGGTTTTTTAACTCGTCGATACTACCTTGTGTATACTGTCCGTCACGAAAAGCCAACGCATAAAAGGTTGCATTATTAAGACGTGCGAGATTAGTTGTATCATTACTATCAAATGCTCCCATTCCACGCGTTCCATTATCTTTTACAATGAAAATATCCTGCTCGTTGACAAAAACCTTAATAGGCGTCTTCTCGCTCCATGAGTCCTGGTTTTCAATGGTGCCATTACCCTGCGTCAAATCATACTCCAAACCTGGGTATGACTCCGAACAAGCCATCAACAACGAAGTTGCTATTGATGCTGCCAAAAACCGAAGGACTATTTTTTTCTGTATCATTCCTTTCTATTTACTTTTTCTGTTTCCAATTAAATATCTACTATGATAGGATTTCCGTCTTCCCTCAACCAGCGATCCAGACCCGCCTCATCATCAGGACTATCCAAGATTTTCTCACCGTCCACACGAAGGTCTGTCTTGATGACAAGACGTGCCGACTCGCGGTTTCGCATGGCATGTTGACGGTCGCTTGTGTAGCCAATCAGATCAGCAGCCTTCAGCGTATTGTAGATGTTGATGATGCCCTGGAACTTCTTGTTCAGGCGTTGTGATGTGTCGAGTGGATCCTCAGCACTACAGAAAATCATGACTTGCATGATACCCGGTCCCATCAACAGGTCGTCGGAAGCACTTTTGACAATGGATGGAACATCTATGGCTGCACTACAGTGCAACAAGGTGTTGTCTTCCGTATCCGTAGGGTCTTCTCCTGATGCCACATCCCTTGCGATCCCCATTTTGAACATCATCTTCTTTGTCTGGGCTATATCGATGTAGCCCGTTGAAAGATTAATGGTATAAGGTATGCCCGATATTTCAGCAAAGACAGAATCGACGGTGAAAGGTACATTGTACACCTCTTTCCTTACATCGAAAAGAATCTCTATATGCTGTGTCAACGGACGCGGATTGGCAAAGTTTATATGGTATTCACCATTGGAACGCAGCGAACGTACAGAGATGGTGTCGTAGTAGACTGCCTGAGTCGATGGCTGCATATAGCGGTCGTTACTGCCATAGGCATTATAATCAACCCAATCGGGGATAGTAAATCGTAAGGCATTGTCTCCCTTGATATAAGTCTTGTAACTGATGTCAAGACTTTGCAGGTGCATGGTGTCGCTGCGAAGATATTCGTTCACACGGCTAAAGTCCAATTCTTCTTCCTGAACATTGAATGTCACAAACTTATAGTCGCCGCTCTTCAATGCGAAGCGGGTGGTGTCTCTTACTTCTGGTTCTGGTTCTTCTGCGATGGGTTCTTCCACTTCAGGCTCTTCCTCTGAGCCGTCTCCTACTTCAGGCTCATCTCTGGTAGCGCCTCCTTCTTCTGAACCATCTCCAGTGTCGTCTCCCTCTCCTGAACCATCTCCAGTTCCGTCTCCTTCTCCTGAGCCATCTCCAGTACCATCTCCTTCTCCTGAACCTTCTCCGGTACCGTCTCCTTCTCCAGATCCATCACCGGTAACGTCACCTTCTCCAGGTCCTTCTCCGGTAGGAGTCTCCGTCATCGACGGTTCGTCGTCCAGCACATGCCAAACATAGTGACCACGGGCAGGGGAGCCGTTTGACTCTACAGCCACCGAACTCTTCCACTGGTTGATGACACGGTAGGCCAGCACATACATGGAGTCTGGTCGAGAGCCAGATACATTATCCCAGTTGAAACTGTAACTGACCACAGCCCGATGGGGATGGGCATCCAGAGGCTCAGGGCATAAGTCTGCATCCGTGCAACCCACGAAGCAAAGGACTAACAGGCAAATAGCCAATATGCGTGAAGTCATGCTCATTGTTTGCCCTCCTTTCCCTGATTCTGTGCCTCCTGCAGACAACGGCCATACTCCCTATTATAATAAGAGTCGAATATGCGCTGCAAATCGCCCATTGACTTGATCCTTAATTTCTCATCATCCTTCTCCTTTTTAATCTCTTCTGATATCGTGTTACTATTCTCCCTGAAGGCAAGGTCAACGTCGTAGCGCCAACGATACTTCTTTGTAACAGGATATTTGCCAAGTCTATAGACCAAGGCCGCACGAGCCTCACTCAGCACAGGATAGTGCAGCAAATGCCAGTCTTTACGTTCGGTAACAGGATAGCAGTCACTTTCGCGATCGTGATAGTATTTGTTGTACTGCGTATAGCAAAGGCCGACACTAACACCCAAATCGAGATCGAGCGAGTGCCCGTTGGAGAATACATAGAGTGGCTTGATGATACCATAAGTAAAGCCAGCCGTAAGGGCCTTACCCTGATAGCCGTCTTTAGTCAGCAGAAAGGAGTACTTGCTCAGTGACACAAAGGCTCCTCGATAATAAGTGGTATTGGGATGTTTCACTTTGCTGCGGCGAGCAGAGATCAACTTTCCCCAGTAGTTATGCTTACCATGAGGAGGGATATATACCGAATCTGTCTGGCGCGTACGCCAATAATGACGAACCTCAGCACGGACTTCAGCCAGATTGTAAACTTGAGCAGGCTTGAAAGAATGCTTGGTTTGCCAGTTATAGCGCACCCCCAGTCCCAAAGACCATCGATTCCAGTTCTTATTGCCTATCTCATATTCAAAATGGAGGTTAGGTATCAACAAGAGCCAGTCTACGGTGTTCGTCCTTAGGGAAAGACGGTCTGCTAACGATAAAGTGTCCGGCTTGTTTTCCTGCTTGTGTTCCACAATGAATTGTGCATTCATCTTGAATGGCAGCAGGATGAAGCAGACGACGATTAGTATGATGGTTTTAGGCGCGTTCAATGTCTTTTCTCTAACTTTTCTCTATCTATAGTTAATAGTTTTTATTCGTAAGGTACTATTGGCGTTACCTTTTGAATATGCCGCGCAAAAGTAGAAAAAATGTATTTGAAGCGAGTCTATTAAAAATAGATAAAACGCGAAACTGCCATTTCTTTTCGTGAAATCATCGATGCGTATCATCTTTACACTTAAAAAACGCCCTATTTTAGCCCCTTTTCGGCTCTGCCGCAGTCCCTGTGAAACAGAGGGGGGCGTCCCACTGAAACAGGTAAGGGCTTCATGTTGTTATTGTAGAATAAATTTTAGTTGAAAAAACTTTCTTATTCAAAAAGTTCTTTTTTGGGGTTAAAGTGTCATATATGATGCTAACGTGTTGATATACTGAGGATTATCACATGACACCTTGGTGCCTGAAGTGTCATGCTAGTGTCATATTATGATATAATCATGTCGTTAAATGAGGCGAAAAACTACGTAAGTGGCTGAATAACAGCATAGTTTGCATGTGTATCAAGCGTCCAAACTAGCAGTTTTTACGCTTAGTACTGATAGTTTTAACGAGGAAAACTGTCAGTTTGGAATGTTAGTACAAATGCAAACTAGCATTTCTATGAGGATAGAGTACAGTAAGAATAACCGCATTTTCGCTGAAAATGAAGGCAATATGACACTAGCATGACACTTCGCATGGCAAGGTGTCATGCCTTAACATGCTATATACCAGTATGTTGACTGCATATATGACACCTTAAGCCATTTTTTATCATTTTACTCAGAGTAAAATTTGCGCGTTCAGAAATCAGGGCAGACGCTCAATAGTTATTACAAATCCAATATTGTAAATATTACAGACATATTCTAAATAATATAATATCATATAAACAACTGATAAACATTAT
>CADCCB010000014.1 GCA_902799905.1 uncultured Prevotellaceae bacterium
CAGGAAGAAGGGATGGAAGGGTATAGGCTATCACTACGTGGTCCGTCGTGACGGACAGATAGAGCCGGGACGCCCAGAGGAGATGGTCGGTGCCCACTGTGTGAACCACAACACCCACTCGATAGGCATCTGCTACGAGGGTGGCCTGGACATCCGCGGCCAACCTGCCGACACGCGCACCGAGGCGCAGAAGGCTGCACTCCGCCGGCTGCTGGAGGATCTGCACAGGTCATACCCCCGCGCCCTGATAGTGGGTCATCACGACCTGGATCCCCGCAAGCCGTGCCCCTGCTTCAGCCCCGTGACGGAGTGCAGCGACCTGCAGCCCCGATGAAACAGCATCCCCGAGATTCCGCAAGGAGCCTCGGGGATGACTGTTTGTGTTTGGCAACAACTTTTTTACTAAATGTTTTGTTACTTTGCTTTTTAATTTGTACCTTTGCGCCATATTTCTAAATAGAAAACATGCGTAAGTTCTTTCTTTTAACCATCATCGTCATAGCAGCGATGCTTGTCTCGTGTGCAGGAGGCAATGCAAAATACCGTATCGGCGTGTCGCAGTGCTCCGCCGACATCTGGCGCGACAAGCAGAATGCTGAACTGAAGATGGGGGCTTACTTCCATGAAAACGTAGAGATAAAGTTCGCCGCTGCCTACGACAGCGATGAGCGGCAGGTGCAGCAGATAGACAGTCTCGTGGATGATGGCATCGACTTGCTGATTGTGGCACCGAATCAGGTGCAGACCATCTCGCCCGCCATCGACCGCGCCTACGACAAAGGCATCCCTGTCATCGTGTTTGAGCGGAAGACCAGTTCGCAGAAATACACGGCTTTCATCAGTGCCGACAACTATGAGAT
The DNA here is from genome assembly GCA_902799905.1 of uncultured Prevotellaceae bacterium. Taxonomy (GTDB): domain Bacteria; phylum Bacteroidota; class Bacteroidia; order Bacteroidales; family Bacteroidaceae; genus Prevotella. The sequence continues at coordinate 861 of CADCCB010000014.1, forward strand.
GGGGCGTGTGATGGGCGAGTATATAGTCTCTCGGCTTCACGGAGAGGGCACCGTGTTGGAGATTAAGGGACTGGAAGGGTCGTCGCCATCCATCGAGCGCCACAACGGTTTTATGGATGCCATCAAGAATGCACCCGGCATCAAGGTCGTTGCCTCGTTACAGGGCGACTGGACAGAGCAGACGGCTTACGAGAGTACTCAGCAATGGTTCCTTAATAATAAAGATGTACGCGTGGACCTGGTGTTTGGCGCCAACGACCGTACGGCGATGGGAGCGAGGAAGGTGCTTGGTGAAGACGTGCTATACTGCGGCATCGACGGTCTGCCAGGCGAAAGCGGCGGAATACAACTGGTACGCGATTCGTTGCTCGACGCTTCGTATATCTATCCCACACATGGTGACCAGATCATCGAGTTGGCCGTCAATATCCTCGAAGGAAGGCCCTACGAGAAGGAGACGTTGCTGATGTCGGCCCTGGTCACCCGCGACAATGCCAAGGTGCTGCAGATGGAGAGTGAGGAAATCATGCGCCAGGCTAACCAACTGGAGTCCTTGCATAAGAAGGCCGACAACTACCTGCACAAACTTGACACGCAGCGCATCATGATTGTGGTGTTCGTTCTCTTCTACCTTTACCACCTCCGCAAGATTGACTTCCAGAGGGAGCGTGTGGTCAATACGCTATGGCATCTCAAGCCAGAAGTTAGCACTGCTACCGCTGATGCCGGTGTTGATTCGGATTTGAAATCCGTATCTCATGAGTCGGACATTTCAACTCCCCACCAGCCTCAATCCGAAAGTTCCTCTGTTGCAGAGGAGGACGAGCCGGAAACGGTGTCGCTGTTTATCACCCGCTTCAAGGAGGTCATCGAGGCTCGCCTGGAGAACAGCAACGTCAGTGTAGAGGACCTTGCAGCCGACATGAACCTGAGCCGTGTGCAACTCTATCGCAAGGTGAAGGCCGTCACAGGCTCGTCGCCCGTGGAACTGCTGCGCACCGCCCGCCTGAATCGTGCCTACCAGATGCTGCTGACCACCGACAAGAGCGTCTCTGAGGTGGCCTACGCCGTAGGCTTTACCGCGCCCTCATATTTCACCAAGTGCTTTAAGGAAGAATACGGCAAGGTGCCGGGCGACGTGAGGAGATAGCGACGCGCAGTCTGTGAAATATCGTTCATTCCTTCGCAAAAATGTTACATCGCAACATTAATTGCACGGGATGAACGATATTTTTATGCTTTTGTGCCATTTAGTTCATACTTTTGCGGCACATTTCTAACCAAAGTATTAACTAAAAACAAAAGCAAATGAAACAAATGAAGCGATTCATTCTTGCTCAGGCGAGCGTCTCGAAGAGACGGTTGCTGGGTTTCCTCTCGCTGATGCTGTGTACCGTGATGTACGCGCAGACAGAGATTACGGGAACGGTGGTCGATGAAACCGGCGAAGGGATCATCGGTGCTACCGTGATGGAGAAGGGGACGTCGAACGGTACGTTGACCGACTTCGACGGCAACTTCAAGTTAAAGGTGCAGGCCGGCAAGACGCTGGTCTTCTCGTACATCGGCTATCTGACACAAGAACTGCCTGCCCAGAAGGGCATGAAGGTGACACTGCAGGAGGATGCCCTGTCGCTGAACGAGGTGGTGGTGACGGGTTATACCACCCAGCGTAAGGCCGACCTGACCGGTGCCGTATCGGTAGTCAGCGTCAGCGAACTTGCCAAGCAGAACGAGAACAACCCGATGAAGGCCATGCAGGGTCGCGTGCCCGGCATGAACATCTCTGCCGACGGTTCGCCCTCGGGTTCGGCAACGGTGCGTATCCGTGGTGTCGGCACGCTGAACAACAACGACCCTCTGTACATCATCGATGGTGTTCCCACAAAGGCCAGTATGCATGAGTTGAACGGTAACGACATCGAGAGCATCCAGGTGCTGAAGGATGCCGCCTCGGCCTCTATCTACGGTTCGCGTGCCGCCAACGGTGTGATCATCATCACCACCAAGAAAGGAAAGGAAGGCAAGATCAAGATTGACTTCGACGCCAGTTTGTCAGTGCAGACCTACGCCCACAAGATGGAGGTGCTCAATGCCAAGGAGTACGGCCAGGTGCTGTGGGGCGCTTACGTGAACGACGGCCTGGACCCCAACCGCAACAGTTTGGGCTATAACTTCGACTGGGGCTATGACGCACAGGGCCATCCCGTGCTGAACAACGTAGGCCTGGACAAGTATCTGGATGCCGCCGGCACCACCCCAGCCGCTGACACCGACTGGTTCAAGGAGACCACCCGCACGGGCTTGATTCAGCAGTACAACGTATCGCTGAGCAATGGTTCAGAGAAGGGCTCTTCTTTCTTCTCGCTGGGCTATTATAAGAATAAAGGTATTATCAAGAATTCCGACTTCGAGCGTTTCTCGGCCCGTATGAATACCGAGTACAAACTGCTGAAGATGAAGGATCTGGACGTGCTGACCGTTGGTGAGCACTTCACCCTGAACCGCACCAGCGAGGTGCAGGCTCCTGGAGGATTCCTGCAGAACGTGCTGCAGTTCAACCCCTCGCTGCCGGTATATACCACGAAGGGCGAGTTTGCCGGTCCTGTAGGCGGCTATCCCGACCGTGAGAACCCCGTGGCCCGTCTGGAGCGTAACAAAGACAACCGCTACACCTACTGGCGCCTGTTTGGCGACGCCTATCTGGACATCAACCCCATGAAGGATTTCCATATCCGTTCGACCTTCGGTCTGGACTATGCCCAGAAGGAGCAGCGCATCTTCACCTATCCTGTCACCGAGGGTACGGTTGCCAACAAGACGAATGCCGTGGAGCCCAAGCAGGAGCACTGGGTGAAGTGGATGTGGAACGCCATTGCCACCTACAATTTAGAGATTGGCAAGCATCGTGGTGACGCCATGATTGGTATGGAGTTGAACCGCGAGGACGACCGCTTCTTCAGCGGCAAGCGTTACGACTTTGCCGTGTTGGATCCCGACTACATGTGGCCTAACGCCGGTGTTGGCGAGACAGAGGCTTACGGTGGTGGCGAAGGCTTCACGCTGACCTCTTTCTTCGGCAAACTCAACTATACTTACGACGAGAAATACATGGCCAGTTTCACGCTGCGTCGTGACGGTTCGAGCCGTTTCGGTAGGAACAACCGCTATGGTACGTTCCCCTCGGTCAGTGCCGGCTGGCGCATCAGCGAGGAAGGCTTCATGAAGGAAATGACCTGGCTCGACAACCTGAAACTCCGTGCTTCATGGGGTCAGACGGGTAACCAGGAGATTCCCGTCATTGCCCGCTACACACTCTACGAGAGCAACTACGGCGAAGCACAGTTCGGCGGACAGAGTTATGGCACCAGTTACGACATCGAGGGCACGAACGGCGGCAAGCAACTGCCCAGCGGTTTCCGTCGCACCCGTCTCGGCAACGACGACCTGAAGTGGGAGACCACCACGCAGACCAACCTCGGCTTGGACTTCGGCCTGTTCCATAACGCCCTGTACGGTTCGTTCGAATGGTACTACAAGAAGACCACCGACATTCTCGTGGACATGCCCGCCATCGGTGTGATGGGCGAGGGTGCTTCACAGTGGATCAATGCCGGCGAGGTGAAGAACAAGGGTGTTGAGTTCAATATCGGCTATCGTGGTGAAATCGACAAGTTCTCCTACGACATCACCGGCAACATCGGCACTTATCGCAACGAGGTGACGAAGTTGCCCGAGACCGTGGCATCCAGCGGAAACTTCGGCGGCAACGGCGTGAAGAGCGTGGTGGGACATCCCATGGGAGCCCAGGTGGGCTACATCTACGACGGTATCTTCTGCAACCAGCAGGAGGTGGATAACCACGCCGTACAGAACGGTGCCGGTGTAGGCCGCATCCGTTGGAAGGACCTCAATAACGACGGCGTCATCAACGAGTCAGACCAGGACTGGATCTACTCTCCCGTTCCCGACTTCACCTGGGGTCTTAACATCTACCTGCAGTATAAGGACTTCGACTTCACCATGTTCTGGCAGGGTGCGCAGGGTGTTGACGTCATCACCGACCTGAAGCGCGAGACCGACCTTTGGCAGGGCCTTAACATTTCTAACCTGAACAAGGGCCAGCGCCTGCTCGACGCATGGACACCCGCCAATGCCGGCTCTACCATTCCCGCACTGAGCACGATGGACAACAACAACGAGAAGCGCGTGTCGAGTTATTTCGTAGAGAACGGCTCATACGCCAAACTGCGCACCGTGCAGTTGGGCTACAACCTGCCCAAGAGCCTGGCGGAGAAGATCTACATGACACGTGTCCGTTTCTATCTGTCAGCCCAGAACCTGCTGACCATCAAGAGCAAGAAGTTTACGGGTGTTGATCCGGAGAATGCCAACTTCGGCTATCCTATTCCTCTGAACGTAACCTTCGGTCTCAATGTAGAAGACTTCTGATAGGTGCAGCATTTATCGTTTGTCATTTATCATTTAGTATAGCACTCACCAGTTGCGAGAGTTTCCTTGACGAGCATGTGCCGCAGGGAACGCTGAGCGACGAACAGGTGAAGACGGAGGAGAATGCAGAGGCCATGGTGGTGTCAGCGTATGCCATCTTTACCACGGCTGAAGATATTAACTCTTCGTTCTCGATGTGGAACTTTGAGGTGCGTTCCGACGATGCCTACAAGGGCGGCTCAGGCCCTGGCGACGGCGACGTGTTCCATCAACTGGAGATCCAGCAAGGTGTGCTCACCACCAACTGGAACATCAACGACATGTGGGTGCGACTGTACAATAGCCTGTCGCGTGTGAACAGTGCCATTGCCCTGCTGAATGCCAGCGACTACGACATGAAGCAGCAGCGCCTGGCCGAGATGAAGTTCCTGCGCGCATACGGCCACTTCCTGCTGAAGCGCCTGTATAAGCATATTCCGTTTGTTACCAACGAGAACCTGACTTACGACGAGTACAACAACCTGTCGAACCATGAATATACCAACGACGAGGGTTGGCAGCAGATTATCAACGACCTTGAGGAGGCATACAAGGTGCTGCCTGAGAAGCAGGCCGACAAGGGCCGTCCCACAAAGGCTGCCGCTGCCGCTTTCCTGGCAAAGGTCTATCTCTACAAGGCTTATCATCAGGACGATGAGAACAACAACCAGGTGACCAGCATCAACCAGGATGAGTTGCAGAAGGTCATTGAATACACCAATCCCGCACTGTATGCCAACTATGGCCTGGAGGCTGACATCCACAACAACTTCCGTCCCGAGGAGCAGTTTGAGAACGGCATTGAGAGCATCTGGGCTATCCAGTATTCTCGCAACGATGGTTCTACGTTTGGTAACCTGAACTGGAGTTACGGACTGATTCCTCCCAACATCCCCGGCGCTACCGATGGCGGTACCGACTTCTTCAAGCCTTCACAGAATCTGGTGAACGCTTTCCGTACCGGTGCCGACGGTCTGCCCCTGCTTGACACATTCAATCAGAAGGACTACGATATGGCTGTCGACAATGCCGACCCACGTCTGTTCCTGACAGTAGGTATGCCTGGCCTGCCTTATATGTTCAACAAGAACTTCATGATGGACAAGACCAGCGTGTGGAGCCGTTCAGGTGGCGTCTACGGCTACTATGTATCGCTGAAGCAGAATATCGATCCTGCACTCATCGGCGAGTACCTTATCAAAGGTTCCTACTGGGCTTCTCCAATGAACCGAATCGTGTTCCGCTATGCCGACGTGCTGCTGATGCGTGCCGAGGCGTATGCACAGTTGGGCAACAGCGAGCAGGCCATCAATCTGGTGAACCAGATTCGCCAGCGTGCTGCCGGCAGCACCCAGATGATAGGCAGTTATCAGAACACGTATGGCGTGAAGATGTATGTCACCCCGTATAAGGGTGCTTACAGCAAAGAGGAGACGGTGAAGATCGTGAAGATGGAGCGCCGCCTGGAGATGGCTATGGAGTCTGAGCGCTTCTTCGACCTTGTTCGCTGGGGCGATGCTGCCAACGTGCTGAACAAGTACTATGCTGAAGAGATTGACAACTGCGCACTGTACAGCGATGCCCATTTCACTGCCAACAAGGGTGAATACCTGCCCATACCGTTCGTGCAGATGTCAGCATCGCGCGGCAACTACATTCAAAATTGCGGCAACTGGTAAATAAAAATGAGAAATGATTAATGAGAAATGAGGAATGAATTTCTGATCGTTTCTGAATTATGAATAATGCATTATAAATTATGAATTATATGAAAAAGATATTCAATATATTCTGTGCCCTCTGCCTGGCCCTTGGCTTGTGGTCATGCTCTAGCGACCATGTGAGCGACCTTAGGCTTTCCGGCGACTGCATGGTGGAAGCATTATCGCTCGACGCCTACGAGGGTAATATCGACCTGGCCTCCCGCAGCATCGTGGTTCGCTTGCCGGAGGTGTATGAGACCTCTGCCATGACGGTCAGCAAGTTGTTGCTCTCCGCCGGTGCTACGTGTAATGTGAAGCAGGGTGAGACCCTCGACATGGACAATGCCAAGTCGCTGATTGTTCGCAATGGCGACGTGTCGCTGGAGTGGACACTCTATGTGATGCACGACGAGGCACGTATCTACAGTTTTGTTATCAACGACATCTACACGGGTTCTATCGATGAGTCGAAAAAGACCATTACTGTCTATCTGCCCGGCGGCATGGACCTGAGCAACCTGGTGCCCACCATTTCCTACAGTGCCAATGCCACACTGTCGCCTGCAACGGGTGTCGCCCAGGACTTCACCAACCCTGTGAAGTATAAGGTGACCAACAATTCCGCTGAGAGCGAATATACCGTCACGGTGATCTCCATCGACAAGCCTTCAGCCCTCTTCCTGGGCACGGCTCCCACGATGGAAGACCTCGACCCCGAGGCCAAGGCTGCCTGCCAGTGGATGCTGGGCAATGTTCCCAAGACCCTCTATGCTTCGTTTGCCGACCTTCGTGCCGGAACCATCGACCTCTCTGAGTGCAAGGTGATGTGGTGGCACTTCCACTACGACGGTGGCGTTGACGGTCACGACCAGTTCGTGGCTAAGGCTCCTGAGGCTATGAACACGCTCAACGCGCTTCGTTCGTTCTACGAGAATGGCGGTTCGTTCTTCTTCACACGCTATGCCACGAATGTTCCTTCGTTCATCGGTGTTACTGGTGACGACGAGTGGACCACACCAAACAACTGCTGGGGTCAGAACGAGTTCGAGGCAGAGACCTGCGGCGGTCCTTGGGACTTCCAGATGTACGCCGGACAGCAGGGGCGACGATCCTAACCGCGTGTATTGCACCGATGCCGGTTATCACATCACCAACTCTACCGCTCAGTATCACATTGGAACAGACTGGGGTGGCTATGACAACCACGCTGCATGGGAGGCCCGCACGGGTGGCACCATCCTTGGTGTCGGTGGCGACGGTGCCGTGGTAGCATGGGAGTATCCTGCCCACGAAGGCAAGGGTCACGTCATCTGTATCGGTTCTGGCTGCTACGACTGGTTCTCCTACACCTACGAGGCTGGCTACACCGAGAAGTTCCACAAGAACATCGAGATAATTACCTCGAATGCTTTCAACATTTTAACGAAATAACGCATTATGAAAAAGATGTTTAATATATTCTATACCGGTCTGGTGGGCTGCGCCTTGTGCGCAGCAAGCACCGGCTGCAGTGACGACACATATAGTCCTGATCCCGACAAGAACTGGGATGGTACGACGGAGTTTTTCACCCCCACAGAGCCTAACGCACAGCAGACGTACTACAACCCGCAGATTGGCCGCTGTGGCGACCCCATGCCCTTCTACGATGCAAACACCGGCGACTTCAAGGTGCTCTACCTGCAGGAGTACGTCAACAACGGCCCTACCTATCACCCCTTCTGGGCGGTGAGCACCAATGACGGCGCCAACTACGAGTCGCTGGGCGAAATCATCCCCACCGGTTCTTCTGTGATGGATGCCGATGCCGCACTGGGTACGGGTTGTGCCGTCTATAGCGAGGCCGAAAAGCAGTACTACATCTATTATACTGGCCACAGTTTCCAGGCTGGCAGCGTGCACGAGGTGGTGATGCGTGCCACGTCGCCCGACTTCAAGACATGGACCAAGGACTACCAGTGGACGCTGAAGGGTTCCGACTATAACACTACCACCGACTTCCGCGATCCTCAGGTGTTCAAGGCCGACGACGGAATGTGGCACATGGTCATTGCCGGCAAGTTGAAGTTCCTTGACTTCAAGTCTGCCGACCTGAAGAACTGGGAATATGTAGATCAGTTCAACATGGTATGGGACCGCATGTGCGAGTGCCCCGACATCTTCAAGATGGGCGACTGGTGGTACTTCATCTACAGCGAGGGCTACCGTACCGACTGGAGCCGTAAGGTGAAGTATATGATGGCCAAGAGTTTCCAGGGCCTGAAGGAATGCTTCGGCGACCCGGGTGCCCACTGGCCTCAGGACGGCAAGGAGGGCGTGCTCGACACGCGAGCCTTCTATGCCGGCAAGACAGCCTCCAACGGCACCGACCGCTACATCTGGGGATGGTGCCCCATCCGCGAGGGAGCCACCCTCTTCGACAAGAACATCAACGTGGGTGCTGACAGCGAGCCCGCATGGGCCGGTGCACTGGTATGCCACAAGATTATCCAGCATGCCGACGGCACGCTGACCCTCGGTGCCGTGCCCGCCATCGGCGACAAATACACCAAGGATGCAGCCCTGAACATCATGGACAGCAACGGATATAACAACGGCACACTCACTGGCGACGATGCCTACGTGCTCTACAACCGACTGGGTGCCTGCAACCACATCTCGTTCACCGTCAAGACTGCCGGCAACTCCGACAAGTTCGGCATCTCCGTAGTACGCAGCACAGACCCTGAGTACTACTACACCATGGTCGTCAATCCCGAGAACGACAACTGGCGCAAGGTGAACTTCGAGGAAGAGGGATTCCGTATCGAGGAGGAGTTCGACGGTACCGAGAAAAAGATCAAAAAGATCTACGGCAAGGGATTCATCCGCGGTATCGACGGCTACGGATTTGCCCGTCCTGCTGACAACACCTACAAGGTGGACATCTACACCGACAACTCCGTGCTCGTCATGTACATCAACGATAACGTATGCTACACCAACCGCATCTACGGTATCACCAAGAACTGCTGGAGCATCAACAACTATGGTGGCAGCATCACCATTAGCGACGTGAAAGTTTATCAACAATAGAAAAGAAAAATATGATGAAGAAATTATTTGTTATCTTATGCCTGATGGCAACAGCCACTATTGTTTCAGCCACCGACGTGTGGGAAGGTTCACACGCCGTTGACTGGAGCAGCACCCTGAAGATTGAGTCCACTAAATTTGCAGACATGAAGGTTGGCGACAAACTCGTCATTGAGTTCATGAATGCAACAGGCGAGGTTATCGAACTTCATAGCAACGGAGGCATGCTGCCAGGCACGCGCTTTGCGCACTTTATCTTCCCTGACCAAAGTAATATTGAGGTGTTCGCTACTCCTGCAATGCTTGCAAACCTGAAGAATTATGGCCTTGAGGTCTGCGGTAAGGGTTTCACTGCTACCAAAATATGGTATGGTGACGGCAAGGACAACATCGACGAGAACACAGTCTGGAGTGGCTACTTCTGGATGGATGAATGGAGCACATTGGAAATTGCAAAGACCTCGTTCGACGGCATCAACTGGAACGAATACAAGGCCATCCGCTTCTATTCAGAGGCTAACCGCACCGACTATGTCATCAACGTACTCACCAAGTGGGGCGACGGTGGCAAGTTGGGCGACCAGACCACGATGACCATGACTGCCGGCTATGCCGAACTCAACATTGAGAGCATGGACATGGCTGCCAAACTGGCTGACGTTGACAGGCTCATGGTTCAGTGCAACAAGGAAGGTGGTTCGCCCTTCAACTTCACGGCCATCGTGCTCGTCAAGAAAGAGAGTACGGGTGTCAGCACTATGCAAATGAATAGTGAGAAAGTGAATAGTGATGTTTACAACCTCAATGGTCAGCACATGGTCAATCCCAGCAAAGGAGTGAAGATTGTAAATGGCAAAAAGGTTTTTATTAAGTAAAGGTTAGTAGTTAGTTATTTGTTAATTGGTAAAGAAAAGGATTGTTTTTCAGGATAACATTTTATTAATAACTAAAGACAAATGAAGATGACGAAAAGATGCATAATGACACTGGCAGCAGTCTTGACGCTGACGATGGCCAATGCGCAGACAGTGACACCTCAGGCTTGCGAGCAGAGCATCGTGACGCCGAAGGCCACTGGACGCTATCTGTGGCTGCCCATCCAAGAGTCTGCTCCTGAAGGGAAGGTGCAGGTGATCTTGAACGGCATGTTGCAGATGGAGCAAAACGTGCGTATGGCCCGCGAACAGGTGGACTATTATGTGGCACTTGACTTGCAGCCGTATCAGAACCTGAACGCTCTGAGAGTATGCGTGCAGAACGTGCCGACAGGAAGTGTGTGCTTCAAGAAACTGGCACAGAACGACGATGCTGACTTCGAGTTGATTGAGGAAAAGTTCCGTCCGCTGTACCATCATACGCCCAAGCGTGGATGGATGAACGACCCGAACGGAATGTTCTATATGCCGTCGTCGTCGGCAGGCAACGATGGGCAGGCAGGTGCCTGCGATGGCGTGTGGAATCTCTACTACCAGTACAACCCCTACGGTTCCATGTGGGGCAACATGCACTGGGGTCACTCTACCTCTACCGACCTCGTCCATTGGAAGGATGAGGGCGTGGCACTGACTCCCGACGTGTGGGGGACGATGTTCAGCGGTTCATGCGTGGTGGATAAGGGCAACATTGTTGCCATGTACACTGCCAGCCGTCCCACTCCCTTTGGCGGTGACGTGCAGGCACAGTGCATAGCCTTCTCCAACGATGGCGGCAAGACATTTGCAAAGTATGAGGGCAACCCCGTGCTGACTGCCGAAGACAAGGACTTCCGTGACCCTCGTCCGTTCTGGAACGAAGACATCAAGGCATGGAACCTCATCCTCGCCGTTGGACAGGAGATGCGTATCTACTCATCGCCAGACCTGAAGCAATGGAAGTACGAGTCGTCTTTCGGCAAGGAATATGGCAATCACGGCGGCGTGTGGGAATGCCCCGACCTTTTCCCCATTGAACATTCAACATTGAACATTGACCATTCTTTGCAAGCAAAGCGAACAAGTTCGAGCGCTGCTGCGCGTAACAATAATGGTCAATCGTCAATGGTCAATGGTCAATCAAAGAAGTGGGTGCTCATCTGCAACATCAACCCAGGCGGCCCCTTTGGCGGATCGGCCACGCAGTATTTCGTCGGCCAGTTCGACGGCCACAAGTTTACCTGCGAGTCGAAGCCGGAGGTGACGAAGTGGCTCGATTATGGCAAGGACCACTATGCCACCGTCTCGTTCTATAATGCTCCAGACAATCGACGCACAGTGCTGGCCTGGATGTCGAACTGGCAGTATGCCAACCAGGTGCCCACCATGCAGTTCCGCTCGGCCAACTCGATAGCCCGCGACCTCGGATTGTTTGAGTACAAGGGTGAGACCTACGTCAGCGTGGTGCCCTCGAAGGAGATGCTGGCAGTGCGCGGCGCAAAGATGAAGCAGCCGACGGAGGCCTGCGAGATTGTCATCGACGTGAAGAAGCAGGCAGAGATTGTGCTCTCGAACGACAAGGGCGAGCAGGTCGTCATGAAATACGACGCTGCCAAGCAGACGTTCAGCATGGATCGCACCAAGAGCGGCGACGTGAGTTTCAGCGGCGACTTCCCCTGCGTGACCGAGGCTCCCACCTACGGCAGCGTCAAGCAACTTCGCCTGTTCATCGATCGCTGTAGCATAGAGGCCTTCGATGCCGATGGCAAAATGGCCATGACCAACCTCGTGTTCCCCACAGAACCCTATAATAATATAAAGGTGAAGGGTGGCAAAGCAACTATTTACGAAATTAAACACTAAAGAAAAATGGGTCAAAACAAATCGATTTATTTGATCCCCGTGATGCTCTGCTTCTTCTGCATGGGCTTCGTGGATCTGGTGGGCATCGCCTCCAACTATGTGAAAGAAGACCTTGCGCTGAACGACTCCGTGGCTAACGTGTTCCCCTCGCTGGTGTTCTTCTGGTTTCTTATCTTCAGTGTTCCTACAGGCATGCTGATGAACAAGATAGGGCGCAAGAATACGGTATTGCTGTCGCTGGTGGTGACGGCGGTGGCACTGCTGTTGCCGCTGTTTGGCGAGACATTCAGCATCATGCTGGTGGCCTTCTCGCTGCTGGGCATCGGCAACGCCCTGATGCAGACATCGCTCAACCCACTGGTATCGACCGTGATGGGTGGCGGCAACCTCGCTTCGACGCTCACCTTCGGACAGTTTGTCAAGGCCATCGCCTCGTTCTCGGCACCTTACCTGGCCATGTGGGGCGCAACGATGGTCATTCCCGAGTTCGGACTGAACTGGCGCGTGCTGTTTGGCATCTTCCTCGTGGTGGGTGTGCTGTCAACCATCTTGCTGTTTGTGACACCTATCGACGAACCAGCCATCGAGGGCAAGCCTTCCACCTTCGTGGAGTGCTTCAAACTGCTGGGCACACCCATCGTGCTGCTGTCGTTCCTCGGCATCATGTGCCATGTGGGTATCGACGTGGGCACTAACACTACTGCTCCCAAAATCCTGATGGAGCGACTGGGCATGACGCTCAACGAGGCCGCCTTCGCCACCTCGCTCTATTTCATCTTCCGTACCATCGGCTGCCTGACAGGCTCCTTTTTCCTCCGTGCACTGAAGATGCGTACATTCTTCATCATCTCCGTGGTGATGATGGCTTTGTCAATGTGTGGCCTGTTCGTCGGAACGGAGAAGTGGATGCTTTATGCAGCCATTGCACTCGTGGGCTACGGCAACTCTAACATCTTCTCCATGTGCTTCGCCACTGCACTCGAATCCATGCCAACCAAGCAGAACGAGGTGTCGGGCTTGATGATTATGGGCCTCTTCGGCGGCACCATTTTCCCGCTCTTCATGGGCTTGCTGAGCGATGCCATGGGGCAGGCCGGTGCCGTGCTCGTCATGGCCGTGGGTGTGGTCTATCTCTTTACATATATCAAACAAATTTAGTGGTTCAGGGGATGGGGCGTCTGGTCGTTTAGAAAAGTTACCCCAGTCGACAATACTATTATCCCCAAACCATCAAACGACAAAAAACCTAAACAACTAAAATATGAAACAAAACCGTTATGTAGTAGGACTCGGAGAAGTCCTGTGGGATGTACTTCCCGAAGGTAAGAAACTGGGTGGCGCACCCGCCAACTTCGCCTATCATGCCGGGCAGTTCCTTGGCATGGACAGCACCGTCGCCATCAGCGCACTCGGCGATGACAAACTGGCCGACGAGACCATAGACGCACTGAAGGAGCACGGGCTGAACGACCTGATGCCCCGCGTGCCCTATCCTACGGGCACCGTGCAGGTGCAACTCGACGAGCAGGGCATCCCCACGTATGACATCAAGGAAAACGTGGCATGGGACAATATCCCCTTCGACGATGACATCGCCCAGATTGCCCGCAACTGCCGCGCCGTCTGCTTCGGCTCGCTGGCACAGCGCAACGTGGTCAGCCGCACCACCATCCAGAAATTCCTCGACGCTACGCCCGACGACTGTCTGAAGATCTTCGACATCAACCTGCGCCAGCAGTTCTATACACAGGAGATCCTGAGAGAGTCGTTCCAGCGTTGCAACATCCTGAAAATCAACGACGAGGAACTGGTGCTCATCGGGCGTATGTTCGGCTACCCCGGTCTCGATATCGAGAACAAGTGCTGGCTCATCCTGGGCAAGTACAACCTCGACATGCTGGTGCTCACCTGCGGCACCAATGGCTCTTACGTCTTCACGCCCGGCCACGTGTCTTTCCAGGAGACGCCGAAAGTGAAGGTTGCCGATACCGTAGGCGCTGGCGACTCCTTCACCGGCTCCTTCGTCGGCAGCATACTCAACGGCAAGTCCGTTTCTGAGGCCCACCGCCTCGCCGTGCAGGTCTCTGCCTACGTCTGCACGCAAAATGGCGCCATGCCCACATTGCCAGCAGAACTGCTGAAATAAAGAGAAACAATAACATTGATGGTTTCCGTGCCAGGACGATGTTTTAAAACAACAAAGTCCTGGCACCTTTTTTCCCCCACAAGGGTGACGGCGTCCTTCACCTTTCTCGCATTTCTGCTGAAACTGAGCGGGTGTCATGCCAGTGTATTGATGTTTTAAAGTCAAATAATGTTTTGTGCAAGGCTCTCGCTAACCTGGAAGGGGTTTGACTCTTCGCCGAAGGTACTTCCGATCGACATTAAAAGCAAAAAAAGTGTTTTTTGCTTTGTAATGTTCTCACTTATTTGTACCTTTGCACCCGAAAAGTCCCCTAAGACGGGGTGGGTGGGCGTCTGAATAGGCGCAGGCACCTATATAATATAAACAATAAAAAGACAGAAAAAGATGAAAGCATTTGTTTTCCCTGGACAGGGAGCACAGTTCGTAGGAATGGGCAAGGACCTCTACGACAACAACGCAACGGCAAAGGAACTTTTTGAGAAAGCAAACGAGATTCTGGGCTACAGAATCACAGATATTATGTTCGAAGGAACAGACGATGACCTGAAGCAGACAAAGGTGACACAGCCTGCCGTATTCCTCCACTCCGTCATCAGCGCCATCTGCATGGGCGACGATTTCCAGCCTGCTATGACTGCCGGCCACTCGCTGGGTGAGTTCTCGGCTCTCGTGGCTGCTGGCGCCCTCTCGTTCGAGGATGGCCTGCGCCTGGTTTATGCTCGTGCCATGGCTATGCAGAAGGCCTGTGAGGCTGCTCCCTCTACGATGGCTGCCATCATCGGCCTGCCCGATGCCCAGGTTGAGGAGATCTGCGCAAGCATCAACCGCGAGGGCAACGTGGTGGTCTGCGCCAACTACAACAACCCCGGTCAGTTGGTCATCTCTGGTAATGTGGACGCTATCAACGAGGCTTGCGAGCAGTTGAAGGCTGCCGGTGCCAAGCGTGCGCTGCCCCTGAAAGTGGGCGGTGCCTTCCATAGCCCCCTGATGCAGCCCGCCAAGGACGAACTGCAGGCTGCCATCGAGAAGACGGAGTTCAAGACACCTAAGTGCCCCGTCTATCAGAATGTGGACGGCAAGCCCCATACCGAGCCTGCCGAGATCAAGCAGAACCTGATTGCTCAGTTGACCTCATCGGTGCGCTGGACGCAATGCGTGCAGTCGATGATTGCCGATGGTGCCGACGACTTCACGGAGTGCGGGCCTGGCAAGGCACTGCGGGGCATGATCTCCAAGATCAACAAGGAGGTCAGCGTTCACGGCATTGAAGGGTAAAAGGTAAAGTGTAAAGTAAAAAATTTATAATGAAAGGTTCAAAGATTATCATCTACCAGATTTTTACGCGTCTGTACGGCAATCGCTGTCAGACGCGTAAACCTAATGGCACCATCGAGGAGAACGGTTGCGGCAAGTTGAACGATTTCACGACTTCTGTCCTCAAGCAGATTCGTGAGATGGGAGTCTCGCATGTTTGGTACACAGGGGTCATTCGTCATGCCACGATGACCGACTATACGAAGTTTGGCATCCCTCGTCAGCACCCTGCGGTGGTGAAGGGTAGGGCCGGTTCGCCTTATGCCATCACCGACTACTATGACATCGATCCTGATCTGGCTGTCGACGTCAACAAGCGCATGGAGGAGTTTGAGAAACTGGTCAACCGCACCCATCGTGCCGGCTTGAAGGTCATCATCGACTTCGTGCCTAACCATGTGGCTCGCCAGTACCACAGCATCTGCAAGCCCGAGGGGGTGAGAGATCTGGGAGAGGATGATAATCGTGAGATTGGCTTCGATCCACAGCATAACAATTTCTACTATTGTCCAGGGCAAACCTTCACGCCATACTTTGACCTCTATCATGGTGAGAACGAACCATATACGGAGTGTCCGGCAAAGGCTACCGGCAACGACTGCTTCCACAATGCGCCAGGCAGGAACGATTGGTATGAGACGGTGAAACTGAACTACGGCGTGGATTACTATGCCGGTGGAGTGGGCCATTTCAATCCTACGCCTGACACCTGGACAAAGATGCTCGACATCCTGCTGTTCTGGGCCTCGAAGGGCGTTGATGCCTTCCGTTGCGATATGGCAGAGATGGTGCCCGCCGAGTTCTGGGCTTGGGCAACGGGCAAGGTTCGTGCGCAGTATCCTGACATCCGATTCATCGGTGAGGTGTACAACCCTGCCGAATATCGCCACTACATCGCCTCGGGCTTTGACTACCTGTATGACAAGGTAGGCATGTACGATGCCATGCGTGACGTGATATGCCACCGTCGTCCTACGGATGCCATCACATGGGCCTGGCAGCAGACCGACGACATTCGCGACCACATGCTCTATTTCCTGGAGAACCACGACGAGCAGCGCATTGCCAGCGAATTCTTCGCCGGAGCAGGCGAGAATGGCGTGCCGGCATTGGTGGTGAACGCGTTGATGCAGAAAAATCCCTTCATGCTCTACTTCGGACAGGAATGGGGTGAGCGCGGTATGGATGAGGAAGGCTTCAGCGGACGCGACGGTCGTACCACCATTTTCGACTACTGGTCACTTGAGCCTCAACAGACACCCCTCACAGCCATCTACCAGAAGGTGCTGAACATAGCCCGCACGGAAAAGGCAGTCAGCGACGGGCAGATGTTCGACGTGATGTATGCCAACAAACAATACTATCGTCAGTATGCCTTCCTGCGTAAGGCCGGCAAGGACATCCTGCTTGTTGTGGCCAACTTCGACGATGCGCCGCTGACGATGAACCTCACATTGCCCGGACATGCCTTCAACCATCTGGAGATTCAGGAGAAAGCCTATCAGGCAGAGGATTTGCTGACGGGACAGACGACTTCGCTTGTGCTGATGCGTGACCATAGCATCGCCCTTGCCCTGCCTGCCCGTGGTGCTTTAGTACTAAAACTGAAATAGGTCACAATGGACAATATCTTGAACGACCATAACAAGGACGAGTTCCCACCTGCTCACACAGCCGAGCATCTGCTGAATCAAACCATGATCCGGCTGTTCGGCTGTGAGCGCAGCCATAATGCCCATGTGGAACGGAAGAAGAGCAAGATGAGTTTCTTGCTCGATCACAAGCCGAGCCGTCAGGAGGAGAAAGAGATTGAGCGACGCATGAACGAACTGATAGAGGAGGATTTGCCCGTCACGTTCGAGTTCGTCACCCGCGACAATCTGCCAGAAGGCGTTTCCCTGGACCGCCTGCCTGACGATGCGAGCGAGACGATACGCCTGGTCCGCATCGGTGACTACGACGTGTGCCCATGCATTGGAAAGCATGTGCGCTCAACCTCGCAAATCGGACGATTCGAGATGCTGGGCACCAACTGGGACGAGCACGAGCGGTCGTTCCGTGTGAGGTTCAAGATTGTACAATGAGGACTGCCTATTGGTAGTCCTCTTTTGTAAGTGTCATCTCCAGATATATCTTCTCCGGGTTCTTGTTGGAACGGTAGATGTAGTGGAAGTTGACACCTTTTTCCATCAGCGGCTTATAGGAGGGGCTGTTCTTCAGTTCTGCCACCAGCGCCTGCTTGGCATTCTGAAGCACACAGACCACGCTGTCGTTGTCATTGTCGCCAGTGAAACGGAAATACTGTGACTGGGTGAGGGTGGGGATGTCGAACACGATGCTGTCGAGCATCATATTGTCGCCAATCGGCATCGGGCACTTGTTCTCGGTCATTTCTCGCGCCTCGCGGGCAGCCCGTTCCTCCAGTGATTCCTGGCAAGAGACGAGCAGGATGCCGGCAAGGGTCAGGATGAATAATTTCTTCATGTTGACAGGTCAAAATAAAATTATGTGGCAAAGATACGAAAAGTCGAGGGCAAAACAAAAGAATCTCGTTCTTTTTTTTGCCGAGACAGAGTATTTTAGCCATCTTTGATGGCAAAGATACAAAAAAAATATTAAATAGGGAGTTTTTTCCTTTCTTTTTTGTAACTTTGCAGGCTAAAGAGACGTATACGTTCATGAAGAATATCAGGAATTTCTGCATCATCGCACATATAGACCACGGTAAGTCGACTCTGGCCGACCGCCTGCTGGAATACACCAAGACCATACAAGTGACTGAGGGACAGATGCTTGACGATATGGAACTGGAGCGTGAACGTGGTATCACCATCAAGAGCCACGCCATCCAGATGGAGTATGAAAGGGACGGGGAGAAATATGTGCTGAACCTGATAGACACGCCGGGACATGTGGACTTCTCGTATGAGGTGAGCCGAAGCATCGCAGCCTGCGAGGGTGCCTTGCTGGTGGTTGATGCCACACAGGGCGTACAGGCGCAGACGATCTCGAACCTCTATATGGCTATCGACAACAATCTGGAGATCATCCCCGTGATCAACAAGATAGACATGCCAAGTGCGATGCCGGACGAGGTGGAGGACGAGATCGTGGACCTCATCGGCTGTGACCCGGAAGACATCATTCGCGCCAGCGGCAAGACCGGCGAGGGCGTGGAGGAAATCCTGAATGCCGTCGTTGACCGCATACCTCATCCTGAGGGCGACGAGAAGGCTCCCCTGCAGGCCCTGATCTTCGACTCGGTGTTCAACTCTTTCCGTGGTATCATTGCCTACTTCAAGATTGTGAACGGCGTGATTCGCAAGGGCGACAAGGTGAAATTCTTCAATACGGGTATGGAGTATGATGCCGACGAGGTGGGCGTGCTGAAGATGGACATGATACCCCGTCAGGAACTACGGACGGGCGACGTGGGCTACATCATCAGCGGTATCAAGAACTCGAAAGAGGTGAAGGTGGGCGACACCATCACTCATGTGGCTACACCTTGCGACAAAGCCATCGAGGGATTCCAAGAGGTGAAGCCTATGGTGTTCGCAGGTGTCTATCCCATTGACCCCACGGACTATGAGAACCTGCGTGCCTCGCTGGAGAAACTGCAACTCAACGATGCCTCGCTGACCTTCCAGCCAGAGTCGTCGGTAGCCTTGGGATTTGGATTCCGCTGTGGCTTCCTCGGCTTGCTCCACATGGAGATTGTGCAGGAGCGACTGGACCGTGAGTTCGATATGGATGTGATCACTACCGTGCCCAACGTGTCGTATATGTGCTATACGAAGCAGGGCGAGGAAAAGGAGGTGCACAATCCTTCCGGACTGCCTGACCAGACGATGATAGACCATATTGAGGAGCCCTATATCCGTGCCTCGATCATCACGGCTGCCGATTTCATTGGACCTATCATGACGCTCTGTCTTGACAAGCGTGGTGAACTGATAGACCAGCAATACGTGAGCGGCAATCGCGTGGAACTGCGGTTCATGCTGCCCCTGGGTGAGATAGTCATCGACTTCTACGACAAACTGAAGAGTATCTCGAAGGGATATGCTTCGTTTGACTATCATGTGGACTCGTTCCGTCCGTCGAAACTGGTCAAACTGGACATCCTGCTCAACGGAGA
This sequence comes from uncultured Prevotellaceae bacterium, assembly GCA_902799905.1. GTDB lineage: Bacteria > Bacteroidota > Bacteroidia > Bacteroidales > Bacteroidaceae > Prevotella. The sequence continues at coordinate 20,505 of CADCCB010000014.1, forward strand.
GCCTGTTGATGCCCTGTCCACGCTGACCCATCAGGACAATGCCGTGACCTTTGGGCGCCGCATGTGCGAGAAACTGAAGGAACTGATACCTCGCCAGCAGTTCGATATCGCCATCCAGGCCGCCATCGGTGCGAAGATCATCGCCCGTGAGACGGTGAAACAGGTGAGAAAAGACGTGCTGGCCAAATGCTATGGAGGCGACGTGAGCCGTAAGCGCAAGTTGCTGGAGAAACAGAAGCGCGGCAAGAAGCGCATGAAGCAGATAGGCAATGTGGAGGTGCCTCAGAAAGCCTTCCTGGCCGTCTTGAAACTTGACTGATGTCTAATCAATCTTTCCTACTATACCTATACAAACAGATCTAAAAACAAACTGAAAGAAAAATGCTTAACCTAAGTTTAACTTCACGAGATGTGGCCCGTGAACTGGCCCGCCGATACAGTACAATGACGCATGAGGAACTGGACATGCTGGAAAGCATCCTTGTTCCGATGAAGTTCGCTAAAGGTGAGAAAATCCTCAACGAGGGTGAGGTGTGCCGTAATATCTACTGGATAGTGAAAGGACTGGTGCGCCAGTACTACTATAAGAACAAGAAGGAACTGACGGAGTATATGGCGACAGAGAACACCATTTGCATGAGCATTGAGAGCCTCTTCCATGAGACGCCGTCTGCGCAGATGATACAAGCCCTCGAACCCACCGTCGTCTTCGCCATCCCGATGCACGACCTGGAGGCGGTGTCTATGAAGAGCGTCAACATTCAGATGCTCTACCGTAAGATTCTGGAGGAGTCGCTTATCATCAGTCAGCAGCGAGCCGACATGCTGCGCTTTGAGAGTGCGCAGGATCGCTACCAGAAACTGGTGAAGAGGTCTCCGCAACTTGTGCTCCGTGCTCCGCTGGTCTATATTGCCAACTATCTGCAGATGACGCCTGAGACACTAAGTCGTGTCCGCACGGCAGTCCTCATGAATTCTTAGAAAAGGAATGGAAAGGGAGTTAAAGGGAAGTTAAACATACAATAAGAAAAAGGGGCCTCGTAGCCCCTTTTCTTGTGTTCTTACCACCGATGTCTCCTGCCGTCAGGCAGGGACGTCGTTGTCTTATGAATAGAGATAGCGCTTGATGCTCTTCTTCGGCGTCTTCTGGAACTCCTCGTTGTGAATCTCTATCTCGCTGATCTTCTCGTAGGCAGGCAGCATCTGGTTCAGCGTGTTGCGGTTCTGCTCCATGATACCCGCCATATCCTCATCGGTAAAGTTGAGCGCCTTGGCCTCGTCTACGTCAGGATGTACAAGGGCCACCAACTTGGTGTCACGCTGTACGACAATGCTCTCGCTGACCATTGTCATCGAGTTGAGTTTATCCTCAATCTCCTCTGGGTAGATGTTCTGTCCGTTGGCACCGAGCAGCATGTTCTTCGAACGGCCGTTGATGAACACGTTGCCATCGCCGTCCATCGTTCCCAGGTCGCCCGTATGGTACCAGCCGTCCTTGTCGAGCGTTTCTGCCGTAGCCTTCTCGTTCTTGTAGTATCCCAACATGACATTGAGTCCGCGTGCGAGGATCTCGCCAGGAATATTTTCCGGATCTGGTGAGTCAATCTTCACCTGCATGTTGACGACGGCACGTCCGCACGAGCCAGGCACGAAGGAGCGCCAGTCGCTATAGCAGATGATGGGGGCGCACTCTGTGGCGCCATAGCCCACGGTGTAGGGGAAGTTGATGCGATGCATGAACTGCTCTACCTCCTGGTTGAAGGCTGCTCCGCCAATGATGACCTCATAGACATTGCCGCCGAAGGCTTTCAGCACCTCCTGACAGATCATCTCGCGCACCTTCGTGGAGATGATAGGCATCTGCAGCAGCAGGCGCATGCGGTTGTTCTGTATCTTGGGGAACACCTTCTTGCGGATAATCTTCTCGATGACCAGCGGCACGGCGATGATCACCCTCGGCTTGACCTCTGCAAAGGCCTGTGCGATGATGGCAGGCGATGGCGTGCGGTTGAGGTAGTACACATGACAGCCGTGGATGAACTCGAAGATGAACTCGAAGGCCATACCGTACATGTGGGCCATAGGCAGTATGGAGATGATATTGTCGCCACACTTGATGGTCGTACCCAGCACGTTGCAGGCAAAGTCGTAGTTCGACCACAAGGCGCGATAGGGTATCATGACGCCCTTCGAGAAGCCTGTGGTGCCGCTGGTATAGTTGATGAGAGCCAGTTCGTCGGGACTTTGCTCTTTATAGTAGTTGATATGCTCCTGACGGAAATATTTGGGGAACTTCTGGCCGTAGAGGGCGTTGAGGTTCTCGCGGGCATAGGTCAACTTCTCCGAACGGGAGAGGATGAGCGAGAAGTCGGTACTGCGGATGATACCTTCCAGGCTGGGCATGGCCTCGGGATCGATGGTACCAGCCACATAGTCGCCTGCAAAGAGGAGTTTGGCATCCGAGTGGTTCACGATGTTGTGAATCTGTTCGGGCATGAACTCATGCAGGATGGGCACGGCAATGGCTCCGTAGGTCAGGGTAGCGATGAAGGCCACGGCCCATTGGCTGGAGTTGCGTCCGCAGAGTGCTATCTTGTCTCCTTTTTGTATGCCTGAGTATTCGAAAAGGATATGTACCTTTTCTATTTTTCTAGCCACATCGTGATATTGCAGGGTCTGACCCTTGTAGTCAGTCACCGCATCTTTATCCCAGTGCTCTATGATGCTCTTTTGGATAAGTTCGTTGAAACTAGGTATTTTTTCCATATCATTAGATTTTTATGCTTGGTACAAATATCGCTTGATGCTTTTCTTTGGTGTCTTCTGGAATTCGCTGTCCCTCAGTACGATGCGACTGATGCGGCTGAAGTTGGGCAGCATGGCGTTCAGGTTCTGGCGGTTCTGCTCCATCACGGCATCCAACTCTTCCTGGCTGAAGCCGTTCACTTCGTCCTTGTCGGGGAATACGAGTGCCACCAGTTTCTCGCCCTCCTGAACGACCAAACACTCGCTGACCATCGGCATGGAGTTCAGTTTGTCCTCGATTTCCTCTGGATAGACATTCTGTCCGTTGGCTCCCAACAGCATGTTCTTGATGCGTCCGCGAATGAAGATGTTGCCGTCGGCATCCATCGTGGCCAGGTCGCCAGTATGATACCAGCCGTCCTCATCGATGGCCTGCCGTGTGGCTTCCTCGTTCTTGTAATAGCCCAGCATGAGGTTGGTGCCGCGTGTGACGATCTCGCCTGCCACGTTCTGAGGATCACGGCTGAGTATGCGCACCTCCATGTTGTCCAGACAGCAGCCGCAGGAGCCTGGTACAAAGGTGTGCCAGTCGCGGTAACTGATGAGGGGAGCGCACTCGGTGGTGCCGTAGCCAACGGTTATCGGGAAACCGATGCTGATGAGGAACTGCTCTACCTCCTTGGAGAGGGGAGCACCGCCCACGATAATCTCGTAAGCCTGTCCGCCAAAGGCCTCATAGACCTGCTGGCATATCTTCTCCTTGACCTTCTTCGACACCACGGGCATAGCCAACAGCAGTTTCATGCGGTTGCTCTGTACGATGGGGAATACTTTCTTTCGGATGATTTTCTCAATGATCAGGGGAACAGCGATGACCAGTGAGGGCTTGACCTCGGTGAAGGCTTGTGCGATGAGCGAAGGGGAGGGGAGACGGTTGAGGAAAAACAGGTGGCAACCGTAGCAGAAGCCGAAGATGAACTCGATGGCCAGGCCGTACATGTGGGCCATAGGCAGTATTTCGAGCATGTGGGTGTTCGGCTTGACATGCGAGCCCAGATTGCGCAGGCAGAAGTCGAGGTTACCCCAAAGTGCCCTGTAGGGCAGCATGACGCCCTTCGAGTAGCCAGTGGTGCCGCTGGTGTAGTTGATGAGTGCCAACTCCTCGGGCGAATCCTCGTGATAATGCACATCCTCCTTGCGGAAGGCCATCGGATATTGGCTACAGAACATCATGTTGAGATGTTCGCGGGCGTAGGTGAGTTTCTCCGAGCGTGACACCATCAGCGAGAAGTCGGGCAGGTTGATGATACCCTCCAGATGAGGCATGGCCTCGGGGTCTATCTCTTTGGCAATATAGTCGCCCACGAACAACATCTTTGCTTCCGAGTGGTTGACGATGTTGTGTATCTGATCGGCATTAAACTCGTGCAGGATGGGCACCGCCACAGCGCCGTAGGTCAATGTGGCCAGAAACGATACTGCCCAATGTGATGAGTTGCGTCCGCAGATGGCGATTTTGTCGCCCTTCTGGATGTCACAGTTGAGGAAGAGTATGTGGAGTTTTCCTATCTTACGGGCCACATCGTGGAATTGTAGCGTCGCTCCCTGAAAGTCGGTCAGTGCGTCTGCATTCCAGTTGTTGATAATGGCGTCCTGTATATACTTGTTGAAACTAGAACCTGCGTTCATTGCACAATTTTAAAAATTTTGTGCAAAGATACATCATTTCCTGCACATTCGCAAATTTTTTGTGCAGTTTTTTCTGTTATCCCCGTGAATATGTTTGTTTGATAGAAAAAACGAACAATTATTAAGACTTTTTTACTCGTAGCGCATCGACTGGGCGGGGCGAATGCGTGACACCAGATAACTGGGTGCGACGAGCACGAATACGGAGATGAACAGCGTGCAGATGTTCAACAGAATGATGAGGGGAAAATGCAGTTCCATAGGTGCCTCGCAGACATAATATGTCTGCGGATCGAGCGTGATGAGGCCCGTCTGCTGTTGCAGCACGACGATGCCGATGCCCAGGAGGTTGCCGATAATCAGCCCTCGTCCGATGATGAAAGCGGCAAACCAGAGGAAGGTGTAGCGTATGGTAGAATTGCGGGCTCCCAGGGCCTTGAGGATGCCGATCATCTTCGCGCGTTCCAATATAATAATAAGGAGTCCGCTGATCATGGTGATGCCTGCCAGCGAGATCATCAGAGCCAGGATGATCCACACGTTGATGTCGAGCAGTTCCAGCCACGAGAACACCTGCGGGTAACTCTCGGTGATGGTCTGCGAGGCCATGAAGTGTCCGTCGTTGTCAGGTGTGTGTCTCAGCAATGCGCGCACCTCGGGGTTGGTCTCGAATTGCAGGACGGGGAAATGATGAAGTATGAGGTCTTTGTAAATTTGCTTAATAATCTTAAAGGGACGCGGCGGTTTTAGATATGACAAAAATAAATCAGACCTGTACGCAAAATAGTGGTTGAAGAATGCTTCGTCGGCATTCATGTCCGTCAGCAGTTCGATGCCCGAGCACTGGTTCTTCTCCCAGCCGTTGATACGCTGTGCGGCATAGAAGTCGGTCAGGCAGATGGCATCGTCGAAGCGCTTCATATTGGTCTGGTAGATGCCGGTGACGGTGAATCTGCGGGCCCTGACATCATCCTCACCGATGAAGTAGGCAAACACGCGGTCACCAGCATGCAGGCGCAGTTTGTCGGCCATCGTCTTCGAGAGCACCAGGGGGTAGGTGGTGGCTGTGTCGCAGAACTGTGGCAGTTCGCCTTCCACCACACATTGGCTGAGGTACTGTGTGTCGTATTCAGGCCCGATGCCCTTGAACATCACTCCCAGGAAGTCGTCGTCGGTCTTCAGGATGCCCTGTGCATAGTTGTAGCGTTGGGCGTGGTTGACGCGGCTGAGGGCTTCCAGCCGTTCCAGGAAAGTGCCGTCGATGGCCACAGGATTGTTCTGCGGGTCGTAGGCCGACTGCACGTTCTGAATGGTGATATGACTGCCGAAGCCCACCACCTTGTCGCGGATGGTATGCTTGAAGCCCAGCACCACGCTGATGGTGACAATCATCACCGCCAGTCCTATGGCCACGCCGATGGTGGCAATACGAATGGCGGGGCGGCTCACCTTGCGGCGGTCGCCCTGATCACTAAAAATCCTCTTGGCTATGAATAACGGGAAATTCACTCTAAAGGGAAGTTAAAGGGAAGTTAAAGGGAAGTTAAAAGGAAGTTAAAGGGACATTACTGATATCGCATAAGCGGGAGTAGCAAAACAAACGTCCTTTTAACTTCCAAGCGAAGCGATAACTTCCTTTTAATATCCCTTCCATTCCTTTCTTATTCATTGACTCTCCCCGGATAGGCCTCCAGCGCCTTTTGCAGCACCACTAGCGCTTTCATCAGGTCTTCCTTCTTGAGCACGTAGGCTATGCGCACCTGGTTGATGCCGGCACCTGGCGTGGTGTAGAAGCCGGCAGCAGGAGCCATCATCACCGTCTGACCCTCGTACTCAAATTCCGACAGGCACCAGCGGCAGAACTTCTCGCTGTCATCCACAGGCAGTTTGGCCACCGTGTAGAAGGCCCCCATGGGGATGGGCGAGTAGACACCCGGGATGCGGTTCAGACCATCAATCAGGCACTTTCTCCGCTCCACATATTCGTCGTAGACATCGCGATAGTAGTTCTCCGGCGCGTCAAGCGAAGCCTCTGCCACGATCTGTCCGATAAGGGGAGGGGAGAGACGGGCCTGACAGAACTTCATCACGGCAGCGCGCACCTCCTTGTTCTTGGTGATGAGGGCACCGATGCGGATGCCGCACTCAGAGTAGCGCTTCGACACGGAGTCGATCAGGATGACGTTCTGCTCGATGCCTTCCAGATGGCAGGCCGAGATATAGGGCGAGCCCGTGTAGATGTATTCGCGGTACACCTCGTCAGAGAAGAGATAGAGATCGTATTTCTTCACCAGGTCGCGTATCTGGTTCATCTCGCGGCGTGTATAGAGGTAGCCCGTGGGGTTGTTGGGGTTGCAGATCATGATGGCACGGGTGCGCTCGTTGATCAGTTCCTCAAACTTCTCCACCTTCGGCAGCGAAAAACCCTCCTCAATGGTTGTGGCGATGGTGCGTATCTTGGCACCTGCCGAGATGGCAAAGGCCATATAGTTGGCGTATGCCGGCTCGGGCACGATGATCTCGTCGCCAGGGTTCAGGCACGAGAGGAAGGCGAAGAGCACCGCCTCGCTACCGCCGCTGGTGATGATGATGTCGTCGGCCGTCACGTTGATGTTGTATTTCGCATAGTAGCCCACCAACTTCTCGCGGTAACTCTGGTAGCCCTGCGAGGGTGAGTACTCCAATATCTCGCGGTCTATCTCCTTCAGCGCGTCCAGTCCCACCTGCGGCGTAGGCAGGTCAGGCTGTCCGATGTTCAGGTGATACACTTTCGTGCCGCGCTTCTTGGCGGCGGCAGCCAGAGGAGCCAGTTTGCGGATAGGACTCTCTGGCATTTCCAAGCCTCGTACGGATATTTCCGGCATTTCTATACTGTATAAAATGGTTTGCGGCTGCAAAGGTACGAATAAGTGAGAACAATACAAAACAAAAACAGCAATTTTTGTTTTTATTCTTTCGTCCCGCTGGTAGAAAGCGACAAAGTCGAGCGGTCGAGCGGAAGTACGAATAAGCGAGCAAAATGCAAAAGGAAAACAAGTTTTTCTTTTCATTTTCGAGCGTGAGTACTTTAGAAAGTGTTTTGAAGGTATGAATTGACGCCTGGATTAACGGAAATAACAAATTTTAGGAATTATTTGATGTGAGTCAATTAATCTCTGTGTACGAGCACAATTCTGTTCTTTTATTATGAGAAAGTAGCAAACACTTCGTACCTTTGCACCGTCAAAAGACATATAAAAACATTTTTAGTATTAAGGTAGGGGCAATCAGGATAACAAATAAACATTACGCCCCGAGTAAAGAAAAGAAAGGGTAAAAAGATGAAAAAGATGATTTTGACAATGGTGGCAATGCTGAGTATGACCGCAGCATTTGCAGAAGGCGAGAAAATGGCTGAAGTAAGCAATTTAGAGGCTTATGAGATGAATGTTAATATGGATAGGCTCTCTAAGGCTTTAAGGCTGACTGATGAGCAGAGGGACGCTGTAGAAGAGGTCCATCACACATTTGCAGCCGAACTGAAGTTCGCAGCCGTGTATGGCGATAAGAAACGAGACGCCATGGTGAAGCGAGCCATCTCGAACGACGTTAAATGGATGCGTTACATACTCACCAAGGATCAGATGCGTACTTATCGCACGCTGCTCAATGCCACAATGAAGAATCGTGGTCTCGTTAAGTAGAATTGTGTTGAAATTGGTAATTAAGGTTAGAGGCATTCCTTTGGGGGGATGCCTCTAACATTTTAAGTGTACGGAACTAAGGGCATGTACGCCTGCTAAATATCCAATGCGGCGTGATAGGCCTCGTAAATGGCCTTGGTGATGTTGGCAGGACGAACGCAGTCGCCTACCTCACGAACGAAGGGGGCACAGCCGCGGAGGGCATCGACATCGGCACGGTTGGCACGCTGGCCCAGGGCGCAGATGACGGTCTTGCCAGGAACGAGCACCTCACGGCCGTCCTTGTCCTTGCAGATGACGCCGTCGGCAGTAATCTTCTGACCAACATATTCTGTATGGGCCGTTGAGAACTCCGCCACCTTACGCATGAGGATGGGACGCTGACGGATGTTGCAGTCGGCAGCCAGGGTGTCGCGCATCTCAACCAACTCGACCTTCTTGCCCTCCATACCCAGATGGATGGCACACTCGCAGCCGGCAAGACCACCGCCCAGCACGACGACGCTATCAGCGACTTTATCCTTATTCAGGTAATAGTCGTTGACGACGATGACGTTGTCACCATCGATGCCAGGGATGGGTGGAACGAGTGGGGTAGAGCCCACGGCGAGGATGAGCGCATCGACGCCCTCCTGTGCCACATACTCAGGCGTCACGGTGGTGTTCAGACGAATCTCCATACCCTCGTCCTTGGCCTGACGCTCGAGGACAACACCCAGTTCATACATCTCATATTTGAACGGGAGGGCCTGTTCCGACTTCAGGATACCGCCCACCTGGTTCGTCTTCTCGCAGAGAATGACCTTGTGGCCGCGCTGGGCAGCCGTAATGGCAGCCTTGAGTCCGGCAACACCGGCACCTACCACCATCACCTTCTTGCTCTGGCGTGCAGGCAGCACCTCCATACCCTCTATCTCTCGGCCAATCAACGGATTGACAGCACAACGGCGGGTGAAGGTGACAGGGCGCTCCGCCATACAGGTGTAGCAACGCAGACACTTCACGATGCGGTCTTCCTGGCCAGCCATCACCTTCTGCGGATGGAACGGGTCGGCCAGCAACTGACGGGCCATATACACCACGTCGGCCTTTCCCTCGGCGATGATACGCTCCATCTGTTCAGGATCGCTCAGCGCACCAATCGTGGCAACGGGCTTCTTGACGTGTTTCTTGATCTCTGCAGCCAACCAAACGTTCACGCCGTGCTCATCGAACATTGGGGGTGTGGTATTGAAGAAGCCGAACTGATAGGAACCGGCAGAGACGTGAATCAAATCGACGTACTCCTCGACGGCCTGCGCAATCTTGATGCCATCCTCAATGCCATAGCCGCCATCAAACAGTTCGCTACCGCTGAGACGTACCTCGATGGGGAAGCCAGGGCCTACGGCATTGCGTACCGAGGCGAGCACCTCACGAACGATGCGGATGCGGTTCTCCAGCGAACCTCCGTACTCGTCGGTACGATGATTCAGATAGGGCGATAGGAACTGGTGCAATAACCAGCCGTGACCAGCGTGCACCATAATCATCTCGTAGCCCGCACGCTTACAGAGGGCTGCCTTCTCGCCGTATGCACGCACAATGTCGGCAATCTGTTCCTTCGAGAGCGCCTTTACAGGACGACCGTCGGGGCGTGTGCCGTCGCTGGGTCCCCATTGGTTCATGCTCGCCTTCTTGTTCTTGTCAGACATATAGGTTCCAGCATACTGGCCAGAGTGCGACAGTTCGATGCTGGGCACAGCCCCATGCCGACGGATGGCATCGGCCACGAAGGTATGGGCAGCCAGGCAGCCCACCGTCTCAAGGTCGAGGTGCAGCATGTGGCTACCGTCGGTGTCAGGATGAACCACGAGTTCGCTGACAGTCACAGCAGCAGCACCGCCCTTGGCGCGAAGTTCATAGAAACCCTGCGTGCGGGGACCTGGGCAGCAGTCGGCGGTGATGTCTGTGGCACCCATGGGTGCAGAGAAGATACGGTTGCGGAAGGTTACCTTGCCCAACTGGATGGGGCTCGTGAGATGGGGGTATTTCATATAGTTTTTAGTTTTGGAAATGAAATAGGAGGAAAAGTCATTTTCCTCCTACTCAGTTTGTTTGGAATAAGTTTGTTTGTAAGTTGTTATGCCTCAGCCTCGGGAATTACTGAAACAACGCTCTTGTCGCGCTTTCCTTTGTGGAAATTGACGGTACCGTCAATCAGAGCATAGAGCGTATCGTCCTTGCCAATGGCAACGCCATTGCCCGGGTTGTGCTTGGTGCCACGCTGGCGAACGATGATGTTGCCGGCTACACACTTCTGGCCACCCCAGATCTTCACGCCAAGTCGCTGGGCTGCACTCTCGCGGCCGTTCTTAGAACTACCTACACCTTTTTTATGTGCCATACGTCTGTTCCTCCTTTAAGCGATTACTTGTTTAACTTCAACCTGAGTGAACTGCTCACGATGGCCGTTCTTCTTGCGAGAGTCCTTGCGACGCTTCATCTTGAAGACAATCACCTTCTCGCCCTTAACCAGCGGGTTCACTACTTCTACTACTACCTTTGCACCTGCTACGGTGGGTGCGCCAACCTTGACAGCGCCGTCGGCATCTACGAGCAGCACTTTGTCAAACTCAACAGTCTTGCCTGCCTCCACGTCCTTGATGTGGTGCACATAGAGTTTCTTGCCCTCTTCGGCCTTGAACTGCTGACCCTGAATTTCTACAATTGCGTACATTATTATTTGTTTGTAAATAGGGGTTTTTCCGTAAGGCGGTACACGTCCGTGCACACTTGACCCTGCCTCCGCGGACTCATTCGGGGTGCAAAGGTACTAATTTTAGTTGAGAGTAGAGGGTTGAGGATTGGGAATTGTCGTCAGATTTAGTAAAGTTTAACGATTAGGGGGCGCTATAAAAAAGCAAAAGCGACGGACTTCACAGTCGATCGCTTCTATCTTCAATAGGTATTAGTTCTTTTAAGGTAAAAAGATTGTTTTCAGGATAACGCTGCAAAGGTATGCCTTTTTTTTGAACCGTGCAAACTTTTTAAGGACTTTTTTTTGATAAAAATCAATGTGCGGGGGCACAACTTTGTTTTTGTTGGCTCCCTAATGTGAAATAGCGTAAAAAACGGCTGTCAGATTGCAGTTTGTTGGGGTTCGCCCTCGGGGATGTTGGCTGGCGCGTCCTGTTGTGGGGCGGCATCGGCATCGGGGAGTTCGTCGTAGAGGAGTTTCTCGTCGTCATCCTCGTCGATGGTGTCGGTGGGCAGATAGTAGTAGCCGGTGCCCTGGTACATGCTGCTGAGGATGGTGTTGTCGCGCAGTGGCGGGAACTTGCCACGATAGTGGGCAAAGAGCGGGTCGCCCAGCACGGACTGGAAGAACTGTCCGCAGACGGGGAGTGCCGTGCGGCTGCCCTGTCCCAGTTGGCCGGTGCGGAAGTGGATGGCGCGGTATTCGCCGCCTACCCATGCACCGCAGACCAGTTGTGGCGAGACGCCCACGAACCAGGCATCAGAGTGGTTGTTGGAAGTGCCGGTCTTGCCGCCGAAGTCGGTGTCGGGGAACTGGTGGATGAAGGTCCAGAGGTTCATGCTGGTGCCTCCGGGTTCGCGCAGTCCGCCCATGAGCATCTGCTGCATGAAGAAGGCGGAGCGGTAACTGATGGCCTGTTGCTGTTCGGTCGGGGCGGTGTAGATCTCTTTGCCGTCGCGGTCGAGGATGCGGGTGATGAGTATGGGCTTGTGGACCCTGCCGTCGTTGGCTACCGTCGAGTAGGCGTTGACCAGTTCCAACAGGCTGACGTCGCTGGCTCCCAGTGCCAGTGAGGGTGTCTCGTCGAGTGTACTCTCGATACCCATCTTACGTGCCGTGCTGGCTATGCGGTCGATGCCCAGTTCCTGTCCCAGTTTGACGGCTATGGAGTTGATGCTCTGTGCGAAGGCCGACTTCAGCGTCATGTTGGCTCCCGTGAAATAGCCGTTGGCATTGGTGGGGGCCCATACTGTCTCCTGCTTGAGCACGGGGTCGTAGGTCTTCATGCTGAAGTAGGAGTCGACACGGCGGTCGCAGGGGGTCAGTCCCTGGTTCATAGCCTCGGTATAGACGAAAAGTTTGAAGGTGGAGCCAGGCTGTCGCTTGGCGGTCACCTTGTCGTATTGCCACGTGTTGAAGTCGAGGTCGCCCACCCAGGCTTTCACATGGCCGGTAGCCGGCTCGATGGCCACGAATCCGCAATGCATGAAATGCTCCATGTAGCGGATGGAGTCGAGGGTGCTCATCTCCGTCTCGACGGGCCCGTCGTAACTGAACAGTCGGACGGGGTGTGGCAGGTTGAGATAGTAGTCGATGGAGTCGGGCTGGTCGGGGAACTGGCGTTCGAGTCGCTTGTAGCAGGGCAGCCGCTTGGCGATGTTCTCTATGAAGTCTGGAATCTCGCGGTGACGCTCGTCCTGCCAGGGATTGGTGCGCCCCCAGTGGTCGTTGAACTTCTTCTGTATCTTCTGCATCTGTTCCCAGACGGCTTCCTCGGCATACCGCTGCATGCGGGTGTCGATGGTGGTGTAGATCTGCAGACCGTCGGTATAGATGTCGTAGCCGTTGTCGTCGCACCATTCCTTGAGATGGATCTTCACGGCCTCGCGGAAATAGTCGGCATCGCCGTCGTAGGCGTTCTCTACGTTGTAGTTGAGGGTCAGGGGCAGGGCTTTGAGGGAGTCGTAGGCCTCCTGGGTGAGGTGCCCGTGGGTGAGCATGTTGTTCAGCACCACGTTGCGGCGGCTGAGACTGTTGTCGGGATGGAGGCGCGGGTTATAGTAAGTGGTGGCCTTGAGCATACCGACGAGGACGGCAGCCTGCTCGGCTGTCAGGTCGGCCGGTGTGGTGTCGAAATAGGTTTTGCAGGCCGTCTTGATGCCGTAGGCGTTGGAGCCGAAGTCCACCGTGTTGGCATACATCGTGAGGATGTCCTCCTTGCTGAAGTAGTATTCCAGTTTGATGGCCGTGATCCACTCCTTGGTCTTCATGATGAGCATTTTCACGCCGGGGATGTTGCCCAGCAGACCAGTGGAGTACTCGGTTCGTACGCGAAAGAGGTTCTTGGCCAGTTGCTGGGTGATGGTCGAGGCACCGCGAGCCTCGTCGTGTACCACATAGTCTTTCAAGGCAGCACCGAAGGCTTGGAAGTCCACACCGAAGTGATGGAAGAACCGCTCGTCCTCCGTAGAGACGAGTGCTTCCCAGAACACCTTGTTCACCTCCTCGTACTTCACCGGGGTGCGGTTCTCGCTGAAATACTTGCCGATCATCACGCTGTCGGCACTATAGATCATCGATGCCTCAGCCGGGCGGGTGTTGATGATGGTGCTCATGCTGGGTGACTTGCCGAAGAGGCCCAGGAAGTTGATGTCGACGGCACCGAGGTAGAGCAGGAAACTCACCACAAGGGTGGCGGCTCCAGAGAGAATCTTGATGTACCAAGGCCTGCCCTTGAACAGTCCGACATACCATCTGATGACTATCATGGGGGTGTGACAGATGAACGTGAGAATATGTTTCAGTCTATTCATTGCTTTCTATGTGATTGATGATGAGCGACTGGTTCTCAGGTGAAAACCATGTAATGTTAGGGTCTTTCTTGAACCACGTCAGTTGCTTGCGGGCATAGCGGCGCGTGTTGCCCTTCATGCGCTCGACGGCTTCGTCGAATGTCCATGTGCCGTCGAAATAGGTGAACAACTCCTTGTAGCCTACGGTGTTCAGGGCGTTGAGGTGACGCTGGGGATAGAGGTTGCGCGCCTCGTCGATGAGACCGTCGGCTATCATCTGGTCAACGCGCTTGTTGATGCGTTCGTAGATGATGTCGCGGGGGCGCGTCAGCGCAATCTTGACGATGCGGAAGGGGCGCTCCTTGCGCTCGTTCTTGCGAAACGAGGTGTAGGTGCGGCCAGTCATATGGCAGATCTCCAGGGCATGAACCACCCGTCGGGGGTTGCTCCTGTCGACAATGGCGTAGTGTTCGGGGTCGAGGACTTTCAGTTCCTCGCACAGTCGTTCCAGTCCTTCGTCAGCCAGCCGGCGCTTCATGGTGGCCCGTGTCTCGTCGTCGACGGTGGGTATGTCGTCGATGCCATTACATACGGCATCGATATACATCATGCTGCCACCGCTCATCAGGGCATAGTCGCTCTGCTGGAAGAGGGTGTCGAGCAGGTCCATCACCTGTTCTTCGTACATCGACGCGCTGTAGTACTCGTCGAGCGGCAGTATGCCAACAAAGTAGTGCCGCACCTGCCGAAGTTGGTCTTCGGTGGGCGCGGCAGTGCCTATTTTCAGATCGCGGTAGATTTGTCGGGAGTCGGCATTGATGATGGGGATGCCGTAGTGCTGGGCAATGTCCAGACACAGGGCCGTCTTGCCAACGGCTGTCGGTCCTGTCACCACTATCAGCGTCTTACCATTCATTCATGCTCTTCGCTCATGGTTCAACGAATGACACCGCGTTTCGAGTTCTCAAAGAATGAGCAGATGTATTCCACCTCTTTCGAGTCGGGATACTTGGTGCGTGCCTCGGCGATGCCATCCTTGAGGATGCCCTGGGCATAGATGATGCGATAGGCATCGTGGATGGTCTCGATGGTCTCGTTGCTGAATCCGCGACGACGGAGTCCGATGAGGTTGACACCAGCAAAACGGATGGGCTCCTTGCCAGCGATAACGTAGGGCGGGACATCCTGACTGGTGCGGGTGCCTCCCTGAATCATCACGTAGCCACCAATATTGTTGAACTGGTGGACGAGCACCTCGGCAGAGATGATGGCAAAGTCATCGACGACCACTTCGCCTGCAAACTTCGTTGAGTTGCCGATGATGCAATGATTGCCAACGACGCAGTCGTGGGCTACATGCATGTTCTCCATCAGCAGGTTACCGTTGCCGATGACGGTCTTTCCCTTTGAGGCTGTACCACGGCTGATGGTCACGTTCTCGCGGATGGAGTTGTTGTCGCCAATCTCTGCTGTCGTAATCTCGCCCTGGAACTTCAGATCCTGGGGCTTGGTGGAAATGCTGGCTCCTGGGAAAAACTCGTTGCCATTGCCGATGCGTGCACCCTCGTGTACGGTGACACTATTGAGGAAACGGTTGTTGTCACCGATGACCACATCCTTGCTGATCACGCAGAATGGTCCGATGATGTTGCCGTCGCCCAGTTGTGCCTCAGGATCGACAATAGCCATTGGGTGTATCTGATTCATATTACTTTACTTGTTCTTGATGATTTGTGCAGTAAAGGTGGCTTCGGAAACGACCTTGTCGCCAACGAAGGCATAGCCGTGCATCGTGGAGATGCCGTGGCGCAGGGGACCCAGCAGTTCGACCTTGAAGATCAGGGTGTCGCCGGGAACGACCTTCTGGCGGAACTTCACGCCGTCGATCTTCATGAAGTAGGTGCTCCAGCGTTCGGGCTCTTCCACCGTGTTCAGCACCAGCAGGCCGCCGCACTGGGCCATAGCCTCGATTTGCAGTACGCCGGGCATGACGGGCTCCTGTGGGAAGTGTCCCTGGAAGAAGGGCTCGTTGGAGGTGATATTCTTCACACCGACAATGCTAGTGGCACCAATCTCGATGACCTTGTCGACCAACTGCATGGGATAGCGGTGGGGCAGCAGTTCACGGATGCGGTTCACTTCCATGACTGGCTCTTCATTGGGATCGTAGGCAGGAGCCTGGATTTCGTGCTTGCGAATCTCTTTGCGAATCTCGCGTGCGAACCTATTATTAATAGTATGTCCTGGACGGGTGGCAATGATGCGGCCCTTGATGGGCTTGCCGATGAGGGCCATGTCGCCGATGATGTCGAGCAATTTGTGGCGTGTGCACTCGTTCTCCCACTGCAGGGGCTTGTGCTGGATATAGCCTAGGTCGGTGGCATCACGATGCTCCACATGCAGCATGTCGGCCAGCATGTCGAGACGCTCCTGGGTGGTCTGACGCTCGTAGATAACGATGGCATTGTCCAGGTCGCCACCCTTGATGAGGTCGGCCTGCAGCAGCGGCTCGATGTCACGAACGAAAACGAAGGTACGGGCGGGGGCTACCTCGGTGGCATACTTCGACACGTCGTCGATGGTAGCAAACTGGCTGTTGATGAACTTCGATTCGAAGGAGCACATCGTGGTGAGCGACATCTGCTCGTCGGGCAGGATGGTGATGCACGAACCCGTTGTCTCGTCCTTGATCTCAATCTTCTTGCGAATGACATACCAGTCTTTCGGGGCGTTCTGCTCCTCGGTGCCAATCTCCTGGATCTTCTCCACATACTTGATGGCAGAACCGTCGAGGATGGGGAATTCCGGTCCGTTCACTTGAATGAGACAGTTGTCTACTCCCAATGCATAGAGAGCCGAGAGGGCGTGCTCAATGGTTGACACGCGGATGTCTCCCTTGCCAAGCACGGTGCCGCGCTGTGTGTCGACAACATTCTCGGCAATGGCATCGATGACGGGTGTGCCATCAAGGTCGATGCGCTGGATTTTATAACCGTGATTCTCTGGAGCAGGGTTGAACGTCACCGTGAGACTCAACCCAGTATGCAAGCCTTTTCCACAAAGTGAAAAACTACCTTTCAGCGTTTTTTGCTTCATATATTTTTAGTTTTGTTTTGATTTCAATTCTGCCAGTTCCTTCTTCAGTTGGCTCAACTCCTTGTACATGTCGGGCAGGCGCTTCAGTACAGCCATCGACTTGAAGAACACCTTGGAGTCGATAGCAGGGGTGCCGATGAGTTGCTCGCCACCCTTGGTGTTGCTGATGACGCCGGCCTGGGCTCCGATGAAGGTGCGGTCGGCCAGTTTGATATGGCCAGAGAAGCCTGCCTGTCCACCCACCATACACCAGGCTCCGATCTTCGTGCTGCCGGCCAGGCCTACCTGTGCCGACATGACGGTGTTCTCGCCAACCTCACAGTTGTGGGCCACCTGGATGAGATTGTCCAGTTTTACACCTTTATGGATGATGGTGGCATCCATGGTTGAGCGGTCTACACAGGTGTTGGCTCCGATTTCAACATCATCCTCGATGATGACGATGCCAATCTGGGGAATTTTATCGTAGCCTTCGGCATTGGGCGCAAAACCGAAGCCGTCGGCACCAATCACGCTGCCAGAATGGATGGTGACATGGTTGCCCAGACGGCATCCCTGATAGATGGTCACGTTAGGATAGAACAGACAGTTGGCACCTATCTGAACATTATCGCCGATGACGGTATGGGGATAGATCTGAGTTCCGTCGCCTATGACAGTCCCATCACCGATACAGGCAAAAGCACCGATATAGACATCCTTGCCGATGGTTGCCTTGTGTGAGACGAAGGCCATGCTGTCGATGCCGCTCTTCTTGGGTTTGGCTGACTCATAGATCTGCAACAGTTTGGCCACAGCCTCGTAGGCATTGGACACCCTGATGAGGGTCGTGCTGACCTGCTGCTCCAGTTCAACATCATTGTTGATGAGAACGATGGTCGATTTCGTCTCGTATAGATAATGGGTATATTTGGGGTTCGAGAGGAAAGAGATGGCCCCCTCGTGACCTTCTTCAATCTTAGCAAACGTGTTAACGGTAGCGTTCTCGTTTCCCTCAATACGCCCACCGATAAGCCCGGCAATTTGTTTGGCTGTAAACTCCATATCTTGAATAAGTTTTCTTTTAGGATGCAAAGATACGCATTTTTATTTAAAACGCTGATAACAGAGGTAATATTTTCGTATTTTTTTAGAAAGAAGAGCCACATTGAGCAGTTCTGAGGCCTCCGACACGTCTTTTATCGTGCCATCCTTGTACAAGACGTCGATGGAGTCGTCATCAACGGAATACATATCTTTTTGGATAGTATTGAGGCTTATCAGGTAGCGGGCATCTTCAAGACTGACGCCCACATGGGCGGCAATCTGGTGCTTCAGGTCTTCGATGTATTGCGGGTTGACAGGTTCGTCGTGGACCTCTACTTTGAAGATGTGGCGGTCGAGCATGTCGGTGGCCAGTGTTGCCAGGATTTTGTCGTCGGAATGCTTCCAGGCCTTCATGGCGCTCCAGATGTCAGAATCGTCGAGTTCCTCGTACATCTGCAGAGCCTCTGGATGAAGGGCATACCAGTTGGCATCTACGTCGTTGTTGATGAAATAGGAGAGGGCCGGGGAGGCGAAAACTTGCTTCCCTTGTTTGGCAAGGTCCTTCGCCCTGGTGAGCATGTTGACCAGCACCTTCTCATAGGCTACGGCCGTCTTGTGGAGATAGACCTGCCAGTACATCAGCCGTCGGGTGGTCAGGTAGTTCTCCAGCGAGTAGATGCCCTTATGCTCGACGACCAGCCTGTCGTCCACCACATTGAGCATCTTGATGATACGTGCCGACCCGATATTACCCTCGGTGACCCCAGTAAAGAAAGAGTCGCGCCGGAGATAGTCGAGACGGTCCATGTCGAGTTGTGATGAGATGAGTTGGTGGAGGAAGCGCTTGGGATACTCGTCCTTGAAGATGGCAATGGCCAAATTGAGCCTGTCTCCGAGGTCGTGGTTGATCTGCTCCATCATCAGCAGGGAGATATCCTCGTGGGAGATGCCGCTGATGAGTGTGTTCTCCAGCACATGGGAGAAGGGGCCGTGGCCGATGTCATGCATGAGGATGGCGGCCTGTACCGCCTCCGCTTCAGAGTCGAAGATGAACTGTCCCTTCTGCTGAAGGGAGAGGATGGCCTCGCTCATCAGGTGAAAAGCCCCCAGTGAATGCTGGAAGCGGGTGTGCCGGGCTCCTGGATAGACCACGGCAGCCAGCCCGAGTTGGTTGATGCGGTTCAGACGCTGGAAGAGGGGATGCCTGACGATGTCGTAGAGCAGCCCTCGCGGTATTTTGATAAAACCGAATACGGGATCATTGATAATCTTTGCGTCATTCATAGCGACGATGTTTGTGCAAAGAAAGGTGGCGTGTCAGGCCACCTTTCTTTATTCATAAGGGAGATTAATCTTCTTCCTTCAACTCTGCCTCGTGCTCCTTGATGAGCGCCTGCTGGATGTCGTTCGGTACCAGTTCGTAACTGGCGAACTTCGTGCTGAACGAGGCGCGGCCGCCAGTGAGCGAACTCAGTGCGATAGAGTAACTGCTGAGTTCCTTCAGAGGAATCTTCGCATTGAGTTTCTGATAGCCTGCTTCAGAGTCCATACCCATGATGATGGCACGACGACCTTGCAGATCGCTCATGACATCACCCATGTAATCGGCAGGAACAAGGACTTCGAGGTCGTAGATAGGCTCAAGCACCTTGGGACCTGCCTCACGGAAGGCAGCAGAGAAGGCGTTGCGGGCAGCCAGCATGAATGACAACTCGTTGGAGTCGACGGGGTGCATCTTACCATCATAGACGATCACGCGTACGTCGCGGGCATAAGAGCCGGTGAGGGGACCCTGCTCCATGCGCTGCATGATACCCTTGAGGATGGCTGGCATGAAACGGAGGTCGATGGCACCGCCCACCACAGAGTTGATGAAGACGAGTTTGCCGCCCCATTCCAGGTCGATCTCTTCCTTGCCCTTGATGTTCATCTTGAACTCCTGGCCGTTGATGGTGAAACTGATGGGATCTTCCATGCCGTCGTAGTAAGGCTCGATGATCAGGTGAACCTCACCGAACTGACCAGAACCACCGGACTGCTTCTTGTGACGGTAGTCGGCACGTGCCATCTTCGAGATGGTCTCGCGGTATGGAATCTTCGGTTCCATGTATTCCACCTGAATCTTCTCGTTGTTCTCCATGCGCCACTTCAATGTGCGGAGGTGGAACTCACCCTGTCCGTGGACAATAATCTGACGCAACTCTTTCGACTGCTCAACTACCCATGTGGGATCTTCCTGACGCATCTTGTTCAGGGCTGCCATCATCTTCTCCGTCTCGCTCTCGTTGACAGCCTTGATGGCACGTGAGAACTTGGAGTTAGGATACTTGATGAAGTCGAAGCGGTTCTCGGCATCCTTGCCATTCAGCGTGTTGCCGGTCTTCACATCCTTCAGTTTCACAGTGCAGCCGATGTCGCCGGCATTCAACTGGTCAACCTGTACACGGTTGGCACCGGCAGGAGAATAGAGCGTGCCGATGCGCTCCTTGGAGCCGCGGTCGATATTGGTCAGGTCGTCACCACTCTTCACAGAACCGCTCATCACTTTGAAGTAGGACACTTCGCCGATGTGAGGCTCGATGCCGGTCTTGAAGAAATAGAGTGATGTGGGGGCATTGGTGTCGGCAGGCACGTCCTTGCCGGCAACATTCTTGATGACGGGCATATCGCTGACAAAAGGTACCACGTTGCCGAGGAACTCCATCAAGCGGCGCACACCCATGTCCTTGCCAGAACATACACAGAAGACGGGGAAAATGCTACGGGTGACCAGACCCTTGCGGATGCCTTCGCGCATCTCATCTTCGGTCAGGTGCTCTTCCTCGAAGAATTTCTCCATCAGCGTGTCGTCGTTGGCTGCGGCTGCCTCTACCAGAGCGGCATGCATCTCATTGGCCTTGTCCATCTGGTCGGCAGGAATCTCCTCAATGATGGGAGCGCCACCTTCGGGCTTCCAGGAGTATTTCTTCATCAGCAGCACGTCGATGACGGCATTGAAGCCAGCACCTGTAGCGATGGGGTACTGAACGGGTACGCACTTAGAACCGTAGACCTCCTGTAACTGGGAGAGAATCTGGTCGAAATCGCAGTTGTCGCGATCCAACTGATTCACCAGGAATATAACGGGTTTCTGCAGTTTCTCGGTATTGCGGAAGGCATTCATCGTGCCAACCTCAGGACCATACTGGCCATTGACCAGAATGACAGCCTGATCGGTCACGTTGAGTGCTGTGATGGCACCACCTACAAAGTCATCGCTGCCCGGGCAGTCGATGATGTTCAGTTTCTTGTTGTTCCATTCAACATGGAAAACGGTTGAGAATACAGAATAGCCATACTCCTGCTCCACGGGGAAGTAGTCGCTCATGGTGTTCTTACCCTCTACGGTGCCGCGGCGCTTGATGATGCCAGCCTCGTAAACCATTGCTTCGGCAAGAGTTGTCTTGCCGCTACCCGCACTGCCAATCAGTGCAATGTTCTTAATCTCACTAGTCTGATAAATCTTCATGACATTTATAATTTTAGGTAATATTATTCAAAAGACGGCCCGAAATTAGTCATTTTTTGTCAAAACTCCAAAGAATTCTTTCAAATATTAAACAAAATTAGTATTTTTGCAGTTGTAATGGCAGGAATCTACATACATATACCCTTTTGTAAGAGTCGTTGCGTGTATTGCGACTTCTATTCGACGACGTCACTTGAACAGCGTCAGCGCTATGTTGATGCGCTGTGCAAAGAGATGGTGATGTGTGGGAGTTCCTCGTCATTTTTAGAGGAGATGGGGAGCATAAAAACCATTTATTTGGGTGGAGGGACTCCGAGCCAATTGACGGTTGAGCAACTCAGACAATTATTCTTATATATAAATAAGGTGTATGATGTCATGTCATCAGCCGAAATCACGATCGAGTGTAATCCCGACGATGTGGATGACTCGTTTGCGGCTGCCATTGCCGACCTTCCCGTCAACCGTGTGAGCATGGGAGTCCAGACTTTCAGTGATGAACGCCTGTGTTTTCTTCGTCGCCGGCATAACGCGGGCCAGATAGCAGTGGCAGTGGAACGTTTACGGAGGAATGGCATAGGGAATATCAGTATTGACCTGATCTATGGCTTTCCCAAGGAGACCCTGAAGGAGTGGCACGCTGACATCGCAAAGGCTCTAGGGTTGCAGGTGGAACATATCTCTGCCTATGCCCTGCAGTATGAGGAAGCCACGCCACTAGGCCGTATGTTGCAACAGGGTCTTGTGAAGGAAGTGGATGAGGAACTGTCGCGGCAGATGTACTATGACTTAAAGGATTGTCTCTTTGAAGCCGGCTACGAACACTATGAGATCAGCAATTTTGCAAGGCCGGGGTTCCGTTCCCGCCATAATAGTGGCTATTGGAACCAGACTCCTTATCTTGGATTTGGGGCTGCTGCCCATTCCTACGACGGGCATAAGCGTCAGTGGAACGTGGCCGACATTCAACAATACATGAAGGGCATGGAGTGGGGGACTCCCTTCGTGGAAAGTGAAGTGCTGGATGATGACACCCGCTACAACGAACTGGTGATGACGGCTCTCCGCACTTGTGAGGGACTTCCCTTGTCTGCCTTGCACGGGAATACGCGCGACTATTGTCTGCGTCAGGCCCGTCCATTCGTAGAAGGCCAATTACTGAAAATCGCTGATGACCATATGCGACTGACCCGTGAAGGGCTGTTTGTCAGCGATATGGTCATCAGCGATCTGATGAAAGTGTAGCCAGTGGGTCAGATGCCGAATTTATCCAGTTCGTCGGCCATCTCCTGCTGCAGTTCGCGAGCCTTGTTGCCTGCCACCTCGGCAAAGTGGTCGTCGGAGCAGGCGTAGATAATGCCGCGACTGGAGTTTACAAGCAGTCCACAGTCTTTGTTCATGCCATATTTGCAGACTTCCTGTAACGAGCCGCCCTGGGCTCCAACACCGGGTACCAGCAGAAAATGATCGGGCACCACACGCCGTATGTCCTCGAACATACGTCCCTGGGTTGCACCTACCACATACATCATGTTTTCTGTGTTGCCCCATTCTTGGCTCTTCTTCAGCACCTTCTCAAAGAGTCGCTCGCCCTGCGCATCTTCCATCAGTTGGAAATCGTGTGAGCCTTTGTTCGAGGTTAGTGCCAGCAGTATCACCCATTTGCCTTCGTATTGCAGAAAGGGAGTTACTGAATCCTCACCCATATAAGGGGCTACGGTCAGTGCGTCAATGTTGTACTCTTCAAAGAAAGTACGTGCGTACATCTGGCTGGTGTTACCTATGTCGCCACGTTTGGCATCTGCGATGATAAGATGATGCGGATGGGTCTCCTTGATGTATTCACAAGTCTTAACGAAGGCTTCCATACCCTTGATGCCGTATGCCTCATAGAACGCCAGGTTGGGCTTATAGGCTACGCAGTAGGGGGCTGTAGCATCGATGATGGCCTTGTTGAACTCGAATATAGGGTCGTGGAGATCGAATACACACTGAGGCATCTTCTTCGGGTCTGTGTCGAGACCTACACAGAGGAACGACCGCTTCTGCTTAATCTGTTGTATCAGTTCTTGTCTTGTCATGATTTCTAGATTCTTAACTCCTAAAGTTCTGTTTCTTTCATTCGTTCTGCATTCTCGGCAACGGTCAGTGCATCAATCATCGGCTGGATGTCACCACCTAGGAAACCCTGCAGGTCGTGGGTGGTAAAACCAATGCGGTGGTCGGTCACGCGGCCCTGCGGAAAGTTGTAGGTGCGGATCTTTGCCGAGCGGTCGCCAGTTGACACGAGCGTCTTGCGCCTGCTGGCGATATCGTCCATATACTTCTGATGCTCCTTGTCGTAGATGAAAGTATAGAGACGCGAGAGAGCACGCTCCTTGTTCTTGGGCTGGTCGCGGGTCTCGGTACACTCGATGAGGATTTCTTCTGTCTCGCCAGTGTTAGGGTTCTTCCACATATAGCGGAGACGTACACCTGATTCCACCTTGTTTACATTCTGACCGCCAGCACCACTGGAGCGGAAGGTGTCCCACTTGATTTCACCTTCGTTGATGTGTACTTCGAACTTGTCGGCTTCGGGCAGTACGGCAACGGTAGCAGCTGATGTGTGCATGCGACCCTGCGTTTCGGTAGCAGGCACGCGCTGGACACGGTGCACGCCACTCTCGTATTTCAGCGTGCCATAGACATCGGCCCCACTGACGGCGAAGTCAATCTCCTTGTATCCTCCAACGGCACCCTCGGAGACACTCGTAATCGAGAGTTGCCACCCCTTGGAGTCGCAGAAACTCTTGTACATCTTGAAGAGGTCGCCAGCAAACAGACAGGCCTCGTCGCCGCCAGTGCCTGCACGAATTTCCATCTGCACATTCTTGGCATCTTCGGGGTCTTTGGGAATCAGCGCAATCTTAATCTCCTCCTCCAGTTTGGGCTGGAGTTCTTCGTTAGCGGCCAGTTCCTCGCGTGCCATCTCCTTCATCTCCGGGTCTGTCTCGTTGGCAAGGATGTCCTTGGCTTCCTTGATACCGTTGAGGCAGGTGATGTAGCGTTTGCGTGCATCCATGATATCGCCAAGGTCCTTGTATTCCTTCGTCAGTTTAACGAACCGCTGCTGGTCGGCAATCACAGCGGGGTCGGTGATGAGGGTAGAGACCTCCTCGAAACGGGCCTCAAGGCCTTCGAGTTTTTGTAGTATACTGTTATTTTCCATATTCAAAGGTGCCGAATTCGCTCTTGATGGTCAGACTCTTCTCGCCTTCCTCGATGTGTCCCACCACTTGGGCGTCAATATTGAACGACTTGCTGATGGCGATGACCTGATTGGCTATTTCCGGACGGACGTAAATCTCCATGCGGTGCCCCATGTTGAAGACTTGGTACATCTCCTTCCAGTCGGTTCCAGAGCATTCGTGGATGGCACGGAACAGAGGGGGCACTGGGAACATATTGTCCTTCACTACGCGACAGTTATCGCTGACGAAGTGGAGCACCTTGGTCTGAGCACCGCCCGTACAATGCACCATACCATGAATCTCGGGGCGCAGTTCGTCGAGCAAGCGCTTGATGACGGGAGCGTAAGTGCGGGTTGGAGAGAGCACCAGTTGGCCGGCGTTGACGGGTGAACCGTCAACCACATCCGTCAACTTGTATTTGCCGCTGTAAACGAGTTCGTTGGGGACGGCATGGTCGAAACTCTCGGGATATTTCTCTGCCAGGTACTTGGCGAATACATCATGGCGGGCGGAAGTCAGACCATTCGAGCCCATACCCCCGTTGTAGCGCTTCTCGTAGGTGGCCTGTCCTGTAGAAGAGAGACCTACGATGACATCACCCGGACGGATGTTGGCATTATCAATGACATCGCTGCGCTTCATGCGACAGGTGACGGTGCTATCGACTATGATGGTACGAACCAAATCGCCTACATCGGCAGTCTCACCACCAGTGGGCCAGATACCGATACCCATCTCACGCAGTTCGGCAAGAAGTTCATCGGTTCCGTTGATGATGGCAGAGATTACTTCACCTGGAACGAGCATCTTATTGCGCCCGATAGTACTAGATACGAGGATGTTGTCAACGGCGCCCACGCAGAGCAAATCGTCGGTATTCATCACGATGGCATCTTGAGCAATGCCTTTCCACACAGAGAGGTCGCCCGTCTCTTTCCAATACATGTAGGCGAGGCTCGACTTGGTGCCAGCGCCGTCGGCATGCATAATATTGCAATACTCTGGGTCACCGCCCAAAATGTCAGGGATAATCTTGCAGAAGGCCTGCGGGAATATTCCCTTATCGATGTTCTTGATGGCGTTGTGTACGTCTTCTTTGGCGGCACTCACGCCACGCATCATATATCTGTTGTCCATATTCTCAGTTTATTTTTCTTTTCCATTCCAAAACTCCCATGAGGCGAAAGCCTGCAATAACAGCATCTCCAGACCGTTCTTGACGCTTGCTCCCCGTTCTTCTCCCCGTTTCATGAAGAGTGTCTCGTCGGGATTGTAGATGAGGTCGTAAAGGATGTTGCTCTCGTCTAATGCTTCATAGGGTAAGGCTGGGCACTCCTCGGTTTTGGGATACATGCCTACGGGGGTGCAGTTCACAATGACATTGTACTCATGGACGACATCGGGTGTGATGTCTTCGTAGCAAATGGTCTCCGGACGACGGTAACGGCTAACATAGACTGTCTCCAGTCCAAGAGACTTTAATCCGAAATTGATGGCCTTCGAAGCACCTCCGGTTCCAAGAATCAATGCTTTCTTATGATACTTCTCCAGCATGGGTTCTATACTTTGTGTGAATCCGATGACATCAGAGTTGAAACCTTTCAGTTGGATGTCATTTCCCACGTGTGTCACTCGGATGACATTGACTGCACCAATAGCACGAGCCTCAGGACTAATTTGGTCTAAAAAGTCCATGACTTTCTGCTTGTAGGGAATTGTTACGTTGAGTCCCTTCAATTCCGGATTAGAATCGAGCACTTCGGCGAGAGCATCGATAGTCGGAATCTCGAAGTTCAAATACTTGGCGTTGATGCCCTCGTCAGCAAACTTCTGGTTGAAGTAGTTGATGGAGAACGAATGTCCCAATGGGTAGCCTATAAGTCCGTACTTGTCCATTGCAATAGATTATTTTGTTGCGAAATACATTGTGCAAATGCCAAAAGTGAGCCTTTTGAAAGAGGCATCCTTAAAACCCGCCTTATGCAGGATGTCCTGCATCCGTTCACCTTGTGGGAAGGCTTCGATGGTTTTTGTCAGATACGAATAGGCACTGGTGTCTTTGGAGATGATACGTCCGTAGACAGGCAGCACCGTGTGAGAGTAGATATGGAAGAGTTGTTTCATGGGGAAAGTGACAGGTGTGGTGAGTTCCACGATGCTGAGATGTCCGCCTGGTTTCAGCACACGGCACATCTCGCTAAGCCCCTTGTCCAGATTGGCAAAATTACGAATGCCGAAGGCTGCTGTGACAGCATCGAAAGTGTTGTCAGTGTAACTTAGTCGCAGACAGTCTTCTTTGGCAAAAGAAATGATGTCTTGCAGACCAAGTTGTTGCACTTTCCTCCGACCTATCTCCATCATCCCCTCACTGATGTCGGCCCCAATCAATTTGTTGGGGTGCAACATCTGAGCCGACAAGATGGCAAAGTCGCCCGTTCCAGTGGCGATGTCAAGTATCGTCTGGGGCTTGAAAGGCGCCAGTTGACTAATGGCTTTCTTGCGCCATCCCTTGTCGATGTCCCACGAGAGACGATGGTTCAGCGTGTCGTAGGTGGGAGCAATGTTGTCAAACATCTGCTCCACCTGCTGCGCCTTTTCGCCCTCGTGATAGGGATTTATCTCTTCCTGTTTATACATTTTCCAGAAATGACTTGGAGAAATAGATTATCTAGTCTTCAGCCACTCGCTGACATTCTTTTCTATACGAGCAGCGATATCGCCAGTCTCGGTTGCCTTGTCAAACCTCGTGCCAGTGATGTGCTCGTAGAGTTCGATGTAGCGCTCCGATACGCTCTCGGCATACTCATCGGTAATCTCGGGCATCACCTGTCCGGGCTCGTTCATGAAATTATGCTCAATGAGCCACTGGCGTACAAATTCCTTTGACAGTTGCTTCTGTGGCTCGCCTTTGGCCAGTTTCTCCTCGTAGCCGTCGGCATAGAAATAGCGGCTTGAGTCGGGGGTGTGGATCTCATCAATGAGATACACCTTGCCGTCGCGCTTACCGAACTCATACTTCGTGTCAACGAGAATCAGACCACGCTTGGCGGCAATCTCCTGGCCACGGGCAAAGATCTTGCGAGTGTAGTCCTCCATGATGGCATAGTCCTCGGCAGAGACGATGCCCTGAGCAATGATCTCTTCCTTCGAGATGTTCATGTCGTGACCCTCATCGGCTTTTGTCGTGGGAGTAATAATGGGTTCTGGGAAACGCTCGTTCTCCTTCATGCCGTCGGGCAGTTTCACACCACAGAGTTCACGGCAGCCGTTTTTATACTCACGCCAAGCAGAACCTGTGAGGATGGAGCGGATGATCATCTCCACACGGAAACCTTCACACTTCAGTCCAACGGTGACCATCGGGTCTGGCGTAGCCAGTTTCCAGTTCGGGCAGATGTCAGTCGTGGCATCCAAGAACTGGGCGGCAATCTGATTCAGTACCTGTCCCTTGAAAGGGATTCCCTTTGGTAGAACCACGTCAAAAGCCGAGATTCGGTCTGTGGCCACCATCACCATCAGGTCGTCATTGATGTTGTACACGTCACGGACTTTTCCGTGGTAAACGCTCTTCTGTCCTTCAAAATGGAAGTCAGTCTTTGTTAATGCTTTCATTATTGTTATATTCTTTGTCGTAATTTTCGTATGCATTGACAATCCGTGTCACCAGTTTGTGACGCACGATGTCCTTTCCGTTCAGGTTAACCACGCTGATTCCCTCAACATTGTTTAATATATGCAGGGCCTCTATGAGACCACTTTTTTGGGAGCGGGGCAGGTCTATCTGTGTCATGTCGCCCGTGATAATCATCTTTGTGTTCCATCCCATGCGGGTCAGAAACATGCGAATCTGGGCTGGCGTGGTGTTCTGTGCTTCGTCTAAAATCACAACGGCATCGTTCAGCGTGCGGCCTCTCATAAAGGCCAGTGGTGCTATTTGGATGACGTGCTTCTCCATCATATCCTGCAATTTTACCTGGGGTATCATATCCTCCAAGGCGTCATAGAGCGGTTGCAGGTATGGGTCAATCTTATCTTTCATGTCGCCAGGTAGGAACCCCAACTTCTCGCCCGCCTCAACGGCAGGACGACTGAGTATAATCTTCTTGGCTGTCTTTTCTTTTAAGGATTTGACAGCAAGAGCAATAGACAGATAGGTCTTGCCTGTTCCTGCCGGGCCTACGGCAAACACCATGTCGTTGTCGTGGAAGGCATTGATAAGATGTTGCTGGTTCTCGCTGCGGGCTTTGATGGGCCGACCGGCTATGGAATATACCACCACGTCGTCGGGTAACTTCTCGCTTGTCCTCCTGCCCTTGACGATGTCAAGAATGTCTTCTTCCGTTATGGCATTGAACTTCAGTATATGCTGGCGCAATTTCTCCGAACTCTCCTCAAAGGCAGCCATCTGTTCCTCATCGCCCATGATTCGCATCACGTTGTCACGGCCTACGATGCGCAGTTTAGGGTATAGTGCACGTAGCATCTGTAAATGCACATTACCAACCCCGTAGAACATCACAGGGTCTATATCTTCCAAAACAATATGCTTCTCTATCAAAATGCGACCTAAAAATGGATGTTATTTCAATTTGCCTGCAAAATTACAAAATAATTATGAATTAAGCCTTATCTTCAGATAAAAATAATTGTGAGAATGAAGAAATACTGTATTTACACCCTCTTTAACGGAAGTAAGGGTTCATGGAAACTTCTTCGCCAATGATGGTCTTTGGTCCGTGTCCAGGATATGCAATTGTGTTGCCTGGAAGCAGGGCAATCTTCGTCTGCAGGCTCTGTATTAGTTCTTTCCACGAGCCTCCCTCAAGGTCTGTACGGCCCACGCTCATACGGAACAGCGTATCGCCTGTAAAGGCAATACTTTCTTCTTGGCAGTAGAACACAACGCTACCTTTCGAATGGCCTGGGGTATGAAGCACTTTCAGTTGGTAGTGGCCAAAAGTAATGGTCTCACCGTCTGTGAGAAGATGTCCCAAAGGTGGTGTTGCCCAAGGGTATGGAATTCCCATCTCGTTACATTGGCGGGTCAAATCTTCTATCAATGAGGCGTCGCCAGTGTGAATCTCTGGTTTCAGTCCATACTCCTCGTAGATGGTGTTGTTGCCAAAGGTGTGGTCAAAGTGGCCATGTGTGCATAATAGGTGCACAGGCTTCAGTTCCTGGCTTCTTAAATAGTCAGTTATGGCTTTGCGCTCCGACTCGTAATAGGCACCGCAGTCAATGATGATTGCCTCATGCGTGTCGTCGCTAACTATATAACAATTTTCTTGGAGCAGATTAACTTCAAATACCTTGATATTCATTATGTTGGAATGTAAATACAAAATTTTTCCTTGAACCATTCTTCTTGGAAGTAATTACTCAGTTGGACGGTCTCGACTATGCGTCGGAAAGGTTGTGTTTCGGCTTGCAAGTCTCCGCCTTTCAGGCAAATCACACCGTTAGGATGAGCATTCTTCTGTTCCTTCGATATATTTTTGCGAACAATCTTCATCAGGTCGGGTAGGGGCATCACGGCTCTACTTACAATAAATTCGTACATACCCTTCTCGTCCTCGCCGCGAAGATGCTCTGGTTGGCAATTCGTTAGCCCAATAGCCCGGCAAACTTCCTGTGCCACACGTATTTTCTTGCCTGTCCCGTCAATAAGTTTGAAATGGCATTCAGGGAAAAGTATGGCAAGTGGAATGCCAGGGAATCCACCTCCTGTGCCGAAGTCCAGAATGCGAGTGCCTGGTCTGAAGTGTATGAAACAGCCTATGGCCAACGAGTGTAGCACATGATGTTCGTACAGGTTGTCGATATCTTTGCGGGATATTACGTTGATTTTCTCGTTCCATTCGTGGTACAAGCCATTGAGAGCCGCAAATTGTTCTTTTTGCGTCTCTGTCAGGGCTGGAAAGTACTTCTCAATCAGTTTCATGGATGCAAAGGTACGAATAAGTGAGAGAAAAAACAAATTTTATTTGGATTTTCGCTCGCTTTGCACTACCTTTGCACCCGATTTTGTCTATATTAAGGAAATAATGCAATTAAAAGCGGCACTATTCGATCTTGACGGGGTGGTTTTTGATACGGAACCACAGTACACAGTTTTTTGGGGTAGTCAATGTCGTCTTTACCATCCAGAGCACCCAGGATTGGAACATGAGATAAAAGGTTCTACGCTAGATCAGATCTACGACCGCTGGTGGTCGGGACCTTTGGAAAAGGAACGCGAGGTGGTGACACAGAGACTGAATGATTTTGAGATGCAGATGGATTATTCATATATTGAGGGTTTCGAGGCATTTCTAAGCGACTTGCGCCAACATGGGGTTAAGACGGCTGTAGTAACCAGTAGCAATCATCCCAAGATGGCTGCCGTGTACAAGGCACATACAGAGTTCACCCGATTCTTTGACGCCATTCTGACTAGTGAGGACTTTGATGAGAGCAAACCTTCGCCCGACTGCTATCTGAAGGCTGCAGCCCGCTTTGGCGTGAAACCAGAGGAATGCGTGGTGTTTGAGGATAGTATCAATGGTTTGAAGTCTGGCTTAGCCTCGGGTGCCAATGTGGTTGGACTGTTGACTACGAATCCATTGGAGAAGGTGAGTTGTTTGTCTGCATTTCAGATAGAAGATTATAATGGGCTCTCGTATGAAAGCCTTACAGAAATATTAAACAAATAAGAAGTATGGCAGGATATTTGGTAAGCGATGAACGTAAAGTAACGACGCATCGCTTTATTGAAATGAAACAGAAGGGTGAGAAAATTTCAATGCTCACCTCATATGACTATACTACCGCAGGTATTGTTGACCGTGCAGGTGTTGATGGCATTTTGATTGGTGATTCTGCTTCCAACGTGATGGTGGGTAACGCCACGACATTGCCAATGACTGTTGATCAGATGATCTATCATGCCCGTTCAGTTGTTAATGGCGTAAAGCGTGCGCTGGTGGTCTGCGACATGCCTTTCGGTTCTTACCAGACTGGTCGCCACGATGGAGTGATGAATGCTATTCGTATTATGAAGGAGAGTGGCTGCGATGCCTTGAAACTGGAGGGAGGCATTGAGATTATTGATACTATAAAAGCGATTCTTGACGCTGGAATCCCGGTTATGGGGCATCTGGGGCTGACCCCTCAGTCTATCAATAAGTTCGGAACTTATGCCGTACGTGCCAAGGAAGAGAAAGAAGCCGCCAAGTTGATATCAGATGCCAAATTACTATCTGAGGCCGGCTGTTTCTCCGTGGTATTGGAAAAGGTACCAGCCGCGTTGGCAGAACAAGTAACCCGTGAGATATGTGTGCCTACTATTGGTATCGGTGCTGGTAATCATTGTGATGGTCAGATTCTTGTGGTGGCTGACATGCTTGGCATGAACCAGGGGTTCTCACCGCGCTTTTTACGCCGCTATGCAGACTTGAACACGGTGATGACCGATGCTATCGGACAATATGTTACTGACGTGAAAAGCGGCGACTTCCCCAACGAGCAGGAATCCTATTGATAGATGAACACGCAGAGTACAACCATGCATATTCGCCTGTGGCATAAGGAGTTCTGGCTAATGGCCATTGCTAACCTGTTGCTGTCGATGGCAGTCACGATGTTGATACCATCTCTACCATTGTGGCTTTCTTCCTCGTGGCAGACGGACAATGTGCATGTGGGGCTTACGATGGGGGCTTTCGCCATTGGACTGTTCCTGCCAGGGGCATTTTGTTCTTTCTTGGTACAGCATTATCGTCGTAATGTGGTGTTTATCCTCAGCGTTTTGGCTTTGGCGGCAACCATGGCCGTGCCTCTTCTGGTGCCCTCGGTTCTTTGTAGACAGCCTATGTTACTGATATTTTGGCGTGTCGTGCAAGGTGCTGCCTTTGGCCTGTCACAGATGGTGTTGACATCCACGTTGATTATTGATACGTGTGAGTCGTATCAACGTACGGAAGCCAATCATTCGGCAACGTGGTTTGGGCGCTTTGCGCTATCGCTAGGACCCTTGACAGGCCTTTTGCTTCTACAGGTGGGCGATTTCAGATGGGTGGCTCTCATTTCCGTCATTGCCTGTGGATTGACGATTCTTTTGATACTGCTCATTCATTTTCCCTTTCGAGTGCCTGAAGACGATGTCAAGGTGGTTAGTCTTGATCGTTTCTTTCTTGTCAATGGTATTCCTTTGATGCTTAATATGATGCTGGTGACGATAGCCATTGGTATGATGATGTCAATGGCTATTACGGTCAATGCTTATGGCATGGTGATGCTTGGCTTCCTGATGGCATTGCTGGCTCAGCGTTTCGTGTTCCGTGATGCTGAACTGAAAAGTGAGGTGGTGACAGGTCTGCTGTTGATAGGCTCTGCTTTGCTCATCTTGTTCAGTCAGCGTGACTTGCCACCTGCTGACCATTCGGTGCTCCCTTCACCTCTGATAGGTCTTGGCCTGGGTATCGTTGGGGGCCGTTTCCTGCTCTTCTTCATTAAGTTGAGTCGCCATTGTCAGCGTGGTACATCGCAAAGTACCTTCATGCTGGGGTGGGAGAGTGGACTCGCTTTAGGCGTTGGGATTGGCTATGCCTGTTTTGGCGATTGCCACGGGAGCATGTTGTTAGTGGCTTTGGTGCTTATCGTTGTCGCGCTGCTGCTATATGTTGTCTTTACACATCATTGGTTCATAAAGCATAAGAACAGATAAAACCTCCAGACGTCTGAAAAATATTGATATAAGTAAATTGAGATTATATGAAGAAAGAATATAGGCCGAAACCCATTGACACAAGTGATGTTATGCTGCCAGATGAACTGGATGTCTTGATTGAATACATGTCAAAAAATGTGCACGAGGTGTGGGCAGAGACTCGCATCAAACAAGGCTGGACTTATGGTCCCCAGCGTGACGACACATTGAAGACCCATCCCTGCCTGATACCTTACGAGGAACTTCCCGAGGAGGAGAAAGAGTTTGACCGCAATACCAGTATCGGCACACTGAAGTTGATTCAGAAACTGGGATTTAAGATTTTGAAGTAGAAATTATTTCCCCTTTTCTTTGCAGATTCGGGAAAAATGACTAACTTTGCAGGCAAGTCAACGAAACCACTTAAAACAATAAATCTAACGTAAGATGAAACAATTCAACGACAAAAACTTCGTGCTGGAGACTGAGGTCGCCCAGGACTTGTATCACAACCATGCGGCAAAGATGCCGATTATCGACTATCATTGTCACCTCATTCCTGAAATGGTGGCTAAGGACCATAAATTCAGTAGCATTACCGAATTGTGGCTGGGCGGCGACCACTATAAGTGGCGTGCTATGCGCACCAATGGTGTTGACGAGCGCTTCTGTACCGGTAAAGACACCAGCGACTGGGAGAAGTTTGAAAAATGGGCCGAGACCGTGCCTTACACTTTCCGCAATCCTCTGTACCACTGGACTCAT
This sequence comes from uncultured Prevotellaceae bacterium, assembly GCA_902799905.1. Taxonomy (GTDB): domain Bacteria; phylum Bacteroidota; class Bacteroidia; order Bacteroidales; family Bacteroidaceae; genus Prevotella. The sequence goes on from CADCCB010000014.1 coordinate 54,468, forward strand.
CTGGAATTGAAGACCGCTTTTGGTATCGAGAAACTGCTGAGCCCCAAGACGGCCCGCGAAATTTTCGATGAGTGTAATGACAAACTGGCTAACGATCCCAACTTCACCGCTCGCGGCCTGATGCGTCATTATAACGTGGAGTGTGTCTGCACTACCGATGATCCCGTGGATGACCTGCACAACCATATTGAGTATGCCAAAACCAAGGGCGAGAATGATCCTTTGATGATTCCTGCGTGGCGTCCCGACAAAGCCATGAATATTGAGAAGCCAGAATTCTCAAAGTATGTAGAGCAGTTGGCCGAGGTGAGCGGAGTGAATATCGTGAAGTTCACCGATATGGTGGATGCCCTGAAAAAGCGTCATGAGTTCTTCGAGGCTCAAGGCTCTAAACTCTCTGACCACGGTATTGAGGAGTTCTACGATGAGGAATACACGGACTCGCAGATCGAAACTATCTTTGAGAAGGCCATGCGTGGACAGCAACTGTCTAATTTCGAGATTCGTCAGTTCAAGCATTGCTTCCTGACGGTGATGGCTGAGATGGATGCTGATGCCGGCTGGACCCAGCAGTTCCACTATGGTGCTATCCGTGACAACAACACCCGCATGTACAACCAGTTGGGTCCTGATACAGGTTTCGACTCTATCGGCGAGTTCAATACAGCCAAGGCTATGTCGAAATTCCTGAACAAACTGAATATGGAGGGCAAACTCACGCGTACCATATTATATACATTGAATCCCTGTGCCAACGAGGTTATTGCTACGATGCTGGGCAACTTCCAAGGTGGTGAGCCAGGTAAAATCCAGTTTGGTTCAGGTTGGTGGTTCAACGATCAGATGGATGGTATGATCCGTCAGATGAATGCCCTCTCCGTGCTTGGCCTGCTGAGTCGTTTCGTCGGAATGCTGACCGACAGTCGCTCGTTCCTGTCATATCCTCGTCACGAATATTTCCGTCGTATCCTTTGCAACATCCTCGGAAACGATGTGGAGAAAGGCTTGCTGCCTGACGACCGTGAGACGTTGGCACGTATGGTTGAAGATATTTCCTATAACAACGCACGTCGCTATTTCAAATTCTATTAAGCGAGCAGCGAGGAATTCAATCAAATATGAAGTTCTCATAATAAGAAAGTGGGGGAGTTTTGCAAAAAACTCCTCCTTTTTTTGTTTATTTCGAAAAATAGAAGTAATTTTGCACCCGAATAGACAAGAGAAATATAATGAAGCGTTTTAATAAAATCATTTTACCACTTTTTGCCGTTCTGCTTCTCGCTGCTTGTGGAAGCCAAAAGGACGTGCCTTATTTCCAGAACATCAATGCTGTTGATCTGTCGCAGTCACAATATCTTTATGATGCGAAGATTATGCCTAAGGACCAGTTGACTATTACCGTCAGCACGACTAACGATGAGGCTGCTGTGCCGTTCAATCTGACGGTGCCTACGCCTTACACCGCTAACTCACGTTCAACCTATTCACAGGCTATGCTCCAGTCTTATCTGGTTGACAACGACGGTAACATTAATTTCCCTATATTGGGAACGATTCATGTGGGTGGCCTTACCAAGTCAGAGGCTGAGAAAATGATTCAGGAGAAGATTCAGCCTTACATGGCGAAGGAAGAGAACCCTATCGTCACTGTCCGCATGCCGGGCTATCAGATTTCTGTTCTCGGTGAGGTGGCCCGTCCTGGTACGTTTACCGTCTCACGTGAGAAAATTTCTATTCTTGAGGCACTTGCCCAGGCTGGGGACTTAACAATCTACGGCCAACGTAAGAATGTACAACTGATTCGTGAGGATGCGACAGGGCAGAAGAAGGTTCATATCTTTGACCTGACTGATGCCAATATCATCAACTCACCTTATTTCTACCTTCAGCAGAATGATGTAATATATGTGACGCCAAACAAGGTTAAGGCTCAGAACTCCAGTGTGGGTAGTATGACGACGCTATGGTTCTCCGCAACGTCGATTCTCATTTCACTCACGTCGCTGTTGTATAACATTTTGAAATAAACGATAAAGAGGTTGGGAATTCGTTCTCAATCTCTTTTTTCGGAAACACAAACACAAATCATTAAATCATATCGATACTTATGTGTGGAATTGTTGGATACTTAGGAAAACGCGATGCCTTCCCGGTACTGATTAAGGGATTGCGCCGCTTGGAGTATCGTGGCTACGATAGTGCTGGTGTGGCACTACTTAATGGCGACGATCAGTTGAATGTATATAAGACGAAAGGTAAAGTGGATAATCTGGTGGAGTTCTGTACTGATAAAGATGTGACAGGCTCAGTAGGCATTGCCCATACTCGTTGGGCAACCCATGGTGAGCCCTCTTCCCGTAATGCTCACCCTCACTATTCCACATCCAAGAATCTGGCTATCATCCATAACGGCATCATTGAGAACTATGCCGACATCAAGAAGAACCTGCAGGCCAAGGGCGTGCACTTCGTTTCTGATACCGATACTGAGGTGCTGGTACAGTTGGTGGAGTATATTATGGAACGTAAAAACCTTGATCTTCTGACAGCCGTTCAAGTGGCTCTCCATCAGGTCTTTGGCGCCTATGCCATTGCCATCATTGACAAGCGTGACCCCAGCCAGATTATAGCAGCCCGTAAGCAGAGCCCGTTGGTGGTAGGCATTGGTGATGGTGAGTTTTTCCTTGGTTCTGATGCCAGTCCTATCATCGAATATACTGACAAAGTGGTTTATCTGGAGGATGGCAATATTGCCGTACTGCGTCTGGGAGAGGAACTCAAGGTGCTCAGTATCTTGGGTGAAGAGCAGGCCTTGGCTGTGAAGACCGTTGACATCGATTTAGGCCAGATAGAGAAAGGCGGCTATCCGCACTTCATGTTGAAGGAAATCTTCGAACAGCCCGAGTGTCTGACCAACTGTATGCGAGGACGTGTTAACGTCGAGGCAGATCATGTGACCCTCTCAGCGTTGATCGACTACCGCCGTCAGTTGCTATCAGCCAAGCGCGTGGTCATTGTGGCCTGTGGCACTTCGTGGCATGCTGGTCTCATTGGCAAGCAGATTATCGAGTCGCTCTGTCGCATCCCTGTCGAAGTGGAGTATGCCAGTGAGTTCCGCTACCGCAATCCTGTGGTTAGCGAGGATGATGTGGTAATAGCCATATCTCAAAGTGGTGAGACGGCTGACACTTTGGCTGCCGTTCAGTTGGCTAAGGAGAAGGGGGCTTTCATCTATGGCATATGCAATGCCATCGGCTCCAGCATTCCTCGTGCTACAGACACAGGTACCTACATTCATGTGGGACCGGAGATCGGCGTGGCCTCTACAAAGGCTTTTACCGGTCAGGTTACCGTGCTGACTATGATTGCTCTGGCTATGTCTGAGGCAAAGGGTACAATAGACCGTCAGGAGTATTTGCATATCGTGAAAGGTCTTAGTGAGATTCCCGCTAAGATTGAAGAGGTGTTGAAGACCAACGACAAGGTGGCAGATTTGGCACGTACGTTCACATATGCACATAACTTCCTGTATCTGGGACGTGGATACAGTTATCCCGTGGCCCTTGAGGGAGCACTGAAACTGAAGGAGATCAGTTATATCCATGCCGAGGGCTATCCTGCCGCCGAGATGAAGCATGGTCCCATCGCCCTTATCGATAGCGATATGCCGGTTGTGGTCATTGCCACGCATAACGCAATGTATGAGAAGGTGCTCTCCAACATCCAGGAGATCAAGGCCCGTCAGGGTAGGGTGATAGCCTTGGTGACCAAGGGCGACAACACCATCTCCAAGATAGCCGACGAGGTCATCGAACTACCGGAAGTGATGGAATGCCTCGAACCGCTGGTGGCCACAATACCACTACAGTTGTTGGCCTATCATGTGGCAGTATGTAAGGGCAAGAATGTTGACCAGCCGAGAAACTTGGCCAAGTCTGTTACCGTTGAATAAATAGAATACAATAATGAAAATGAAAAGTGAAGAATTTGCTACCGCCATTGTCCAAGGCTGCAATTCTTCACTTTTTTTATAAAGTAAGGATAAAAGATGAGAGATGTAACATTAGTCCTGCAAGACGGGACGACATTTAAGGGCCGCTCTTTCGGTTACGAGGGAGATGTGTCTGGCGAGGTGGTGTTCAACACGGCGATGATGGGCTATCCAGAGGCGCTGACCGACCCGAGTTATGCCGGTCAGATTATGGTACTCACTTATCCGCTAGTAGGCAACTATGGCGTTCCTCCCTTCACTTTCGGAGGCGAGAAGGCTGAGGTCGGAACAGTCCTGTCCGTTCTTCCTGATTTCATGGAGAGCGACCGCATCTATGCCACAGCCCTTGTCGTCTCTGACTATTCCGAACAGTACAGTCATTGGAACGCCTGCGAGAGCCTTGCTGATTGGTTGAAACGTGAGAAGGTGCCTGGTGTGACAGGCATCGACACCCGTCAGTTGACCAAAGTGTTGCGTGAGCGTGGTGTGATGATGGGACGTATCGTCTTCGATGAAATGAGTAAAGAAAAAGGAGAAAAGAATTATGAGGAAGCCGAGGATTATGGCTCTGTAAACTGGGTAGCACGTGTGTCATGCAAGGACATTATCCGCTATAACGAAGGTGCCGGCAAGAAGGTCGTCCTTGTCGACTGCGGTGTGAAGGCCAATATCATCCGCTGCCTCGTTAATCGGGGCGTGGAGGTTATCCGTGTACCCTGGAACTACGACTATACCGGTATGGACTTCGATGGCTTGTTCCTGGCTAATGGCCCTGGCGACCCTGATATGTGTGCTGATGCCGTGGAGGTGCTGAAGCATCAGATGACCCTCAGCCGTAAGCCTATCTGTGGTATTTGCATGGGCAACCAGTTGCTGGCAAAGGCTGCCGGTGCCACCATCTACAAACTGAAGTATGGTCATCGCTCCCATAATCAGCCGGTACGCGAGGTGGGTACCAGCCGCTGTTACATCACCAGCCAGAACCACGGTTATGCTGTCGATGCTTCGACCTTGCAGAAAGACTGGCGCGAGTTGTTTGTCAATATGAACGACGGCAGCAATGAGGGTATAGTCCATTTCTCCAATCCCTGGTTTTCCAGCCAGTTTCATCCGGAAGCCTGCGCCGGTCCCGTAGACACAGAATTCATGTTTGACAGATTTGTAAAGACATTATGAAAGACGAGCGTATAAAGAAAGTGCTGCTCTTAGGCAGCGGAGCCTTGAAAATTGGTGAGGCTGGTGAGTTCGACTATTCTGGCTCCCAGGCCTTGAAAGCCCTGCGTGAAGAGGGCGTTCAGACCATTCTGATTAATCCCAATATTGCCACCGTCCAGACTTCAGAAGGCGTTGCTGACCAGGTTTATTTCCTCCCTGTCCAGCCCTATTTCGTCGAGAAGGTTATCGCCAAGGAGCGTCCTGATGGCATTCTGCTCTCGTTTGGTGGACAGACAGCACTCAATTGTGGTGTGGAACTCTATAAGAGCGGCGTGCTCGACAAGTATCATGTCCGTGTGCTTGGCACACCAGTTCAGGCTATCATCGATACTGAGGACCGTGAACTCTTTGTCAATCGTCTCGACGAGATTGGTGTAAAGACCATCAAGAGTCAGGCTTGCGACAATATTGAGGATGCCCGCAAGGCTGCTGCCGAACTGGGATATCCCGTCATCTTGCGTGCTGCCTATGCCTTGGGTGGCCTCGGCTCCGGATTCTGCGACAACGAAGACGAACTGAACAAACTGGCAGAAAAGGCCTTCGCCTTCTCCCCCCAGGTGCTGGTGGAGAAGAGTCTGCGTGGCTGGAAGGAGATAGAGTACGAAGTGGTGCGTGACCGTTACGACAACTGTATCACGGTCTGTAACATGGAGAACTTCGATCCCCTCGGTATCCATACGGGTGAGTCGATTGTCATCGCCCCCTCGCAGACGCTCACCAATAGCGAGTATCATAAACTACGTGCCCTTGCCATCAAGATCATTCGCCATATAGGTATTGTGGGCGAGTGTAATGTGCAGTACGCCTTCGACCCGGAATCAGAGGACTATCGCGTCATCGAGGTCAATGCCAGACTGAGTCGTTCGTCGGCCTTGGCATCTAAGGCCACCGGATATCCGCTGGCTTTCGTGGCTGCCAAACTGGGTATGGGCTATGGCCTCTTCGAACTGAACAATTCCGTCACTAAGACTACGAGTGCTTTCTTTGAGCCCGCCCTTGACTATGTGGTTTGCAAGATTCCGCGCTGGGACCTCTCCAAGTTCCACGGTGTTGACAAGGAACTGGGATCTTCGATGAAGTCGGTTGGTGAGGTGATGGCTATAGGCCGTACTTTCGAGGAGGCCATTCAGAAAGGTCTGCGCATGATTGGCCAGGGCATGCATGGTTTTGTGGAGAACAAGGAACTGCGTATCCCCGATATCGATGCCTCCCTTCGCGAGCCTACTGACAAGCGTATCTTCGTCATCTCAAAGGCGATGCATCAGCCTGAATACTCCATCGACAAGATTCATGAGTTGACGAAGATTGACAAGTGGTTCTTGCAGAAGTTGAGACACATCATCGACATCGATGAAGAATTGAAGAAATCTCAATTCTCTACGCTCAATCCGCAACTTTTAAGAGAGGCCAAGGTCTATGGCTTCACCGACTTCCAGATTGCTCGTGCTATCGGCCTGGAGGAGTGTTGTGCCACCATGCATGATGCCATGCTTCAGGTGCGTGATTGCCGCAAGCGTCTTGGAATCCTTCCTGTAGTAAAGCAGATTGATACCCTTGCTGCCGAATATCCTGCTCAGACAAACTATCTTTACGTGACCTATGCCGGTGAGGCATCTGATATACAGTATGAAGGTGACGGTAATAGTGTTATCGTGTTGGGCTCAGGTGCCTATCGCATTGGTTCCAGCGTTGAGTTCGACTGGTGCGGTGTTCAGGCCCTGAACACGATCCGTAAGGAGGGCTGGCGCTCGGTGATGATCAACTACAACCCCGAGACCGTTTCGACCGACTACGACATGTGCGACCGTCTTTACTTCGACGAACTCACCTTTGAGCGCGTGATGGATATCATCGACTTCGAGACGCCTCATGGTGTCATAGTATCCACGGGCGGTCAAATACCAAACAACCTGGCCGTCTATCTCGACGAGCAGCATGTGCCCATCCTCGGCACGCAGGCTTGCGATATCGATGGTGCAGAGGATCGTGCCAAGTTCTCGCAGATGCTCAATGAGTTGGGTGTGAACCAGCCGGAATGGAGTGCGCTCACCTCTATGGACGACATCAATCAGTTTGTCGAGAGGGTCGGGTTCCCCGTACTTGTACGTCCTTCGTATGTGCTCTCGGGTGCTGCCATGAATGTCTGTTCCAACAGCGACGAACTGGAGCGTTTTCTCCAGTTGGCTGCCAACGTGTCGGAAGACCATCCCGTGGTGGTCTCCAAGTTCATCGAGCATGCCAAGGAGATTGAGATGGATGCCGTTGCCAAGGATGGCGAGATTCTTGCCTATGCCATCAGCGAACATATTGAGTTTGCCGGTGTCCACTCTGGCGATGCTACCATCCAGTTCCCGCCGCAGAAACTCTATGTGGAGACCGTGCGCCGTATCAAGCGCATCTCCCGACAGATAGCCAAGGCTTTGCATATCAACGGCCCGTTCAATATCCAGTATATGGCTCGTGATAACGACATTTTAGTCATCGAGTGTAACCTGCGTGCCTCGCGCTCCTTCCCCTTCGTCAGCAAGGTGCTGAAGTTCAACCTCATCGACTTGGCCACACGTGTTATGCTGGGATTGCCTGTGGAGCGTCTTTCGAAGAACCTCTTCGACCTCGACTATGTTGGCATCAAGGCCTCGCAGTTCTCGTTCAACCGTCTGCAGAAGGCCGATCCCGTTCTGGGTGTCGATATGGCCTCTACCGGCGAGGTGGGCTGTATAGGCGACAATACTGATACGGCCTTGCTGAAGGCGATGCTCTCCGTGGGTCATCGCATTCCCCAGAAGACGGTATTGCTCTCTACGGGTGGTGCCAAGCAGAAGGCCGACATGCTCGATGCTGCCCGTATGCTGGTGGCTCACGGCTATAAACTCTATGCCACATGCGGCACGTCGAAGTATCTTACGGAAAATGGGGTGGAGAATACGCGTGTGCTCTGGCCTTCAGAAAGTGGCGATTTGCCCTATGCACTCGACCTGCTTCACAGCCGTCAGATAGATATGGTGGTCAATATCCCCAAGGACCTGACTACCCACGAGTTGACCAATGGCTACAAGATTCGTCGTGCTGCCATCGACCTCAACGTGCCCCTCATTACCAATGCCCGTCTAGCAGCCGCCTTCATCCATGCCTTCTGTACAGTAGGCATCGAGGGAATCGGCATCAAGTCGTGGAGCGAGTACAAGTAGTTTAATAGCGGCTCTCGCTCTTCCTGGCCCAAACATGGAGCACCAGCCCCACAATCATGAGGCCTAGGGAGAGCATGAGCAGCGTGTTGATGAAGTTCAGGTGAAGCACATGAAGCACCACCAGGAGCGTGATTCCCAGCAAAAGAATGCTCAATCCGGCGTATTTCTTGATGGACTTCATATAAAATCGTTAAATTTTGGGTGCAAAAGTACGAAAAAGTTTTGATAATTCGCAGATTTTTAGTACCTTTGCACCCGCAATTTGCAAAAATAACTTTTATAAACAATTATTTAACCGTATGAATAAGTACGAAACCGTTTTCATTTTGACTCCCGTTTTGTCTGATGACCAGACAAAGGAAACGGTCGCTAAGTTCAAGAAGGTGCTCACCGACAATGGTGCCAAGATCGTGAACGAAGAGGCCTGGGGACTGAAGAAACTGGCTTACCAGATCGAGAAGAAGACCTCAGGGTTCTACTTCCTCGTGGAGTTTGAGGCTGAGCCAGTAGTGATTAAGACATTGGAGACCGCCTATCGTCGTGACGAGAAGGTGATTCGTTTCCAGACCGTTAAACTCGACAAGTATGCTGCAGAGTACGCCGAGAAGCGTCGCAACAAACTTGGCGCAAAAACAGAGGAGGCTTAAACTATGGCAGAACAGAGTGAAATCCGCTATTTGACCGCTCCTTCCATCGACACTAAGCGGAAGAAGTATTGCCGTTTCAAGAAGAGCGGCATCAAGTACATTGACTACAAGGATCCCGAGTTCCTGAAGAAGTTTCTGAACGAGCAGGGTAAGATTCTTCCCCGCCGCATCACTGGCACTTCGCTGAAGTATCAGCGCCGTGTGGCTCAGGCCGTTAAGCGTGCACGTCAGATTGCATTGCTGCCTTACGTAACCGATTTGATGAAATAAACAAAGGAGGACGCAAGAATGGAATTGTCGTAAATGTTAAGTCGGGCTATGGCCGTAACTACCTGATTCCTCAGGGCAAGGCTGTCATCGCTTCTCCTTCTGCCAAGAAGATTCTGGCTGAGAACCTGAAGCAGCAGGCTCACAAGTTGGCTGCCCTGAAAGCCGCCGCTGAAGAGAAGGCCGCTGGTCTGCAGGGTGTCGCCCTGACCATCGCCGCCAAGGTGAGTGCTACTGGTCAACTCTATGGTTCGGTGAACGCCGCTACCGTTGCTGAGGAACTGAAGAAGCAGGGTCAGGAGGTTGATCGTAAGATCATCACCATGCGCGACATCAAGAAGGTGGGTGACTATTTGGCTCTCGTTCACTTCTTCAAAGGAGTGACTGTTGAGGTTCCTGTCACCGTGGTTGCCGAGGGTGTTGAAGCACCTGTGGCAGAAGAGGCTCCCGTCGCAGCACCTGCTGTCGAAGAGGCTCAGGTTGAGGCTCCTGCAGAAGAGGAGGCTCCCGCAGCAGAGTAACCGCTGTAAAGCAATATCATTGATATTATAACGGGAATCCCGATTGCAGTTGTGCGGTCGGGATTTTTAACTTAAAAACAACTGTTATGCAAGACAACAACCAGGAATACCATGCAATGCTGCCTATAGGTGCTGAGTTGCAGATGGGAAAGTATCGTGTTGAACGCTATCTGTCGTCGGGCGGATTCGGCAATACCTATGTGGTGCGCAATGTCGAGTTCGATGAGGTCTTTGCCATGAAGGAGTTCTTCATGAAGGGTGTCAATGAGCGCGACAAGGGCGACTCTACACACATCAGCGTGAGCAATCCCACCAATACAGAGCAGTTCGAGCAGCAACGCGAGAAGTTCAAGAAGGAGGCTCGCAGGCTCAGGAGTCTGCATAACAAGCATTTGGTTCAGGTGCACGATCTGTTTGAGGAGAACGGCACGGCCTACTATGTGATGGATTATGTCGAGGGTGAGTCGCTCTCGGCCCTGTTGAAGCGTACTGGCCAGCCGTTGCCCGAGCGTGAGGGCCTGCGCATTCTCAGCGAGGTGCTTGAGGGTCTTGAGGAGGTGCACAAGCAGAAGATCTGGCACCTTGACCTGAAACCTGGCAACATCATGCTCGACAAGCAGGGTAACGCCGTCCTTATTGACTTTGGTGCCAGCAAGCAGTTGACATCGAGCGGCTATGCTACCTCTACCGTTTCTATGTGCTACACGCCTGGCTATGCTCCCTCGGAGCAGGTCGATCAGAACATTGAGCGCATAGGTCCCTGGACTGATCTCTATGCCCTTGGTGCCACACTCTATAATATCCTGACGCGCAACAATCCTCCCGCCATCAGCGACTTGAGCGAGCCTAATGCCTTCAGGTATCCTGCTGTCGTGAGTGCCAACACGCGCAAACTCATTGAGTGGATGATGAATCCCAGCCGCCAGCGCCGTCCGCAATCCATTGATGCTGTGCGCAACTATCTGAGTAAGATGCCGGAGGCAGCATTCCTTCGCTCTGGCAACTCGGCAGAGACGCTCGTTGGAACCCAGTCTCCGAGCCAGCAACCTCGTCAACCGCAACAGCCTCGTCAGCCACAGCAGGGTTACCAGCAGTTCGGTCAGCAGCCTCAGCAGCCTCAGCAGCCGCCCCGTCGTCCGGTCTACGCCCCGCAGCGCAAGAGTGGCATGTCACCGTGGCTGAAGTCTTGCCTTATTTTGGGTGGTATCTTTGCCGCCCTCGGTGTCATAGGCTTTGTGGTATTATTGGCCATAGGCATGGCGGTGGATGATAGTTCTGACTACAACGATTCAGAATGGAGCGACTACAACAGTTACGACGAATACAGTTATGATAATTACGATTCGGAACTCGATGCCGATACTACCATTGCGTGGGACGAAGTAGCCGAATAGTTGTTCATGCCTCTATTTCTTAGACATACAGACACAAAAAAGCCACCGAATTTCGGTGGCTTTCTTTTTCTTGTGCTTGTTCGCTTGGATTACTCCACAGTAGCAGCCTCAGCCTCCTTGTTGCAAGAGTCGTTCTTGCAGCAGTCAGCCTTCATCTGAGCAACAGCAGCCTCGAACTTAGCAGCGAGAGTGTCAGCGTCCATACCGGTGGTGTCGCCAATCAGAGCGTAAACAGCAGCGCTGTCGATAGTGCACTCAACGGGGGCAGCGGTAGAATCGTTCTCAACGGTCTCAGTAGCGGGCTTCTCAGGAGTGCTGGTGCAAGCTGCGAACATAGCAGCAGCAGCGAACATAAATGCGATCTTTTTCATTTCTTTTGCTTTTTAAATCTGTAAAACAATCATTATTTTATTAAAACGGTGCAAAGGTAGACATTTTTTCAATACGACGATACTTTTTTTTCATTTTTTTTTAGGTCTTTTTTGTAACATTTTTGCAAATGGCTGTAAATGAAGAAGATACAAAATGTTAAAAATAGTATAAAATCTACACTTAACGCTATTTAAGTCAAAAAGTGGTGTTTTCTGCCATTTTTGTTTTGTATTGTTCTCACTTATTCGTACCTTTGCATGGCGTTAGAAGAAACACCTTATTATATATATGATAGATACATCGGCTTTTCAGGGCAAGACGGCAGCCTATTTTACCCTCGGATGCAAACTGAACTTCTCCGAGACGTCGACCTTCGGGAAGATGCTTGAGGAGTGTGGGGTGCGCACGGCGGCTAAGGACGAGCAGGCCGACATCTGCCTGATTAACACTTGTTCGGTGACCGAGGTGGCCGACCACAAGTGTCGCCAGGCCATCCATCGAATGGTGCGCCAGCATCCTGGTGCCTTTGTGGTGGTGACGGGCTGCTATGCTCAGTTGGAGGCCGAGGCTGTCAGTAAGATAGAAGGTGTTGACTTGGTGTTGGGCTCCAACGAGAAAGCCCACCTGTTGCAGTTCCTCTCTGATGCATGGAGCGGTGGCGGGGCAGGCGAGGGCCGTGTGCCCTACTATGTACAGAAGACCAAGGACATCACGACGTTTGCCCCCAGTTGTTCGCGTGGCAACCGCACCCGCTATTTCCTGAAGGTGCAGGACGGCTGTGACTATTTCTGCACCTACTGCACCATCCCCTATGCTCGTGGGTTCAGTCGCAATCCCTCCATCGCCTCGTTGGTCGATCAGGCGCGGCAAGCCGTCGAAGAGGGTGGCAAGGAGATTGTGCTGACGGGCGTCAATATCGGTGACTTCGGCAAGACCACTGGCGAGCGCTTCATCGACCTGGTCAGAGCCCTCGATGCCGTTGAGGGTATCAGTCGCTACCGCATTAGCAGCCTCGAACCCGACCTGCTCAGCGACGAACTCATCGACTATTGTGCGCATGAGAGTCGTGCCTTTATGCCCCATTTCCACATCCCCCTGCAAAGTGGCAGCGACACCGTGCTCCGACTGATGCATCGCCACTACGACCGCCAGTTGTTTGCCGACAAGATTCTGCGCATCAAGCAGCAGATGCCCGATGCCTTTATCGGCGTGGACGTGATGGTGGGCTGTCGCGGTGAGACGCCCGAGTGCTTCGAAGAGACCTACAGTTTCCTGGATGAACTGCCTGTCACCCAACTGCATGTTTTTCCCTATTCCGAGCGTCCCGGCACGTCGGCCCTGAAGATTCCATACGTGGTGCCTGAGAAGGAGAAAAAGGTGCGCAGTAAGCGTCTGCTCGACCTCTCCGACTGCAAGACGGAGGCCTTCTATGCCCAGTATATCGGTCAGCAGACCGAGGTGCTCTTCGAGAAGGCAACGCGCGGACGAGCCATGCATGGCTTCACCCGCAACTATATTCGTGTGGAACTGTCGGCCCTGGATGCAAAGCCCGAATATGACAATGAAATTATGACGGTGAAACTTGGCGATTTCAATCACGACCGAACGGCATTGAAGGTAAAAGTGAATAGTGAAAATGGATAAACTTGCAATCGTTATACTCAATTGGAATGGAGCGAAGATGCTGCGTCAGTATCTTCCCAATGTGCTGCAGTATTCGCGTGACGAGGCTGTGGTCTATGTAGCCGACAATGCATCGACTGATGATAGCGTAGCGTTACTGAAAGAGCAATTCCCAGAGGTGCGCCTGATACTCCTTGATAAGAACTGGGGCTTTGCCGAAGGATATAACAAGGCATTGGCGCAGGTCGATGCTGAGTACTTCCTGCTGCTGAACAGCGACATCGAGGTGACCGCCCATTGGTTGACGCCACTCTTGGCGTTCATGGACAGCCATCCCCATGTGGCTGCCTGCCAGCCGAAACTGCTCAGCATTTTCAGGCGTGACCACTTTGAGTATGCAGGAGCCTGTGGCGGCTATCTCGACCGTCTGGGCTACCCCTTCTGTCGCGGCCGCGTCTTCGATAGCGTGGAGCGTGATGGCGGGCAGTACGACCAGCCTGCCGAAGTGCATTGGGCCACGGGGGCAGCCCTCCTCGTGCGTTCCTCTATATATAAGGAGGTAGGCGGGCTCGATGGACGTTTCTTTGCCCATCAGGAGGAGATAGAGATGTGCTGGCGCATGCGCATCCGCGGTTATCAGATTTTCTGCCTGCCGGAGAGTAAGGTCTATCATGTAGGTGGCGGCACGCTGCCCAAGGGCAATCCGATGAAGACCTACCTGAACTTCCGTAACAATCTGACCATGCTCTACAAATGCCTGCCTGCGAAAGACCTGCAAGGCGTGATGCGCCGACGCTGGTGGCTCGATTATATGGCAGCGTGGCAGACCCTGCTGCTGAACCGCAACTGGGGCGACTTCAAGGCCATCTTCCGTGCTCGCCGTGACTTCCGGCGCTGGCGCAAGGACTTTGAAGCAGACCGCCGCCAGATAGCGCAAAGCAGGGTGGGGGATGGCTCTGCTGAATGCGTCCCCCTCTCCATCCTGTGGCAATACTATGCCAAGGGCAAGAAGCGTTTCTCCGACCTTCCCAGAAACACAGAGAATAAAGTGTGATACAAATGAGAATGGTGCGAACGAAAATAATCATTACCTTTGCAGCCAAAAATAAACACAGAGGATATGAAACGACTGATTTTCTTCGCATGGGCAACCCTGATTGCCATTGGAATGTTTGCACAGAGCAACGGAACGTACAAGAACCCCGTTATCTTTGCCGACTTCCCTGACCCCGACGTTATCCGCGTGGGTGACACCTACTACATGATTTCCACAACGATGGTCAACTTCCCTGGAGCCACCATCGTGAAGTCGAAGGACCTGGTGAACTGGGAGTACTGCGCCCAGCCGCTGGAGCAGTTGGCATTGACAGACCGCTACAACCTGCAGAACGGCAAGAACGCCTACGCCTCGGGCATGTGGGCCTGTTCGATGAAGTATCACAACGGTAAGTTCCATGTGCTCATCAACGGCAACGATGCCGGCGGCTTCGTGCTGACAGCCAGCGACCCCGAGGGCCAATGGGAGAAGCGCCAGTTGTCGCGCATCTACTACGACCCTGGCATGCTCTTCGACAACGGCAAGGTGTATGTGGCCTGCGGCAACGGCAATATCCAGGTGTGCGAACTTGACGAGAACTTCAACTACATCCAGGAGAAGCGCGTCATCAGCAAGGAAGGAACGGGATTGGAGGGCTGTCACTTCTACAAGATTGGCGACTACTACTATATCTACGCCACCTACGGCGGATGGCCTTCAGGACAGGTGGCCTTCCGCTCCACAAACGTTTTTGGACCCTATGAGGAGATGATGCTGATGGAGAAGTGGATCAACGGCAGTCCCAACACCATTCACCAGGGATCACTCATCGACGTGGCCGACGAGCAGGGCGAGATCAAAGAGTGGTGGACCATCATGCAGCAGGACCTGGGCTGCATGGGACGCATGCCCAACCTGCAGCCTGTGACGTGGGTTGACGGCTGGCCCATCCTGGCCAACAACGGCGTACCCTACGACAGTTATACGAAACCCAACACCGTTGGGACCACCCCTGCCAACAGTCTGCCGACGACCGACGGTTTCCGCTCCTACCCCCTCGGCATGCAATGGCAATGGAACCACAACCCCGACAATACGGCCTGGAGCCTCTATGAGCATCCAGGGTGTTTGCGTCTGAGAACATCGGGAACGGTGGACCGTTTGACCCAGGCCCGCAACATGCTGACACAGCGCATCTTTGCCTTCTACGGCCAACCGTCGAAAGAATCGACGGGCACAATATGCTTGGACGTGAGCCATCTGCAGGAGGGCGACCGTGCCGGCATCTGCATCCTGCAAGACCCCTATGCCGCCATCGCCGTGGAGGTGAAAGACGGCAAGAAGCAGATTGTGTGGTGGCAGGATCAGTTGACTACCAACAATAACTTCACACCGTCGGAAAAGGTGGCAAGCAAGGAGATTGGCGACACCGTCTATCTGCGTGCAGGCCTCACCTACGGCACCAGTAAGACGCAGTTCTACTACTCGCTGGACAACAAGAGATTCATCAAACTGGGCAGTCAGACCACCCTGAGTTTCAACCTCTCCGTGTTTGTAGGTGCCCGCTTTGGCCTGTTCTGCTATAATTCTCAAACCTCAAACCTCAATTCTCAAACCCCTGCCGGTTATGCCGACTTCGACTGGTTCTCGACAGAGAGCAGTTTCGACGAGGATGCCTACTATGGCGGTCCCTTCGAGGGCTATGACGACATTCCTGAAGTCTATGCCATCGACGTGAACGGCAAGACACGCACCTATTGGCTCTACGTGCCCAAGGACTGTCCGGAGAATGCACCGCTGGTGGTCGCCATGCACGGTGCCGGAGGCAGCAGTCAGGACCAGAGTCCCCACTTCAACGAGATTGCCGACAAGGAGAAATTCATGGTGGCCTATCCGCAGGGACTTCCCATCAACTTCGCCGTCTTTGGAGGAAACGTCAACGGCTGGAATGCCTCGGGTCAGGAGAATGACGACGTCAACTTCATCAGAGCCCTTGTAGAAGACGCCAACCAGCACCACACTATAGACCGCAACCGCGTCTATGCCTGCGGATTCTCCAATGGCGGCATGAACGCCTATGCCCTGGCCAATACTTGCAGCGACGTCTTTGCCGCCTGTGCTAGCATCAGCGGCTTCCCGCTCAACGAGTTCCACCTGCGCCACACCAACGAGCGCCCAGTGCCCTTCCTGCACATTCACGGCAAGAAGGATGACTTCGTGAAGTATTCGCTCATGCCTGTCATCGTCGACGAGATGGTGGCACGACTGGGTGCCAACCCCATACCCGTGAAGTCGGGCGTCAGCGGGAAGTACGACAAGAGCGTCTATGAGGCCGCCGATGGCAGTTTCCCCTACATCTATTACGAAATCGACGACATGGGTCACAACGACTTCACCGTCAACACCGAGGATGGTAACTCGTCGCTGACCATGTGGAACTTCTTCAAGCAGTACACCCTCGACATGCCTTACGACCAGAACCTGCGCTGGAGCCCGCGTATCGAGACCGAGGGCTTTAACCCTCAGGAGCACGGCTGGGCGAACAGGGCACGCACCACGCTGACGTCGTTTGGCGACACGAAGACCGACGACGACCAGAACGTCTACCACGCGCTGCAACTCGCCCAGGGCACCTACAAACTCTCCTTCAATTCCGTGGGCGATGCCGACAAGACCGTTACTGTCAAGATACGCAGAATGCCCTCTACCACACTGATCTTCGAGAGTACCGCCAACACCAACGAAGCCGTTGAGATGGTATTCAAGACGGAAAGCAAATGGAGCGAATACAAGATTTTGTTCACCTGTAGCAAGAAGAACGACGTCATCACCGTCAAGGACATCCGCATCGATGCCTGTCCCGACGAGGAGGCCAATGGCATTGTCAGTATTGCCAATGGCCAACAGCCGACGGCCAACGGCATCTACGACCTGCAGGGCCGCAAAATCTCCGTGTCCTCTGTGCTTCCGAAGGGCATCTATATCAAGAACGGAAAGAAGGTCGTCTATTAAGGTTATGCCTTCCAATCGGTGATATTGCGTTCCTTGGATGAGAAACTGATTCTCCGCTTTGAAACACTCACAAGAAATGCCTTTTTTCCCTCGTTCCGATGCTTCCTAGTTTCCGTCCGGATGCTTTGCAACCTCCGTTCCGATGCTTCCTTAGGGGGGTAAGGAAGCATTCCTTCGACTGAAAGGAAGCATTCCTTCGAGTGTTGCAAGGCATCGGAACGAGGCGTAGATGACGTTCGGA
>CADCCB010000015.1:0-82755 GCA_902799905.1 uncultured Prevotellaceae bacterium
AAAAATAATCCGATAATTGTTCTGCTTCGGCAGAAAAATCTCTTTTCCTTTTCTTTTCTCTTATTTATTTCGTAACTTTGCCGCCGAAACAAAAAGACTTGCAAGTTATGAAATCTTTAAAGCAAGGCCTGCTCGACGTGGCGGCCATTGTGTTTTTTGCCGTTTTGGCATTTGCCTATTTCTATCCCGCCGACGTGGAGAACCGCGTGCTGAACCAGGGGGATATCTCGGCTGGTATAGGAGCCGGTGAGGAGAGTAAAGAGTATCTGGAGAAAACGGGTGAGCGTACGCGTTGGACCAATTCGCTGTTCTCTGGCATGCCCACCTATCAGATTGCTCCTTCGTATCATAGTACTGATACCGTGTCGTTCATCGAGAAGGCCTATCACCTGATCTTGTTGCGTGCCTTCGACTTCCGTCAGCATCTGGCAGCCCTGGGCTCTGTGCTTTGGGCATTCAGTACCTATTTCCTGATTATCATTGCCGCCGGTCACCTGTGGAAGGTGATGGCCCTGGCCTACCTGCCCCCGTTGATAGGTGGTATTGTGCTGGCCTATAGGGGCAAATACCTGTGGGGCTTGGTGGTCACGGGCATCTTTGCAGCCCTGGAGGTACATGCCAATCATGTGCAGATGACCTATTATTATCTGTTCATCATTCTCTTCATGATCATCGCCTTCCTGGTGGAGGCCATTACCAAGAAAGAGTATGCCCGTTTCCTGAAGGCCACGGGAGCCTGTATCATCGGTGGACTGCTGGGTGTGTTGATCAATCTGTCGAACCTCTATCACACATGGGAATACTCGAAGGAGACCATGCGTGGCAAGAGCGAACTGGTGAAAGAGAATACGGCCAACCAGACGTCGAGCGGTCTGGAGCGCTCGTATATCACCGACTATAGTTACGGTATCGGAGAGACTTGGACGCTGCTGGTGCCCAATGCCAAGGGCGGCACTTCGATGCAGTTGCTTTGGGATGACGAGGGGGCCAAGGAAGCCATCAAGGATGTGAAGGTGGACGTGGGCAACGGTCAGGTGCTGACAGCCGATGAGATGTTCAATTACCTGATGCAGAACGGCCTCTACTTCCCCCAGTATTGGGAAGAACATCTGGAAGAAGGGTCCAATGGTACGATGGGACCGGTCTATGTGGGAGCCTTTGTACTGATGCTCGCCGTGCTGTGCCTGTTGGTGTGCTACAGGAATCCTCTGACATGGGGCCTGCTGGCAGCCACCCTGCTGAGTATCATGCTGGCATGGGGTAAGAACTTCATGGGGCTGACAGACCTGTTTATCGACTATGTGCCGATGTATGCCAAGTTCCGTGCCGTGGAGTCTATCCTTGTCATTGCTGAGTTCACCATCCCACTGATGGCTATGCTGGCATTGAAGGAATTGTTTTTTACAGAAAAACCTCAAGCCTCCAACCTCAAATCTCAAACCTCAAACCTCAATCCTCAAATCCTCGTTGCCTTTGCACTGACGGGTGGAATAACCCTGCTCTTTGCTCTGATGCCAACCATGTTCTTTGATTTCTATACAAATGCTGAAGAGGGCATCTTCAACCAGATACTGCCCGCACCGGCTGCCAATACGATGCTCGATGCACTCAGCCGTGCCCGTCAGGCGGTGTTTACGGCTGACTGCTGGCGGTCGTTCTTCATCATCGCCATCGGCACCCTGCTGTTGCTGGTCTATCGTGCAGGAAAGTTGAAGGGATGGCTGACTGTGGTCCTGTTGCTGGTGCTCTGTCTGGTTGACTTGTGGCAGGTGAACCGTCGCTACCTGAATCCTGACGACAAGGACCAGTTCGTGAAGAAGACGGAGCGCAGGCAGATCCGTCAGATGACAGAGGTGGACCGTCAGATACTTGATGATCCTACCCTCTACTATCGTGTGCTGAACCTGGCCGGTAACGTGTTCAATGAGAACGAGACGAGTTACTACCATAAGAGTGTGGGTGGCTACCACGCTGCCAAATTACGCCGTTACCAGGAACTGATAGATGCTTATATCTCACCGCAACTCTCGGCTGTCCGTGAAGTCATACCGACCTACTATGGCGACCTGACACAGGTGAATGGCGATAGTATCTGGTCGGTGCTCAACATGCTTAATACCAAGTATTTCATCTATCCAGGTGCGCAGACTCCTGTCCAGAACCCATACGCCTATGGCAATGCCTGGTTTGTGGATAAGGTGGAATATGTTGACAATGCCAATCAGGAACTGGATGCACTGGCTAACTTGAACTTGCGCCATGAGGCCGTGGCCGATAAACAATTCAAGGAAATACTGGGTGAGGCCGCTGCTCTGGATTCTGCCCAGACCGTGGAACTGACAGGCTATGAGCCCAACCAACTGACGTATCAGGTGAACAGTGCTACGGGAGGTGTTCTGGTGCTGTCGGACATCTACTATCCCGGCTGGACGGCTGAGGTCGATGGCACAGAGGTGGAGATAGGACGTGTCAACTACGTGCTGCGTGCCTTGCGCCTGACGCCCGGCAGTCATCAGGTGGTGCTGAGTTTCTTCCCGAAGACTATTGACAACACAGAGACGATAGCCTATGTGGCAATGGCTCTCCTCTTCCTGTTCGCCATCGGCCTGTGTGTCATGCCGTTGGTAAGGAGGAAGAAAAAGTGAGAAATAGGGTTTCCCCTATCAGGAAATGGGGGAAATCCTTCTGAAGTTTATTGAGATTGGCGTACCTTTGCAGCAAACATTAAAAGACTGACGATTATGAGAAAAGGAGTTGTTATTTTAGTAGGGGCTGCCATTCTGTTGGCCAGTTGCAGTAGTAATACTGCTGTAGGTGCCTTTGCCGGCGGTCAGTTTGGACATGTGATAGGTTCTGCCATCGGCGGTATCTCTGGTGGCTGGCGTGGACATCACACTGGTGCTTTGATAGGAACTGTCGGTGGAATGGTGGCTGGTGCCGTGATTGGCGCCGCTGTCGATCAGGCAGAGGAAAAGAAAAGGGGACGCGTAGAACCTCAGAGAGGTATCAACGGACGTACATCACCTCGTTACGATGAGGGAGCCTATTCTTCTCAGAATGGTGTAGATGATCGTATTACTTTCAACGATGAAGCACCGTTGGAAATCCGCAATGCCATGATTGTGGAGTCGAGACGTGACGGCGTGCTCACTCGTGGTGAGGAGTGCACAGTGATGTTTGAAATCATGAATAATTCCGACAGGACTGTCTATGATGTCAGGCCTATTGTAGAAGACGTAACGGGAAACAAGCACATCAAGATATCACCGAACTTGAGGGTGGAGAGCATCGCTCCGCATCAGGGCGTGCGCTATACGGCCACAATTCTGGCCGACAAAAAGTTGAAGGACGGTGAGATCATGGTTTTAGTAGGTGTTGCGCAAGGTCATCAGGAAGTTACCTCGCAGACACGTCAGTTTACCGTTCCGACGGCAAAACAGGTTCGTTAACGGGTTCGATAACGGGTTCGATTATTGGCCATTCCATCACTAACTCCTCGTCATTCTCCCAAACGCGGGGAATGGTGTGGGTTGGTGTTATTTCCAATGGCGGCAATATCAGAATGATGGGCTCTAAGGTTACCTTGGTCGTTCCTAAATGGGCAAACCCCAGCAACTGCGCAGCCTTTCTGGTCAGGTCGACAATACGTCCGCGAATGAATGGTCCTCGGTCGTTGACCTTGACGATGATTTCCCGGTCGTTAGCCAGGTTGCATACTTTCACCAGTGTTCCGAAAGGAAGTGTACGGTGGGCACATGTGAGACTGTCGTTGTGGAGTAACTCCCCACTGGCGGTGCGCTTTCCTGTAAAATGTGATGCGTAGTAGGAAGCAAAGCCAGTCTCTTTCTTACCGATAGTCTGAGTCTGTGCTTCTGCATAACTATAGAAGAAAGAGAAAATGAGAAGATGAAAGAAGCAGAGAATACTGCGTGAAAGTGTTGTCCTCGAGAGGATTGATAGTTTCTGTAGGTCTTTGTTCTTCATATTTCTCATTTTCTCTTTTTTTTGTGTTGATTGCTATACGATACCTTGTGCCAGCATGGCCTTGGCTACCTTCATGAAGCCGGCGACATTGGCGCCTTTCACGTAATTGATATAGTTGCCCTCGCGGCCGTATTGTACGCACTGCTCGTGGATGCCGGCCATGATATGATGCAACTTTTGGTCAACCTCTTCACCCGTCCAGGCTATGCGCATGGAGTTCTGTGTCATCTCCAGACCGGATGTTGCCACACCGCCAGCGTTGACTGCCTTGCCAGGAGCGAACAGCATATTGGCAGCAATGAACTTGTTGACAGCCTCGGCCGTGCAGCCCATATTGGAAACCTCGGCCACGCAAAGCGGCTTTTGAGCCAGGATCATGTCAGCATCATCGCCATTGAGTTCGTTCTGGGTGGCACAGGGTAGATAGATGTCAGCCTTCTGCTCCCAAGGCTTCTTGCCCTCGAAGAAGGTAGCACCATCGAATTCATCGGCATAGGGGGCACAGATGTCATTGCCAGAGGCACGTAACTCCAGCAGATAGTCAATCTTCTCAGCATCCAGACCTGCAGGGTCATAGATATAGCCGTCAGGACCACTGATGGTGATGACCTTCGCTCCAAGTTCTGTTGCCTTCTTAGCAGCGCCCCAGGCTACGTTGCCGAATCCTGACAGGGCCACTGTCTTGCCCTTGATGTCGAGACCGTGGGTCTCCAGCATGTGATGCACAAAGTAGAGGGCACCATAGCCAGTGGCCTCTGGACGAAGGATGGAACCGCCCCATTCCATGCCCTTGCCCGTGAGTGTGGCACCGTGGAACTGTGAGGTGAGTTTCTTATACATGCCGAACAGATAGCCAATCTCACGGCCACCCACGCCGATGTCGCCGGCGGGTACGTCCATGTCCGGACCGATCACTTTATATAGTTCCATCATGAATGCTTGGCAGAAACGCATGATCTCTGCTTCGCTCTTGCCGCGTGGAGCAAAGTCGCTACCGCCCTTGCCACCGCCCATGGGCAGGGTGGTAAGGGCATTCTTGAAGGTCTGTTCGAAGCCCAGGAACTTCAGAATGCTCAGGTTGACTGATGGGTGGAAACGCAGACCGCCTTTGTAGGGGCCAATGGCGCTATTGAACTGTACGCGATAGCCGATGTTCACCTGCACCTCGCCCTTGTCGTCGACCCAGGGCACTCGGAAGGTCGTGATGCGCTCAGGTTCAACGATGCGCTCCACAATCTTGGCCTTCTCGAACTCGGGGTGCTGGTTATAAACATCCTTGATGGATTCCAACACTTCACGAACAGCCTGTAGGTACTCCAACTCGCCAGGATGCTTGCGCTCCAAGGCTTGCATAATTTTCTCAACTTCCATAGTGTTATGTTTTAAAGTTAATCAGATTGTTATTAGAACACCGCAAAAGTAGGAAAAAATATTCTATCCTCCAAGGAAAAAGCGAAAAATCTTTCCTTTTCCCTTGCATTTTGTCCAATAAGCAGGCCTTAGCATATTTTTTCCTGTATCGGTGTAATAAGTTGAGAACTTAGGCGTTATTTATATAATAAATAATCATCAAAACATCGAACAATGAAAAGAATACTGTCAATCATCTTATTGGTGGGGTGTCTGGGAGCGATGCATGCCTATGCACAGACCGAACTTTATCCTAATCATTTTGACTTAGAGCAGGTGACACTGCTTGACGGGCCGATGAAGACGGCTATGGAACTGAATTTCAAGACACTCATGCAGTATGATGTGGACAGGCTGTTGACACCGTATATCCGTCAGTCGGGGCTTTCTGCAGATGCCAACAGCGCTTACTACCAGTGGGAGCAGAAACACCCGTCGTTCCCCAACTGGGGCAGTGGCAACTTCAATCTTGACGGACATGTGGGCGGTCATTATCTCTCCGCTCTTTCGCTGGCATGGGCTGCCTGTCGTGATGAGGGGATGAAGGCTCAACTGAAGGAACGCATCAACTATATGGTTGGTGTGATGAAGGAGTGTCAGGATAACTACGACGGCAATACCGACGGCCTCTATGGCTTTATAGGAGGACAACCTATCAACCAGTCGTGGATAGACCTCTATCACGGTAACCTTGCTTCAATCCGTAGTAACTGGGGCTGGGTCCCCTTCTATTGCCAGCATAAGATTCTTGCCGGACTGCGTGATGCTTATATATATGGTGGCAACGAAGATGCCAAAGAGATGTTCCGCAAACTCTGCGACTGGAGTGTCAATGTGGTAAGTAATATCTCTGACGACGATTTGCAGGGCTTCCTCAATTGTGAGCATGGAGGTATGAACGAGTCGTTGCTCGATGCCTATCAACTCTTTGGCAACGAACTGTATCTTGGTGCGGCTAAGCGCTATACCCACCAGACGATGCTCAACGGCATGCAGACGCCAAATCCGACATTCCTGGACAACAAACATGCCAATACCCAGGTTCCCAAGTACATCGGTATGGAGAGGATAGGGGAAATGGAGTGTTCCCAACTTCCTACCCTCAATTCTCAATTCATCAAGGCGGCCGAAAACTTCTGGCAGGATGTGGCTCAGAACCGCACCGTCTGTATCGGTGGCAATTCCGTGGGAGAGCACTTCCTGACCAAGGAGAACAGCAATCGGTATATTGACCATCTGGATGGGCCCGAGTCGTGCAATACCAATAACATGCTGAAACTCTCTGAGATGATGGCCGACCGCACGGGCGATGCCAAGTATGCGGACTTTTACGAGCAGGCTATGTGGAACCATATTCTTTCCACTCAGGATCCTCAGACCGGTGGCTATGTCTATTTCACGACATTGCGTCCTCAGGGCTATCGTATCTATTCGAAGGTGAATCAAGGCATGTGGTGTTGTGTGGGTACAGGTATGGAGAACCATTCCAAGTATGGACATTTCATCTATACCCATAACGGCAATAAAACCCTCTATGTGAATCTCTTCACGGCATCATCGCTCAATAGTAAGGATTTCGTCGTCACCCAGGAGACGAGATTCCCCTTTGAGCCGAAGACCACCATCACCATTGGGAAGGCAGGTCACTACCAGATTGCCCTCCGCCATCCCGCCTGGGCAGGTAAGGATTATTCCATCACAGTGAATGGCTTAGCCGTCAACTCCTCCGTAATGACAGGCAAAGCGTCCTATGTGACCATCGACCGTAAGTGGAAGAAGGGAGACAAGATAGAGGTCAGACTGCCTATGGAACTGCGCTATGAGGAATGTCCTAACTACACTGACTATGTTGCCTTCAAGTATGGTCCTATCCTGTTGGCTGCCAACGTGTCGCCGAAGGATGGTGAGACGCTTCGCAACGAGTATGCCGGTGCTGGTCGTATGGATCATGCCCCCGGTTCGATGGGCACGTCGAAGAACCTACTCTCCGCACCGTTGCTGATTGGCAGCCGTGCCGCTGTGCTGGACCGCATCACGCCGCAAGATCTCTCGCGTCTGACCTTCACCATCGATGCCAGTCGTCAGGGGGTTGACACCTATAAGTGGACGACGCTGACCCTTCAGCCGTTCTACCAGATTCATCATGCCCGCTACTCCTGCTACTGGTATCAGCAGACCCCCGAAGGCTTTGCTGCCAGCAAGATGGCACAGACCGAAGCCGCCAACGAGGCCCTGCTGGCACGCACCATCGATTTCGTCGTTCCTGGTGAGCAGCAGAGCGAGGCTGGCCATGAGTACAACTATTCCAGCAACTCGAGCAAGGGGAGTTACAATGGTGAGAGTTATCGTGACGCACAGGCTGGCGGTCATGTGCAGTACACCTTATTTAATAATACGGGCATTGCCGAAGGCCTGTCCATCATGTGCCGCTTCACCATGTTCGACAAAGGTCGCAAGGCTGTTCTGCTGGTCGATGGTGAAAAGATTGCCGATGTGGTCATCCCGATGAAGGTCGAAAATGCCGAGAATGGCTTCTTCAACATCGAGTGTCCTATCCCTGCCGCTTTGCAGAAGGATGCTGAGGGCAAGGCCAAGACCCAGTTTGTGGTGCGTCTGGCAGCCACTGAGGGTACGATGAATCCTGGCCTCTACTATGTGCGGCTCATCAAGTAAACATTTGGAACAAATATTGCAATGGCAAATATCCCTCAGGAATTTAATACATTCTATCTGAAAGATGTGTCGTTCGTCAACCTGATGTTACGTCGCATCTTCAATGTGCTCATTGTGGCAAATCCCTACGATGCCTTCATGCTGGAGGATGACGGACGGGTGGATGAGAAAATATTCGATGAATATATGGAGTTAGGACTCCGCTATCCGCCCACGTTCACTCAGGTATCGACTATCGAGGAGGCCAACCATGTGTTGCACGATACTGACATCGACCTGGTGATATGTATGCCTGGAACGGCAGACAATGATGCCTTTACGGTGGCACGCGAGGTGAAGCAGTTGAATCCTGATATCCCTTGCGTGGTGCTGACACCTTTCTCGCATGGTATCACAAAACGTATGCAAAACGAAGATATGTCGATATTCGACTATGTGTTCTGTTGGCTGGGTAATACCAATCTCATCCTTTCTATCATCAAGTTGATAGAGGATCGGATGAATATTGAGCACGATACGGAGGAGGCTGGTGTGCAGATGATCTTATTGGTGGAGGATAATATCCGTTTCTACTCATCGGTGCTGCCAAACCTTTACAACTATATCCTGGCTCAGAGCAAACGATTCTCGACAGAGGCCCTGAACCCCCATGCTGCTGCCCAGCGCAAGCGAGGCAGGCCGAAGGTTGTACTGGCCACCAACTACGAGGAGGCAATGCGCATCTACGAGAAATACCACGACAATACGCTGGGGGTCATTAGCGACACACGTTTTCCAATACATACACCTGTTGGCAGGCTGAGCCAAGTGGAGGATGGTGATCCTGAGGCTGGCCTGAAACTGCTGGGTGAGATACGTAAGCGCGACGAGTATGTGCCCTTGATTCTGGAAAGTAGCGAGGTGCAGAACCGCGAGAAGGCCTGGGCTGCTGGCTTTGATTTCCTGGACAAGAACTCGAAGAAATTCAATGTCGACCTCCGCAACATGATTGAGGAACATCTGGGCTTCGGTGACTTCGTGTTCCGTGATCCTGAGACGAAAGAAGAGGTGGCACGTGTCTCGAGTCTGAAGGAACTGCAGGATAATATCTTCAAGATCCCCCATGACTCGTTGATGCACCATATCCGTCGTAACCACATGAGCCGCTGGCTCTGTGCACGTGCTATCTTCCCTGTCAGTCAGTTCCTGAAGCATGTTACCTGGCATAAGTTGCAGGATGTGGATGCACACCGCCAGATTATCTTTGATGCCATCGTGCAGTATCGCAGGATGAAGAATATCGGTGTGGTGGCTGTCTTCGATCGTCTGAAGTTCGACCGTTATGCCCATTTCGCCCGTATCGGTGAAGGCTCGCTGGGCGGTAAGGGCCGTGGTCTCGCCTTCCTTGATAATATCATCAAAAAGCATCCAGAACTCAACCAGTACGAGAATGCCACCGTGCAGATTCCGAAGACCGTTGTGCTCTGTACGGACTTCTTCGATGAGTTCATGGACAAGAACAACCTGTGGAGCATTGCCCTGAGTGATGCGCCAGATGAGATTATCCTACAGCATTTCCTCAAGGCTCAGTTGCCTGACTCGCTGATTGCCGACTTCTTCACGTTCTTCGAGGCTATCAAGACTCCTATTGCCGTGCGTTCGTCGTCGTTGCTGGAAGATTCCCATTATCAGCCGTTTGCAGGTATCTATAGTACCTATATGATTCCCTGGCTCGATGACAAGTATGAGATGCTGCGCATGCTGGCCTGTGCCATCAAGAGCGTCTATGCCTCAGTCTATTATCGTGACTCGAAAGCCTACATGACGGCTACGCAGAATGTTATCGACCAAGAGAAGATGGCTGTGATCCTGCAGGAGGTCGTAGGCCATCGTTATGGCGATCTCTATTATCCCACGTTCTCAGGCGTGCTCCGTTCGCTGAACTATTATCCTATCGGCGACGAGACGGCAGAAGAGGGCATCGCGTCGCTGGCTCTTGGACTGGGTAAGTATATCGTTGATGGTGGACAGACGTTGCGTGTGTCACCCTATCATCCCCATCAGGTGTTGCAGACCAGTGAGATGGAGACGGCTCTGCGTGACACGCAGACTCGCTTCTATGCTCTTGACATGGGCCACGTGGGTGATGACTTCAAGGTGGACGATGGCTTCAATATAAAAAAGGTACGCGTGAAGCAGGCCGAACAAGATGGTGCGCTGACTTATATCGCCTCCACTTACGATCCTATGGATCAGGTTATCCGTGACGGCATCTATGAGGGTGGCCGGAAGATTATCTCCTTCTGTGGCGTGCTTCAGCAGGGCGTGTTCCCTCTGCCGGAACTGCTGCAACTCTCACAAAAACTGGGTGCCGACGAGATGAAGCGCCCTGTGGAGATAGAATTTGCCTGTAACCTGAATGCCGATCGTACTGGCGACTTCTATCTCCTGCAGATCCGTCCTATTGTTGACTCGAAGCAGGTGCTTGATGAAGACTTGCAGAAGATTCCTGACGAGCAGTGTCTGCTTCGTTCCCACAACTCTTTGGGACATGGTATATCCGAAGACGTCGTCGATGTGGTCTATGTGAAGATGGACGAGAACTTCACGGCAGCCAACAATATGCAGATAGCTAGCGAGATAGAACGTATCAACCGCCACTTCCTGGATGAGGATAAGAATTATATCCTCATCGGTCCAGGGCGTTGGGGATCGAGCGACTATTGGTTGGGCATTCCTGTGAAGTGGCCCCATATCTCTGCAGCCCGCGTCATTGTGGAGGCTGGCCTGAAAAACTATCATGTTGATCCTTCACAGGGCACCCATTTCTTCCAGAACCTCACCTCGTTTGGTGTCGGCTACTTCACCATCAACACCTATACAGGTGATGGTGTGATGCAGAAGGAAGTCCTCGATGCCATGCCTGCTGTTGAGGAGACTGATCATGTGCGCCATGTGCGCTTCGACCATCCGCTCAAGGTTATGATGGACGGCAAGAAACAGACAGGTGTGGTGCTACTGCCCACCGAGGCGTGAAAAGTATTCGATGATGTCTTCCCACGTCTTGAACGTGTCGGAACCGAACTCTAGGAGGGTGGCCATCGTGTCGCCCTCTTTTTTGCTGCTGATGAGGTAGTCGCCATAGAGCAGGTCGCGACGGGGGGTATAGATGGTGTGGCGCCAGGCCGGCACGTTGATATACTCCTCGAGCCACTGTCCCCAACGGCTCTCCGTTGGGTCTTCGTCCTCTGCCACAAAAAACACCTGATAATGCTCGATGAGCAGGCGCACGGCCTTCTGACTACTGCTTGCAGGTTTGTCGTAGGCATCCTTCAGCGTCTCTACACCTATATATATTATAGGGCGCTGGCGCTTCTCTTGCTGGTCGTCAATCCAGCGGATGACAGGCACCACGGCGTGCATGAACGAACGGTCGTCCATGCGATGCTCACCATGGAAATGCGTGGCCAGCGGGTAATGCTCGCGGAACATGTCGAAGGTATCTACTAGATCGTCCCTGTCGCCAAAGAGGCCGTAGACACGACTGCGCTCCTCATCGTTTATGCCTAGGAAACGCTGTTCAGATACCTGACGGTATTCCTTTACCATGGCCTTGTCTACATAGAACTGCTGAACCCCATCCTGTCGAGGGTTCTGGAAGGTCTGTGTGCCTGTCAAGCCATGTGCCTGCATCGTGTCGGCGATGCAGAGGGCAGGATTCATGCAGATGCGGTCGAAACCATAGAGTTGCTCTGTGTACATGCCGCCCATCGACGTGCCTAGAATCAGGTCTGGCTTCTCCTTTTCGCAGATTTCCTTGAGCAAGGCCTGAGCCTCTGTGGGGTGTACGGGCAGATCGGGTGCAATGACTTTGGCGTTGGGCATCACCGTGCGCAGACGCTGGACGGTGCCTGACTGGCCACTGCTGCCGAAGCCGTGTACGTATAGCACCGTCTTGTTCTCCATCAGTTCGGGGAACTGTTTTACATATTGATTATCCATAACAGTTGCAAAGTTACGCATTCTTTTTTGAAATAGTGTATGAACAGGCAAAAAAATATGAGTAAGGCTTGATTTATATCAACAATTTGTCGATTTCGTACTTATTGGCCCTAAAAAGTTTGGAATTGAAAGTAAAACATACTATCTTTGCATCGTGTTTTTCATAGTATTAGATTTAAGGTTAACAAAGGTTGGGTCACAGCGGTGACCCTTTTTTTATGATTAGTGACAAAATTTTTCATTTATTCTGCCCAAATCTGTTGCATTGTTCGTTTTTTTTTCGTATTTTTGCCGACGAATAACAAATAGAGGCGATGAAGAAATTATTATTGCTGTTATTACCTGTTTGTTGCCTGCAGTTGTGGGCGCAAGAACTGCGTAACCCCATTATTCCAGGTTTCCATCCAGACCCTAGCGTGTGTAGGGTGGGGGCGGACTACTATCTGGTCAACTCATCCTTTGAGTATTTCCCAGGAGTGCCCATCTTCCATTCCACTGACCTTGTTAACTGGAAGCAGATAGGTAATGTGCTAAACCGAGAGTCCCAACTGTCGCTCAAGGATGCAACGGGCTGGCAGGGTATCTATGCCCCTACCATCCGCTACAATAATGGCCGTTATTACATGATCACCACCCTTGTTGGCGACAAAGGCAATTTCATGGTGACAGCCACTAATCCTGCAGGTCCTTGGAGCGACCCTGTCTGGCTGAAGCAAGGTGGCATAGACCCTTCGCTCTATTTCGAGGGTCAGAAATGCTATATGGTGAGCAATCCTGACAATACCATAACGCTCTGCGAGATTGATGCGAAGACAGGCCGCCAACTGACAGAAAGTCGTAGTATTTGGCGTGGCACAGGCGGTCGATGGCCAGAGGGTCCCCATATATATAAGAAAGGTGGATACTTTTATCTGCTGATTTCTGAGGGTGGTACAGAGTTGGCTCACTCTATCACTATCGCAAGAAGCAAGAATATCTATGGCCCCTATGAGGCTTGTCCGTCCAATCCGATACTGACGCATTGCTCGCTGAAGGGCCAGGACAGTCCCATTCAGGGTACGGGTCATGGCGACCTGGTGGAGGATGCCAGCGGACACTGGTGGATGGTGTTCCTGGCTTATCGTAACTTTAACGGTTCCTACCACCATTTGGGACGTGAGACTTTCCTGGCTCCTGTGGAATGGAAGGCCGATGGATGGCCAGTGGTCAATGGCGGTAATATCATCGCGTTGAACGAGCCTCCCAAGAAGAGTCGTTATGTGGACTTCAGTAAGCCCTTGGGTCCTGATATGATTTATATCCAGAATCCTGACTCTTCCACTTACTGGCAGCATGACGGAAAGATGCGCCTCTATGGTTCTGTGTATGAGATGCATGAGAACAAGCAGCCTACTTTCGTGGGTATGCGTCAAGAGTCGGCCAAGTTTGTGTTGGATACCAAAATCTCGGCTTTCGACTTCACTGAAGGTGATGAGGCCGGTCTCTGCGTCTATCAGATGCACGAAGGCTATGTGCAGTGCTGTGTGAGTTATTCGCGTGGTAATAGTCGTTTTAGATTGCGTTTAGTGCTGAAAGGCATGCAGGCGTTTCTCGTCGATCGTAATTTCGGGGGTTCCCTGTTGGAGAATGTCTGGCTTCGTGTCAAGAGTGATGGTGTCAAATACTATTTCTATTATTCTATCAATGGTCAGAAGTACACCTTGTTGGATGCCGTCCCTTGCGCGCTGCTGTCCACGGAGACGGTGGGTGGATTCACGGGCGTGACGATGGGTATTTACGCTTATAATGGCAATCCCAAGTTCCAGATGGGACGTTCGTATGCCGATTTCGACTATTTGGAATATGTAGAGGAATGAATCAACAAATTCGATTTTTAATATTTAAAAACTAACGATTATGAAGAAGTATTTAGCAGAAGCAGTAGGCACGATGGTGCTTGTGTTGATGGGTTGCGGCGTTGCCGTGAGTCTGAATTGCAGTTCTGATTGTTCGACGGTGGCTAATGCAGCCAGTGTGATAGGTACTGCCTTCGCCTTCGGTCTGGCAGTAGTGGCCATGGCTTATACCATTGGTGGCATCTCTGGTTGTCATATCAACCCCGCCATCACCTTGGGATGCCTGCTTACTGGCCGTATCAGTGGTAAGGATGCTGCTGGTTACATCTGTGCACAGATTGTGGGTGCCTTTATCGGCTCTGCCATCCTCTTTGCCCTCACCAGCAATGTGGCAGGTCTCGATGGAACGGGTGCCAACGACTTGCAGAAAGGCGTCACCTGGTTGGGTGGTCTCATCGCAGAGATTGTGTTCACCTGTGTGTTCGTACTCGTAGTGCTGGGTGCCACCTCGAAGACCAATGGGGCTACCAATAACTTTGCAGGCCTGGCTATCGGTCTCTCGCTGGTGCTCGTCCATCTGGTGTGCATCCGCTACACAGGCACCTCTGTCAATCCTGCCCGTAGTCTGGCTCCCGCCATCTTCCAGCAAGGAACGGCTCTGACCAATTTGTGGATTTTCATCGTCGGTCCATTCGTTGGTGCTGCCCTCGCTGCCGGCATCTGGAAGACTGTCGAACCGAAGAAGTGATCGAGGTCAAAGGAGGAAAAACATGAAGAGAACAGCATTATGGGCACTCCTGTTGCTTATTACTGGCGTGCTGACATCATGTGAGACGCAAGAAGAAACCGTTTCCAAGTTGGTGCCTTACATTGACGAGGATGGTACGTATGGTTTTAGGGACACGGCCACCAACAAACTGGTAGTTCCCTGTCAGTGGTATGCTGCCCGTTCTTTCAGCGATGGCCTGGCGGCAGTGATGGGTGAAAATGAAAGATGGGGCTTCATTGACGAGACCGGACGGTTGGTCGCTCCGTGTCAGTGGATTGAGGTCTATGATTTCCATGAAGGCATGGCCGCTGTTCGTGAGGATGATAACTATGGCTTTATTGACAAAACGGGACAGTTAGTCATTCCGTATGAGTGGCCCATCGTCTGGAGTTTCAGCGATGGCCTGGCTGCCGCACGTAAAGACGGTCGTAATTGTTTCATAGATAAGACAGGTCAGGTGGTTGTTACCTCTGAGCATCGGTTCTTCCAAGGGCTTCATGAAGGCATGGCTGTTGTGACAGCCGGGGGCATTGAAGATATGAAATATGGCTTCATCGATAAAACGGCCCAGTTGGTCATCCCCTGCCAGTGGTCATATGCCGAGTCTTTCAGTGATGGTCTGGCTTATGTGCAAGACGAGAATGGAATGTATGGATACGTAGACAAGACAGGACAGACGACGATTCCCTGCCAGTGGCAATTGGCAGGTGATTTCAAAGACGGACTGGCTTATGTTATGGATACTGTTCCAAGGTTCGGGTTCATATGTAAGACAGGAGAGGTGGTTATCCCATGCAAATGGGAATGGGCTTCCGATTTCTCTGATGGCTTGGCACCTGTGAAGAATGATGATGGTATGCATGGCTTCATCGACAAGACGGGCCAGGTGGTCATTCCTTGCAAATATCGTATTGCTGAGTCTTTTGTAGATGGTCAGGCACTGGTTGAAGATCGGGATGGTGAATACTACATTGACACCAATGGACGACGCATCGAGTGTGTGAGAGACGGTGATGCGGCTTCTGATGGGCCCTTAGTCTCGGCTATTGATGAAATGAACAGGCAATTGTCGGAAAGTGATAATGTGACGACAGGTTCCCTGAAACTTCTGGGCGATAAGGTCATCTACACAATCTTGGTCGATGATTCAGAGAATGACCTGTCATCATTGAATGGCAATCGTGCTGCGTTTAAGCACGAATTGTCGCTGGGTGATGCCGACAAGGCCCTCTGGCAGAAAGCGGCTGATGCAGGTAAATGCATATCCCTCTTCTATAAGGGTACTGCCCTCGGTGGGTCTGCTACTATCCTCTTCTCAAATGAGGAGGTTAAGGAGGTCCTGAGCAGATAGCACGAGCAGAATAGTTAAGATCGATTAACATTTGAAAGTTTTGTCGACTAATTGGCGGTTAATTTCTACTAACCGCCAATTTTTGTCTATCTTGTTTTCCTGTTTGTTTTTTTCTTTCTACCTTTGCACCGTGAAAAAATGAAGAAAATAACAAGATATGGAAAAAGTCATGAATCTATTTATTAAGATGAAAGGAGAGGCAAAGAGGCTGGTGCCTGTTTGCCTGATGGCTGTGATGCCTTGGGTCGTGAGTGCCCAGAAGCAGTGGACGCTGCAGGAGTGTATCGACTATGCCATGCAGAACAACATCACCCTGCAGAAGGCCCGTCTGTCCCAGCAGAGTGCTGCTGAAGATGTGAAGGGTGCCAAGGGTGCCCTGCTGCCTACGTTGAGTGCTTCTGCCAACCAGAGTTTTGGCTATCGTCCCTGGCAGGATGCCGGCACGACAACGGTAACCAACGGAACGGTGAACACGAAGGTGGACAAGACCTACCTGAATGGTTCGTATGGCATCAATGCCCAGTGGACAGTATGGAATGGTAACCGCAACACCAACACGCTGAAGGTGAACCGTCTGTCAGAGCAGATGTCGGAACTGGAGGTGCAGGAGACGGCTAACAATATTCAGGAGCGCATAGCCCAACTCTATGTGCAGATACTCTACCTCGACGAGAGTATTAAGGTCAGCGAGGCCAGTCTGGAGACCAGTAAGAAGAATGAGGAGCGTGGCCGTGATATGGTGGAAGTTGGTAAGATGTCGAAGTCTGACCTGGCTCAACTCACCGCCCAGCGCTCCAGCGATGAATATACGTTGGTGGACGTGAAGTCACAGTTGGCCAATTACAAACTGCAACTGAAGCAGTTGCTCGAACTGACCGGCGATGAGAGTTTCGACGTGGTGATTCCTTCTACCACCGACGAGCAGGCTCTGGGTGACATTCCAGCCCTGCAGACTGTTTTCGAACAGGCCGTCATCAGTCGTCCTGAAATTGAGACGACTAAACTCTCCATCAAGAGCAGTGACCTGAATGTGAAGATTGCCAAGGCAGGCTGGCTTCCCAGTCTGAGCATGACGGGTGGCGTGACCACAAGCACTAACTCTCTGTCGGCCAATAACTGGGGTAATCAGATGAAGACCAACTTCAACACATCGGCTGGTCTGACCCTCAGCATCCCCATCTTCGATGGCCGCTCCACCAAGACGGCTGTCAATAAGGCCAAGATCCAGCAGCAGCAGGCCTTGCTGAACTTGCAGGATGCCCAGAAGACGCTCTATCAGACCATTGAGGGCTACTGGCTCGATGCCAATACCAACCAGCAGCGCTTCCGCACTGCCCTCACGACTGTTGACAGCGAGCAGCAGAGTTACGACCTGTTGTCGGAGAAGTTCAACCTGGGTCTGACTAATATTGTCGAACTGATGGCAGGCAAGGACAGGCTGCTGTCGGCCCTGCACAGCAAGTTGCAGTCGAAATACCAGACCATCCTGAACCAGCAGTTGCTGAAGTTCTATGCTGGCGAGGGTGCCAACTTTACCCTGAATGAACAATGAACATAAAAAACAGATAGATAATATGAATAAGAAAATTTGGATTGGCATTATTGCAGTAGTCGCTGTTGTAGCCATCGCTGCCTTCTTCATGATGGGCGGCAAGAAGAAAGAGACCGTATCGTTTGAGACGGCAAAGGTGGAGCGTACCACCATCAGTAGCACCATCACCGCCACTGGCACCATTGAACCTGTGACCTCTGTTACGGTTGGTACACAGGTCAGCGGTATCGTGTCGAAACTCTATGTGGATTATAACTCCGTGGTCAAGAAGGGGCAGATCATTGCCGAACTCGACAAGACCAACCTCACCAGTGAACTGAAGACGGCTCAGGCCAACCTCTCGTCGGCACAGAGCACGCTGAACTACGAACAGAACAACTTCAACCGCTATCAGACGCTGTATAACAAGGGACTGGTCAGTGCCGACGAGTATGAGACGGCCAAACTGTCATATCTGAAGGCTAAGGAACAGGTGAATACCTCGCGTGAGAGTGTGCAGAAGGCTCAGACCAACCTGGGCTATGCCACCATCACCTCGCCCATTGACGGCGTGGTGCTCTCGAAGGCCGTGGAGGAGGGCCAGACCGTGGCAGCCTCGTTCAATACCCCAGAACTCTTCACCATCGCCCAGGACCTGACCGATATGCGCGTGATTGCCGACATCGATGAGGCTGACATCGGCGGCGTGAAGGAAGGACAGCGTGTGACCTTCACGGTCGATGCCTTCCCAGAGGATCACTTCGAGGGCAAGGTGACGCAGGTGCGCCAGCAGGCTACCACCGAGAGCAACGTGGTGACTTACGAGGTGGTGATCTCCGCTCCCAACAACGACTTGAAACTCAAACCCGGTCTGACGGCTAACGTCACCATCTACACACTGGAGAAGAACGATGTGCTGGCAGTACCGTCGAAAGCCCTGCGCTTCATTCCCAACGAGGCCCTGCTCACTGAGCAGCAGAGCGTAGAGGACTGCGAGGGTCTCTTCAAGGTGTGGACGCTGGAGGGCGACGTGTTCAAGGCCCACAGCGTAGAGGTAGGCACCAACAACGGCATCCTGACGGAGATTGTCAGCGGCGTTGCCGAGGGCACGGAGATCCTGGTGGACTTCAGCCTGAGCGGTGGCGAGATGGATGCTGACCAGCAGACCACCAACCCCTTCATGCCGCGTCCGAGAAACAACAGACAGAGCGGACAGCAGCGTAAATAAAACACCTATTTCACGAATAACACGATAAATAGAATTATGTCTGAAGTTAACGATAATAGAAAGGTCGTAATCGAACTGCAGAACGTGAAGCGCTACTTCAAGGTGGGTAGTGAGACGGTGAAGGCCCTTCGCGGTGTCTCGTTCAAGATCTACGAGGGCGAGTTCGTCACCATCCAGGGCACGTCGGGCTCAGGCAAGTCGACCCTGCTCAACCAGTTGGGCTGTCTCGACACCCCCACCAGTGGCGACTACTTCCTCGACGGCATCTCCGTGCGCGAGATGTCGAAGACCCAGCGGGCTCACCTCCGCAACAGGAAGATAGGCTTTGTGTTCCAGAACTACAACCTGCTGCCGAAGACCACGGCTCTGGAGAATGTGGAACTGCCGCTGATGTACAATTCGTCGGTGTCGGCCGAGGAGCGTCGTGACCGTGCTGTCAAGGCCCTGCAGGCCGTGGGACTGGGCGACCGTATGGAGCATAAGTCTAACGAGATGTCGGGTGGACAGATGCAGCGTGTGGCCATTGCCCGTGCACTGGTGAATGACCCTGCCGTGCTGCTGGCCGACGAGGCCACTGGTAACCTGGACACACGTACCTCGTTCGAGATGCTGGTGCTCTTCCAGCAACTCTACCGTCAGGGCCACACCATCATCTTCGTGACCCACAACCCTGAGATTGCCGAATACAGCAGCCGTAACATCAACCTGCGCGACGGCAAGATTCGTGAGGACACCTATAATGAAAACATCAAGTCGGCTGCTGAGGCCCTGGCCGCTCTGCCGATACCGCAAGACGATTAAGGATTATGAATATATTAAACCTATTTAAGGTGAGCCTGAAGGCCGTAGCCAACAACAAGATGCGGTCGTTCCTCTCGATGCTGGGTATCATCATCGGCGTGGCAGCCGTGATTATCATGATGAGCATCGGACAGGGCTCGAAGGAGAGTATCCGACAGGAACTGTCGACGATGGGTACCAACCTGCTCACCATCCGGCCTGGTGCCGACATGCGTGGTGGCGTGCGCCAGGACCCGTCGAGTATGCAGACGCTGAAGATGGCCGACTACCAGCGCATCATGCAGGAGAAGAAGTTCGTGACGAAGGTGTCGCCAGAGGTCACGGCCAGCGGTCAGGTGATCTATGGCAACAACAATACCACCACCACCATGTACGGCGAGAGTACCGAGTATCTGGACATCAAACTGTGGACGGTGGAGCGGGGTGAGTGCTTCACTGAGGAAGACGTGAACAAGGCTGCCAAGAAAGTGGTGATCGGCAAGACCGTTGTCGACGAACTCTTCGGCAGTGGCGTCGATCCCATCGGCAAGACCGTTCGCTTCAAGTCCATCCCCATGACCGTCGTGGGTGTGCTGAAGTCGAAGGGCTACAACTCGTGGGGCATGGACCAGGATAATGTGATCATCGCCCCCTATACCACGGTGATGAAGCGTATCGCAGCGCAGACCTATTTCTCCAGCATCGTCTGCTCTGCCGTGACGGAAGATCTCTCTGATGCCGCCATCGAGGAGTTGACCCAGATGCTGCGTGACAACCATAAGTTGAAGGGCGATGCTGCCGACGACTTCACCATCCGCTCTCAGGCAGAGATGATGGAGACCATGTCCACCACGATGGACACGGTGACGCTGATCCTGGTGGTGGCTGCCGCCTTCTCGCTGCTCGTGGCTGGTATCGGCATCATGAATATTATGCTGGTAAGTGTGACGGAGCGTACAAAGGAGATAGGTCTCCGCATGGCAGTAGGTGCCACTGGCCCTGTCATCTCGTTGCAGTTCCTCATCGAGTCGGTGCTCATCAGCGTCACTGGCGGCCTGATAGGCGTGCTGGTCGGCGTGGGTGCCAGCGAGTGCGTGTCCCTCTTGGGCATGCCCAGCAGCGTGCCTGCTTGGTCCATCTACGTGTCGTTCCTGGTGTGTGTGCTCATTGGTGTCCTCTTCGGCTATATCCCTGCCCAGAAGGCTGCCAACATGGATCCTATTGAAGCCATCCGCCATGAGTAAGCATACTGCCATCCTGCTGCAGGTGGCCGTATGGCTGATATTCCTGCTCTCTCCGTTGACGTTCGTAAACCACGGCAACGGGGGGAGCCTTGGGCTGTATCTGCTGGTCAGCGTGTCCACGCTGCTGCTGATGACGGTGTTCTATGTCAACTACCTGTGGCTGACACCCCATTTCTTCGTGAAGGGCGAGAAGCAGTACTACTGGCTGGTCAACATCCTGCTTTGTGTGGGACTGGGCATAGGCACCCACTTCTGGATGACCTCTGTGCGCGACCATTTTTTCCCTGCAGGGGCGAGGGGTGTGATGGAGGTGTGGCAGTCGTGCCTGTTCATCCTGCGCGACATCTTCAACCTGGCCATTGCCGCTGCCGTAGCCACCACCATCCAACTCTCCATGCGCTGGTATCAGTCGGAGAAGGCGCGTCAGGAGGCCGAGGTGGCCAGGGCCGATG
Source organism: uncultured Prevotellaceae bacterium (assembly GCA_902799905.1). Classification (GTDB taxonomy): domain Bacteria; phylum Bacteroidota; class Bacteroidia; order Bacteroidales; family Bacteroidaceae; genus Prevotella. Next base: position 21,239 of record CADCCB010000015.1, read on the forward strand.
CCGAACTGAGTAATCTGCGCAATCAGATCAACCCCCATTTCCTGCTGAACACGCTCAACAACATCTATGCCCTCACCGCCATCGACAGCGAGCGGGCACAGGAGGCCATTCAGCAACTGTCCAAGTTGCTTCGCCACATGCTCTATGAGAATCAGCAGCAGGAGGTGGCTCTCAGCGACGAGGTGCAGTTCCTTGAGAATTATGTCAACCTGATGAAGATTCGCCTCTCGCAGTCTGTCGATGTCTCCTTCCGTGCCGATCTGGCCGTCCACAACGCCAAGATTGCCCCCCTGCTCTTCATCTCGCTGGTGGAGAATGCCTTCAAGCATGGTGTCAGCCCCACGGAGTCCAGTCATGTGCATATCAGCATCGTGGCCGATGAGCATCAGATCATCTGTGACATCCAGAACTCCAACCATCCCAAGACCTCGCAAGACCGTAGTGGTCATGGCATCGGCCTGCAGCAGGTGCAGCGTCGCCTCGACCTGGCCTATCCTGGCCGTTACCAGTGGGAGAAAGGTGTCAGCGCCGATGGCCGCACCTATCGTTCTAGGATTGTCATTGTGGTTAATGGTTAATGGTTATTGGTTATTGAATTGGTGGATGGTTAATGGTTCTTGGACGAGCCAAGCGGCAAAGCCGAGCGGATGGTGGATGGAGGATAGTTTAACTTTTTAATTCTAAATTCTTAACTCTTAATTGCCCGCAGGGCAACAACTCTTAATTCTTAACTCTAAATTCTTAATTTTCAATGCTCCTTTCCACTGCCATCATCGACGACGAGCCTCTGGCCGCAGGTCTGCTGGAGAATTATGTCAACAAGACGCCCTATCTCAGTCTGGTAGGCACCTACAATAGCGCTGTCACCGCCATGCGCGACCTCCGTGAGAACCCCGTGCAACTGCTGTTGCTCGACATTCAGATGCCTGAACTCAGCGGCATCGAGTTCGCCAAGATCCTGCCGAAGGAGACGAAGGTCATCTTCACCACGGCCTTCCCCCAGTATGCCATCGAGGGATTCCGTGTGTCGGCCCTCGACTATCTGCTGAAGCCCATCAGTTACCAGGACTTCCTGAAGGCCACCGACAAGGCCCTCGACTGGTTCAGCGTGCTACAGAAGCAGGAGGTCTATCGCCGTGACCGCTTCCTCTTCGTCAAGAGCGACTATAAGTTGCAGCGCATCGAATTGGACGACATCCTCTACATTGAGGGCCTGAAGGACTATGTGCGCTTCTTCCTGAAGGGTGGCGAGCGCGTCATGTCGCTCATGTCCATGAAGCGTCTGGAGGACTATCTGCCGCATCCCGAGTTCCTCCGCACCCATCGCAGTTTCATCGTCCACATGTCATGCGTCAAGGCCATCGACCGCCTGCGCATCGTCTTTGGTGACCAGTACATCCCCATCTCTGATAACTACAAGGACGATGTGATGCAATACCTGGAGCAGCATACACTGGTGTAAGGGAAAAGTGAAAAGTGAAAAGTGAAAAATTTGCTCCCGCTTTGATAAGTGAGATTGACAAATCATCATGCGTTGACGGCGTGTTCTGCAAATAAATATTAAAAAAGTGGGGCGGAAGCAAATTCTTCACTCTTCACTCTTCACTCTTCACTTAAAAAAGAGTAACTTTGCGGTCAGAAATTGAGAAAAAGCAAATAATAGTAATCGATTAATTGTAAATCAAAATGGTAAACTACAAGGATTTAGGTCTCGTGAATACCCGCGAGATGTTCAAGAGAGCAGTAGCCGGTGGCTATGCCATCCCCGCTTTCAACTTCAACACCATGGAGCAGATGCAGGCCATCGTGATGGCTGCTGTTGAGACGAAGTCTCCCGTCATCATGCAGGTTTCCAAGGGTGCCCGTAACTATGCTAATGGTACCATCCTCCGCTATATGGCCGAGGGTGCCGTGGCTTATGCCAAGGAACTGGGCTGTGAGCATCCTGAGATAGTGCTCCACCTCGACCACGGTGACAGTTTCGAACTCTGTAAGGACTGCATCGACAACGGTTTCTCTTCGGTCATGATCGACGGTTCCTCTCTGCCTTACGAGGAGAATATCGCTCTGGCTAAGAAGGTTGTCGACTATGCTCATCAGTTCGACGTGACCGTTGAGGCTGAACTGGGTGTGCTCGCTGGTGTTGAGGATGAGGTTGCTGCTGCAGAGTCTCACTACACCAAGCCTGAGGAGGTTATCGACTTCTCTACCCGCACAGGTTGCGACTCTCTGGCTATCTCTATCGGTACCTCTCACGGTGCTCACAAGTTCACTCCAGAGCAGTGCACACTCGTTAACGGCGTGCTCGTTCCGCCCCCATTGGCATTCGACATTCTGCACGAGATCGAGAAGAAACTCCCTGGATTCCCCATCGTGCTCCACGGCTCTTCTTCTGTTCCTATGGACGAGGTGAACACTATCAACCAGTACGGAGGTCACCTCGAGGCCGCTATCGGTATCCCCGAGGAGCAGTTGCGTGAGGCTTCTAAGAGTGCTGTCTGCAAGATCAACATCGACTCCGACTCTCGCCTGGCCATGACTGCTGCTATCCGCAAGCACCTCGCCGAGCATCCTGGAGACTTCGATCCTCGCCAGTATCTGAAGCCCGCCCGCGAGAACATGAAGAAGATGTACATCCACAAGATTGTGAATGTGCTCGGTTCTGACGGTAAACTCGCTCAGTGCTAATCACTACGAGATAAAAAAACAAAGAAGAGGGTGTGTCAATAATTGGCGCACCCTCTTTTTCTTTATTAATAAACCTGTTGACTCAATTTGTCTTCAGCCTTTGCCAGTCGCTATAACTCATCACGACGTAGAAGCCCCTGGTCTGCGTGCTCGAGTGTGAGCGCTCGCCATGCAGTCCCACCTTTCTGTGCCCTTCCTTAATCTGGGCTTTGGTGGCCACCTTGAAATAGGGATTCTTCCAGTTATCGAAGTGATGTTTTACTGCAGAGCAGAAAGTTCCGGATTCATTAGGACCAAAACCTTCGCTTACAGCCTTAATGGCGTTCACGCCATCCAGTTTTTCCTGTTCTGACATGAGTGGTGTGTTTGTACCACCCCAGCAGATGTTGTAATACTCAAGAATGGTGATGGGCGTTGGCGTGATAGCGTATGACGTGCCCACGGGCTGCATCCTGTTTATCACATTCTGAAACGAACTTTGCGACGCGTTCGTCCAGTTTCTACCCAGTTGTGCCTGCGCTGTCAGGCAGATGGCCATCAGTGCCATCGTCAATACAAATAATTTCTTCATAGTCAAATTGTTAGTTGGTTTATTTCAATACAGCGCAAAGATACATAAAACACAAGAAAAGGGACTTACAAATTTACAGAATCGACTAACAATTGTAAATATGTCAGTCGATTTATGAATTATTTTCGATGGAATCGGTGTTTTTTAGTTTCCACTCGTTGGGGGTGACATCGGTGATGGTCTTGAAGGTTCGGAAGAACGAGGTCTCGTTGCCGAAGCCCGACTCGGTACATACTGCCGACATCTTCTTGTCGGGGTGTTGGGCGAGCAATTGCTTGGCGTGCTCTACGCGGTAGGTGTTGATGAACAGCGTGAAGGTCTGTCCAGTGGCTGCCTTGATGCAGTCGGCCACGTAAGTGCGGTTGGTGTTGAGCATGTCGGCCACGTCCTGTAACTTTAGTTCAGCGTTGAGGTAGGGTTTCTGCTCGTCCATCAACTGGCGCAAGCGCAGCATGAGGTCGGTAGAGGGTGCTGCAGACTCTTGGGGCTTAAGTGGCTTATTGTTCTTAAGCACCTTAATGGCAAGGAATACTATTGCCACTATGGCGAGGGCACCAGCCGGCAGCAGCCACCAGGCAAGATGCGTCGAGGTTTCGGCTTCTGCCATAATATCTGCTTTTGCCTCCGTGCCTACGCACAGCAATAGGGATACGGTCGAGGGTTCGAAGTTGCTCTCAGACATTCCACCTATCAGGGCCAGGTTGCCGTCGGGGGTGAGCACAGGTTTGACGTGCACTTCGAGGCTGTCCATCGGCTCTGTATAGAAGAGTGTGAGTGCTGCCGGCTTCTTCGTGCAGTCCACGCTGAGCACGAAGAGGCGGGAACTGTCATCGTGGCCTGTGATGTAAGCCCGCTGTGCAAGGCTGTCTGCAATGACTGGTGAGAAATATGTGATGGGCTGCTGATGGAAGGTCATGGGCACAGGGGCGTCGGTGGGCAACATGCTGAACGTCTCACCCTGCACTTGGGCAATGGCCAGTTGCCCCGTGCCGTCCTCCACAGGCAGTAGATAGGTGCCGTGGCCAATGTCGCTCTCTTCGCAAAGTGGAGGGTAGTGCAGGTACTTAGGCCGCCAGGTACTGAAGAGGGGTGGGGTGAACGGCTCCCCCTTGATGCGGTCTACGATAATGTCATGGATTGTGTCGCCGTGCTCATCGCTGGCGCTGAAGACGATGGCGTTGTCCTTGGCCGTGCGCAGCATGTAGGGCTTGGAGCGCTGCTGTGCAACGGGGCGCAGGGCCGTGAGGTTGCGCGAGCCGTCGAACTGCTCCATGCCGTCGTCGCTGTACCAATTGCCGCTGATGACCACGCGGCCACTGTCCAACTCGATGCCGCAAGCCCATGTGCGCTTCTTGTCAAGACATCCGTAGCCCTCGAAGGAGTGTGTCGTGGGGTGGTAAAACTCCACGGTATAGGTCTGTCCGATGCCCAGTTCCTTCTCGTGGCCTCCAGCCAGCATGACTCGTCCATCGCTCATGGGCACGCAGATACCCTGGTCGTGGGTGTAGACGGTGTTTATGAGGTGCCACTCGCCGTCGCTGTAGTATTCGGCCGTCGCTGTGGGCACGAAACCGCTGGTATGCCCTCCCACCACTGTCAACTCACCGTTCGCCACGAACACGGCGTGGCCTGCACGGGGAACATTCAGGTCGGGCAATCGCTTCACCTCCATCTTCAACTCAGGGCATCCCGCCATCGCTGTCATGATGGCAGGCAGGAGAAAGAGCAGCAATGTGATTCTCTTAAACATTTATTACTCGTTGGCCGAGAATGAGGACTTGGCGATGCAAAAGTAAACAAAAAAGCCGAATAAACAAAATAACGGCTCAATTTGTTTTCAGTCTTTTCCAGTCGCTATAACTCATAACGACGTAGAAGCCTTTGGTCTGCGTGCTCGCGTGTGAGCGCTCGCCATGCAGTCCCACCTTTCTGTGCCCTTCCTTAATCTGGGCTTTGGTGGCCACCTTAAAATAAGGACTATTCCAGTTATCGAAGTGATTATTTACTGCAGAGGTAAAAGTCACGGATTCATTAGGAAAACCATTGCCTACATCCTTGATGGCATCCATGCCATCCCGTTTCTCTTGTGCCGTCATGAGCCGTGTGTTTGTACTGCCCCAGCAGATATTGTGAAATTCAAGAATGGTGATTGGCGTTGGTGTGATGGCGTATGACGTGCCTACAGGCTGCATCCTGTTTATTACATTCTGAAACGAACTTTGCGACGCTTCCGTCCAGTTTCTACCAATTCCCTGTGCCTGCGCTGTCAGGCAGATGGCCATTAGTGCCATCGTCAATACAAATAATTTCTTCATAGTCAAATTGCTGGTGTTTTATTTCAATACAGCGCAAAGATACATAAAACACAAGAAAAGGGACTAACATATTTACAGAATCGACTAACAATTGTAAATATGTCAGTCGATTTGTGGATTATTTTCGATGGAATATTCGTGGTTGTTGAGGTTTCTTTCAGTCGTTTCGCTTTTCCCTTTCCGATGCTCTCCATGAGCCATCGGAATGCCTTCTTTGGGGGGTAAGGAAGCATTCCTTCGGCTGTTGCAAAGCATTGGAATGGGTCGTTGGAAGCATTCGGATGCCCCGTCCGAGGCATTGCGATGGATGACTGTGCTCTGTGTTTTCCACTCGCGCAGTTTGTCAATCTCCGCCTTGTCGTGCTGGATGAAGTCGCGACAGATAGCCTTCGTCAAATCGGTCAATTGACCCTTGTTACACCCCGAATCGCCCACCAGATTGGCCATTTTGCTGCACATTTCCTTCCACGAGCGGTCAGGATACTGAAATTCTGCGCCGCTGATATGTGCGGCAAGTGAGGGGAAAAGCATCCGAACGAGGGGTTCGTGCATGTCTTTTGAGGCCTGTGAGAGCAGTAATTTGATACATTCTGTACCTTTTCCAGGCTTTGGCATCTCAGGAGCCTTGTTGGTTGTAATGTCGTATTTCATTGATTATTAGTATTTTAGATAAAACATTGGTGTTGCATTTTAGGGTGTCCGAACAGTTGTTCAACTGTTCAACTGTTCGGTTGCCCAACTGAACTAAGTTCGGTCATTTATTGTCCTCTGTCCTTATTTCTCTACCCGGCCTCCAAGTGGCAGCGTCTCCGAACTGCATAGATACGAAAAATCCTGCTCACCTCTTACAGCAAGCAGGATCTATTTTTAATTAATAAGTTTTAGCGGACAGCAAATGAGCCGAAATAGTCGAGGCATGTGTCGCGCCATTCCTGGGCATCATGTAACTGCTTATGGAGTTTCGCGTCAACCTCCTGCCAGCGTTGCTCGTCGATATATGGACGGGCCTCCTGCCAAATGCGGATGAAGTCCTCTACCTCGCTGACACCACGATTGTAGCGATACTGCATCTCCTCCCAAAGGGTGCGGCCACTCAGGGTGCGGTAGTCCCAAGGCAGGTGGTGGAACCAGAGCAGATAGCGCTCAGGACAGGTGGCAGGACTATCGTACAGGGTGCAGTAGGGCTCGCGATACTGGCGGGTAGCACCGGTGCCACGGGTGGAACGGTCGAAGCCGATACCGGCGGCGTCGGCCTTGTGATAGTAGACCGGACACCACTCCAGTGGATATTCTGCCTTGAAGCCGTCGGGCTCAGGACCCATGTGGTGGTCGAACTTGAAGATATGGTGCAGTCCCAGCGGCATCATGTAGTCCACGCAGGCCTCACGGCTCCTCAGCATCATGCCCTTTAGTCCACACTCCTCATTGAAGGTGAGACCGAGCCATTCGCTTGCTATTTGTTCCGATGAAATGGCGGGATTCCACGCCAGTCGGCCGAAGGCGTACCAGTTGGCCTGGGCGAAGTGGTGACCGCACCAGTTGGTGTCGAGTCCGATGTTGGCCACGCCGGCGATGCCCACCAGACGGGAGGGCTCCACGTAGGAGAAGAACTCCTTCCACATGGGGGCGAGGAAGACGAGGTGGTCGCCCTGACCCAGATATTCCTGTGTGATCTGCAGTTCGGCCATCTGCTTCGTTTGCTTCATCTGGTCAAAGATGGGGGCATAGGGCTCACGCGGCTGGAAGTCGAGCGGGCCGTTCTTCGACTGGAGGATGACGTTGTCGCGGAATTGGCCGTCGAGGTCGGCAAACTCGCTGACAGCCTGCATCACGCGGTCTTCGCCCTTATGCTTGGCACCATAGACGAACGAGCGCCACATGACAATGCCCCCGTAGGGCTTGAGGGCGTCGGCCAGCATGTTGGCTCCATCGGCATGCGTGCGGCCATAGTCGAAGGGACCAGGCTGCCCCTCGCTGTTGGCCTTAACGAGGAAACCGCCGAAGTCAGGTATCAGTCGGTAAATCTCTTTCGCCTTGTTGTTCCACCAGCGGCGCACCTGCGGATTCAGCGGGTCGGCAGTACGGGTAGCACCCAGTGCCTTCGGCGAACCGAAGTTGACGGACAGATAGACACGGATGCCCCAAGGGCGCAGGATGTCGGCTATCTCCTTCACCTTGTTCAGATAGGCCGTCGTGAGCATCTTTGGCGATGCATTCACGTTGTTGAGCACCGTGCCGTTGATGCCGATGGAGGCACATGCCTCGGCGTAGGAGTTTATCAACTGAGCATTGAGGGGTGAGGACGGAGAACCGTCCCAGAAGATGCTGTTGCCTGCATAGCCACGCTCGATGGAACCGTCGATATTGTCCCAGTGGTTGAGGATGCGCAGCCGGAAGTAGGGGTGCGACTCGCCCTGCTCGCCTCGCAGACAGGCATACTTGCCGTAGAGCAGGCCCTGCTGTGTGCGGGCTTTCACTACACGGCCCTCGATGCGGTAGCCGTCGTCGAGCGGCATGGCGGGGTCCAATTGCAGGGTGATACTTTTCATGGCCGTGCTGTCGTAGCGCAACCACAGGCGGCTGCCATCCTCGGCATGTGCTTTGAAAGAAAGGATGAATGATAAAACAAGGAAAAGGGCGTATTTCTTCATATGATGTGGCGAAGTTGGTTTCTGACTTGTTTGCGGGCCATGCCGAGACGATATTCCACGGCCTTGTAGGGCTGTCCCGTCGTGCGGCAGATGTCGCTGATGGGCATGGCTCCATAGATGTGTAAGCGGTAGAGTTCGCGGCATTCCTTCGGCACTCGGGCCAGTCCGCGCTCCAGTTGTTCGTTGATCTCACGCACGGAGAGCACCGACTCGGCAGAGTCGGCCGTGGCCGTCGTGCTGTATAGCCGATGCTCCACATCCTGGCGAATGCTGTGATGGCGGTACCAGTCGGTGATGAGGTTGCGGCAGAGGGTATAGACCAGGTTGGGCAGGGTGGTCTCGTTGATGGGACGCTGGCCGTTGAGCAGGCGCAGGAACACTTCCTGCACCAGGTCTTCAGCCTCGTCGATGTTTTGTAGACGAAGCAGCACAAAGGCGAGAATCTCGCCTCTGTGCTTGCTGTAATAGTCTGCTATGATAGACTGGTTATTCATTCACCACGGTCTGGATAGTTCCGTCCTCGTTGTAGAACAGGCGCTGCACCTTCAGCGAGCGCAGGTGGGTGATGTCGTTGGAGGGCACGCAGTCATGATAGAGCAGGTACCACTGGCCCTTGAACTCCACGATGCAGTGGTGCGTAGTCCAGCCTACGACGGGCTCGAGGATGACGCCCTGATAGGTGAAGGGACCGTAGGGGTTGTCACCGATGGCGTAGCACAGGAAGTGGCTGTCGCCGGTAGAGTAGGAGAAGTAGTACTTGCCGTTGTACTTGTGCATCCAGGAGGCCTCGAAGAAACGGTGCGGATCACCGGCCTTCAGCGGTTGACCGTCCTTGTCGATGACGAGCACGGGACGAGGAGCCTCTGCAAACTGCATGAGGTCGTCGGTCATGCGGGCCATCAGACTGGGCAGTGCAGGCATGTCGGGAGCCGTGAAGAGTTGCGTCTTACGGTCGGGGGCAGGGCCGAGGTCGATGCCTTCCTTCAGCACCTTCTGGGGAGCCACGTTCCACTGCAACTGTCCACCCCACAGACCGCCATAGTAGCAGTACACCTGTCCGTCGTCATCCTTGAACACGCAGGGGTCGATGCTGTAGGCACCGCGGATGGGATGTTCCTGGGCAATGAACGGGCCCTCGGGACGGTCGGCGATGGCTACGCCGAGGTGGAACACGCCATTATAGTCTTTGGCCGAGAAGATGAGGTAGTACTTGCCGTCTTTCTCTACGACATCGCTGTCCCACATCTGCTTCTCTGCCCATTTCACGTCCTTCACGTCGAGGATGACACCATGGTCGGTGGCGTCGCCGTTCTCCACATCGTCGAACGACAGCACATGATAGTCCTTCATCTGGAAGTGACCGCCGTCATCATCGAAGGCGGCACCTGCCTCCCAGTCGTGAGAGGGATAGATGAAGAGTTTACCGTTAAACACGTGGGCCGCGGGGTCGGCCATGTAGTCACTGGGGAAAAGATACCTTGCTTTCATAAACTGTTGGTTTTTTATTTCGATTTTTCGTTTAATCGTTTCCTCGTTTTCTCGTTTCCTCGATTATTCGGGTAATCGGGTAATCGGGTAATCGGGTAATCGATGTTCCGATATGTCGATATCTCGATATCTCGATATTTCGATGTTTCGATGTCTCGATATTTCGATGTTTCGATGTCTCGAATTATTTGAAGATCTTGATAATCTCATTCACCACTGGCTTCTCCTTGTACTGGCGGTCGAAGAGCAGGGGGTAGTTGGTGCGCCCCTTGATGGGCCAGCCGTTGAGCCATGAACCACCGTCGCTGACGCCCCACAGGTTGATGCGGCTGATCTGATGGCGGTGCTTGTAGTAGATATTAAAAATGTCGAGCCAGCGCTTGTCCACTTCTTTCTGCTTGGCAGCGGGCAGTCCATCGGTGTAGGGGTTGAACTTCTTCTGAAGTTCGAAGTTCTGGGCGATGTCGGCACCACCGAAGCCCTCGGGGTTGGGCAATACGTTCATGTCGAGTTCGGTAATCATCACCTTTACGCCACAGGCTGCGAAAGCATCGATGCTTTTCTCATATTCCTCCAGGTCGGGATAGTCCAGACCGTTGTGGCTCTGCATGCCCACACCGTCGATGCGCAGACCCTTGGCTTTCAGGTTCTTCACCAGTCGGCAGACGGCCTCACGCTTCTTCTCACCGGCCATCGAGTAGTCGTTGTAGTAGAGTTCAGCGTCAGGGTCGGCCTCATGAGCCGCGCGGAAGGCGATCTCGATGAACTCCTCACCCAACAGGTTGTAATAATGCGATTTGCGGAACGAACCGTCGTCATTGATAGCCTCATTGACCACATCCCAGCCGTGCACCTGACCCTTATAGTGGCCTACCACGGTCTTGATGTGTTTGATGATGCGGGCCTTCAACACCTCTTTCGAGGCAGGACTGGCGGCATAGCCATTGGTGAACCACCAGTCGGGGGCCTGTGAGTGCCACACCAGGCAGTGACCGATGACTTTCAGTTTATGCTGCTCGCAATAACTCACGAATTTATCGGCCACGCGGAAGTCGAAGATACCCTCAGCGGGAGCCAGCGACTCTGGCTTCATGCAGTTCTCGGCTACGGCACAGTTGAAGTGCTTGTCCACGATGGCATCGCCCTCGGGCACCTGTCCGTCACTCTGCCATTGATTGATTGCTGCGCCGATGAGGCAGTACTTGCCAATGGCGTCCTTCAGTCCCTGCTGAGCCATTGATGCCAGCGGCATCATGGCCAGACAGAGTGATAATATCTTAATATTCATATTCATTATTTATTGTTACGTGCTTCAATCTCTTTATTAATCTCGTCCAGTCTCTCATCTGTCAGAGGATACTTGTAAATCAGGAGTCCTACAACAATCAGCAGAACGGCAGGAATGATGCAGGTGAATATAAGGATGGCATTTTGGGCAATGTCAGAATATTTATTCAATTCTGTATAGTAGGCATTTACTGGACCACTGATGAATGATGCCAGGAATACTACTACGAAGATGCTAAGTACCAACTGCAGGCACTTGCTTGCCTTGAACTCCTGCCACATCTCACCGAAAGTAACAGGCTTCTCTGGAGTGGTGGTAATATTCTCCTTGCTGCCCATAAAGCATAGCATCAAAAGGAAGAAACCTACAATAGCGAAGATACCTGTAACAGTGAACCATGCCATAGGATCGGTAGCCAGAGCAGACTCCTCAGTGGCAAAGTTAAAACCAATCCATCCCATGGCCAGAGGCGTAATCCAACCTGCCACGGAGAAACCAGCCTTGAAGGCAACACCAGCAAGAGCATTTACTGTGGCAGCGGGCCTGTTGCCTGTACGGTACTCAGACTCGGTGATGACTTCAGGAACCAATGCCCACATCAGTGAACCTACCAGCAGACCGACACCCGTCATAAGTTTAACTAACATGATAACTGTGACGGGAATTTTAGCATCTAATACATTAATAACGAATAATGTCCATTTACTGCTACTGACATCATCGAATTTGCCGATGTAAAACAAAAAGGCAAATCCTACCAAACCGATGGTAAGAAGGGTATAATAAAGCCCTTTCTTACCCAACCATCTTTTCAGCGTGGGCAGTAGAGGTAAGATAATGAAAGCAGGAATGGTGCCAATAGCCATAAATATTGCTTGTTCCCAATTGATAGCAGAATGGATGCACAAAGCGAGTCCGATGGGGAAACCGGCCTGAACAATAATCTGACCGATGTTGGCACACACCATTCGTGTAGAAGTAAGGATAAGCACCTCATCGTTGTCACGGGTCATACTGGCCATGATGGAGCCGTAAGGGATGTTGACCACCGAATAGATCATGCTCAGCACGGTATAACTGACTGTAGCATAAATCATCTTCATTGTCATAGACCACTCGGCAACCTGAGGAAGCATCAGCAGGCAGGCAGCAACCGTAAGGGGAATGCCTCCATAAAGAAGATAAGTACGATATTTGCCTAACTTGGGATTGCGGTTATCGATATAACGTCCCACAATAGGACTCCAGAAACAGTCAATGAGTCGAACTGTAAGAATCAGTCCACTGACAAAGGCTGGATTAATTTTCAATACCGTGGTAAGGTAAATCATCAGGTAGCATGCTACCGTCTGGAAAATCAGGTTCTGCGCCAGGTCACCCGAGCCGAAGCCGATGCGCTGGAGCCATGAAAGTTTGTAGAATCCTTTTGATTCTTGAGCGTTAACTGTTGACATAATTGATTGTTTTGTTATTTTTGCTTGCAAAGATAGTCTTTTTCTTCTGATTTCATCTTTCCTTTTGTATCATAAGTCTATTGTAATTGTTTCATAAGCGAAAAAAGTCTATTGTTTTTCCGCCCTATATGGAAAAAATAGTGTACATTTGCAGAGTTATGAGAAAAACATTCATCTTTATGTGGGTACTCCTGCTGAGTGCCGTGATGTGCAGCGCCAAGGTGCAGTTGCCGCAGATGTTCCAGAATGGTATGGTGCTCCAAAGAGGCAAGCCCGTCCCCATTTGGGGGCAGGCTGAGGCTGGTGAGCGGGTCAGTGTGACATTCAAGAAGAAGGTCTATGAGACCACAGCCGATGCCAATGGCCATTGGCAGGTGATGTTGCCTTCGCAGAAGGCTGGAGGACCTTATGAGTTGAAGGTGCTTTCTGATGAAAGCACCACAGATGGCCAAACGGGGACCATAGAGTTGAAGGATATTCTGTTCGGTGATGTCTGGCTCTGTTCTGGCCAGTCGAACATAGATGTGACTATAGAGCGCGTCTATCCGCAGTACGGAAAGGTGATCGATGACTATGAGAACGCCAATATCCGCATGTTCCGTGTACAGACCGACGTTGATACCCACGGACCGAAGAGCGACGTGAAGCCCACGCCCATCAACTGGAAGCCCGTGACGAAGGACAATGCCTGGCTGTTCTCGGCGGCTGGCTACTTCCTGGGTCGCGAGATGTATGAGAAGACGGGTGTGCCGCAGGGTATCATCGTCAACAGCGTTGGCGGAACGCCTATTCAGGCTTGGCTTGATGCTGACACGCTGCGACAGAACCACGCCCGTGAATTCCAGCGTACCTTGTTCTTCCAGGACGATGAAATGGTGCGTTCTTTGCAGCATGGCAATATGATGGCACAGAACCGTTGGCAGAAAATGCTCACGGATACCGACCCTGGCTATCGTGACCACTATGCCGCACGCGACTATGACGACAGCCAGTGGGAAGTGAAGGATGCCTTCAATCGTCTGCCTAACGGACGCCAGCAGAGCAATAACCTTACACGCGACTTCCGCTATACGGGCTCGTTTTATGCCCGTCAGCATATCACCATCGATGCTGCCCATGCCGGCAAAACGGCCCGACTGCTCGTGGGCACGCTCTTTGATGCCGACCAGACTTATGTCAATGGTCGTCAGGTGGGTTCTACGGGCTATCAGTATCCGCCCCGTCGCTATCAGATTCCTGCTGGAGTGCTCGTTGAGGGAGACAATGCGTTGACTGTTCGTTTCGTCACCAAGGGTGGTGCTCCCCATTTCATTCCGGAAAAGCCTTACAAACTGATTTTCGAAGACGGTACAGAGGTGCTGCTCTCTGAACAATGGCGTATTAAAGAAGGTGCCCGCATGCCGAACTGTCCTGGTGCCGATGCTGGTGGACAGAACCTGCCCTCTGTGCTCTATAACGCCATGCATTATCCTCTTGCCCCATACGCCCTCTCTGGCATGGTATGGTATCAGGGTGAGTCGAATACCGACCTTGGACTGGGCTATGAGCAGTATCTCACAGAACTCGTCACTGGCTGGCGACAGTTGTGGCAGACACCCGACCTGCCTTTCGTCATCGTGCAGTTGGCCAACTTCATGGCCCCCTCTGATCAGCCCCAGGATACAGGCTGGAGCCAGGTGCGAGAGGCACAGCGCTTGGTTGCGAAGAAACAGCCGAATGCCGAACTGGCCTGTATCATCGACTTAGGTGAAACCGTTGACATCCATCCATTGCGCAAGCGTGAGGTGGCTCAGCGCATAGCCCGTTGTTTCGAACACATCATCTGGAACAAAAAGGTGACGCTGTCACCCGAGGTGATCAGCACTCAGGTCAACGGCAAGCAGGTCACGCTGCAGCTCGACCAGCCCCTGCTGCATGAGGGACAACTCTACGAGTTTGAGTTGGCTGGTGCTGACGGGCGTTTCGTCAATGCCCTGGCTGTTGGCAAGGGTTCGCAGATTGTCATCATCGAGTCATCTGTCGAGAATCCCAAGCGCGTGCGCTATGCCTGGAAAAACAATCCGCTCCGAGCCAATGTGTTTGGCCAGAACGGATTGCCTATGTCGCCCTTCCAGATGGAAGTGAAATAACTAGTCGCTTTTTTGAAAGAACTACTGAGCCCTCCTGCACTCCGACTCATTCATGAAGAGGTAGGAGGGCTTATAGCCACCGTAGTCGACCACGATCTTCTCAAAGACGATGCCAGGATGACGGGGCTGTAGCGTTAATGTGTGCATCTCGCCTTGTCCTACGGGCAACTCTACTTCCTTCTCGATAATACGGCGGGCGATAGTCGGGTAGAATTCAGAGTACATGTAGGGCTGGCGGTCCACAAGCGTCTTGTTCATGTTAACCGTCTGAGGCTCAGAGCCGTCGAGGCTGACGGTGTACTCATGACCGCCGACATTGAGAAAGTCGAGCGTTGATTTCACAATCACGTGTACCTTCACCGTGTTGATGCCCTTAGGCAGCGAGAAACGATAACTGATGCTGGCATCGCCTACAGGAGCCGTATAGGGCGTCAGCGCTACGGCACTGCGTGTGCGGCCATAGTCGGGATAGATGGTCCACTGAGTGCCTTCGGAGGCCTTTGCCTCGTGGTAGTGCTCAGCCTCCATCGCGACGTAGCCGTAGGCATGGGTGAACGTGAAACCTCCGGAGCGCCCATTCTCTACCTTTTTGGTCTGAGGCAGCATGTCCTTAGGGAAGTTATCGTTCCAAATGCGGTAGCCAATGTGCTTCTGCGTCATCATGCCATCCCATTTGCCGCCGCTCATCACCTTATTATAATAATGACAGAGCAGGGAGTCGCGACGGAAGCAACGTGTCACCTCGTCAGCCCACTTATTGGCATCGGGATTGTTGTTCGAGGCCAGTTGGAGGTTCATAGCCTGGGCATAGTACATGTCGTAGAGGTTGGCCATTGCCTGAATGGGGAAAAGCACCAGTTGGCGGTAGAAGTCGCGGGCTTCGGCAGGGATATCCTCATAGAGGCGCAGGGCGCGGGTCTCTAAGCGCAGGTAGTCGTCGGCCACCTGTTTCCATTCACCCGTCTCCACATTGTAGGTCTTGGCATCGAGCATCTCTGGGGTGACACGGGCCATATACTGGCAGTTGAGATTGTAGATGGCGGTGGCTTCCTCGGCGATGAAATCGCCGAGCACAGAACAGAAGAAACGGTAGGTGTGGGCGGTGATGTCTTGCTGGGTGAACTCCTTCGGGTTCCAGGCCATGTCCATGAAGAGTTGGATGGGGTACTCCATGGGCTTCAAGTCACCCACGTTCAATATCCACATGCGCTGAATGCCGTGGTCATAGGCCAACGAGAGTTGTTCGAACATCTGCTGCGTTTGGGTGACATTGAGCCATTTTGTATTACGGGGCGCCCCCACATAGTCTACGTGGTAGTAGAGGCCCCATCCGCCAGGATGCTTGCGCTCTTTCTCTGTGGTAGGAACGCGTCGCACATTGCCCCAGTTGTCGTCGCATAGCAGCATGATGACATCATCGGGCACGCGCATACCTTTATCATAATAGTCGAGAACTTCCTTGTATAGCGCCCAGACCTGTGTGGTCTTGTTGGCCGGCTTGCCAGTCACCTCCTTGATGATGCGGCGTTGGTTGTCAACGATGCGCTCCATCAGTTTGACATCGGCCTTGTCGCTCATGGCTTCGTCGCCGTCACCACGCATACCGATAGTGACGATGTCGTCTGTACCATTCATACGTTCGATGCCTTCGCGGAAGAACTGGTCGAGTTTCTTCTGGTTGGTCTGATAGTTCCAGGCACCCCACTCTTTGCGGTGGCGGGCATATTCCTGATGATTTCGGGCCATTGGCTCATGGTGGCTGGTGCCCATCATCACCCCCATGCGGTCAGCAATCTTACTGTTTTCGGGATCGTCGGCATAAAAAGCCCAACTCCACATGGCTGGCCACAGATAGTTGCCTTTCAGACGCAGAATCAGTTCGAATACTTTCTCATAGAACCGGTGGTCGCCATAATTGGTGCCAAAGGTGTTCTTTACCCATCCTGTCAGGCAGGGGGCCTCATCGTTGAGGAACAAGCCACGGAACTCTACGGCGGGTTCTCCATCGGTGTATTCTCCCTGTACGGCATACAACCGGTCATGGTGAGCCACGGGGGCATCAGCCCACCAGTACCATGGTGACACGCCTATCTGGGCCGATAGTTCGTAGATGCCGAACACAGTGCCTCGTTTGTCGCTGCCAGCGATGACCAACTGCTGACCGATGGTTCTGATAATGTATTTCTCGCGCTTATCCTTCAGGTCTTTCAATAGTCCTTGCTTAACCCATTGGTCAATCTGACGATTGCAGCCCACGGTACCTATGACGATGGTGGCTGCTGTATGGGTCGGATCTGCATATCCCAGCCCTTTATCGCCGAAGCCAAAGGAATTGCCTACAACGGCAGTGTTGCCTGTCACACGCCAGAAGTCCTTGGCCAGTGACTGCACAGCCAGTTTGACGCACGACTGTTCACGGTCGTCTAAGTCAATGGTGGCTTCAGACAAAGAGATGGTATTGTCTTGTGGCGCAAATGTGATGAATGGCTGGGCTGCATTTGCTGCGCCAAACGCCATCAAGGTGAATAAGAATGATAAGAATCTTTTCATACGGATGTTTTTGGTTTATTGAGTGATGACGATACCACCATTGGTGGGTATTTCTATTTTGATGGTCTTTTTCTTCGACACTTTTGAAGTGATGACCTGTTGGTTTTGGTAGAGTTGCACCGTTCCTTCATTCAGCATAGGCAGCGATAGCGTCTGCTTGATGGGCAGGTCGGTGGCATTCACTCCGGCCACATACCACTTATTGCCAGAACGGCGGGCCATGATGATGTATTGGCCGGGATAGCCGTCAATGAAACGGAGTTCATCCCATGTCGTAGGTACCTGCTTCAGGAAGTCGATGGCCCATGCTGGAGCATCCGTCAGATTGTTGGGTGCCAGGGCGAAGTGCTGCACGGCACTCTGGAAGATAACAGCCGTAGCCAGGGCGTAGATGTCGGAGGTCTTACGCTGGCTGCCACGTTTGTTGTCGGCACCGTAGAACTTGTTCAGGGCTGAGCCTCCGAAGTCCATCGAGCCCACCACATTGCGGGTGAAGGGATACATGGTGCCGCAGTCGCGGGCCTCGTTGTCGCAGAATCCCTGCGAGAAGTGCAGGTTCTCGCTGGCCAGCACGGCCTCAGAGGCCACATAGTTGGGATACATCTTCTCCCAGCCACGAGGTAGCGTGCAGCCGTGGAAGATGACCATCAGTCCGTTGTCGTTGGCATCGCTGAGGATGTCCTCGTAGAGTTTCATCATCGGCTGCTTGTCACCACCGAAGAAATCGACCTTGATGCCCAGGATGCCTACGTCGTGCATCCATTTCATCTCCTTTTTACGCTTGGTAGCATTGTCCATGATGCCACGTGGCGACTGAGGCGCATCGTTCCAGGAACCGTTGGAGTTGTACCACAGGTACAGGCCCACACCCTTCGTCTTGCCGTATGCGGCCAGTTCTGCGATGCGGTCATAGCCTATCTGTACGTCCCAAAGGGCATCGACAAGGACAGAGCGGTAGCCCATTGCTGCCGAGAAGTCGATATAGCGTTTCTGTTCGTCGAAGTTACAACTGGGATCCATGCCGATGATCCACGACCACGAGCCCTTGCCGTAGTCATAGGCCTGACTGGCCTTGTATTTTGGCTGTACGACATCCCATGCAACGGTAGTCTCGATGATGTTCTGCATCGGGCCGACGGTGATGGTGCGCCAGGGGGTGTTGCCAGGCAGGGCCATCTGCACAGAGGTATCCCCCCAGCCATTGCCCTCGGCCTCCTGCGGGAAACCTATCCTGTAAGTGATTTGAGGATTGAGGTTTGAGTTTTGAGGTTTGTTGTCATCACAAAGCAGGCGGCAGCCCACGTAGTAGCCGTCGGTGCCGGTCTCAGAGATGAGCACCCAGTTCGGTGTTTGTTGCGACTGAGTCGCAACTGACGGAACCTTGAACAGACAGGGGAAGGTGTAGCCGTTGCCCCAGCCGTTGCTGCCCACGGGTTCGTCTATGCCGTAGCGTGTCTCATAACTGGGAGCGGTGCGGGCGAAACCCGTCATCGGCTTGGATTGTGGAGCCAGGAACCCGGTGGCAGTGGCGGGCAGTTGGAAGGCTGTGGCCTCTGACTCGATGACGCAGCAAGTGGTCATGTCGCGTCCCTGCTTCTTGGGCTGTATGGTATAGCGGAATGCCACGTCGCGGTTGCTGACGCGGAAGGTCACGTCCATCACGTGCTGTCCCTGCTGCTCATACTGGGCCACGGCCTCGCGGGCCTCATAGTCCACATAGCTCTGCTTGATGTTGCGCAGGTCATAACTCTCCTTCACGTCGCGTGTGTCCACCTTCGTCAGCGTCAGGTCCTTGCCGTAGTCGCCGATATTGGTCTTCAGGCCGAGGGCCGACTGGCCGATAATCACCTGTCCGTCGTACGACACCTGATAGCAGGGCTGTCCGTTGTTTACGCTGAGTTCAACACTGATTCGCCCATTGGGGCTTGTCACCACTTCGCCGGCCTGGGCCGTCATCAGACCCATCCAGGCGAGGCATGCAAAAAGTAGATTCTTATTCATGAGTTGTCTTAATTGTTAAATCTGCTTGCAAAGTTAGTAAAAATGGAAGGAACACCCTTTTGGTTTTGTTACTATCTTTTTCGGAATTGTTTCACTGGCAGGAATGAGACGTTGGTGGCTGTAGCACTTCAGATTCTTTTTTGTAACTTTGCAGCAGATAATCACCAAACCTATTGAACTTATGAGAAAGTTAGTATTATGTTTTTTGTCTAGTCTGCTACTGAGTCCTGTGGTGGCACAGAACCCTTATCTCCCTCTGTGGGAACATCTGCCTGACGGCGAGCCCCGTGTGTTTGAGGATCCTGACCAACCAGGTAAGTTCAGGGCATATATTATTGGTTCGCACGACGTGCACTATACCCAATATTGTGGTAACGACGTGCGCATGTGGTCGGCTCCTGTCGAGGATCTGACACAGTGGCGCGACGAAGGTCCCATCTTTTCGTGGTTCGTCAACGGACGGTGGGATACCATGTATGCTCCTGACCTGGTAGAGACGGTCGATCGCACGACAGGTAAGAAGACCTACTGGCTCTATCCCCACTCGCGTGGCTGGGGCCGTATCGCTATGGTGTGTAAGGGCGACCGTCCTGATGGACCCTTCACGCCTATCAACCTGACTGAGGATGGCTCACGTTGCTTGGAAGGTTCGCTCATTGATTTCGACCCCTCGGTATTCATTGAGTCTGTGAACAACAAGAAAGACCCTGATTACGAGATTGGCTATCGTGCCTACGTGTTCTATGGTTTCCAGCACAGCACAGCCTGCGAACTTGATCAGAACACGATGTATTCGAAGCGTCCGGGTACGGAACTCATCGACCCCTTCATCCCTGCCAGCAGCCGCGATGGCAAACTCTTGGATAAGGAGGGTAGTGAGTACAAGGCTCTCTACAAGGGGCAGAACCCGCTCGACTTCAATTTCTTCGAGGCATCGAGCATCCGTCAGGTGGGCAACAAGTATGTGATGGTGTTCTCTGGTTACTCTGGCAAGGAGTATGGTCTCGACAATACCAACTCGGCTCTGCGCTATGCCTATGGCGACTCACCTCTGGGCCCCTGGAGAAGCGGTGGCGTGCTGGTTGACTCTCGCGGTGTGGTGCTCAATGCTGACGGCTCCCGTCTCATCACCACGAATGCCGGTCACAACACTCATGGATCGCTGCAGGAGATCAATGGCCAGTGGTATGTGTTCTACCACCGTCCGCCGCGTGGCTTTGGCTATGCCCGTCAGGCTATGGTGGCTCCCGTGAAGATCGAGTGGGACAAGAAGCCTGTGGCCAAGGGCGGTCAGGTGCGTATTACCGGCTACGACCCCTTTGCCAAGAACAATGAATGGGTGGCTGCTGCCACTGACGGCAATACCTATACGGGTGCCGAGGTGACCAGCGAGGGCTTCCAGATCTTCGGTCTGCCCCCTTACGCCTATTACTCTGCTGGTATCGCCTGCTACATGGATGGTCCTAATGCCAACAACTATATGCAGGATAATCACGATGTGTGGAACAACTCGATGGACCTGGCAGGTCTGCAGAACGGCAGCATCATCGGCTTCAAGTACTTCAACTTCGAAGGTCTTGCCAAGGACACCAAGGGTGTCAGGGCCTTTACGGGTATAGGCAAGGAGGATACGCCGTTCCTGAAACTCCGTCTGACCATCGAGGGTGGCAACCTGGGTGCCTTCAAGATACACGTCAAACTCGATGATCCTTATGCAGGCAGCGAACTGGCGGTTGTCAATCTCATCTCCAAGGAACAGTCAGAGACCAAGGTGGAGTTCCATCAGTTGAGCAACGCCACCCGCGATCTCCTGGCCTCCCTCAAGGGCAAGCATGCCGTCTACCTCGTGGTAGAAGGTCCCGAGTTGAAGCAGCCCGAGCATCCACAAGGCCGTCCCCAGTGGGGCATGCGTCCTCAGCAGCCGCAGCGTCCCAAGGGCCTCTTCACCCTGCATGGTATTGGCTTCGACTGCCACATGTTCAACACGTCCAATATCCCCGTGGTGCCTGAGGTGACCATCACCGTCGATGGTCAGAAACTTAATATCCCTGAGCAACCCATCATGGCTACCAACCAGAACGGTTATACCGAGGCCAACCACTATCAACTCTATGGTCCGCTGAAGTCTGGCTCTAAGATTGAAACTGCCTCAACAGCCGATGTCAAGTTTGTGGTCAGCCCCATCTCTGATGGCCGTGCCACCGTGAGGGCCACCTATAATGGTAAGGAAAAGGTATTCCTGATCAACTGATATCGTACATAAAACAGCGAGGGGGAGCCAAATCGGTTCCCCCTCGTTGTAGGTTTTAGTCAGGCATTATACCCATTTGCTGAGGTCTTTCTCTGCTATGAACTTCAGTTTGTTGAGGGTAATGACCTCGCGGGCCTTATCCGGATTGTCGGTACGGAAGATCATGATACCCTTGCCACGCAACAGGAAGGTGAACATGTAGGCGATGCTGATGCCTGCATCACTGAACATTTTCACAGCATCAGCAGCACGGCCAGGCTCATCGTCCAGTTCCAGGGCGAGCACGTCACTTAGTGCGACGGCCACACCGGCTTTCTTCAATTCCTCGTAAGCACGCAGCGGTTCGCTGCAGATGAGGCGATAGATGCCATACTCTGCCGTGTCGGCAATGGTGGAGGCCACAATCTGGATTTTGGCCTCTTTGAGTGCCTCCAGCACCTTGATGAGGGTGCCCGAGCGGTTCTCAATGAAGATGGATAATTGATGGATTGTCATAATATTTCGATTTTTGTTTGCGATGTGTCGATATTGCGATTTGTCGATATAACGATATGCCGATATCTCGATATTTCGATATTTCGATGTTATTGGTAAACTTTTCTCTTGTCGACGACGCGCACGGCTTTGCCTTCGCTCACGGGCAGGGAGCCCTTGGAGACGAGACGCACGCGGGGCTTGAGGAGGATTTCGTCGCCGATCTGGTGACGAATCTCGCCTGCCAGCGTCTGCAACTTGTTGAAGTCGTCGGTACCCTCGTTCACCTCGACCTCGACGGTCATTTGGTCGTTGTTGTCCTCGGTGGTGAGGGTGATCAGGTAGTTGTTGCCCACTTCGGGGAACTTCATGAGGATCTTCTCTATCTGGATGGGGAAGATGTTCACTCCGCGCAGCACAATCATGTCGTCCGAGCGGCCGCGCATGCGGTCAAGACGAATATGGTTGCGTCCGCAAGGACAGGTGCGGCCAAGGACACGGGTGAGGTCGCGGGTGCGATAGCGCAGCAACGGCATTGCCTCACGGCAGAGCGTGGTGAGCACCAACTCGCCAATCTCGCCGTCGGGCACGGGCTCCAGGGTCTCAGGATCAACAATCTCCACGATGTAATAGTCCTCCCAGAAGTGCAGGCCGTTCTGCTCCTTGCACTCGAAGCCGACGCCAGGTCCGCACATCTCGCTCATGCCGAACGAGTTGTAGGCCTTCACGCCGAGCATCTCCTCGATGCGCTTGCGCTGCTCCTCGCTGTGGGGTTCGGCACCGATGGCGAGGACTTTCAGTTTCGTGTCGCGTCGCGGATCGACGCCCTCCTGCCTCATCACTTCATAGAGACGGGTCACATACGACGGGATGGCGTGGATGGCCGTGGTGCCGAAGTCCTTGATGAACTTGATCTGGCGCAGGGAGTTGCCTGCAGCGGCAGGCACGGTGAGCATGCCCAGTTTCTCGGCGCCATACTGGAAACCCAGTCCACCGGTGAACATGCCGTAACCGCTGGAGTTTTGGAACACGTCGTCAGGACGCAGGCCAACCATCCAGAGGTTGCGTGCCACCTGGTTAGCCCACTCGTCGAGGTCTTTCTTCGTGTGCAGGATGACGGTGGGGTTGCCCGTAGTGCCGCTCGACGAGTGCAGGCGCACGCAGTCGCGCATAGGCACGCAGCACATGCCGAAGGGATAGGTGTCGCGCAAGTCCTGCTTCGTGGTGAACGGCAGTTTGCGCACGTCGTCCAGCGTCTGGATATCATCGGCCGTGATACCGGCTTCCTTGAATTTCTTCTGGTAGAACTCGTTGGTCAAACAATGGCGCACCGTCGCCTTGAGGCGTTCCAGTTGCAGTTTGTTGAGTTCCTCACGAGACATCGTCTCGTATTGTGGATGCAAAAAGGGTGATTGGTCGTTCATTGGTTTTGTTTAGATTTGCTCTTTTATCGTTCTACAGTTTTCTGTTATCAATCACATGAGCACTCTTTCCCTGACTGCGCTCGATGGTGCCAGGAGCCTTGAGTTGTACCTTGGCGGCGATGCTGAGCACGCTCTTCAGTTTGGCGGCCAGTTTCTTCTCGAGGGCATCGACGGCGGCAGGCGTGTCGAAGGTAGAGGTGAAGACCTCCTCGCGCAACTCTACCTGTACCAGCAGGGTGTCGAGGTTCTTCTGACGATCGACGATGAGCATGTAGTGAGGTGCGAACTCCGGCAGCGACAGCACGACGCTCTCCACCTGCGACGGGAACACGTTGATGCCTCGGATGATGAGCATATCGTCCGAACGACCCTCGATGCGACCCATGCGTACGTTGGTACGGCCGCAGTCGCAGGTGCCGGGCAGCAAAGAACAGAGGTCGCGGGTGCGGTAGCGGATGACGGGCATGCCTTCCTTGGTCAGGGTGGTGAACACGAGTTCGCCCGTCTGGCCGTTGGGCAGCGGTTCCAGCGTCACAGGGTTGATGATCTCAGGATAGAAGTGATCCTCGTTGATGTGTGATCCGTGCTGCATCTGGCACTCGTAACTCACGCTGGGACCCATCACCTCTGAGAGGCCGTAGATGTTGTAGCCTTTCAGGCTGAGGCGTTCCTCTATCTCCTTGCGCATGCTCTCCGTCCAGGGCTCAGCGCCGAAGGCACCAATGCGCAGTTTGATGTCCTCCTTGCGGATGCCCATCTTCTCCATGGTCTCTGCCAGATAGAGGGCGTACGACGGGGTGCAGGCGATGCCTGTGATGCTCAGGTCACGAATCAGTTTCAGGTGCTTCTCGGTGTTACCCGTACCTGCCGGAATGACTGATGCTCCGAGGTGCTCCACGCCATAGTGGGCTCCCAGACCGCCAGTGAACAGTCCATAGCCATAGGCCACGGAGAAAATGTCGTCGCGGGTGACGCCGAAGGATGTCAGGCAGCGTGCCATACACTCGCTCCATACGCCGATATCCTTACGGGTGTAGCCCACGATGGTGGGGTTACCCGTGGTACCTGATGAGGCATGCACGCGGATAATCTCACTCTGAGGGGCAGCCTGCAGTCCGAAGGGGTAGTTGTCGCGCAGGTCTTTCTTCGTCGTGAACGGCAGTTTCTTGATGTCCTCAATGGTCTTGATGTCATCGGGGCAGATGTCCATTTCCTGCAGTTTATGCCGATAAAATGGCACATTGTGATACACATACTCTACTATTCTGTGTAGGCGTTTGCCTTGGAGCGCGCTCATCTCGTCGCGGCTCATGCACTCTTTGTTGGGGTTCCAGATCATGTCTTATTTTCTTTGTCTTGTGTTGTGCAAAGGTACAACAAATCTTGCATTCTGCCAAGAAAAAGCAAGAAAAAGTTTCAATTTGTTTGTTTTCCTCTTGTTAGTTTCGATAATTGTAGTCCGTTTCCTCTTTCTGTCGCGCCTGCCTTTTTAGGGTTTCCCCTATGAAAAAAGAGGGGAATTCTCTTGTTTTGTTGTGAAATAGTTCCTATATTTGCAGCATAAAAAAACGAGAAAAACTATGAGACGATTGATTTTATCCCTTATCGCATTGGCATTGATGCAGTCTGTCGTGGCCCAGGTGCCCGAAGTGAATAGTCGTGTTTGCGCCGAATGTGGCGGAAACGAGCAACGCAAACAAGGTGGAGAGTGGGTACAGATCTCTGACCACAAGTCCTGGTGTCCTATCGCCAAGAAGATTGCTGAGGCAGAGGCAGCAGCGTGGTCACCCGACTTCAGTTCCATAGAGTATCAGTACGGACATGGTGTGAAGTGCGAGGAATGCGGACTGGTGCAAGGTCATGTTTCGGATTGTCTCATAGGATATAACCAGAAATTAGCCTTAAAACACTCTGATCATACCTGGAGTGATCCTGAGGCATATAAGAGGAAAATTAATATTATTGAGGAGAGGATCCGCCATGCTGCCCAACGGGCCCGTGAAGAAAGGGCACAGGCACAACAACAACGACTGGGCGGATCGTCACAGCAGAACCAATCCACGAAACTCAAGGACCATGATCCCATGCCTGAGCAGAAACCTGCGGAGAGGCTGATCCCTGAGATGGCGAAGATGCCGCGCACGGAACTGCCCAACAGCACCACGTGAGCCAGGACAACGTCAACTATGGCGCATATTACGAGACTTTCGAAAAATTCCCCCAGCAGTACACCCTGGGCGAGATTCGCCAGAAGATTCGCGATGATGCATCAGATTTTATCCAGCGTCAGCAGAATCAGCAAAAAAGAAAGGCACGCGGACGCAACAAGTAACTAACATCAGCAACCCAAGAGACCTATGATGCAAGACTGGAGCAAGAGACTATTCACCATCCTATTATTATTTGTAGCGCTGGCTGTTCAGGCCCAGGCACAGCAGATATCGTATATCGAGGAGACAAAGAACTGGTACTACGTCTATGACGAGCAGGGCAAGCGTGTCTGTGGCCTCTCGCGCAGCAGCGTGGGCGAACTGAAGGGCTGGGGCAGCGACTTCTTCGTGTCGAAGCGCCATTCCTTCTATTACATCTGCGACGCCAAGGGCAAGACGTTGAAAACAATGAGTGTCTCGAATGTCGGTGAGATTGTCGGCGTCTCCAGCAGCACCATCACCAGCCGCAAAGGCTGCTGGATAATCACTTGGGACAAGGAGGGAAAGAAAATCACCACAAGAAGCGCCAATTGAAAGGGAATGCCTCGGACGGCTCGTCCGAACGTCATCTACGCCCCATTCCGATGCTTTGCACCAACCATCCGAATGCTTCCTTACCCCCCTAAGGAAGCATCCGGACGGAGGCTGCGAGGCATCGGAACGAGGGACAGAAGGCATTCGCTCTACTTTGCTCACTTTTTTGCAAAGAACTCATAATTCTTAATCGCGTAGCGATCGCTCGAGCTTGCTCGCTTTGCTTGCAAAGAACTCTTAATTCTTAATTCTTAATCGCGAAGCGACAATTCTTAATTCTAAATTCTTCGCTCGAGCTTGCTCGCTTTCACCAAGCGAAGCGACTGAAAGAACTCAAAAAATCTCTCATCTCTCCCGTCATCGCTGGAAAAGCCTTTGTACAAAGGACTTTTGGCATGTGAGGGGTTGTTTGCACCCCTCACATATCCCTCCCATGATGCCTCAGGTTGTAAGGGACATAAATCTACACAAATCTGTCATAAATCTTTCGCAGCATTCTGCGTACCTTATTCCGATGTGGCACCCTTGAAGTCTGCATGAGGGGTGACGGGAGGGATAAGGGAGGGATGTAAATCATCTCTCCCGTGCCGAAACACCTTTGTACAAAGGCGATCCCAGCGACGACGGGAGGGATGAGGGATTTGACAAGTGCTTTTTGATTGATTTATGAATATTGAATAGAACTACAAGGAATCAATAATTGAGGAGGTTACTATAGCACGTAAAGGAATTTACCCCAACTGTAGTCTTTTTATCGTCTATATAAACTTTTTCATCCTATAATTTTGTTTATTGCAAAATAATTCTTATTTTTGCAGTCGACATAAATAGCCCGTAAGGAATGTGTGGGGAAAAAGTGCAATTAAACATTTTTGGATATGAACGCAATGTCACTTAATCATCTATGGAGTTACCTGCAAGGACTTTCACTTACAGCCAGCAATCAGCGTTGGTTGGCAAATCACTTGATTGAGGCTGCAGAGAGCGCAGAGTCTAAAAGTCAGAAAAAAGAACTTGTGTTTCCTAAAATCCCAAAGGATTACAAACCTTCGGCTAAGGTTTTGGCAATGACATGTGGTCCATTGCCAAATAACTTTGATGTTGAAAAGGAGCTCGATGAAATGTGGGAGGAGAGAGCTTATCACACGAGATAAGAAAGGATTCAATGATTTCGACATTGTAGTAATGACACCTGCCGAGTTTGTAAACAAAGCAAAAGAGTAATATATACGGCATTATAAAACAAAATCCAAAATGCCTATGGGCAGATAAACATATAATAAGGATATATAGGAACTTAAGCGTCCGCTTGAATCTGCTTCCCTTAATTCGCCAAAAACCTTTGCATTCTACGTATTATTGCATAGATGATGAGCAACAGCGATTCAGAATCGTCTTTTTTTCAGGTACCCACCTCGCATCAGGCTGAAACGGTACAGCGACTGAAGCCTGGTACGGGCAGTCGTCAGCACGCCTTCTATAAGGTGTGTCGTGATGGCGCGTATTTTTTTCTCAAGGCTTTGAATCCTGAATTTCTGCACCTTACTTTCTATCGCGAAATTATGCGTAAGGAGCATGCCTTGGGTGCTTCGCTCCATTCAGAATATATTGTAGCCTATCATGAGTTTACTGATACTCCAGATGAGTGCAGCGTGCTAATGGATTACGTGAGTGGCACCACACTCTCTGACTTCGTGGAGCAGCAACCTGATTATTTCGCTCGTCCTGAACACCTGCGCAAGTTGCTGCGGCAGTTGTGCCTAGCTTTGCATGAATTACACAGCCATCAGGCATTGCATCTGGACTTGAAACCGTCGAACATCATGCTCACCAGCGTGAACAACGACGTGCGGTTGATAGATTTGGGTTGTTGCTATATGGATGCCCGTCCTGATCTGATGGGGCAGACTGCCACTTATGCCGCACCCGAACAGCGCGATGGTAGTTACGAAGTAGATGCCCGTACTGATATCTATGCCGTGGGCAAGATACTAGAAGAGTTGGCTCCTAAGCAGTTGTTCTACCAAAAAATAGTGGCTCGCTGCCTAAAGGAGCGCAAGGAAGACCGTTTTCAATCAGTCGAGGAACTGCTGTTGCTGTTGGATGAATCGAAGAGTAGTGTAAGCAGGGCTTGGCTGCTGTTGCCAGCGCTATTGTTGCTTTTGTTGGCGCTGCTATACAATTGGCGCAACAATAGCGGCCGTTTTGCCATTGCCGATGGCACCGAGTTTGTTGATACCACCTGTCTCGACACCTTCTATCTTCGTGTGGTTTCGGCTGCCGACCACTCAGCGGCTGTGATACCTGCGCCTGAGGATGGATTCCCCTACGAAAAAGATATCGTGATACCCGAATCGGTTAGCTTTCGTGGTCAGATCTTTTATATCCGTGAGATAGCAGCCAATGCCTTCCGTGAATGCTCGCTCATCACCAATATCCATATTCCGCCCACTATCACAACCATTCATAATAGCGCCCTGCGCAACTGCTGTCGCATTACGGGGCTTTATCTGCCCCCTTCGTTGCGCAATCTGTATTATGAGCCCTTTGCCAGTTGCCGCAGTCTTACCAATGTCAGTTGGCCGGCATCGGCAACCATGGTGCCTCGCAACTGTTTTGTGGCGTGTGTATCGCTGCGAGTCATCAATCTGCCAGAAGGTGTTATTTCCATAGGTCAGGATGCCTTTGCTGGTTGCGACAGTCTGGTGGATGTGCAATTGCCCAATACCATTCAGCGCATAGGTCGTGGCGCTTTTTATCAATGCCGCTCCCTACGCACCATCACGCTTCCTGCCCATGTCAAAGTGTTAGGCGAATATCTGTTCTATAAGTGTGAATCGCTAGAGGAGGTTAAGGTGCTGGCTTCCGAGCCGCCTGCTATCTCTACTATTGTAGATAGCTCTTTCCATGGCATGGTTCGTGTGCCAGCGAGGTCGTTGGTAGCCTATCAAAACGCAAAAGGATGGAGCAAGCTCAACCTTCAGCCAATTGAAGAAAAATAAGATTATTTGCGAACAGAAAAAGCCACACCGTGTTCTTTTCCGCAGATATAGTTGCCTATCAGTTCGCCGTCTCTTACCAATGAGAAGAGCGTCAGCGGTGTGTTTTCTACGATATGCTGACAGTGGCAAGTATCGCCTGGGCGCAATTTGCTGCCTATCGATTCTACAACAGTAAGCAAATCATCGCCTTCATAGCGCATGGTAACGATGCGATCGGGCATCCAACGTATGATGACGTGGCTGCCTACGCTCAGTTCTTTTAGATACAGGTTGCGATAAGCCAAGTTGCCGCTTTCATCACCCTCTTCAAGGTTTGTCTGACAGAAAGATACCCAGTTTTGGAAACCCACAAATACGGCAAGGATATCAAGCGTGGTCACTCGTACCTTGTAGTCCACATTGTCCTTGTCCACATAGCCCCAGAAACGTTTTAGCGTAGACAGACTCAATTGTTGTCCCGTCTTTAGCAGTATCTGTTGCTGTAGCATTTCAAAGTCCTTGGGCGTCTTTACACTGATGCCCAGAACTAGTTCCGTCAGGTGTCTTAACTCTTCCTGTTTCTTTTCCATTTTATAAGGAAATACGCTATTTAACTGCAAAAGTACACATTTCTTCTTATTTGTGCAAGAATGAAGACGAAAAGAACCAAATAAGAACTAATATTAGGAATGGTTTACAAATGGAAAATGATTAACTTTGCCGCGTTTTTTTGAATTGTATTATTAATAAGTAAAAACAAAATTATAAAAAGGAGTAATGAAAAAGAGCACTTTATTCTTATTGGCTATGCTTTGCAGTATTTCCGCAAAGGCAGTTATTGGAGACACATTCACAGAAGAGTACAATGGTATAGTGATGAAATTTCGCTATACGGACAACACTGGGAAAAAAGTGGAGTTAGGAACTGGTACCACATATAATGCTTTTTATTCAGGAAATATCAACGGAAACCATTCTAATCCCACAGGAGTCATTCACATACCGCAAAGGGTTAAAGTGGCTACCAATGAAGATTATGTCACAGTTGTAGGCATAGGTGACTATGCTTTTAACAATTGTAGTGGCATTACTGAAGTTGTCTTTGATGGTTATACGATTAGTCAAATAAACTATCCGTCAGAAATCACCTATATCGGTACAGGAACCTTTAACAATTGTACTTCTTTGACAACAATAGATTTCAGTCGGATTACTTCCATTGGTTACCAATCTTTTTCAAGTTGTACGGGGTTAACGTCTGTAACTCTTTCTGGTGCAACATCCATCGGGGAAGAGGCGTTCACTGGCTGCACCAACCTTACAAGCGTTTCGTTTGGTCTCAATAATACAGTTTTGCAATCAATAGCGCAAGGCGCATTTTATAATACAGGTATTACCTCTATCTCGATTCCGGCCTCAGTAACGAGTATTGGTGGTGGCGCATTTGCCAGTGGTCATCTTACCTCTATGAGTGTTGTTCAGGGAAATCAAAACTATAGAATAGTTAACAGTTGTCTTTTCGACACATCAGACAATCTTGTTCAAGCTACTGTCAATGCTGCTAGCATACCAGATATTGCCACCTCAATTGGTGCTTACGCATTCTATAAAAACACCCAAATCACGTCAGTGACCATTCCTCACGATTTTGGAAGTATCGGTGAATATGCATTTTGTAACTGCACGAATCTGGCTTCGGTCACATCATATAAAATCACAGTTCCGTATGTCCGTCAGGCTTTCTCCGGTATTTCCTCCACAGCGACTTTAACCATACCCAATGGAACAACTAGTGATTACACCAGTAACGGATGGCAGAGTAGTCACTTCGGGGGCGGTATCAACGAAACTGAAGCCGCTACTCTTGTGGCTGACAATAAATCTATCACTTATGGTGAAGCATTACCGACTTATACCTATCGTAAGACGGCAGGTGAGACCGTATATGGAACACCAAGTCTGACATCTACCGCCACATCGAATTCTAACGTAGGAAACTATACAATTACCATTGCAAAAGGCAGTGTGGAGAACAAGAATGTTACATACACAAATGGCACTCTGACCATCAATAAGGCACCGCTCACCATTACCGCAAAGAATTATACTATTAAGAAAGGAGACCCGCTACCATCCTTTGGCGTTGATTATTCTGGCTTTGTGAAGAATCAGACAAATGGTTCATTGTCAACCCAGCCAACTGTGGCGTGTTCTGTTAATTCGTCGGAGACTCCTGGCGTTTACACTCTCACTCCCAGCGGAGCTGCTGCTACCAACTATAGTATGAACTATGTGACAGGAACGCTCTCGATTCTTGACGACACCTTCACGGCAAACACTGTTGAAGGCGTGCCCGTTGAATATAAGGTATTAACCACGAACACAGTTGCTGTTGGCGATGGTGTTAGCATGGAGCATGTTGCAATTCCTACAAACACAGAGGGAACTGTCACTATACCAACAACTGTCACCCATAATGAGCGTGAGTTGACTGTGGTAGAACTCTCATACCGCGCATTTTACGACTGCGACAAGGTGACAGCCTTTAATCTGCCTAATACGATTACAACTATTGGCGGTGCAGCACTCTCTGGCTGTAGCGGCTTGACCACATTCTCTTTCCCGAGTTCTGTTACGTCAATCGGTATGCAAGCATTTTATGGGACATCATTGACAACAGTCACCGTTCCTGCTACTGTCACGTCAATTGGATATGATGCCTTTGGTAGCAAGACAATAGGTAGCCTCTCTGTCGCATCAGGTAATACTAACTATACAGCATCAAACAATGCTATTATTGAGAAAGCAACGAATAAACTTGTTCAGGGATGTAAGAATACTGTCATCCCCAACACCGTGAGTGCTATTGAGGATTGGGCCTTTGTTAATACAGGCATCGAGAGTCTGACCATTCCCACTTCTGTTACTACGTTCGGTGGCATTCACATATTCGACAATGAGCTGACAAGTCTCTACATTCCTCACAATTTGTGTAACATCAATCTGGGAGTTGAGAATTCCGTACTGAAGCCATATATTAAACCAGCGCAAACATACGCCACTTTCGCCTGTGCAAAGGATATTGATTTTAGTGAGGCTACAGGTCTGAAAGCCTATGCGGCAAAAAGCTATAGCAACGGAATATTGACGCTGAAAGCTGTGACTGCTGCCAAAGCAGGTGAAGGCCTTGTATTGAAAGTGGATGAGGCTGGCGTTCCATATAGTTTTAATGTCCCAAGCACTACACCTGCCACTATCGATAACTTACTGATTGGTGTTACTGAAGCACAAGTAATCGCGGAGACCACAGGTGACTACACCAACTTTATTCTGACGAATGGTAGTACAGGCATCGGCTTTTATAAGACTTCTGGCGGAACTATCGAAGCAGGCAAGGCTTATCTGCAACTTCCCACTGTTAGTTCTGCACGTGATATCACAATAAACTTTGTTGACGATGATGTCGCAGGCATTTCTGAAATGAACTGTGAAAAACTTGATGTCTCGAATACAGCTGTCTATAATCTGAAAGGTCAGCGCTTGCAGAGTACAGCCGGTATTCGCCAGAGTGGCATCTATATTGTAAATGGAAAGAAAATAGTTGTTAAATAAAAATACTGTTATGAAAAGATATAATAAGCCTACAATCAATGTTATTAAAGTAAAAGGTCAAAAGCTTATGCTTGAAAGTTCTATGTCGATGAATGTATATTCCTCGGAAACACACAATGCTTCAGAAAGTTTTAGCAGAAGCTCGGATAATCGTTGGGAGGACGATGATTATTAGTGTATTCCCTTGCTCTCAATGAGCAAATAACCCAATATATACAAGACCTCAACTGCTTCATGCTGTATGAGGTCTTGTGTTGTCAGAACATTAGGGTATCTATTTCTGTTGAAGACATCTGCTAGATTCCCACCGCAGTCATCCACTGTCTGAAACACAACGAGGTGTATCACTTGCCCAAGCGTACTCTGTCATTGTCTGATGTTTTTCGTAACTTTGCCATCAAAGATGGCGAACTTACTCCGTCTTGACAAAAAAAGAAACGAGTTTCTTTTTTTGGGCTCGACTTTTCGTAATTTTGGCTTCGCCGAACTTCTTGGACAAGCCAAGCGAAACAAGTTTCGAGTCCTATGCACTCAGAAAAGCGAAAATATATTTGGCTTTTCTTTCGTTTTTTCGTAACTTTGCCATCAAAGATGGCGAACTTACTCCGTCTCGACAAAAAAAGAAACGGGTTTCTTTGTTTTGTGCTCGACTTTTCGTAATTTTGCAGCAGAAAGACCTAAAACTATGGAAATATGATTAACAAACAACTGTTGCAACCAGAGAGCATCGTAGTCATCGGTGGCTCGAACAATGTGCATAAACCTGGTGGGGCTGTGGTGCGTAACCTGATGCAGGGCGGCTATGAAGGCACGCTACGAATAGTCAACCCCAAGGAGGACGAGGTACAGGGCATCAAGGCCTTCCACGATGCACGTGAGTTGCCACCCACCGACTTGGCCATCCTGGTTGTGGCGGCCAAGTATTGTCCAGACTACGTGGAACTGCTGGCGAAGGAGAAAAGTGTGCGTGCGTTCATTATTATATCAGCAGGATTCAGCGAGGAGACCCACGAGGGGGCATTGCTGGAACAGCGCATCTTGGACACCTGCGAGCAGTATGGCTGTGCGCTGATAGGTCCTAACTGCATCGGCCTGCTGAACCGTTGGCATCATTCCGTCTTCACCAAACCTATTCCGCACCTGGATCCCAAGGGCGTGGACTTCATCAGCGGCTCGGGAGCCACAGCAGTCTTCATCTTGGAGAGTGCCGTGACCAAGGGCCTTCCGTTTAACTCGGTGTGGAGCATAGGCAACGGCAAGCAGATAGGCATTGAGACGGTACTGGAGTATATGGACGAGAACTTCGATGCTGAGCGCGACTCGAAGGTGAAGTTGCTCTATATAGAGAACATCACCGACCCCGACAAACTGCTCTTCCACGCAACGAACCTCATACGCAAGGGCTGTCGCATAGCGGCCATCAAGGCTGGCTCGAGCGAGAGTGGCAGTCGTGCAGCCAGCAGTCATACTGGTGCTATCGCCTCAAGTGACTCGGCCGTTGAGGCTCTCTTCCGCAAGGCAGGCATCGTGCGTTGCTTCGGTCGTGAAGAACTGACAACCGTGGGGTGTATCTTTAAGGTAACTGAGAACGGAGAACTGAGATCCCTCAGTTCTCAGTTAAGAGTCGCAATCGTCACCCACGCCGGCGGACCGGGCGTGATGCTCACAGATGCGCTGTCGAAGGGTGGTATGCTGGTGCCTCCCATCACGGGGCAGCAGGCCGAAGAACTGAAGGCGAAACTTTTGCCGGGCAGCAGCGTGGCCAATCCCATCGACATACTGGCAACAGGAGGTGCGGAGCATCTGGCCCTTGCCATCGACTTTTGTGAGCAGATGCCAGATATTGATGCCATCATGGTCATCTTCGGCACGCCTGGTCTAGTGAAGATCTTCGAGGCCTATGACGTGCTACACAAGAAAATACTGGAGTGCCGCAAGCCCATCTTCCCCATCCTGCCCAGTGTGAGCACGGCCGGGCCTGAGGTGCAGGAGTTCCTGAGGCGTGGCCACGTGAACTTTAGCGACGAGGTGACACTGGCCACAGCCCTTACTCAAGTGATGAAGACACCGGCTCCAGCCGAGCAGAACGTGGTTGTGAACGGTGTCGATGTGCCCCGCATAAGAAGAATCATCGACAGCATACAGACCCTCAACGGGTGGGTCGACCCACCCGTTGTTCACGACTTGCTTGCTGCTGCCGGCATACCGACGGTGCCGGAGTTCGTGAGTGCAGACAAGGATGAGATTTGTGCCTTTGCCGAGAAATGCGGCTATCCTGTGGTGGCCAAGGTGGTTGGACTGGTGCATAAGAGCGATGTGGGTGGCGTTGCCCTCAACATTCGTTCGAAGGAGGTACTACAGGCTGAGTTCGACCGCATGATGCAGATTCCTGATGCCACTGCCGTGATGGTGCAGAAGATGCTGAGGGGCACTGAACTCTTCTTAGGCGCAAAGTACGAAGAGCGTTTTGGTCATGTGGTGCTCTGTGGCCTGGGCGGAATCTTCGTCGAGGTGTTACGCGACGTGTCATCAGGATTGGCTCCGCTGAGTTATGAGGAGGCCGATTCGATGATTCGTTCTTTGCGCGCCTATAAGATATTAAAAGGCACGCGTGGGCAAAAGGGCATCAATGAGCGTAAGTATGCAGAAATCATCGTGCGGCTCAGTACGCTGCTGCGTTTCGCCACCGAGATCAAGGAGATGGATATCAACCCGCTGTTGGCCGACGGAAACGATGTCATTGCCGTCGATGCCCGCATCAGGGTGGAGAAATGAGCAATATACAAGAATCTTCTTTGCTGTTACGAAAAAAAAGATTACCTTTGCAGCGTTTTTTAATAGGAATGATTATGAAAAGGTTATTTGTGATGGCTGCCCTGATAGGCTTTGCCAGTCTACAAGCCTCGGCAGAGGTCGTAGGCGACACGATTGTGATTAAGGATGCGGACAAGGTGCGTATTGAGAACAGTGCCAACGAACAGCGTATCTTCATCGAAGGTGCAAAGTATGACTCTGACTTCAGATACAACCAAACTATTCCCTACAGCGATTCGTCGGCAGTGAAACGCGAACTCAAGGGTTCCAGAAGTGTCGGTAAGTATGTTGTCAAGGATGGTAAAGAGCCAAACAAGACACCAAAGTGGGCACCTGGAGAATATGTCAATCTTGGCTTAGGCACGATGGTGGGTGCTCCTGACGGCTATAGTTTTAAGGTGTGGCCCTCGTGGGAGATCGGGGCCGGTCTCACGGCAGAATGGCGTCCCTTCGGCGAGAAGAATGTGTGGAGTATCGGCTTTGGTATTGGCTGGCGCTACTATCGCATGTCAAACGCTTCCTACTGGGTGAAGACAAATAACGTGATGGGACTGGCACCCTATGCTGCCGGTCAGGATGACAGGGTGACCTCAATGACGGCATTCAGCCTGCAGGTGCCCATTACCTATACCCATTACTTCACCGACGAAGATGGCTGGGGCTTTACCGTGGGCGGCATTGTCAACTTCAACACTGGTGCTCATGCTACCCGCGAGTACTCTGTGGGCGATGAGGATTTTGACATTGATCTCAATAAGATTGGTCAGCGTCCCATCACCATCGATTTGTTGGCTGTGGTGCGTATTCCCTCGTTCCCTGACGTGTACTGCAAATATAGCCCCATGAAGTTCTTCAAGAGCGGTCGTGGGCCGGAAATGAACCAGTTGAGTTTCGGCGTCTATTTCTAAAGAACAGATAAGAAAAAAGCAATCCCATCGTCAACCGACGATGGGATTGTTTTCTTCAAATATGGTCATGCGCTCTTCCAGTTGACTGTACTGATGATCCTCAATAAACGAGGTGCAGACACGCAAGCCTTCCTGATGGGAGCCAGTTGTGATGAGGCAGATGGCCGACACACCGTAGTACATCAGTTCGCGAGCCAACTGACCACTGGTCATACCAGGATAGCCGATGGTGAAATAGAAACCGTCGGCTATTGGCTTGTCAAGGTCTTTGTCGTAAACCACATAGAATTTATGCTTGCAGAAAATCTCCTTCAGGCGGTGGGCACGCTCGCCATACACCTTGATGTCGTCGCGGAAACGGTATTCACCGTCGCAGGCGGCACGGAAGAGGGCGGCCAGGGCATATTGGGCCGAATGGCTGGTGCCGGAAGACAATGCATAAAGCATGCGGGTGGAGAACACGAGTCCGAAGGGCAGACCCTCGTAGCGGGCAGCCAAGTCGGGGAAGTGGCGGTGGAACAGTTTGTCGCTAATACAAACCACGCCGATGCGCTCGCCGGCATAACTGAATGCTTTGGAACCGCTGATGAGTAGCATGTAGTTGTCCGTATAGCGGGCAACAGTGGGCTGATAGGGCGGTTCGAAGGGCTTGCTTAGGTCCTGGCGGAAATCCATAGCGAAATAGGCCAGGTCTTCCATTACCACAGCATCGTACTGCGTAGCCAAAGCACCGATGGTCTGCAGTTCGCTCTCTGTGAGGCAGATCCAGGCGGGGTTGTTGGGATTGGAGTATACGATGGCGCAAATCCTTCCGCTTTTCAGATACGACTCCACCTTGGGACCCAGCAGGTCGCCGCGGAAGTCATAGACATCGAAAGTCTCGTAGTTCACACCCTGCACCTGAAGTTGCATCTTCTGAACAGGGAAGCCAGGGTCGATGAACAGCACCGTGTCCTTGCCCTTTGTGGCCTGCGAACAGGTGAGGAACGAGGCAAAGGTTCCCTGCATGCTACCGCTGACGGGCACGCAGCCTTCGGCGGCGATGTCGACACCGATGAAGGCCTTGACGAAACGCGAGGCCTGCTTCTTGAGTTCAGGGTAGCCCTGAATATCGGGGTAGGAGTGGGCGATGCCATCCTGCAGGGCCTTTATCTGTGCATCCACGCCCACCTTGGCGGCAGGCAGTCCAGGGATGCCCATCTCCATTTTGATATATTCCACGCCGCTCTCTTTCTCGGCCATAGCGGCTACCTGCTTCACTTCGCGGATGGTGGCCTTGGCGAAGTCCTGAATGCCTAACTGGGCAATCAGTCCGTCGACGATTTCTTTCTTGATAGGGGTTGGTTTCATTATTTTCGTTATGACGTTAAATCGTTTAATCGTTATTCCGAAATAATCACTTCTGCGCCTCGCGTCCCAGAGCCAGCGCTTTGATGTTGGCTTCGACGATAGCCTCCCCCTTGCGACCGAAGACGCGACGGATAGCATCTTCCAGTTTCTCGTACTCGATGCCGAGGGCCTTCTGGGCTGCACCCAATAGGATGACATTGGCCGAACGGGGCACACCGTTGTCCTTGGCCATCTGCTCAATATTTATGCTGATGACTTGTGGCAACTTGGCGAGGTCGGCCTTGATGACTTCCATGTCAGGATAGTTGGGTATATTGACGAAGGGGGTGCTGCTGGTGATGATCCAGCCTTCCTTATTTAAATAAGGTATATAGCGCAGAGCCTCCATGGGTTCCATCGAGATGATGACATCGGCACCGCCACGCGGAATGAGGTCACTATGGATGGGGTCGGAGGAGATGCGCAGATTCGACTGCACATCACCGCCACGCTGGCTCATGCCGTGCACCTCGGCCTGCTTGATGTATAGGTTCTCGTTCATGGCGGCTTCGCCTATGATGGTGGCAATGGAGAGGATGCCTTGTCCTCCTACGCCGCAAAGGATAATATCTGTTTTCATATTCTTTTACTTCGAACTTTATGATAACATGAGAGCGGAAGCAAATTTCTCACTCTTCACTTTTCACTTCTGAGCCTTCTTCTGCTTTAAGTGTCTCTGCAATGTCTGCATGCACTCACGGCGGGGGATGATAACACTGGTACCCTTATAATTGATCTCGTCGCGGATAATCTGGGTAATCTCCGGCATGTTCTTCGGCAGGGGAACGACCACCTTCAGATGTTCGTCGCTGAGTCCAAGTCCGCGGCATATTGCCTCGAACTTGTTTGTGCCAGCCGAGTCCTGTCCACCCGTCATACCTGTGGTTAGGTTGTCTGAGATAATGACGGTGATGTTGGCATTTTCGTTGATGGCATCGAGAAGACCCGTCATGCCGCTGTGGGTGAAGGTAGAGTCGCCAATGATGGCAACGGCAGGCCACTGACCTGCGTCAGCAGCGCCCTTGGCCATCGTGATGGAGGCTCCCATATCAACGCACGAATGGATGGCGCGGAAGGGCGGCAGGAAGCCTAAGGTATAGCAGCCGATGTCACCAAAGACACGGGGATTGTCGTACTCCTTCAGTACCTCGTTCAGTGCTGCATAAACGTCGCGGTGACCGCAACCCTGACAGAGTGCAGGTGGACGGGGCACGACGTCTTCGCATGGGGCGAAGCCGTTTTGATTTAAGTTTTGTGATTTGGGGTTTAAGATTTGGTTAAGCGCCTGCTTAACTGCATCGGGGGTGAGTTCACCCGTACGGGGTAAGGTGCCGTCCAGTTTGCCGCGAATGTTCTTCAGGTCAGCCACACCACGGACGATATCCTCAACGAATGGTTGTCCCTCCTCGACGATGAGCACCTGCTGGCACTCGTCCATCAGACGGCGTACCAGTTTCTTGGGCAGCGGATACTGCGAGATCTTCAGGATGGGGTAGGGGCTCCCTCCGGGGAAGCACTCGTTGACATAGTTGAAGCCGATGCCGCTGGCCAGGATGCCTAACGACTTGTCTTGTCCTTCTACATATATATTATAGGTGGAATTTGCTGCGTCTTCTTCGAGTTGTGCCTGCTGGGCCGTCACGATGTCGTTGCGCTTGCGGGCATTGGCGGGCAGCAGCACCCAGTTGGCAGCCACGGCGTTGTAGTTGAGGTCGTTTTGTTGACGGGGAACGTCAACACACTCTACGACGGCGCGGCTGTGGGCCATGCGGGTAGTGACACGCATCAGCACGGGCAACTTCTGCTGCTCAGAATACTCGAAGGCTACGGCCATCATGTCGTAAGCCTCCTGTTGGTTGGAGGGCTCGAAGGTGGGTATCATGGCAAACTTGCCATAGAAGCGCGAGTCCTGCTCGTCTTGAGAAGAGTGCATGGAGGGGTCATCGGCAACCAGTACAACCACACCACCGTTGACGCCCGTCATACCGCTGTTGACAAACGGGTCGGCGCAGACGTTCAGTCCTACGTGTTTCATACATACCAGTGCACGCTTACCCATAAACGACATACCTAAGGCAGCCTCCATAGCCGTCTTCTCGTTGGTGCTCCAACGGCTGTGGATGCCACGCTCCTTGGCCAGTGGGTTGCCCTGAATAAACTCTGTGATCTCTGTCGACGGCGTGCCGGGATAGGCGTACACACCACTCAGTCCTGCGTGGATGGCACCCAAAGCAATAGCCTCGTCGCCTAGTAGTAATCTTTTGTTCATATTGTTTAGAATGTATTAAAATTCAGTTTGAGGGTGCAAATATACAATATTTTTGCCTTTTCCCCAAATTTTTATAATAAAAAGGTGAGTTGGGCGTTATTATCAACGTGTTAAGGCGAAGTCTCACGATATTGGCCCTGTTACTGATGGCTCTGCAGGAAGCAACGGCACAGTACGACCCGTCGTTCAGTCACTACTGGACGATGGAAACGGCCTATAATCCGGCTGCGGCTGGTAAAGAGTCGAAATTGAACGTGGTGGCTGCCTATAACATGTCGATGGTGGGTTTTGAGAATAACCCGCGAACCTTGTATGCTGCGGCCGATATGCCGTTTTTCT
Organism: uncultured Prevotellaceae bacterium; assembly: GCA_902799905.1. Lineage (GTDB taxonomy): Bacteria > Bacteroidota > Bacteroidia > Bacteroidales > Bacteroidaceae > Prevotella. Next base: position 61,579 of record CADCCB010000015.1, read on the forward strand.
TCGCAGGTGCCTATCACGGTGTGGGTGCTCAGTTGATAAACGACGATATCGGTGCCTTCTCGCATAAGAAGTTCTCAGTGATCTATGCCTATAAGCAGAAATTGTTGGGCGGCACGCTGAGCATCGGTGTTCAGCCCGGGTTCCTGAGCGAGTCGTTGAAGGGGTCGAAACTCGATTTGGAAGATACGGGTGATGAGGCATTCTCAACCTCCGATGTCACTGGAACCGCCTTCGACGTGAGTGTCGGACTCTACTATCAGCGTAAATGGTGGTATCTGGGAGCATCCGTACAACATGCTATGGAACCGCAGGTGGAACTGGGAGAAACGAACGAACTGGATGTGGCCAGGACGTATTATTTGATGGCCGGATGCAATATTCGCTTTAAAAATCCGTTCTTATCAATACAGCCCTCTGTAATGGGACGTTATGACGGGGTTGGCTATCGTGCCGACGTGACAGCCCGTCTGACTTATTCGCATGACGGAAAGGTGATGTATGCCGGGGCGGGCTATAGTCCCACTAACTCGGTAACCGTCTATCTGGGTGGTACGTTTCATGGCATCATGCTGGGCTACAGTTACGAGATGTACACCTCAGCCGTCAATATGGGCAATGGCAGCCACGAACTGTTCGTGGGCTATCAGACTGACATCAACCTCTTTAAAAAGGGGCGTAACCGGCATCAGAGTGTGAGAATACTTTGAGAATAGGTAAAGAAGTGAAAAGTTGAAAAATATAAGACATAATGATATGAGACCAATTGTGAATACGACCAGACAAGAAGAAAAGGGTGCAAAGGTGGTTTTACCTTTTTACCTTATTGCCTTTTTGTTTTTACTGACGAGTTGTTTCGGCGGCAAGACCGCCACTTCGTCGGGAGGTGAGTTGACAGGAGCCAGCGGCAAGGCTTTTTCTGAGCCTGCGCCCTATGGTATGGTGCTCGTCAAACGAGGCCATCTGCGTATGGGTATAGAGAATACTGACTCCCTTTGGGGCAAGCAGACACCCGTGAGGGATATCTCGGTAGAGGGCTTCTGGATGGATGATACGGAGATTACGAACTCTGAGTATCGCCAGTTTGTCAACTATGTGCGCGATTCCATCATCCGCGAGCGTCTGGCTGACCCCAACTATGGTGGTGACGAGAGTTACAAGATTGAGGAAGACAAGAATGGCGATCCTGTGAAGCCGCACCTGAACTGGAAAAAGTCTCTGCCTCGTAAGCCTAATGAGGACGAGTTGCGTGCCATAGAGAGTGTCTACGTGACCAATCCTGTGACGGGCGAGAAGATGCTTGATGCTAGTCAGATGAATTACCGCTACGAAATCTACGACTACACCGAGGCTGCCTTGCGCCGTAACCGACTGAACCCCAGTGAGCGTAACTTGAATACCGATGTGGCCGTCAATCCCAATGAGCAGGTATGGATATCAAAAGATACGGCCTATATCGATGACGAGGGAAAAATTGTGCGTCAGACCATCAACCGCCAGTTGACAGGTCCGTGGGACTTTCTCAATACGTACATTATTAATATATATCCTGATACGACCTGCTGGGTGAACGACTTTCCCAATGCCGACAATGAGACGTATATGCGCAGTTACTTCTCCAATTCGGCCTACAACGACTATCCCGTGGTGGGTGTCACTTGGGAGCAAGCCAACGCCTTCTGTGCATGGCGTACTGAGTTTTTGCTGAAGGGTCTCGGACCTGCTGCCCGTTTCGTGCAGCGCTACCGTCTGCCGACTGAGGCCGAGTGGGAGTATGCCGCACGCGGCAAAGACCAGAACGAGTTTCCTTGGGATAACGAGGATGTGGCCAGCGGCAAGGGTTGCTTCTATGCCAACTTCAAACCCGATAACGGCAACTACACCAAGGATGGTAACCTGATTACCTCGAAAGTGGGTATCTACAGTTCCAACTCGAATGGCCTCTATGATATGGCAGGCAATGTGGCCGAATGGACTTCGACCATCTATACCGAGGCTGGTGTGGATGCTATGAACGACATCAATCCGCAGTTGAAGTATAACGCTGCCGCAGAAGACCCCTACCGTCTGAAAAAGAAGAGTGTTCGTGGTGGCTCGTGGAAGGATCCAGAGAGTTATATCCGCTCTGCCTGGCGTTCAAGTGAGTATCAAAACCAGCCGCGCTCGTACATCGGCTTCCGTTGTGTGCGCAGCCTGGCTAATACCACCAGCGACAAGGCGAAGCCCGTGAAGGCTTCTGCCAAGAAGGCAAGAAAATAGAATGGAAAGTCGTAATGACGTAATATCGTATAACGTAATATCGAAAAAGCGAAATGACGAAATACAGCAAATTGAATATTATCTACCGCTTGCAGAAGTGGCTGGATAGCGTTCCTGGGCAGACGTTCATGAACTATGCCTATAGTTGGGGTGCATCGATTGTGATTCTCGGTACGCTCTTCAAACTGACCCACCTGCCAGGTGCCAACTTCATGCTGTTCCTAGGCATGGGTACTGAGGTTGTGGTGTTCTTCATTGCAGCCTTCGACCGGCCGTTTGACAAGACAGCCGACGGCATGGATCTGCCTACCCATGTCGGCGAGGAACAATTGTCGGGTGTCGTCGTCAACGGAGAGGGCAATGTTGCTCTTGGCGGCGGTGGTGGCGGTGGCACCATCATTATCGGTGGTGGCGGCGGACTGCCGGAGGGCAATGCGCAAACTGCTGGCGAGAACCCGGCAAACCTCCAGTCAGAAGGCACCAATGTCATGGGCGGTGGCGTCATAGGCGGTATTGGTGGTGTCGTGGCTCCAGAGTTGCCTGAACTGAATCCCGATATGGAGGAGGCCACGAATAACTATGTGGAGCAGTTGAAGAAACTCACCGAGACCCTGCAGAAGGTGTCTGATCAGAGTGAACGACTGACTCGCGACTCTGAGGAGATGGAGAACCTGAATCGCACGCTGACAGGTATCTGTAAGGTTTATGAGATGCAGTTGAAGGGCGCCTCTCAGCAAATTGGTACCATCGATCAGATTAATGAGCAGAGCCGCCGTATGGCTGAGCAGATTGCCGAACTCAATAAGATCTACACACGTATGATTGAGGCCATGACGGTGAATATGCCGAAGGTGGCACCACAATCATAGAAAGGCTAGACAATCTAGACAAACTAGAAAGACTAGAGATAATAGAAAGAAAAAGTTATGGCAATAAAGAAAAGACCCATATCTCCGCGCCAGAAGATGATCAACCTGATGTATGTCGTCTTGATGGCCATGCTTGCGCTGAACGTCTCGAATGAGGTGCTCAACGGCTTCTCCATTGTTGAGGAAAGCCTGAAACGCACTACAGAGAACGCGGCAAAGGAGAACCAAGCCATATACGAAGACTTCGATGACCAGTTGAGGGCGAATCCTGCCAAGGTGGGTCCTTGGTACGATAAGGCCCAGTTCGTGAAACTCAAGAGTCATGAACTCTATAATCTGGCACAGGAGTTGAAGGTCGCTATCGCCATTGAGGCCGACGGCGCGGATGGCGACCCTGCCAATTTGAAAAACAAAGAGGATCTGGAGGCCGCCAATCAGGTAATGCTGTCTCCTAACCGAGGACGTGGTGAAGAACTGAAAAACGCTATCGACGAATACCGTACCAAAATACTGCAACTGTTGCCGGATACGGCTCAGCAGCGTCGCATAGCCAGTGACCTGACTACTGAGGTGCCTCCTACTGGCTTGGGCAAGAACTGGCAGGAGTATATGTTCGAATCGATGCCTGCAGCCGCTGCTGTCACCCTGCTCTCTAAACTGCAGAGCGATGTGCGTAATGCGGAGAAGGAAGTGCTCCATACATTGGTACAAAATATCGACGTGAAGGATATCCGCGTTAACCTTCTGGAGGCTTTCGTCATACCAAACTCGCAGACAATCGTACGTGGAGATAAGTTCTCGGCTCATATCGTGATGGCTGCCGTCGATACAACACAGATTCCTGAGATTTACATCGGTGACCAGAAGGTAGACCTGCAGGACAATATTTATGAGAGGATATGCACCAGCACAGGTGATTTCACCCTGTCGGGCTATATTCAGACCATCAATGGCAATGGCGACAGGATACGTCGTGACTTCTCTCAGAAATATACTGTCGTTGATCCATCGGCCACAGTTTCGGCTGACCTGATGAATATGCTCTATGCGGGCTATGCTAACCCAATCAGCATCTCTGTGCCAGGCGTGCCCCAGAACAAGATCTCTGCTACAATGACTAACGGCACCCTGACCCCAACGGGTCCTGGTCGCTATATTGCTAAACCTGCCCAGATCGGACAGAATGCCACCATTACCGTGGTGTCGACCAACACAGGCCGTCCACAACAAATGGGACAGTTCACCTTCAGGGTGCGCCGTCTGCCAGACCCCATACCTTATATTGATATGAAGGACGAGAATGGTAATCCATTACGCTACAAGGGTGGTGGCCTCGCCAAGGCCAGCCTGATGTCTATTGATGGAATCGGTGCTGCCATCGACGATGGTATTCTCGACATTGGCTTCCGAGTGCTCTCGTTTGAAACCGTATTCTATGACAATATGGGTAATGCCGTGCCGATGGTTGGTGATGGCGACAAGTTCTCTGCCCGTCAGAAGGATACTTTCCGAAAGTTGACGCGCAACCGCCGCTTCTACATCTCACGTGTGAAGGCCATCGGCCCCGATGGTATCGAGCGCACACTGCCCACTTCGATGGAAATCATTGTAAAATAGCGGCCTACGGCCTTTATGATAGATGAAATAGATAAATGAATAATAATATGAAAGTGAAAGAGTTCCAAATAGGCAAACGATGGATGATGGTGATTGGTTTATCATTGATCATTTGTCAATTGTCAATTAGCGAAGCGCAGGCCCAGCCCAAGAAAAGCCGTGCCCAGCAGCAACAGGCCGCTCAGCAGCAGCAACAGACCAACGGCCAAGGGATGACACAGCGTATGCGCATCCAGTATCCCACGGCACTTGATATGCCGGAGGATGTGGTGTGGCGGCGCGACATCTATAGGGAGGTAGACCTTAACGATGAGGCCAACGCTGGACTCTACGACCCTGTGGAGCCGGTGGGCAAACAACTGAACCTCTTCACCTATGTGTTCAAACTGGCACTCAATGGCTATATCCCTGTCTATGAGTATCGTCTCGATGGCAATGAGGTGCTCGATGCTACTGCTAAAGTCGATATGAAGACCATCCTCGATAACTACCATATCTGGTACGAGGAGAAAGATGGCAAACTGAAAGTAGAGAATAGTGACATCCCGTCAGCAGAGGTCAAAATGTACTATCTGAAGGAGAGTGCCTATTACGATCAGGCCAACTCGTCATTCCATATCAAGCCGCAGGCCATCTGTCCCGTGATGCTTCGTGAGGATGACTTTGGTGGTGAGGCTGCCAAGTATCCGCTCTTCTGGGTGAAGTACTCAGAAGTGGAACCCTTCCTGAGCCGTCAGACCGTGAAGACTAGTGATGTGAATGATGCTGCTATCATGAACCTAGACGATTATTTTACGCTCAATAAGTATAAGGGCACCATCTACAAGACTGCTAACCGACTGGGCAAGACGCTGGCACAGATGGCTGGTAATGACTCTACGAAACTGACTTCCGAGCAGAAACGTATTGAGAAGGAACTGGAGGCTTTCCGTAACAACATCTTCGGTGACAAGGCCAAGCGCGATTCACTGGACAGTATTGCAAGTCTCGACCCCAAACAGGCTAAGGCGGCTCTTAAGAAAGAGCGTAAGAGCCGGTCATCAAATGTCAGTCGGTCAAAAGGCTCCTCGAAGTCGTCGGGTGGTTCTTCGTCACCTCGTGTGTCGGTCCGCCGTGAGCGTCACTAGTTAGCTAATATAAAAAGATGATGGAGGGTAGGAAACTTTATGTAGCATTCGCTGTGTTGGTGGTATGGCTTTGGGCCGTACCATCATTTTCTCAGAGTCTCAGGGTGGGAGTCCGAGGTGGTATTGATGTGACAAGTATGGACTTCAACAGTGATTTGCTTGGAAAGTCGAACCGTGCGGGATTCTTTGTCGGACCTAGTCTCTATATCAGTACTCCGCTACCTTTCCTGAGCATAGATGCTTCTGTGCTCTATGACCAACGGACCCTGAAGGTGGCTGAAGAGTCTTTGACCCATAAGACGATCATTATTCCTGGCAATCTCAGGGCTGGTGTCCATCTGGGAGGAATCGTTGGTGTCTTTGCCAGTGCCGGCCCTCAACTGGCATTCAATGTGGGGCCTGGTACTTTCTATTGGGAAGACTCAAAGGGCTATCGCAACAGTTTCTCGTTACAGGACACTAAACTTAGCCTGAATCTGGGATGTGGCGTACAGGTGGGTAACCACCTAGAGTGCGCCGCCTATTATAACATTCAGTTAGGTAAGACGGCGGACTTTACTTGGGACACGCTGAATACACAACTTGCCGACCAGTCGTTGCATCATGCGAAATCTGCAACTAATGCCTGGTCGTTATCGCTGACCTATATCTTTTAGCATTGAATTACGCAGACGTGATATTGCCCGTGCCGCTTGACGGCTGTTTCACCTATGCCGTGACAGATACTTGTCAGAACGAGGTGAAGGAGGGCAAGCGTGTGCTCGTACCTTTTGGAAAGAATAAGACCTATGTGGGCATTGTGGCTCGCCTGCACGATCAGCCACCGCAGGGCTATGAGGTAAAGTCTGTCATGCAGGTGCTTGATTCCAGCCCGATTCTATTGCCAGCGCAACTGAAGCAGTGGCAATGGATTTCCGACTACTACATGTCTCCCATCGGCGAGGTCTATAAGGCTGCTTTACCTGCCGGTCTGAAGGCCGAGGAGGGTTACAAGCCTCGCACGGAGACCTACATCCGTCTGACGGCTCCCTATCGCAACGAGCCGACACTCCATGTCGCCCTTAACATGCTGAACAGGGCTGCCAAGCAGCAAGAGGCCTTCATAGCCTATCTCTCGCTCTCGCGATGGGACACCATCGAGGGAAATCTATGCCGTGAGCCGGTAGTGGAAATTACCCGCGAAGAACTGATGAATGCCGCAGAGACAATGCTTCCTATTATCAACCAGTTGGTCAAGCGAGGCCTGTTGGAGACCTATGAAGTTGAAGTGGGGCGGCTGAATCATGGCGGTGAGCCACATCCTGAGCAGATTAAGACACTGAACCCTGCCCAACAGGAAGCCTATAATCAGATACTCTTTTCGTTTATGAAGAAGCGTGTCACGCTCTTGCATGGCGTGACATCGAGTGGTAAGACGGAAATATTTATCCATCTCATCCAGCGCGAACTGGAACAACATCGACAGGTGCTTTATCTCATGCCGGAAATTGCACTTACCGTACAGATGATGCAGCGCCTGCAGCGAGTATTTGGCAACAGGCTGGGTATTTATCATTCTAAATACAGTGATGCCGAGCGCGTGGAGATATGGCAGAAGCAGTTGTCGGGCAATCCCTACGACATTATCTTGGGAGCCCGCAGTGCTGTCTTTCTCCCATTCCAGCGCTTGGGACTCGTCATTGTTGATGAGGAACATGAGACCAGTTACAAGCAGCAGGATCCTGCACCAAGGTATCATGCCCGAAGTGCAGCCATCATGTTAGGCGCTAAGGTCCTTCTTGGCACGGCTACACCGGCTATGGAGACTTACCATAATGCCCGGACGGGCAAGTATGGACTGGTAGAACTGAAGGAACGCTATCAGGGGATTGAGATGCCAGAGATCCAGGTCGTTGACACGAAGGACTTGCAACGTAGGAAAATGATGCACGGCCCCTTTTCACCGCTGCTGTTGCAGAAAGTGCGTGAGGCCCTGGAGCGTAATGAACAGGCTATTCTTTTCCAGAACCGTCGTGGCTGGGCACCGATGATTGAGTGCAGCCAGTGTGGCTGGGTTCCCCGATGCGAGCACTGCGACGTCAGTCTGACCCTTCATAGAAATCTTAACCAACTGACGTGCCACTATTGTGGGTTCTCCTATCAGATTCCAGATAAATGTCCCGCCTGTGGCAATAAGGAATTGAAGGGACGAGGGTATGGTACAGAGAAAATAGAGGATCAGATACGCGAAATATTCCCCAATGCCCGTGTGGCACGTATGGATCTCGATACGACCCGGACACGTAATGCCTATGAGCGTATTATTGCCGATTTCTCCAATGGACGCACCAATCTGCTCATTGGCACGCAGATGATCTCAAAGGGTCTCGACTTCGACCGTGTATCGGTGGTAGGAATTCTTGATGCTGACGGCATGCTCAACCAGCCTGATTTCCGTGCCTACGAACATGCTTTTATGATGATGGCTCAAGTCAGCGGACGTGCAGGACGCAAAGGCAAGCGCGGACTGGTTATCCTACAGACTAAGAATCCCGATTTACCGATTGTCCGGCAGGTAGTGAATAATGATTATGACGCTTTTTATAGTGTGTTGGCTACTGAACGACAGTCGTTCCACTATCCGCCATACTATAGGCTTGTCTATGTCTATCTGAAACATCGCCGTGACGACATTGTTACAACGGCTGGTATCGAACTGGGTACCCGTCTGCGCCAGTGGTTCGGCGACCGTGTCCTGGGGCCTGACAAGCCTGCTGTCTCTCGTATCAAGACCTTGAGCATCCGTAAGATAGTGCTCAAACTTGAAAGTGGTATCGATATGCCACGTGTGCGACAATATTTAGCGCTTGCCCAACAGCAGATGCTGCAAGACAAGCGCTACAGTTCGCTTCAAATCTACTATGATGTAGATCCGCTATAGTATTCTGACGGATATTAGAGGCTAACCTCAATTCCCAGACCGAGTACACGGTTAGTACGAGTGAACGAGTCGCTTTGACCTGACAATGGGGGATAGTCTGTACGGTTGTAATCATCGTAGTCGGTCTGGAAATAGCCGGCTTTCAGCGTGATATGTTCGTTGGCTTTGTAGTTGGCGCCGAAGCCGATGCTATAACTATTGGTGACGAACGACATATCGTTCATATACTCATCGCTCAGACCATAGCGGGTCAACTGGCCACCAATTGACACGGTGAAGCGGTCGGTGACATCCCATTCGGCACCTAGTAGGTACTCGTTGGAGTCGTGGTTGAGCAGGTTCTGGGCATTATTGTACCATGAGGCACTCTTGTCGAAGTAGTGGTGCCATCCTGCATTGAGGCGGATTTCGTTGATAGGGCTCCACATGGCACCTACTGCCAGTTGTGCAGGCATATCCTCGTTGATCTTCTCACCATCACGGAACTTGTTGACGGCAGCAATCTCGCTGGCTTTGTTCACTGTCGACTCATTCAGCATGCGAATTTGAGTCTTGAATTCATATTTGGCTGCGAAGTTAAAGTGGTCGTTTAGTTTGAAGTCGATGCCAATCACAGGAGCCACACCAACGCTCGATTGGTTACACAGCAGGTTTACTCCCTCGGAGTATTTCTGCAGGGCATCCAAATTGGAACGTGTACCTTCCAGTTGGGCTCTCTGTTGTATGAGGGCATCAGGAACGGTTACGCCTGCTGCCTCGTATTGGGCAATGCCGGCTTCAACCTGTGATAGACCGCCATCGATGACAGCCGTGGCATTACTCAGGAAACTACCAAAGTCCATATAACTGCCATTGGCCTGCTTCACCATGATGTTACTGATTTTAGCCTTGTAGGTTGCAGTTCCATAGAGAACACGCAGACCACCATAAACAGACAGTTGGTCGCTCACTTTATAGGCACTACCAAACTGGAAACCAAAATAGTACTGACGCCCCTGCATGTAACCGTCCATGTCGTAGCCAGTGGCTCCTAAGGGACTCAGTTGTGTTGCTATATTACCAACCACGGTTTCAAATGAGCCTAGACCGTCAGAAAACTCACATGATCCGCCGCCGCCTGGAATGGAAAAGTTGAACTGTATGCTCCAGTTACCTGTGTTATAGGCAGCCTGCAGAGAAGGGATGAATGGAGCATCAGCCACGCCCTCAAATACTTTTCTTGTCGAACCGTCGTTTTTGTGGCCTAGTGCGAATGCAGGACTATTGGAAGTGATGGTACGTGTCTGGTGGGCATACTGCCAGTTGAAGCCAAGGTGGAAGCCTTCGGGCATAAATGCCACACCGGCCGGATTAGAGTAGACACCGTCGAGGCCGATAGCGGCATCACGGGAGGGGTTGCGAAGAAAATCAATACTTTGATTTGTGTTGGTCAGAATTCCACCAGCAAGGGTGGTTGTTGTTGCAGCAGTCAGCATCACGCCAACAAGCATTGCTTTCATTGTTTTCATATCCTTTAAACAAACTTTTGTTAAAAACGGCTGCAAAGGTACGTATTCTGTCGCACACAAAAAGAAAAAATGTGCAGTATTTAAGGATTATTAACCATAAAACTGCACATTTCTGCACAGAACGTGCATTCTGTGCAAGAATAAGTGTCTATTTGGCACTTCTTTAGTTACTTCTTCATCTCAGGGTAACTGATGCGGGTATGGTAGATGGTCTTCAGTTTCTCGATGAGCACAGTCTTGGCATACTGGATGTCGCGGAAAGTGATGGGACATTCGTGGAAAAAGCCGTCGTCGACCATCGAGTCGATGATGCGGTTCACCAGTGTGCGGATGCTCTGCTCTGTATAATCGGGCAATGAGCGGGAGGCGGCTTCCACAGCATCGGCCATCATCAGGATGGCCTGCTCCTTGGTAAAGGGATTGGGACCAGGATAGGTGAAGAGTAGGTCGTCGACAGGCTCATTGGGATGCTCATTCTTATATTTTATGTAGAAATACTTTGCTTTACCTTGTCCGTGGTGTGTTGCAATGAGGTCGCGGATTTGCACGGGAAGGTTGTATTTGTCAGCGAGTTTCAGTCCCTCAGTCACATGACTGATAATCATCTGTGCACTCTCTATGTATGATAGTTGATCGTGCGGGTTGATACCGCCAGATTGGTTTTCTGTGAAATAGATGGGGTTTTGCATCTTGCCGATGTCGTGGTAAAGGGCTCCTGTTCGCACCAGTTGCGGGTTGCCACCAATGCGGCGTGCAATCTCTGCAGCCAAGTTGCCCACTTGCAGGCTGTGCTGGAAGGTACCAGGTGCGACCTCGCTCATTCGTCGGAGCACATCTTTATTCATGTCCGATAGTTCAATGAGCGTAATATCGGAGATAAACCCGAAGAGTTTCTCTACGAGGTAGAGTAGGGGGTAGCAACAGAATATGACGATACCGCAGATAGCCAGATAGATGTATTCGCTCTCATCGATGCGACTGATGTCATTGTTGCGAATCAGGAATACGGCGAAGTTGGCCAGCATGGCTGCTGCTGTGGCACTCACTGCAGTCCAGAAAAGTTGTGAGCGTGACGACATCTCCCTGAGTGAGAAAATGGTAGCCAGTCCTGCTGCCATCTCTACGGCCATGAACTCCAACGGCTTCTGTAGCATACAGGCACAGATGATGACGATTGACAAATGGGCCATAAATGCTGTCCGTGAGTCCATAAACACGCGTATAAAGATAGGTATAATGACAAAAGGCAGAATATAGACGTGAAGCACATTATGGCTGACCATCAGCGAGGCCATGATGGTAGGGAGAATGATAAGGGCATAAAGCATGCCAATGGAGCGCATCTCTTCGAAGTACTCTTTGCGATAGATCGTCAGATAGAATGTAAATGCAAGAATAACGAGGAACACATAGAGGATTTCTCCCAGAATGACGGTGTTGACCTTCGACCTTGTATTGCTTCGACGGTCAATCTCCTTAAGGTAGGAAAGCAGAACTTGATAAGTTTCTTCAGTGACGACACTACCCTGGTCAATAATTTTCTGACCACTCTGTACAACACTGCTGCTCGTAGGTACGCTACTGAGTAATTGTTCCCTTACGGAGTCACTCAACACACTGTTGTAGGTCAGGTTGGGGACGATGAAGTCGTTCAGGTTGAGGTCTTGCAGTTTCTCTTGATTCTGCAGGATGATTGGCGACTGCATGATGCGTTCGTAGGCCTGTCGTGGGGTCAGCACGTTGCTGCCCTTGATGCTTGTAGTCTCCCTGTCGTCGATGCGTCGAAGGGTGTGCAATGTGTCTGCCTCTCCGCCAATAGGTTCTTTGGTGTCGACGATTCCTTGGAGGTAGGCATCTTTCAGTTGGGCAATAATAGTCCATTTAAGGGTTATGCCCAGTGTGTCTCCCCCTTTTTCAATTTGTTCGATTAATAATTGCTCCTGTTTAGCGGCTGTATGCTTGTTCAAGGTGTAATATGGCTCATAAGATTTCATGGCCTCTTCACGCTCTGCCTGAATGACTGAGTCGCTTTTCTGAACTGGGAAGTCGAACGTAGCAGTTAAGTCGTTGTGGCGCCATACCTTGCCTACTTCCGCCTTGAAGTTTGGCTTGTTGTCTCTTGGCATGAACCAGATGATAGCCGCTGTAGTGCAGATAACCAATGCAATGCGAATCAGAATGTCACGCCAGGTGAAGTCTATCTTGAATCTGAAGTTTCTCATCTTTTGTCGTTATTTGTCTGCAAAGATAATAAATATTTCATAATTCATAATGCATAATTCATAATTATTTTGTAATTTTGCAGGCAAAATAGGAAAAGCAAGCAATGACAGAAAGAAAAGTGAGAGTGCGTTTTGCACCCAGTCCCACAGGACCTTTACATATCGGCGGCGTGCGTACCGCCCTGTATAACTATCTCTTTGCCCGTCAGCATGGGGGCGATTTGGTATTCCGTATTGAGGATACCGATACAACACGCTTTGTGCCGGAAGCAGAGGCTTATATTATCGAGGCTTTCCAGTGGTTGGGTATCAAGTTCGACGAAGGTGTTAGTTTCGGCGGCAACTATGGTCCCTATCGTCAGAGTGAACGTCGCGACATCTATAAGAAGTATGTGCAACTGTTGCTCGACAACGGCAAGGCCTACGTGGCTTTCGACACGCCTCAGGAACTGGCTGCCAAGCGCGAGGCTGTTGAGAATTTCCAGTACGACTGCCACACGCGCAGTCAGATGCGCAACTCGCTGACCCTGCCCAAGGAAGAGGTGGAGCAGTTGATGCGCGATACTGATACCTGGGTGGTGCGCTTCAAGGTGGAGCCTGGTCAGGAAGTGCTGGTCGACGATATGATTCGCGGCGAGGTGCGCGTGAAGAGTGAGATTTGCGACGACAAGGTGCTCTACAAGCGTCACGATGAGTTACCCACCTATCATCTGGCAAACATAGTGGATGACCACCTAATGGAGATTACCCACGTGATTCGTGGTGAGGAGTGGCTGCCCTCAGCCCCCCTCCACGTATTGCTTTATCAGGCCTTTGGCTGGGAGGACACCATGCCTCGCTTTGCCCACCTGCCCCTGCTGCTCAAACCGAGTGGTAAGGGTAAGTTGTCAAAACGCGATGGCGACGAGTTGGGATTCCCAGTGTTTCCCCTCGACTGGCACGGCACCGACAAGGAAGGTAACCCTGTGTTCTGCAGCGGCTATCGCGAGTACGGTTATTTCCCTGAGGCCGTCATCAACTTCCTGGCTCTGTTGGGCTGGAACCCTGGCGGCGAGCAGGAGATCTTCTCACTCGACGAACTGGTGCCCTTGTTCGATATTACTAAATGTTCGAAGGCAGGCGCCAAGTTCGATTATGTGAAAGCCGCATGGTTCAACCACCAGTATCTGCTCATGCATCCTGACACCGACTGGTGTCCTGCATTCGACAAACTGCTCAAGGAGAACGGCATCAACGCTACTGCTGAGCAGGAGGCCGAAGTGATTAGGATGATGAAGACAAAAGTCATTGAATACCAGGACAAGTTGGGCAACAAGAGAAAGCGCAACGTGTCTTTCCCCAGCGACCTGTGGCCCCTCACCAAGTTCTTCTTCGTGGCTCCCACAAGTTTTGACAAGGAAGGCGACAAGTTTATCCGCAAGAACTGGAATGAGAATACTGCCGAGCAGATGAATCAGATGGTTGCCGTGCTGGAGACAGTCAATGACTGGACTACAGATGGTATAAAGGCCGTTGTCGACCCATGGGTAGAGCAGACAGGCATCAAGCCTTGGAACGCATGGCGCATCGCCCTCGTAGGCACAGGTCAGGGTCCAGATATGTACGAACTGGCTGCCTTCCTGGGCAAGGAGGAGACCATTCGTAGAACAAGAACGGCAATAGAAGTGCTTGGATAAGGTCTGATTATCAATTATCAATCGTCTTTACTGAATGTATAACCTTATTATCTACCTCTATCTGTTGGGAGTGGCTGTCTACAGTCGCTTTAACGTGAAGGTGAGACGAATGTGGCGTGGCGAGCGCAATGCTTTCAGGGTGCTTCGTGAGAAGGTGGACCCTAATGCCCGCTATGTATGGTTTCATGCTGCATCGCTTGGTGAGTTTGAACAGGGACGTCCACTGATGGAGCAATTGCGCCGTGACCATCCTGACATCAAGATTTTGCTTACCTTCTTCTCACCTTCTGGTTATGAGGTCCGTAAGAACTATGAGGGGGCTGACATTATTTGTTACCTGCCGCTTGACACACCCATCAATGCACGGCGTTTTCTGAGAGCCATACGTCCCGAGATGGCCTTCTTCATCAAGTATGAGTTCTGGTATAATTATCTGCATATTCTCAAACATCGCAATGTGCCAGTCTATAGTGTCAGTAGCATCTTCCGCGAAAGACAGGTGTTCTTTCGCTGGTATGGCCGTCAGTATGGGCGTGTGCTGAAATGCTTCACTCATTTCTATGTACAAAATGAGGAGAGCAGGGATTTGTTGGCAAAGATAGGTCTGACGAATGTCACCGTGACTGGCGACACCCGTTTTGACCGTGTGCTTCAAATCAAGGAGGATGCGAAGCAGTTGCCCATCAATATTGTTCCTGTTGATAGTACAACAAAACCAAAGGCGTTTATTGCAGGTAGCAGTTGGCCACCCGATGAGGATATCTTTATCAAATACTTCAACGCTCACCGCGATTGGGCGCTCATCATTGCTCCTCATGTCATCGACGAGGAGCATCTCCAGGAGATTGAGAAGAAACTGCAAGGGTGGAATGTCACACGTTATACCAGTCTGGCTGCAAATAATGCCTCCTCATGGAGAGGGACAGGAGGTGAGGCGCTCATTGTCGATTGCTTCGGGCTGTTGAGTAGCATCTATCGCTATGCCGATGTCACTTATGTTGGTGGCGGATTTGGTGTGGGCATCCACAATACCCTGGAGGCTGCAGTATGGGACGTCCCTGTTATCTTCGGCCCTAACAATCAGAAGTTCCAGGAGGCTCAGGGGTTGAAAGCCCAAGGCGGTGGCTTTGAGATTACTGGCTATGAGGATTTTGAGCGTCTGATGAAGCGCTTTGAAACTGATGCCGAATTCCTTAGTACTGCCGGCCAACAGGCAGGAGCATATGTCAGCAGACAGTCTGGTGCCACTCGGAAGATTCTCTCCGATCTCCAGTTCTGACCATAAAAAAGAAGAAGCCCTTGAGCAATTGTTCAGGGCTTCTTCTGTTATTGTGGGATGTAATAATTACCTTCTTATTTGTATTTCAGGATCTGACCTGGCTTCAGACGGACATTCTTGCTGATGCGATTCAGGCTACAGATAGCACTGACTGTTGTATGGTGCTTGCGGGCAATTGCAGAGAGCGTCTCACCACGTCTAACCTTATGGTAGCGTACGTTGCTGCTAGCCTGACCTTTCTTGGATCCTGGAACTTCTGCATAGTTCAGACCGTCACCACCACGATAGACGCCACCTGTGCCACGCAGACGAGTGGCCTGTGCCGACTCCTGATTATAGGTAGAACGGTGGAAAGTCCATTCGTCGCCTATGACGTCCTGATTCTTGAAGTCGAATAAGATAGCGGGGTTGAGTGCTACGCCAGCCAGACGGGTCTCAAAGTGCAAGTGTGAACCGGTGCTACGACCAGTATTGCCACCCAGACCGATAGGGTCGCCTGCACGTACATCCTGATTCTCGGTAACTAGTTGCTTCGACATGTGGCCATAGTAGGTCTCCAAACCGTTGGGGTGGCGGATGACTACATACTTACCATAACCGCGAGGCTCATATTTGACGATGCGCACCTTGCCGCTGAAGGCAGCACGAATAGTGTCACCGATATAAACCTTGACATCCAAACCTTTGTGCTGACGGCCCCAGCGTGCACCGAAGTTTGAGGTGACGACGCGGTTGGTGGTCGGCATGCAGAAATCGCGCAGGTCGATGCGGAACGAGTCGGGCAGGTTTGCAGACGTGTGTGTGTAACTGTTGCTCCAGTCCTCATAGAGGTCGGCAGCAGGTGCTTCCCAAACTTCGTTCATGATCAACTGCTGCATCATCAAAGAGTCAACAGCCTTCATCTTGCGGTCGATAGGTGCTTGATTGGCCAGCAGATCCTGGCCTGCCATAGGCAAGGCAACTAGCGATGCGAGTGCCAAAAGTGACAGTTTCTTCAATTGCTTGAATATCATAGGTTGTATTATTATTCAATTCGTTATTCCTTCAGACGCCTAGTCTCAAACACGTACATTACAAGCCAATGACGCATTGTTCAACTAAAAAATCGATGCAAAGTTAGTAAATAATTTTGGAATAAGTATGCTAAAGGGCGATTTATTTGTGTACTTTTAACATTAATCCTACGAAATTGCCGCCCAATTAACATTTGTCTTGCGTAATTCGCGCATTCTTTTCCATAATATCTGGTATTTGGCCGACTGACATAGCGGGTCCTCGTCAATAATTTTCTGGGCCTCATCACGGGCCATCTGTACCAGTTGGCCGTCACGGGCAATGTTAGCAATTTTCAGGTCGAAGGCCATGCCGCTCTGCTGGGTTCCCTCCAAGTCTCCAGGACCTCGCAATTTCAGGTCTGCCTCGGCGATGCGGAATCCGTCGTTGGTCTCGCACATGATGTCGATGCGCTTGCGTGTCTCCTCGCTGAGTTTGAAGGTGGTTACAAGGATGCAGAATGACTGGTCGGCGCCGCGCCCCACACGACCTCGCAACTGGTGCAGTTGGCTGAGACCAAAACGTTGGGCGTCAAGGATGACCATGACAGAGGCGTTGGGCACGTTGACACCCACTTCGATGACAGTGGTTGCCACCAGAATCTGCGTCTCGCCGCTGACGAACTTCTGCATCTCCTCCTCCTTGTCCTTGGGTTTCATCTTGCCGTGCACCTTGCTCATGCGGAACTCCGGGAAGGCCTCACGCAGTACTTCGAAGCCCTGCTCCAGATTCTTCAAGTCTATCTTCTCGCTTTCCTCTATCAACGGAAAAACGATGTAGACCTGTCGGCCCTCGTTAATTTGACGGCGGATACCGTCATAGAGCGAGGTCATGCGGGTGTCGAAGACGTGGGTGGTGCGAATGGGTTTGCGGCCAGGCGGTAGTTCGTCGATGACGCTGACGTCAAGGTCGCCATAGAGTGTCATGGCCAGTGTCCGCGGGATGGGTGTGGCTGTCATGACCAGCACATGGGGCAGGCTCCTGCCACCGTCAGGCGATGCCTTGGCCCAGAGTTTTGCACGCTGTGCCACACCGAAGCGGTGTTGTTCGTCAATGACCACCATGCCAAGTTGTGCGAATTGCACAGTGTCCTCGATGATGGCGTGTGTTCCCACCAGGATCTGCACGTCGCCTGAGAGTAGGCCGTCGAGCACCTCCTGACGTTTCTTGCCTTTTACGATACCCGTGAGCAGTTCCACCCTGACGGGCATGTCTTTCAGGAACTCACGGATGGTGGCCAGGTGCTGTTCTGCCAGAATCTCCGTAGGGGCCATGATGCAAGCCTGATAGCCGTTGTCCAGTGCGATAAGCATTGTCATCAGTGCCACCAGCGTCTTGCCGCTGCCAACGTCACCCTGCAGCAGGCGGTTCATCTGCCGTCCGGAGCAGAGGTCCTGTCGTATCTCGCGCATTACGCGCTTCTGTGCACCCGTCAGTTCGAATGGCAGGTTCTGGGCGTAGAACGTGTTGAAGATGTCGCCGATGCGGTTGAATACAAAACCGCAGTACTTACGACGCTGGTCGCTCGCATATCTTAATATGTTGAGTTGGACGAAGAAGAGTTCTTCGAACTTCATGCGTACACGTGCTTTTTCCAGGTCTTTGGCGTTCTGCGGATAGTGCAGGGTGCGTAGTGCTTCGTCGCGTCCTATCAGGTGGAGTGGGGCAGTGATGAAGTTGGGTATAGTCTCGGCCAGTGGCTCCTTCAGTTGCATGATGAGCGTCTTCGTCAGTCGTTCTATGGAGCGGGAGTTCAGCCCCGCCTTCTTCATCTTCTCCGTTGTGTTATAGTATGGTTGCATGCCCATAGCGGTGGTGTCCACCTTTGAGGCATCGTCCAGGTCGGGATGCTGCACCTGAATGCGGTTGTTGAACACCGACGGTTTGCCAAACAGCAGATAGTCCTGTCCGATCTTGTAGTTCTGCTTGGCATACTTGCCGCCATTGAACCACACGAGGTCCATGATGCCTGTGCCATCGGTGAAGTGGGCTACCACACGCTCCTTGCGTGGCCCCATGTCGAAGGTCTCGAAACTCAGGATGTGTCCTATGACCTGCACGAAGGGCATGTCGCCAGTCAGTTCGTGCACGGTGTAGACCTTCGACCGGTCTACGTATTTGTAGGGATAATACTCGAGCAGGTCGCCAAAGGTCTCGATGCCGAGTTCCTGGCTCAGCATCTTCCTGCGGTTAGGCCCAACGCCTGGCAGAAACTTGATATCCTGATCGAGAATGTTCAAGGTTTGAGATTTGAGGTTTGAGATTTGAGATTTCTTTCAGTCGCTTCGCTTGGTGAAAGCGAGCGGGGCTCGAGCGGAGATTTAAGAGTTAAGCAGGGCTTCGGCCATGATAAGGTCGAAGGGCGTGGTGATCTTGATGTTCTCTCGGTTGCCATCTACCATTGCGACAGGATGGCCATAGGCCTCAACCACAGAGGCATCGTCAGTGAAGGTCTCGCTATAGGGCTGTTTGTTGGCCGCCTTCAACAATTGAATGTCGAAGGTCTGTGGCGTCTGTACCAGCCGATAGTCGGCTCGATAGACATTGCCCTTCCCTACGTGGCGAAGCGTCTCTACGACAGGTGTCACTGGGATGACGGCCTTCTGCTGACAGGCGGCTTCATAGCAGGAACGTATCACGTCGATAGTAACGAAGGGACGAACACCGTCATGCACGCCTACTACTCCTTGCGCATCGTCCGGGATGAGTGCCAGCCCGTTCTGCACGGAGTGGAAGCGCGTCTCGCCACCATCGGCCAGTTGGTATTTTACCTTAAAGCCATACTCTTGGCACAAGGTGTGCCAGTAGTCCTGTTGTGCCTTGGGCAGCACCAGAATAATCTGTAGGTCTGCAGAGTACTCACGAAACCGCTCTATGGTTCGCATCAGCACAGGCTTCCCGCCGATGGGCAGAAACTGCTTGGGCACGTCGCCGCCCATGCGCAGGCCCTTTCCTCCTGCCACGATGATGACGTAATCCACTCCCCCTATGTTCTCTTTCATATTGATTCTAAAAGGTGAACATACCTCATGCCGGTGGCTACCTGATTGGCGGTGTCGGCATCTTTCAGTTGACTGAGCAGTTCGTAGGCAAAGGGGAAAGCAGCGGCAGGTCCCTCGCCCGTTGTCACGTTGCCGTCAACGGTGCAGAGGTCGCCAGTGTAGGTGGCTCCCTCCAGCGTCTGTTCGAAACCAGGATAGCAGGTGGCACGCTTGCCGCGCAGGATGCCCAGACCGCCCAGCACCAGTGGAGCGGCACAGATGGCTGCCACGCGTTTTCCAGCGGCATGCTGCTTCAGCAGGGCCTGACGCACACCCTCGTGGTTGTTCAGGTTGCTGGCTCCTGGCATGCCGCCAGGCAGCATCAACAGGTCAGCATCGCTGAAGTCGCAGTCTTCGAACATCTCGTCGGCCACAACCTGTACTCTGTGTGCTGTTTCCACCACTTGTGAGTCGCCAGTAACACTCACGGTAACTACCTCTACACCACCGCGGCGCAGCACGTCGACGGGTATCAACGCTTCGACATCTTCGAAGCCGTTAGCAAGAAAAACATAAACTTTTGCCATATTTTCAATTTTAATTTGTACTTTTGCAGTGAATTAACCCTGCAAAGATACAAAATCTTTGCGAAATGTGAAAGAAAAAGTAGAAATATGTCATCGAAGACCCTCACATTTGCCCTCTTTGGCAACCTCTATCAGCGAGAGAAGTCAGGAGCAATCCGTCAGGTGCTGGCCTGCCTGAAGGTGCACGGCGCACGCATCATCATTGACGAGGAGTACTATCATTTCCTTATGGAGATACCTGGCGTACAGAGCATCTTGGGCGTATCAGAGACCCCCGCTAACCCTCAGTCTCCTGAGATTCCGGAGAATACGCGCTTCTCTCTTTTCAGAGGTTGCGACTTCGAGGCCGACTTCGCCATCTCGATGGGTGGCGACGGCACCCTGCTGAAGACTGCCAGTCGTGTACGCGACAAGCAGATTCCCATTGTAGGCATCAACATGGGCCGTCTGGGCTTCCTGGCCGATGTAAGTGCCTCAGACATAGAGAGTATGGTTGACGCCCTCTATCGGGGTGACTATTCTGTGGAAGACCGTTCGCTCATCCATGTGGAGACCAACGGCGAACCCATCGACGGCTATGAGTGTGCCCTGAACGACGTGGCCATCCTGAAGCGTGACTCGGCATCGATGATCAGTATCCGTGCCAGCATCAACGGCGAATACCTGACCACCTATCAGGCTGACGGTCTGATTGTTTCTACTCCCACAGGCTCCACAGCCTATTCGATGTCGAACGGTGGACCTATTATAGTGCCTCGCACGGGGGTGATGCTGATGACGGCTGTTGCTCCGCACTCACTGAACATTCGCCCCATCGTGATACCCGATACGGCACAGATTGAACTGACGGTGAGCAGCCGCAGCCACACTTTCCTTGTGGCCATCGATGGTCGCAGTGGCAAACTGCCAGAAGGCACCACCTTGCGACTGACCCATGCTCCCTATATGGTGAAGGTGGTGAAGCGTAGTGGCACGCGCTATTTCGCCACGCTGAGAGAGAAACTGATGTGGGGGGCGGATGTGAGATGAATTAAGAATTTAGAATTAAGAATTAAGAGCGGTCGCTTCGCGATTAAGAATTA
>CADCCB010000015.1:82760-121616 GCA_902799905.1 uncultured Prevotellaceae bacterium
GAATTCCTCCAACTGCCTGACAGCCACTTTTCTGCAATGGAGATTTTCCGATGGCTGTGGAAGGTTCTGCAGGGCAATCGCCTGCAGGCCGTGATGAATGCGTGCGTCGGACTGCTGGGTGTCGCCTTGGGATTGTCGTCCGTGTGGGCCATGCAGCGTGCCATCGACACGGCCGCTGGTGTTCGCGAAGGCTCGCTCTACATGGCGGTAGGTGTGATGGCGGCCCTTATCCTGGGCGAGTTTGCCGTTGGCATCTCGCGCGTTTGGATAAGGAATATCCTTGGCGTGAAGGCACAGAACCGGATGCAGCAGCACGTCTTGGACCGTCTGCTCCGCTCTGAATGGCGAGGACGGGAGGCGATGCATAGTGGTGACATTGTCAACCGCTTGGAGCATGATGTGAAGACGGTGGTCACGTTCCTCACGGAGACCCTTCCCTCGACTGTCAGCACAGTGGCCATGCTCGTAGGTGCCTTCGTCTATCTGCTCCAGATGGATGTATGGCTGGCCATAGTCACGGTGGCCATCCTGCCTCTCTTTATCTTGGTAAGTCGCATCTATGTGGCATATATGCGTAAATACAATCGCAGGGTGAGTGATACGGAAAGTCTGATTCAGAGTCTGCTCACGGAGACCATGCAGCACCGCATGTTGGTGAAAACGATGGAGGCCGACGCGCAGATGCTTAACCGTCTGGACGGCACGCAGCAGACGCTGCGCCAGTGGGTTCGTAAGCGTACCGCTTTCTCTGTGGCCAGCAATTTCTTCCTGAATCTGGGCTTCTCCATCGGTTTCCTTGTGGCCTTTCTCTGGGGTGCCCTCCGCCTGTATGCCGGCACGCTGACCTTTGGCGGCATGACGGCTTTCCTGCAGTTGGTGAACCGTATACAGGGGCCAGCCCGCGACCTGGCCAAGTTGGTGCCTGCCTTTGTGAGTGTCTTTACTGCAGCCGAGCGTCTGATGGAGTTGGAGCAGACGCCTGAGGAGAAGCAGGGTGAGCCGCAATTGTTGCCAGCCCCTTGTGGTGTGCGCTTTGAGCATGTGACCTACGGTTATGGTGCGCCAGGCCAGCAGCCAGTCCTTCAGGATTTCACCTTCGACTTCCCACCAGGCTCGTGTACAGCCGTCATGGGTGAGACTGGTTCTGGCAAGACCACCCTCATCCGCTTGCTCCTGTCACTGGTTCGTCCTCAGCAAGGAGAAATAATGATAAATAACTTTTCCCTCAATAATCTTCATCGCTGCAACTTTGTCTATGTGCCGCAAGGCAACACCCTGCTCAGCGGCACGCTGCGCGAGAACCTGATGTTGGGCAATCCCCAGGCCACCGACGGACAGATGCTTGAAGCCCTCAGGCTGGCTTGTGCTGACTTTGTGGACGATTTTCCAGGTGGTCTTGACACCCGCTTCTCTGAACAGGGTGGCGGGCTCAGTGAGGGGCAGGCCCAGCGCGTGGCCATAGCCCGTGCCCTATTGCGTCCAGGCAGCATCCTGCTACTTGATGAAGCCACCAGTGCCCTTGATGTGGAAACAGAGAAGAAGGTGCTGGAAAATATTCTCAGCGACCATCGTCGCACCGTCATCTTCGTCACCCATCGACCTGCTGTTGTTGATTATTGCGACCAAGTGCTTCGCATTCCCCAATAAGTCGAGTAGGCATTTGCAAGTTGAAGAATGCCTGTTAACTCCCTGCTGGAATAGCGCCCCTCTGACAAAGGATTGGTTTGTGTGAGTTGAAGAGATATTTCCTTCAGGAACAAAACAACTTGTTTTGTTCTGAAAGGAATGCTTCCTTACCATCGAAGAAATAGTCTTAACAAGAACAAAACAAGTTGTTTTGTAGTTATAGGTGATATGCCTTCAATATAAGTGGCTTATTATCAGTACCTTAATGTCCCATCTTACAATGGTGTAGGTTGGTGTAACTTTGCAAAAAAGATACACCGATGCATCTCTCTGTAAATCAAATAGATAAACTGCAAAGTGTAACTTTGTACCTTTTTTGATGATTTTCAAAAATGAAAAGTTGGATGAGCACATCTTCGGGACTAAGGTCGAGTGGGAGGTCGTTTTCATACTTGCGAAAGGTATTGTGCTTTTGGGGCACCTCTATAATAAATAAGGTGGAATAGTTAAAAGTGTGTTAATGCCTTCAGAAAGTCGCCAAAATATTTGGTTGGTATCATAAAAATGTCTACTTTTGCAGTGTACTATTAAAGTAGTACACTAATATAGACTGTTTTTTAAGTTATTAATAAGTTATGATCAACGTAAACAACATCAGTTTCAAGTATGCCGGACAGAAGCGTCTGGTCTTTGAAGACTTCAGCCTCAGTCTGGAGGAGAACCGTATCTACGGCCTTCTTGGCAAGAACGGGATGGGCAAGTCGACATTGCTCTATCTGATTGCTGGTCTGCTGCGCCCCACTAAGGGTACCGTTTGTTGCGAATCAGTAGTAACCTGCAAGCGAGAGGCAGAGACTCTACAGGAGATATTCCTTGTGCCAGAGGAGTTTGACTTGCCCAGTATGACATTGAATAAGTACGCTCGCCTGATGGAGGACTTCTATCCGCGATTCAGTCGTGAGGTGCTTGAGCGCTGCCTGAAGGATTTTGAACTGTCAACTGATTTGAACCTGAGCAATCTGTCGATGGGACAGAAGAAAAAGGTGTTCATGAGTATTGCTTTGGCTGCACAGACCCGCTATCTGCTGATGGACGAGCCCACCAACGGACTCGATATCCCCTCGAAAAGCCAGTTCCGCAAGGTGGTGGCCGAGAATATGAGTGAAGACCGCATGCTGATTATCTCTACCCATCAGGTGCATGATGTTGAGGCTCTGCTCGATCATGTCATGATCCTGACGGAAAGAGAACTGCTGCTCAATGCCAGTGTGGCTGAGATTACTGAGAAGTATGCCTTTGAGATGCGAATGCCGCAGGAAATGGATGACACCGTGATCTATGCAGAGCCGTCGCTGCAAGGCAATATTGCTATGGTGCGCCGCACGGCCGATATGCCTGAGACGCAAGTGAACTTGGAACTATTGTTTAACGCTGTAACGAAAGGATTGGTAAAATGAAAAACTTTGATATGACACGCTTCGGCCGTGTGCTGAAACTTGACTTCGTTGAGGGATATAAGCCCATGTTGTGGGGTGCGCTCTGCATGATGCTGCTTTATCTGTTCTTCTTTTGGTTTGCCCATAACATCGGAATGCATGAAAGCATTTATGATGCCCCACAGGATGTGACAATGTTACGTGTTCGTACCATTTGTGAGGCAGTGGGTGCTTTCAGCCTTATGGCCTGTTTCATCTTCTTCCTGATTTCTGCCAGTACCCTTTTTCGTGGTGAGCAGAAAAAGCAAAAGCGTATTGCGTGGCTGATGCTGCCTGCATCGAATCAGGAAAAATTCCTGTCACGCTGGATTTACTTGGTGGCCTTCTCGCTGGTAGGTGGATTGCTGCCGTTCTTCGTGGCCGATGGTGTTCACATCGCTTATCTTTGGATGACTGACAATCCCGTGATGTGTACGACTAAATGGTTCTTCAATATGATGCCGCATGTGTCGGATTATGGTGGTGTGACCATCAACGATTGGCTGAGTACTATCATGGAGTATAGTTTTGTGATAGGCATTCACTCCTTCTATTTGCTTGGAGGCGTGTTCTTCAAGAAGTTCCATTTCATTGCAGCATCTGCCGTAGTGGTGATTGCATTTGCGGCCTTTGTTGCATGTATAAATATGTTTACCGATCCAGGTCAGCCTAGCGATATCAGTCATACTGCCTATTATATCACCGTGACGGTATTCTGGACGTTGGCTGTTATCCTCTTCACTTGGCTTGCCTACTATCTGTTCTGCCGCTGGCAGGTTGTCACACATAAATTTGCAAATATATGATCTTCAATTCTGATAAACCAATATATGTCCAGATGGCCGACCGCCTGTGCGATGAGATACTGGCAGGTACCTACAAGGACGATGACCGTATTCCGTCGGTAAGGGAGTATGCCGTGCTGTTGGAGGTGAATACCAATACGGCGGTGAAGGCCTATGACGAACTGGCTCGCGCGAACATTATATATAATAAGCGGGGTCTGGGCTACTTTGTCACCAAAGGGGCGAAGAAGCAGATCCTGAAAGAGCGCAAGCTGGTGTTCATGAAAGAGCGTCTGCCCGAATTGTTCCGTCAGATGCAGTTGCTGGGCATTACGTTAGAAGATGTTAAAGAAGTGTACGATATGCAACAATAATAGTCCTCCTTGCGTCTAATGGATGAACAATAACAAGTTGCATAGTGAATAAAGCATAGCGTGATGATACACTTAGAAAATGTCAATAAGACCTACAAAGGAGCACAGCCTCTCCATGTGCTGAAAGGCATCAACCTCGACATCGCGAAGGGTGAGTTTGTCAGTATCATGGGAGCATCGGGGTCAGGAAAGTCTACGTTGCTGAATATTCTCGGCATTCTGGACAAATATGACTCAGGTGTCTACGAACTCAATGGGGTTCTCATCAAGAATCTCTCAGAGAGTAGGGCTGCTGAATACCGTAATCGGATGATTGGGTTTATCTTCCAGTCGTTCAATCTGATCAACTTTAAGACTGCTGTAGAAAATGTGGAGTTGCCGCTCTTTTATCAAGGGGTGTCGCGTAGGAAGCGACACACCCTTGCTTTGGAGTATCTGGAGAGGCTTGGACTCCTGGATTGGGCATCCCACTATCCCAACGAACTCAGTGGTGGTCAGAGACAGCGTGTGGCCATAGCCCGTGCACTCATCACCCATCCGCAAATCATTTTGGCCGACGAGCCTACGGGCGCACTCGATTCGAAGACATCGGTCGAGGTGATGCAACTACTCAAGCGACTGAATCAGGACGACGGAATGACCATCGTGGTGGTGACTCACGAGAGCGGAGTGGCCAACGAGACAAATAAGATTGTGCATATCAAGGATGGCGTTATCGGGCAGATTGATGAGAACCTGAACCACGATGCCTCGCCATTCGGAAGTGGAGGACTCATGAAATAAACTAGAAACTCTAGATTATCTAGAATATCTAGAAAGTCTAGAATATCTAGAAAGTCTAGTAAAACTAGAAGATTATGCGAGATATCATAATAGAAATATGGTCGACTGCCAGGAGAAATAAACTCCGCACGACGCTCACGGGCTTTGCAGTGGCGTGGGGCATCTTCATGCTCATTGTGCTGCTGGGAGCCGGCAACGGCCTCATCAATGCCAACTTGAAACAGAGCGACCGTTTCCTTTCGTCATCGATGGTGGTGTATGGCGGTTGGACGTCGAAGGCCTATCAGGGACTGAAAGAGGGACGCGACATCCGTCTGCACGAGCGCGATATGGAGATTACCTCCACTGAGTTTGCTGAGAATGTCGACGATGTGGGTGCTAATTATGCCACCTCGGCTACCATTAGTCACGGGCAGCAGTACATCTCACCCATCATCTGTGGCGTTTATCCCAACCACATACAAATCAACAAGGTTCAGATGCTTAATGGCCGCTTCATCAATGAAATTGACCTGAAGAATAGTCGTAAGGTGCTTGTCTTGAGCAACAAGCAGGCGAAGGAACTGAAATGCCGCATTGGCGACTTTGTGAATGTGGGCAACTTCGCTTTCAAAGTGGTGGGCATCTATAAGGAGAACGAAAACGGACGTGCCGACGTGTTCGGTAGTTACTCGGCCATCAAGCGCATCTATGGTGCAAAAACCGACGATGCCGGCCGCATTGAGTTCACCTTTCATGGCCTGCCAACAGAGGAAGCCAATGAAGCCTTTGAGAGGGACTACCGTCACCGTCTGAATGCTGAGCATCAGGCACACCCTGACGACGAAGATGCCGTCTGGCTTTGGAACCGCTTCACTCAGAACTTGCAGATGGAGAAGGGTATAGGCATCATCCGCACAGCACTCTGGATTGTGGGACTCTTCACACTGCTCAGCGGTATCGTGGGCGTCTCTAACATTATGCTCATCACAGTGAAGGAACGTACTCACGAGTTCGGCATCCGTAAGGCCATTGGTGCAAAGCCTTGGGGCATCTTGAAACTCATCATCATCGAGAGTGTCATCATTACCACGTTCTTTGGCTATATCGGTATGGTGTTGGGTGTCGCTGCAAACGAATATATGGATGCGACGTTAGGGCATGAGACCATCGACACAGGATTGTTCAAAGCCACAATGTTCCTCGACCCCACAGTGGGACTCGATGTCTGTTTTGAAGCCACGATGGTGATGATTCTTGCAGGTACCCTTGCCGGACTCATCCCTGCCTTTAAAGCAAGTAGGATTCTGCCCATAGAGGCGTTGCGTGCTGACTAGTCGAAATGGTGAAACTGGAAATACTATTAGACTCATGAGATTAGATTTAGATACATATAGGGAAATCATTGACACGCTGACCCGTAATAAGTCACGGTCGTTTCTTACAGGCTTTGGCGTGTTCTGGGGCATCTTTATGCTTGTGGCACTGATGGGTGGCGGCAACGGACTGAAAGAACTGCTTCAGCAGAATTTCGCTGGATTTGCTACCAATAGTGCCTTGGTGTGGGCACAGCCTACAAGCAAGGCCTATAAGGGATTCCGCAAGGGGCGTATGTGGACGATGGACTACAAGGATGTTGACCGTATTCGTCGCAGTGTCCCAGAACTCGACGTTGTCACCCCCCTGCTTTTCTCGAACGGTGGTACTGCCTACTATGGTGACCGTAAGGCTACCGTCGGTGTTAGCGGAGCAATGCCCGACTACCAGCGCGTCAACGAGCCAAAGTTGTTCTATGGCCGTTACATCGACGATGCCGACATCCGTGATCACCGTAAGGTGTGCGTCATTCAGAAGAAGACCTATAAGGAACTGTTTCCTGGTGGTGGTGACCCTTGCGGCAAACGGATTCGCATAGATAACATCTACTATCAGATAGTTGGTGTTGACTACAATATGGGTGAAGGTGTCAATATCACGGGGGAAAACGGTACGGGTGTCATCCTTCCGCTGACCTTTATGCAGCAGGCATACAATCGTGGCAATGCCGTCGATCTGATTGCCGTCACTGGACGAGATGGTGTGGTGATGTCGAAGGTCACTGACCGCATCCGCGAGACCGTGGCCCGTGCCCATGCTGTTGATCCTACAGACGAACAGGGAGCAATGGTGTTCAATACCGAGGTGCTCTTCCAGTTGCTCGATAATCTCTTCAAAGGTGTCAACTTCCTTATCTGGCTCGTAGGCTTGGGAACGCTGCTCGCAGGTTCCATCGGTGTGTCTAACATCATGATGGTGACCGTGCGCGAACGTACTACGGAGATTGGCATCCGGCGTGCTATCGGAGCCAAGCCCAGGATGATACTTTCGCAGATTATCTCTGAGAGTATTGTGCTGACACAGGTGGCGGGTATGAGCGGCATCCTCTTTGGTGTGCTCATCCTGCAGATGCTGGAACTGGCAAATACGGAGGACGGCATCCTCACCGCTCATTTCCAGGTAGGATTCTGGACGGCCATTGGTGCTGCTGTTGTCATCACTGTCATGGGAGTGCTGGCCGGTCTTGCTCCTGCTGCCCGTGCCATGAGTATCAAGCCCGTCGATGCAATGAGAGATGAATAACTAGTAAAACTGTTTAGTCATACTAGCCCCAATAGAAATAAACAAGAAAAAAGATACAATTATGAAAAAGTACAGCAAATTGATTGTCGCAGTGATTATCGCACTGATTTTCATCGGAACCTTCGTGTTCCTCTGGCAGAAGAGTCAGCCTAAGGAGATTACCTATTCGGAGTTTACGCCTGAGAAGATTGATCTCCAGAAGACCACCATCATTACGGGAAAGATTGAACCCCGCAACGAGGTGAACGTGAAACCGCAGATCAGCGGTATCATTGCCGAACTGATGAAGGAGCCTGGTGACATGGTGCAGCAGGGTGAGGTCATCGCTAAAGTGAAGGTGATTCCTGACATGGGACAACTCAGCAGTGCTGAGAGCCGTGTGCGCTTGGCTGATATCAACCTGCGTCAAGTAGAGACCGACTATGCCCGTATGGAGAGCCTGCACGACCAGAAACTGGTGAGCGACGAAGACTTTGAGAAGTCGCGCCAGCAACTGCGACAGGCTCAGGAGGAGAAAGCGGCTGCTGTAGATGCCCTGCAGGTGGTGCGCGATGGTGTGTCAAAGTCGAATGCCTCTGCTTCCAGCACACTCATCCGCTCAACCATTAGTGGTATCATCCTCGATATTCCTGTGAAGGTTGGTAATTCTGTGATTAACAGTAATACCTTCAACGATGGTACGACAATAGCCACCGTGGCCAATATGCAGGATCTCATCTTCCGTGGTAATATCGACGAGACTGAGGTGGGTCAACTGAACATCGGCGTGCCGATGAAGATCACCATCGGTGCCCTGCAGGACCTTCAGTTCGATGCTACCCTGGAGTATATCTCGCCTAAAGCCACTGAGAGCAATGGAGCCAATCAGTTTGAGATCAAGGCTGCCGTTGTAGTACCTGCCGACGGAAAGATCCGTTCGGGCTATAGTGCCAATGCAGAAATTGTCCTGGCTCAGGCCAATCAGGTGCTGTCCGTTCCTGAAAGTGCCATAGAGTTCAGTGGCGACAGTACTTTTGTCTATGTCGTTAAGAGCGAAGGTACACCCCATACCTACGAGCGAAAGGCTGTGGTGACAGGTCTTAGCGATGGCGTGCATATCGAGATCAAAGAAGGGCTCACCGCCGATGATAAGGTACGCGGCCCGCAAATCATAACCGATGACCAATCAAATGACTAATGCCTTATGAAGAAGTTTGCCCTTTTATCATTTATCATTTGCCTTCTGTCATTCAGTCCCGTTGATGCGCAACAGTCTTGGTCGCTGAAGCAATGCTGTGACTATGCCGTGGCGCACAACATCACTGTCAAGCAGTATGAGAACCAGCGTCGGCAGCGTGAGATACAACTCTCTACAGCCCGCAACCAGCGCTTACCTGACCTTAGTGCCAGCGCAGGACAGAACTTCTCTTTCGGTCGTGGTCTGACGGCAGAGAATACCTATACGAACACGAACACCTCGTCGACTTCGTTCTCGCTGGGCACCAGTGTTCCCCTATTCACTGGCTTCCAGATTCCTAACAATATCAAACTGAACCAGTTGAACCTGGAGGCTGCGACGCAGGATCTGGAAAAGGCCAAGAACGACATCCGTACAAGCGTGGCACAGGCATACGTGCAGATTCTCTACAGTATGGAGATAGCCGACGTGGCCCATCGGCAGATCAGTATCGACTCTGTACAGGTGGCTCGTCTGCAGTCACTGCTTGAAGTGGGTAAGGCCAGTGAGGCAGAACTGGCACAGCAGAAGGCAACACTTGCTCAGAGCCATCTGACGGCTACTCAGGCAGAGAACAATCTGCAGTTGGCTATACTCTCGATGACCCAACTTTTGGAATTGAATAGTCCTGATGGCTTTTCGGTAGTGAGACCGTCGGATTTTTCACTTTTCACTCTTCACTCTTCCCTTACTACTCCCGATGAGATTTTTGCTGAGGCTCTGACGGTGAAGCCTGAGATCCAGGCACAGCAATTGCGCTTGCGCTCTGCCGATAACAATATAAAGATAGCGCGGGCAGGCTACTATCCCACGCTATCGTTCAATGCTGGACTGGGCAGCAACTATTACAAGACTTCTGGCTTTGAGGCGAAAAGTTTTGGTGAGCAGATGAAAAACAATTTCAGCCAGTATCTGGGCTTCAACCTGAGCATCCCCATCTTCAACCGTTTTCAGACTCGAAACAGTATTCGCTCGGCAAAGATAGATCGCGACAACCAGCAACTGACGCTCGACAACACGAAGAAGACATTGTATAAGGAGATTCAGCAGGCCTACTATAACACCATTGCAGCCCAGCAGAAACTGCAGAGCAGCGACCAAGCCCGCGAGAGTAGTGAGACGGCCTTCCGGTTGATACAGGCGAAGTATGAGAATGGAAAGTCAACCATCACCGAGTTCAACGAGGCTAAGAACAACTATCTGAAAGCCGAGAGCGACCTTACCCAGGCTCGTTACGAATATCTCTATCAGCAAGCCCTCATCCAGTTCTACCGAGGGAAGGAACTTTCTTTTTAAATTAAGAATTAAGAATTTTGAATTAAGAGTTGTCGCTTCGCGATTAAGAATTTAGAATTAAGAATTAAAGCAAGCCGCGGAGGCTACTTGACGATGCGGGCCCTGCCCTGATGGATGTAGATGCCCTTTCGTGAGGGCGCTCCCGACAGTTGCCTTCCGTCAAGGGTGTACCAGCCGTCGCTCGGCTTGAGGCTGGAGGTCATAGACTTGATGCCCGTGGTCTCGCCAACGAAATTCTTCAGTTCGTAGAGGGCAGCAAAAGCCTTGCCGGTGTTATAGTGGAACAGGGCGGCATTCCAATAGCCGCTGGTGAAGTTCTTGCTCCAGTCGCTGCTGCCATTCTTGAATACGATGTTGTTCAGTGTGTATTCAGGATACCACCAGAAGATGCCATTCACGTTGGGGTGAGCCTGAAGGGCCGTGATCAGGTCGGCAGTGAATTGCTTCTGTCCGTTTTCGCTGATGGGCCAAGTGCCTGAGAGGTCGTATTTTTTACCTGTCAACTGCCATTCAAAGCCGTAGCCGGTTTCTACAATCATGATCTGTTTGTCGGCATGATCGGTTTCCAGTTTTGTCAGGAGAGTGTTCAGTACGCTCAGGCTGCCGTGATAGTCTGGATAGTAACTCAGTCCGATGATGTCGTATTTGACGTCGTCATAGGTGCTCAACTTGTTGTAGAACGCAGGCAGGTCGTTGGGGGCGTGCATTTCGGTGTGAATGACGATCTGAGCCTGCGGACACTCTTCGTTGCAGGCTTTGATACCATTTGCCAGATAGGCGGCGAAGTTGTCCCATGAGCCTCCTGTGGGGGCACCGCCTGACGCATAGATTTTACCCGTAGGCCACAACATGCCCGTTGTTATCTCGTTACCCACCTGGATGAAGTCGGGGGTGGCACCGGCTTCCTTCAGTTGTTGCAGGCAATCCTTGGTGTATTCATAGACTTGCGTCTTCAACTGCTCTGCCGTCATGCTGCTCCAGGCTGCTGGCATGGCATGTTGCCCGGGGTCAGTCCATGTGTCGCTATAATGGAAGTCGAGCATGAACTGCAGGCCTGCATCCTTGATGTCTTTGCCCAACATCTTGACGTAGGCCAGGTCCTGTATGACACCTTCTTTCTTATCGTCAGAAGAAGCATTTGAAGGGTCGACAAAGAGCCGTACACGCATGGCATTCCATCCTTGTTGCTTGAAGAATGTCAAGGGTTGTACCTCATCACCGTTGTTGTCTTTGTAGACGGCTTCCTCGTCTTGGAATTTCTTCAGCATCGAGATGTCGCCACCGGCATATCTATTTGTGGATAACGACTGTGCCTGTGTGGTCAGCGAGACGAACAGCAGGACGAGGGCTAATGTAAGATTTCTTGTCATACGCTTAAGTAGTTGATTTTTGTTATTCAGGGTGCAAAGATAAATAAATTAAATGAAAAATGAGAAATGAAAAATGAAAAAATCCGTGCAGCAGCAATTTTTTTTACCCTTCACCCTTCACCCTTCACTTTTTTTGTTTACTTTTGCATCAATGAAAGCCCTGACAAGACATCACGTCCCCTTGTTGGCACCGGCCATCAGTATGATGGCGGGCATCGTCGTGATGACTTTCCACCCGGTGTCATGGTCGGTGTTGCCTGTGTTAGCGGGCTGCGTAGTGCTGTCTTTCATGCTTTCTCGCTGGCCTGTTGCTCAGACATTCTTGATTTTGGCCGACTTTCTGTTGGTGGGTATGGTGACCGTTCAGCGGCAGCCGCCTCCTGTTGATTCGCAACAGCGCGCCGAGGTAGTGGTTTTCTCAGAGCCTGTGGAAAAGCCGAAGACGATCCGTGTTGATCTGTTGTTGCCAGAGACTGGTCAGCATGTGCGACGCTATATCTGGAAAGATGAGCGAAGCCGGGCCTTGCAGTTGGGACATGCGCTGGTATTGAACAAAATAGGTGATGGCTTCGTGTCGCGCCGTGACTGGTGGCCTGGTGGTGATGGCCTGCAGCGTATGGGACGTATCGATCGTGTGCGGCTGAACTTCCTCTTGTGGCGACACCAACTATTGGAACGCTACCGCCAGACACCGATGGAGGAAGAGGCATACGGGGTGCTGGCAGCAATGACACTTGGCGACAAGTCGGCACTGACATCAGAGATTCGCGAGACCTATTCTGTGACGGGTGCCTCGCATGTGCTGGCTCTCAGCGGACTGCACCTTGGCATCATCTATATGCTGCTGAGCAGGCTGATGTTGGGACGCCGTCGCTTCTGGCTTTCTCAGACCGTTATCGTGATGTGCATCTGGGCCTTTGCTTTTCTGACGGGCCTTTCGCCCAGCATAGTTCGCTCGTCAACGATGATTACCATCTATGCCGTATTTTCCATTGGTGGCAGAGGTCGCTCGTCAGTCAATCTGCTGGCTTTTTCCGCTATAATCATGCTGCTGGTCGATCCTTCATCTCTTTTCGATGTCGGCTTCCAACTCTCGTTCTTGGCTGTACTCTGCATCCTGCTCTTCGTGCCCTTGATAGAGCGGTTCTGGCCTGCTGACAATTGGCTGATGAGGTGGTTGCGAGGCATGGTTGCTGTGTCGGTGGCGGCCCAGTTGGGCGTTGCCCCTCTCATCGCGTTTTACTTTGGCCGGTTCTCCACCTATTTCCTGCTCACCAATTTCATTGTCATTCCCATGGTGACAGCCATTCTTTATGGGGCCCTGATCGTGGTGCTCTTGCCCTCTTTGGGCATTTGGCTGGCAGAGATGGTGCGGATAATGAATAAGGCACTTGGGTGGATTGCCCAAATGCCTTGTTCCAGTATCGATGGCCTGCACCCGTCGGTGCTTCAGGTCTGTCTCCTTTATGCCATAGTACTCATCATCTATCTGATCACATCACGCCTATCCAGCGCAGTATGTCGTTCAGATTAGCCACGACCATCAGTAGGATGAGCACGCCGAATCCAATATATTCTGCCTTGATTAAGAAGTTCTCCGAAGGCTTGCGACGGGTTATCATCTCGTAGAGCAGGAACAGCACGTGGCCACCGTCGAGTGCGGGTATGGGCAGGATGTTCATGAAGGCGAGGATGATGCTGAGGAAAGCCGTCATCAGCCAGAAGCGATGCCAGTCCCACTTGTCGGGGAACAGACTGCCAATGGCTCCGAAGCCTCCCAGTGACTTGGCACCGTCGGCTGTGAAGAGATATTTCAGGTCATCCACGTAGGATACCAGCACGTTCCAACCATAATTGATGCCGGCAGGGAAACTCTCGAAGAAGCCATAACTGATGGTGTCGGGTTCGTATTGCAGTTTGGGAGCAAAGCCCAGTTTTAGTTGCTCGCTGAGCATGACAGATACTGTGTCGCGCTGGTTGTCACGCTCATAGACCAAAGTCATCTGGCGCAAGGCCAGACTGTCGCCGTGGGTGCTGACCTCTTTCAGTTCCTGACTGATGTTGACAATCACATCGGTAAACTGGTTGTAGGACGCCACATCCTTACCGTTGACCATCACGATCTTGTCGCCCTTTTGCAGTCCGGCCTGGGCTGCTGGTGTATCAGCCAGTACGCTGTCAATGACGGCTGGCACATAGGTACGCATGAACGGTGGCCAGTTTTTGCCCATCTCGAGTAGGCTCAGTTCATTTGACTCCCATGATAAAAACAGGAAGTTCTTTTGTACATGAGGAATAACAATACTGTCAGGCTGTCCGTTGCGCAGGATGTTCACGTATTTGGCATTGGTAATCTGGCGATAGCCGTTCACATCAATGCCCAGTTCGGACTTAGGACCTTTGAAGGGGCCTTCGTCGGTTCCCAGCAGGATGTCACCATCTTGGAATCCCAGTGCTTTTGCTTGTTCGTTGAACTCCATACCCTGAGTCATCTTTTCCATGGGTACGTAG
Source organism: uncultured Prevotellaceae bacterium (assembly GCA_902799905.1). Classification (GTDB taxonomy): domain Bacteria; phylum Bacteroidota; class Bacteroidia; order Bacteroidales; family Bacteroidaceae; genus Prevotella. The sequence continues at coordinate 96,795 of CADCCB010000015.1, forward strand.
GAGTCGCCCCAGTAGAAGAGCACCATGGAGTAGATAAACAGCGCCAGTAGGAAATTGACTAGCACGCCGCCAATCATGATGAGCAGTCGCTGCCAGGCTGGTTTCGAACGGAACTCCCATGGCTTTACGTCCTCACTGAGTTTCTGGTTGGTCTCGTCAATCATGCCTGAGATGGCACAATAGCCACCTAAAGGTAGCCAGCCGATGCCATACTCGGTGCCCACATACTCTTTCTCCTTCTTACCTTCTTCATTCTCCTTTGTCGGTACCTGTTCCGGCTTGAGTCCGAGTAGTTTACGTACCCATGTGTCGTAGGTGCTGGCAATGTGGAACTTAGGATTGAAGAAGAGATAGAACCTTGTCACTCGCACCTTGAACAACTTGGCAAAGAAGAAGTGTCCGCCCTCGTGGAGCAGCACCAGCAAGCCGATGGCGAGCATGAATTGTAATGCTTTTATCAGAAAAACTTCCATTTTTGTATGTAAAAGTGAATAGTGAAAAGTGAAAAATTTGCTTCCGCACTTTTCCTATTTATTATATTAATTGTTATCTTTGTTTTTATAAGGGATAGCGGTAGCAAATTATTCACTTTTCACTATTCGTTCTTCCCTTAAGAACTCTGTTGCTATGCGCCTTGCCTCGGCATCGGTGTTCAGATAGTCCTCATAGGTGGGCTTCTGGATGAAGGTGGCACGCTGCATGGTCTTTTCGATGATGTCGCCCATCTGCAGGAAACCGCAACGGTCTTCCAAGAAGGCGCGATTCACAATCTCATTGGCAGCATTGACGATACACGGCATGTTGCCACCCTGACGAATAGCCTCGTAGGCCATTGCCAGACAGCGGAACTTATTCAGGTCGGGCTCAAAGAACTCCAGTTTCTGAGCAGCAAACAAGTCCAGCCTGTCGCCACTCAGTGGCAGCCTCTTCGGGAACGAGAAGGCATACTGGATGGGCAGGCGCATGTCGGGCACGCCCAGTTGGGCCTTGACGCTACCGTCCTGGAACTGAACGGCAGAGTGGACAATAGACTGCGGGTGAACCAGCACCTGAATCTGGTTGGCCTCTACGCCAAACAGCCATTTGGCCTCTATTACCTCAAAGCCCTTGTTCATCATCGAGGCCGAATCGATGGTAATCTTGGCACCCATATCCCATGTTGGGTGGCGCAGGGCGTCGGCCTTGGTCACATGGGCTATTTCCTCCAGTGACTTCAAGCGGAACGGTCCCCCAGAGGCTGTCAACAGTATTTTGTCTATAGGATTCTCGTCTTCACCCACCAGTGACTGGAAGATGGCCGAGTGCTCGCTGTCTACGGGCAGGATGCTTGAATGGTTCTCCAGGGCCAGTTGACAGATAAGTTCACCAGCAACGACCAGTGTCTCCTTGTTGGCCAGACAGATGGTCTTATGGGCCTTGATGGCATGTATGGTGGGGCTCAGTCCTGCAAAGCCTACCATAGCGGTAAGCACCATGTCAATAGGACCGGCCTCCACAATCTCGTCCAGGGCACGTGCTCCGGCATATACCTTCACGTCGGGCAGGTCGCTCATCAGTCGCTTCAGTTCGTCATAGCGTGCCTCATTGGCGATGACGATGGCAGCAGGTTTGAATTTGTGGGCTTGCTCTGCCAGCAGTTCCACCTTGTTGTTGGCTGTCAGGCAGTACACCTCATAGAGGTCGGCATGCTCTTCGATAACTTCGAGAGCCTGTGTGCCTATGCTGCCTGTTGAACCTAATATGGCTATTTGTCGTTTCATAAATTGAGAATACCCTCAGGCAGGGCTATTGTTACTTGTTTCTTTTCTTGGTCGATGTGGGTTATCAATTCCTCTGAAGCAGGGATGAGTGTGTCATCCTCCAGTTCGAAGAGAATGTTGGCTGTGCTGTCGTCGATGCTGGCAATGGTGCCTACCGTCTTTCCTGTGTTTGCATCGACGATGTCGAAGCCTACGAGGACAGCAAGCGAGAGATTCTCCTCGTCATCATCAGTAAGGGCGCGTGGGAAATATACGTCACAATTGGTTAGTTCGCGGGCCCTGTCCTGGGTGTCAATATCCTCGAACTTGACAAGGGCCGTGCTGTCGCTACGGAACCGGTATTCCTCCATGAAGAAAGGCACTAGGATGCCGTCGACCTCTAGGATGAGATAGTCGGCATCCACACGGTCGAACACATCGTCGTCGAACATGAATGAAATCTCACCCTTCACACCGTGTGTCTTGCCCAGTCGGCCAATCTTGTATACTTCTTCCTGCTTTATCATCTATAGCGGTCGCAAATTCGCAATTCACTTTACCCTCTCAATGTGCGCTCCCAGGGCGTTCAGACGGTTCTCGATGTTCTCGTAGCCTCGGTCTATCTGCTCTATGTTGTCAATACGGCTGATGCCCCTGGCACTCATGGCGGCAATGAGCAGTGCGATGCCTGCACGGATGTCGGGACTCGACATACGGCCGCCTCGCAGTTGCAACTTGCGGTCATGACCTACGACAACAGCCCGGTGTGGGTCGCACAGGATAATCTGAGCCCCCATGTCAATGAGTTTGTCAACGAAGAAGAGGCGGCTCTCGAACATTTTCTGATGGAACAGTACGGAACCGCGGGCCTGAGTGGCAACGGTTATCAGCACCGACAGCAGGTCGGGGGTCAGACCAGGCCATGGTGCATCGGCCAGCGTCATCACCGTACCGTCGATGAACGACTGTATCTCATAGTGGCGCATCTGTGGCACGAAGAGGTCGTCACCTTCTTCTTTCACCTTGATGCCCATACGGCGGAATGTGCTGGGGATGATGCCCAGATCCTTGATAGACGCATCCTTGATACGGATGCCCTGTCCCACCATAGCGGCCATTCCAATGAACGATCCCACCTCAATCATATCTGGCAGGACAGTGTGTACTGTGCCGTGGAGGCTTTTTACACCCTCGATGGTCAGCAAATTGGATGCTATGCCAGAGATGCGGGCTCCCATCCGGTTGAGCATCTTGCAGAGTTGCTGGAGATAGGGCTCGCAGGCAGCATTATAAATAGTGGTGGTGCCTTGTGCCAAGACGGCGGCCATCACGATATTGGCAGTTCCGGTGACGGAAGCCTCGTCAAGCAGCATATACTGTCCTTTCAACTGCTGGGACGATATTTCATAGACATTACGTTCCGGCACGGGATTGAAGTGCGCCCCCAAGCGTTCAAAGCCCAGGAAGTGGGTGTCCAGCCTGCGGCGTCCTATCTTGTCGCCTCCTGGCTTGGCAATCACGGCTTTACCCATGCGGGCCAGCATCGGCCCAATCATCATCACCGATCCGCGTAACTGGGCACACTTCTGCACGAACTCATTGCTCTGCATATAGTCCAGATTCAGGTCGTCAGCCTGAAAGGTGTAGGTATTGTCTTTGTTAGAGACCTTTACGCCTATATCCTTGAGCAGTTGAATCAGGTTCATCACATCGCGGATATGCGGAATGTTGTGTATGGTGACAGGCTCACTGGTCAGTATGGTAGCACAGATCACCTGCAGGGCCTCGTTCTTGGCGCCCTGTGGCTGGATGGTTCCGCTCAGAGGATGTCCTCCTTCGATGATGAATGCTGCCATTACTTACGCTTCTTTCCGTTGGTACGCTTTGGTTGGGAGTCGCCTTTCTGAATGTGCTCAAATGTGAATTGGCTGAGATCCAATTGTATGGCACCATCGGTCAGACGAGCCATGTCGTCGGCCACTTTCTCGTCCTCAGTGGAACCATGTCCCCACAAGGAGAGATCGCGTTTCATCTGGTTGGCTGTCAGCCGAATCAGTTCGTCACGTTCCTCGCCCTCTGGCATTTCCTTCAGGCGGTCAAGCAACTCGCAGACCAGTTTTCCATAGTGACGCAGGCGGATGCCGCCTTGAGGCAAGCGCATTGCCTCGGGCTTGCTGAGGAATTTCTCGGCCTCACTTACGTCGAAGGGCCAGTCTATGTCCAGTTGCTTATGGCTCATCAGGTAGAGGTGGTCCCACAGTGTCTGCTCGTAATCGCTGTTCTCACGAATCTGAGGCACCTTCGTCTCCATCAGCCTGACGATGGTTTTTGCACATTTCAGTCTCTCTTCCTTATCGGGCAGTGATACGGCATGGTCTACCATTCGCTGTATCTCACGTCCATATTCTGGCAGTAGCAACTGCTCGCGCTTAGTGTTGTAGTCTAATCCTTGTATGTCCATAGTGTTAAATCAGTTTCTTTGGCATTTTGGCCACGAAATCCTTCAGGTAGAAGGGTACGAAGTAGGCCACATCCTCAGTCATGCCGTTCATTAGTCGACGCTCAGCCAAGGGCTGCATCCACTTGGCCAGAGGTTCAACATTCTCAATGAGATGTGCATTCGGATGGTTGATGGTCTCCATGCATTTGGCGGCTCCATTGCCGAAAAAGTAAACGGGATGTGCGTCAAGCCAGGGCTTGTAGGTCTCAGCATCAACGACATCGGCACCAACGGGACGAATCTCATGGAGGGCACGGTCGTAGATACTGGCGTAGACCTCCATCCTGCGTGCGTCAATCATCGGGCAGAGCAGGGCATCTTCTTCTACAAGTTCACGCAGCAAAATGGGAACGCACATCAGTTCCAGTGTAGGCACTGCAATGAGTTTCAGGTTGCGCCCATAGCAGATGCCTTTCGCCATCGATACGCCGATGCGCAGTCCTGTGTAGGAACCAGGGCCGCAACTGACGGCTACGGCATCGAACGGAATTGCGTGGTTGTCAGTAAACGAGAGGGCTTCGTCAACCATTGTCCCCAGACGCTCGGCATGGTTAGGCCCGCTGTGATCCTCTTGATGGAAAATGACCTGTGAGTCTTCTGAGACGGCCACAGAACACACGTCGGTGCTGGTTTCAATATGTAGTATACACGACATTTATTTCTACCTTATTATAATATGAATGTGCAAAGTTACGCATTTTTCCCCAAACTTCCGTTGTTTTTAGAAAAATTATCATTTCTTCCAAGCATTGCGTTGGCATTTTGAAGATTTTTCTGTAATTTTGCTGCGACAATAATAATAACCGAAAGAAATGATACAATCTATGACTGGCTACGGCAAGGCTGTCGTGGCTTTTAAGGATAAGAAGATTAGTGCAGAGATTAAGTCGCTCAACTCGAAGCAACTTGACTTACAGACGCGTATTGCCCCGCTCTATCGTGAAAAGGAAATGGAGATTCGCCAGATGATTGCCGTTGCTCTGGAGCGTGGCAAGGTGGAGTTTGCCCTTTGGATAGAGAAGGATGCGGGTGTCGATGCTACGCCAGTGAATGCTGCTCTGGTGGAGAACTACTATCACCAACTGAAGGCGGTGGCAGAAAAGGTGGGCATCCCAGAACCCGAGGATTGGATGTACACACTGACCCGTATGCCTGATGTACTGACAAAGACTGATCAGGAGGTGCTTAGTGACGAGGAGTGGGAGGCAGCCCGGCAGGCTGTTGCTCTGGCCATTCAGGCACTTGTCGACTTCCGCAAGCAGGAGGGAGCCGCTCTAGAGAAGAAGTTCGCAGAGAAAATTGACAACATCGAACGCCTGCTGGCAGAGATTGAGCCTTATGAGAAGAGTCGCGTAGAAAAGATCCGTCAGCGCATCGTGGATGGCCTACAGCAGATACCCGGTGTGGAGTACGACAAGAACCGCTTGGAGCAGGAACTCATCTACTATATCGAGAAACTGGATATCAGTGAGGAGAAGCAGCGTCTGACCAACCACCTGAAGTATTTCCGCGAGACCATGCGTGACGGTCATGGACAGGGCAAGAAGTTGGGCTTCATCGCTCAGGAGATGGGTCGTGAGATCAACACCACAGGTTCTAAGTCCAATCAGGCAGAGATGCAGAATATCGTAGTCCAGATGAAGGACGAGTTGGAGCAGATTAAGGAACAGGTGCTGAACGCCTTGTGAACCCCTCCCGACCTCCCCGAAGGGGAGGAGGGCCTGGCGGACAGTGAAAAGCTACATGCATCTAGAAAAAGTGTGCAGATATGACGAAGTTCGGATATGAGACAACGGATGGTTCAACATATCGTCTGCTGCTGAGGAATGCAAAAAGTAATAGACGTTATGCCACACAGGCAGAAACTGTTTTGTGGGAATATTTGCGTGGAGAACGATTAGGTGTACGATTTCGTCGACAGCATCCTGTTTACGGCTACATTCCTGACTTCGTTTGTCTTAAGAAACGATTGGTTGTCGAAGTAGATGGAGGATACCATTTCATAGAAGACCAGCAAGTTTCTGATGAAGAGAGAACATACTATCTTAAACAATACGGTTTTGAGGTCATACGCTTTACGAACGACGAAGTTTTAGGCAATATAGAAGAAGTTATCAACAGAATAAAAACAATCGTTATGAATAAACCAAATATAACACAACAAGAAACAATTTGTCCGCAAGGCACTCCCCTCCTTCGGAGGGGTCGGGGGAGGTTAATTATCTTTAGTGCACCTTCAGGAAGTGGCAAGTCGACTATAGTACAGTGGTTGATGAGCCAGCATCCCGAATTGAATTTGTATTTTTCTATTTCGTGTACTTCTCGACAACCACGAGGCACAGAGCAGAATGGCGTGGAGTATTTCTTTATTTCTCCTGAAGATTTCAAGCAGAGAATAGCGAAAGATGAATTCATAGAGTACGAAGAAGTATATAACGACCGCTTCTATGGAACACTTAAATCTCAAGTAGAGAAGCAATTGGAGGCTGGTCAGAATGTGGTATTTGATGTTGATGTAAAGGGAGGAATAAATATCAAGAAATTCTATGGTGAGAATGCATTGAGTTTGTTTATTCAACCACCATCCATCGAAGAACTTAGAAAGAGGTTGGAAGGACGAGGTACTGATAGCCAAGAGGCAATTGAAACAAGATTGTCAAAAGCGTCCTACGAATTAACCTTTTCCAGTCAGTTTGACAAGGTTATTGTCAATGACGATTTGGAATCCGCAAAACAAGAAACCTATCATGTTATAAATCATTTCTTGGCTGTTAGCAATTAGCAGTTAGCAGTTACTAACAGGAGTATGCCCACTAGTATCATGGTAGAGCCAATAGCTAATAGCCAAAAGCCAAAAGCCATAGTCCATAGGACAATCGGCATCTTTGGCGGCTCGTTCAACCCCATCCATAATGGACACATTGCCTTAGCACAGGCGGTGCTGAAGCAATGTGGCCTTGACGAGGTGTGGCTGATGGTGTCGCCACAGAACCCGCTGAAGCGTGACAGTTCAGATTTGCTTGATGACCAGTTGCGGTTGCAGATGGCACAGAAGGCACTGGAGGGTGTTGAGGGCGTGAAGGCCTGCGACTATGAGTTCCACCTGCCCAAGCCCTCTTATACTTGGAATACCTTGCAGCACCTCTCAAATGACTATCCTGATGACACCTTTATATTATTAATAGGTGGCGACAACTGGGCCCGTTTCGAACGCTGGCGCCATTGGCAGGACATCCTGCGTCATCACGATGTCATCGTCTATCCTCGCGACCAGTATCTTGGTACCATTGAGGTGCCCCTGCTCGACATTTCTAGCACAGAGATACGTCAAAAGGTGAGGGCAGGGGAGAGTATCGAGGGACTTGTGCCTGACAGCATTGTAAGCGAGGTGATCAAGTATTATTCATAGTCCCCGCTGTTTTATTTTGATGATTTTCCGGTACAGTTGTATCAACGGACGGCTGAGAACTGGCGGCAGGTGCCACATCACCTTGTCGTAGAGTGGGATGTCGGCAGGTAGCACCTTCAGTTCCTGGGCATAGTAGTCTTTGCGTACATGGAATTGTCCCTCGCGGACGAAGTTCTCATATTCCTTTAATTGATGTAGTGCGAATCCAGACTTCAGTTTTTCCCTATGAGGAGCCAGCACCTGTCGCAGAATGTTGTCGTAGAGTTTCTCGCGTTCCAGTGTCCTGTGTCTTGAGTTGGGCAGTCCCACCTGATACTCATAGACACATGCCTCTGAGAAATACACTTTGGGACTTTTTGCTAAAATCTTTACTTGCATCATCTTGTCTTCGCCCTCAATGATCTCACGCGGTGTGTCCAATACGTCCGCCAGCAGTTCACGTCGGAAGATGCATGCCCATAGTATAGGGAAACGGTTCTTGCCAGTGATGATATACCAGATAGGCCGGATGCTGTCGGTAAACCCGCTAAAGACGATAGGTGATACAACCTTGTCCTGACTTCTATAGCGGGCAATAACCTCATCGGCCTGTGTGTCTTCTATTGTTCGGTATAGTGACTGGAGGGCACCTTGCAACAGTTCGTCATCAGCATCGGCAAAGACAACGTATTTTCCCCGTGCAGCCTCCACGCCCTTTCTGCGTGCTGCCGTCACCCCGCCATTTTCTGTATGGATAATTCTTAGTCTCTTGTCTTGTTCAGCCCACTTGTCACAAATGTTGCCCGAGCCGTCGGTGCTTCCGTCATTGACGACGACCACCTCGAACGCATCGAAGTCCTGCTTCAGGATGCTGTTAAAACAACTGTCCAGGTATTCTGCTTTGTTGTAGACAGGTATGACGACAGATATTTCCATTATGATCGTTTTCTTATGAGTTGCAGACACTCTTTCATGATGACTGCATTCAACAGGTGCATGATGATGAGATAAAGTAGACTGGCCATGATGATACGTGCAACTAAGAGTGGAACCAGTTGCTGTATCCAGCATGTGGCATAATAGGTGCCTGCCATGACGCCAATAGCCACGCAGAGGAAGGGCGCAATATCTTTCAGTACCAATAGTGCCGACAGATGCTGTGTCCGCTGCAAGGCAATATGCCAGCAGATCGTAAACACCACATTCAGTGCCGAGAATGCTGCCACCATCGCTGTGATACCCAATGGTGATAGACTCAGCGTCAAGCCTATTTGCAGAATAATCATCAGGGCGATGCAGACAAGGTTGATGTCGCTGCGTCCCTTACTGATGATAAAGTTCTGATAGATGGTATGAAGCGGAATGAAGGCCCCACCGATGCATAGCATCTGTAATAATGGCACGCAGGGCAGCCATTTCTCACCGATGGTGATGACGATGAACTCATGTGCTACCATTGCCAGTCCGAGCATAAGGGGAAAACTGATGAAGGCCGTGAAACGTAACATCTTACGGAACACACGCTCCTGTCGTCCCTCTTCATTGTCGGCATTGGTCAGCACGGGCTGTGCCACCTGTGCCATCGTGTTCGATATGAACGAATGTCCCATCGTGTTCCATTTGTTAGATTGGTTGAACTGACCAACCACACCGATGGGTAGTATCTTACCAAAGATGAAGGTCTGTACGTTCTGACTGATAATTGTCAGCATATTGGTGAACAGCATCTTCGAGGAGAAGCCTAGCATGCGATGGATGGGACTGAAGTCGATAGGCAGCGAAGGGTACCACCGTGTAAAACCATATTTGATGATGGTGCTCATGCCGATGAAGATGACCTGTTGCCAGGCCAGACTCCAATATCCATAGCCATGAAAGGCGAGCCACATGCCCGTACACCCTGAGATGACGAGTGAGACGATGGCTGCGATAGCCAACTCACGATTGCACAGTTCTATCCATAGTTTGGCGTTGGGAACGATGCCAAGGGCCGACAGGGGTATGGCCAGAAATACCAGTCGTGATACATCAGTCAGCACGGGCAGGTGGAAGAAACGTGCTATCAGCGGTGCACAGAAAAAGAGGATGATGTACATGGAGAAGCCTGCAAGGATGTTGAACCAAGCCACAGCATTATAGTCTTGTTTCGTGGGTGGCTTCAGGTTGGCTAGTGCCTGTGAAAAGCCTGCAGACTGGATACATCCTGCCAGTGCCGTGAAGATGGTGAGCAGGGCAATGATGCCATAGTCGGCTTCTGTCAACTTTCGTGCCAATACGATGCCGAACACCAGGTTCAGTACCTGTGTCGTTCCGTTATTCACGGCTCCCCATGCAATGCCTTTGGCCGTCTTTTTTTTAAGGTCCTCCATAAACTGAGTGCAAAAATAGTTCAAAAAGTTGGAAGTTCAAAAGATTTTGCTTACTTTTGCATTCCAATGAGACAAATAACCGATATACAGGAGTTGCGCCAACTGCAAATGGGCATCCTCGACAATGTTCATCAGTTCTGTCAGGAGCACGGACTGACCTATTTCCTTTCCAGTGGTTCACTCATTGGAGCCGTGCGTCACGGAGGCTATATCCCTTGGGATGATGATATCGACATCTATATGCTTCGCAAGGATTATGAACGCCTGCTCCAGATTTATCAGGGGAACGAGACGTACAGACTTCTGAATCTGGATAAGGAACCTCATTATTACTATACTTTTGCAAAGGTCGTTGATACGCGTACCAGAATGATAGAGAAAGAGACCGATGGCTACGAAATAGGCGTTTATATCGACGTGTTTCCCATCGACTATGTGCCTGATGACCTACAGGAACGTGAGCGTGTCTTCAAGAAAAAACACCTGCTCTATAAGATTCGCCGCTGCAAGATATCGAACAGCAACCCGTTGAAGTCGCGTTTGGCTTATTATTTCTACAAGTGCTGGCCGTTGTCTGTAGCACAACTCAATAGCCGCATCCGTCGTCTCATCGTTCGACAGGAGCCGACCCATACCGTATGCCATATGACTGAAGCCGGTCCTGGTATTAAATGTTGTTTTCCCGCAGAAGACCTTGCTTCAGCAGTCGATATTAAGTTTGAGGACAGAACCTATAAGACGATGGTAGGCTATAAAGACTATCTGGAACATACCTATGGCGACTATATGACATTGCCGCCCGTCGAACAGCGTACAACCCACAAGTTCACGGCTTATTGGCTGTAGCAAGACAGGCCGTACCCCATTCAAGGATGCGGTCTATGACAGGGGTCTGCACGTTGTTTTCTTTAGCAAGTCTCTGTATGATAGCCAGTCCGTAAGGGAAGTCTTCTTTGAAATAGCGGCTCTGAAGGTCGGGCACATAACCGCCTTCTACCGCTTTCATAGGCGACATCACTTTTGCCAGCGAGGGGATGCTTCTTATCTTTCTTGTCATAGATGCCGCATCGGTCGATTCATAGTGCTCCAGCAAAGGCTTGATGGCACCTCTCCTGATGTGCAGAGCATCCAGCAGTTTGAAGAATTCCTCGTCCATCGCTATAATGGTCTCAGAGGCCTCGTCAGTCCATTCCCCGTAGAAGAAACTCTGTTTGTCGAAGGGAGTCCCGTCCCAGTCCTTCCACATCGTGTATAGCCTTCCGGTGTGCAGTATGGGATTGCTGTTGGTAAGGGCTGCCTCCATATAGTTCTCCAGTAGATGGACAGGTGTTCCAAATAGGTCGGTAAATAGATCGCCCAGCCTTCCAGCATTCTCATCGTTAAGGTTGCAGGTGGCCATAAACACTTCTTTCCTGTAGCCCCAGATATACGAATGTTTGCCATACTCGGCAATTCTTGCTACAAAGGGCACGCGCTGAAATCCAAACAAAGGTATGTCCTTGCCAAATACGCTGAAAGCATCGAAGAAAAAACCAGTACTGCAAACGACAGAACCGACAATAGCATGTTTGGTGAGGAAAGGCTTTATTTTATTCAGTTCTTCCGTGATGGCAAACCCGGGCAGACAGAGCAAGATGATATCGGCATCACATACGGCCTTTTGTACATCGTCTGTTATCATGGCCAAGGGAGTGGCAAACGTGTGGCCTAAGTCATCCTCCACCCTGATGGTGTCGCTCCACTGTTCTGGCTTTCGTGTCAGCAGTCTGACTTCGCCCTTTCCTTCAAGGATGGCAGCGGCCCGTCCTGCAATGGAATGTCCCAGGTTGCCACCCCCGCAGATGCAAATGTTTCTCATATCTCCTCTTTCCATTTCTCAAATGCGCGGGCCATCACCTGATCCATATCGTAGTATTTGTATTCAGCCAGTCGCCCGCCGAAGATGACATTCTCCTGAGCAGAGGCCAGGGCACGATAGTCTTCTGCCAGTTGATTGTTACGTTCGTCGTTGACGGTGTAGAAAGGCTCTGCGCCCTCCGTCCATTCGCTGCTGTATTCTCGGCTGATGACGGTGAAGGGCTGCTGTCCGAACTCGAAGTGCTTATGCTCGATGATGCGGGTATAGGGCGTGTCGCTATCGGTGAAGTTCATCACAGCATTGCCTTGGTAGTCAGGCATATCAAGTCGCTCCTGTTCAAATCGCAACGTGCGCCAGTCAAGTTTGCCCAACCGATAGCCAAAGTATTCGTCAATGGGGCCTGAGTATACTATCTTGGAACATTGAACATTGAACATTCTTTCTGAGGAAAGCGTCCCTTCGGGCCGAGCGGAACATTGAACATTCCAGGTGCTGGTATTCTTGTCATAGGTGCATATACAGTCAAGGAAGTTGGTGTTGAGTCTCACCTCGATGCCTTCGAGCAGTTTCTCCGTCAATACATTATAGCCGCCAATGGGGATGCCCTGATAGGGATCGTTGAAATAATTGTTGTCAAAAGTCAGACGGACGGGTAGCCTGCGAATGATGAAGGCAGGCAGTTCCGTGCACTTCCGTCCCCATTGTTTCTCTGTGTAGTCTTTGATGAGAATCTCATAGATGTCGCGCCCCACCAGCGAGATGGCCTGTTCCTCCAGATTCTGCGGTTTGCGTCCAGCCATCTCCTGCCTTTGCTCCTCAATCTTCGCCTTGGCCTCTTGCGGTGTCCTCACCCCCCATATCTGGTAGAAGGTGTTCATGTTGAACGGCAGGTTGTAGAGCCGTCCTTTATAGTTGGCGATGGGCGAGTTGGTGTATCGGTTGAAGGTGGCCAGGCTGTTGACGAACTCCCACACCTCTTTTTTCTTGGTGTGGAAGATATGTGCACCGTATTTGTGCACATGAATGCCGTCAACATCCTCACAGTAGGCGTTGCCGCCAATATGCGGGCGCTTGTCAATAACCAGACAGTGCCTACCCGCCTGTTTGGCCAGATAGGCAAAGGTGGCTCCGAACAACCCAGCCCCAACGATAATATAGTCGTATTGTTTCAAACCTCAAACCTCAATTATCCCACCTGACTGCCTGGTTTCACGTCCTTCGTCGTGGTGACCACGCTGAGGCTCTCGTCGGCATCGACGGCAGAGAGGATCATGCCCTGACTCTCTATACCCATCATGTTACGTGGAGCGAAGTTGGCCACAAAGAGGATGCGCTTGCCGATGAGTTCCTCGGGATTCTCATAGAAGGCAGCGATACCAGAGCAGATAGTGCGATCAACGCCAGAACCGTCGTCAATGGTGAACTGGAGCAGTTTCTTGCTCTTCTTCACCTTCTGACAGTTCTTCACCAGCCCAACACGGATATCGAGTTTCTCAAAGTCGTCGAATGAAACGGTGTCCTTGATAGGAGCGGCCTTATAGGCTGCTGCCTGATTAGCCTTCTTGGTAGCCTCCAGTTTATCCAGTTGCTTCTGGATGACCTCGTCCTCAATCTTCTCGAACAGCAGAGCAGGCTCGCCCAACTGATGGCCAGCCTTCAGGAGGTCTGTGCTACCCAACTGCTCCCACTCGAACGATTCGATGTTGAGCATTTCGCGCAGTTTCTTGCTTGAGAATGGCAGGAATGGCTCGAAGGCGATGGCGAGGTTGGCTGTTAACTGCAAGCAGATGTTCAGAATCGTCTCGCAACGCTTGGGGTCAGTCTTCCAAACCTTCCAAGGTTCGCACTCTGTGATATAACGGTTGCCGATACGAGCCAAGTTCATAGCCTCGAACTGGGCATCGCGGAACTTGAACTGCTCCAGCAACTCTTCAATCTTGTTCTTTACATTTTTAAATTCTTCAATTGCTTGGCGGTCAACGTCAAGCCACTCGCCGCAAGCAGGAACGACACCGTTCCAATACTTCTTGGTCAACTGGAGAGCACGGTTCACGAAGTTACCATAGACGGCCACCAACTCATTGTTGTTGCGATCCTGGAAATCCTTCCAAGTGAAGTTGTTGTCCTTTGTCTCAGGTGCATTGGCAGTCAGCACATAGCGTAGCACATCCTGCTTGCCAGGCATATCTACCAGATACTCATGGAGCCATACAGCCCAGTTGCGAGAGGTAGAAATCTTATCGTTCTCCAGATTCAGGAACTCGTTGGCAGGTACGTTGTCAGGCATGATAAATGCTGGCTTTTGGCCATTGGCAGTTGGCTTTTGGCTTTCATTCCAAGCACGCATCATCACAGGGAAGATGATGCAATGGAACACGATGTTGTCCTTGCCGATGAAGTGTACCAGACGGGTGTCCTCGTCCTGCCACCACTTTTCCCAGTTGCCCCACTTCTCGGGCTCCTTCTCACAGAGTTCCTTCGTGTTCGACACATAACCGATGGGGGCGTCGAACCAAACGTAGAGCACCTTACCGTCAACACCCTCGATGGGCACAGGGATTCCCCAGTCCAAATCGCGCGTCATAGCACGCGGCTGCAGATCCATATCCAGCCAACTCTTACACTGGCCATACACGTTTGAGCGCCACTCCTTATGACCCTCCAGAATCCACTGCTTCAACCACTCCTGATACTCGTTCAGGGGCAGATACCAGTTTTTCGTCTCCTTCATCACAGGTGTAGAGCCGCTGATGGTCGACTTGGGGTTGATGAGTTCCGTAGGACTCAGGTCGCGTCCGCACTTCTCACACTGGTCGCCGTAGGCACCTTCATTGTGGCAGTAAGGACATTCGCCCGTCACATAGCGGTCGGCCAGGAACTGCTTGGCTTCCTCGTCATACAACTGCTCCGTAGTCTCCTCCACCAGTTTGCCCTCGTCATAGAGTTTGCGGAACCACTCAGCAGCAAACTTATGGTGCGTCTCACTTGTGGTGCGGCTATAGATATCGAACGAGATGCCAAACTCCTCGAACGAGTCCTTGATCATCTTATGGTAGCGATCTACCACATCTTGCGGGGTGATGCCCTCTTTGCGGGCACGCACGGTGATGGGCACACCGTGTTCGTCACTTCCTCCGATAAACATCACCTCGCGCTTCTTCAGTCTGAGGTAGCGTACATAGATGTCTGCCGGCACATACACGCCGGCCAGGTGACCGATATGCACACCACCGTTAGCGTAGGGTAGGGCCGAAGTCACCGTTATTCTCTTATAGTTTTTCTGTTCCATATTATTAATAATGTGTATTTAAATGATTCTCTTACTTTTTTATTTCTTACTGAACTTCCGGCCGTTCAGGATATAGATGCCGGGGGCCAGCCGCTGCTGCCAGGAGCCGTCTCTCACCTCCGCCTCATCAGCCACGCAGCGTCCCAGCAGGTCGTAGATGCGGTTGTCGTTCCTCACCTCCTGTCCCTGCTCCTCGATGTCCGGCTCCTCTTCGTCGAAGATGACGGGTACGAATTCCGGCCTTGCGCTGTTCATCCTTCTGGCAGATGCACCACTGCTGCCTGCACGATAATAAATCTTGTTATGCAGCACATAGCGGTTGTTCTTGAGCCACAACGATTGTGATGCATTATGTTCCTTGTTTGGATTAGCGTTGACATAGAAGCCTACGCCTGATTTTGCCTGCTCAGGTAACTCAGCTGTAATATCACCAGTTGTGTTATAATCTTCGATGTCTTTATGTACATCACTAGTGAACGGCAAGCCCAGCGTATAGACATCATGAGCAGCATCAACAGCCAGCAACTGTTCCAGATATTTTCCTGAGAAGATATTGGAAGATGAAGGCAATGGATCTGAAGGTTTGTCGCCTTCGATTGACAACTTCACACTTCCGCTTTCATCCTTTATTCTAAAGATGACTGGCGTGCCTGCGGGTACGAACTTACCAGCAGCGTATGAAGGCGGACCTGTTACCGCAGGAACTTTAGTAGGATGCAGGTTATTGTTGTCCCATTTGTCACAAATGTATGCGTAATATGTCTTCGTACCATCATTCTCAGGCAACAGCACATCGAATGGAGCACAGAATGTAGCATAATAGTAGTCGTCGCCACCATTGTTTGTAGTAATCGTCAGTGGCATTTCATTTGTCCCTGCTGTATTACCTTTCTGCACAGGCTGCATACACCACTTGGCATCGTCGGTTGGACTGTCGTGGTAGTACTTCAAGTCATAGATGTCTGCAGCTTTTGTCCATTCATCAGCAGAAGAAGAGATAGCATCATCAAAAACTGCATTTACTGCCGGTGGACCAGCTACATAACCGGAAGTAACCTCTAACTTCATGTATGTACCACCGTCTATCTTGAAATAATAAGTACCTTTTGACGTAAGCTTTTCCGCCTGATCATTCATGTCGTCTACACTTGTTGCCGTCCTCTGGAAGAAATTACTCTGATCGAAATTAAGATATCTTCTCTGAGCAGGAGTTACACCGTCATGTATCAGCAGAACAGCACCGCCGATGTCCATGAGGGAGAAAGTGATGGCTTCCTCCTCTACGTCATCAGGATCCTCTATAGCCTTCATCACCGCTCTTTGCAGTCTGTTTGTCGTTGTTCCGTTATCAGTGTCTCCATTTGCATTGGCAGCAACATAGAGCCCCTGGGTCTGCATGGTCGAACGAGGATTACCATCTAAGTTCTTGGTTCCTGAAAAGTAGAAGATAGTCGATGGGTCTTGCTCTGTCGGAGGAATAGGTATGTCACCACGGGTGGCATGTGTTTCCGTGAAGCCAGATTTCAGTGGTGATGTGTCTCCATTAAACGTACTGGATACCCCTGCCTTACTATAGAAGTGCATAGGGATGGGACCTGCAGTAGAGGCGCCTTCACCTGTCTTTTCTATCTCATGCAGATATCCGCTGGCATAGCGTACAGGACTAATCTTTGATACGCCGGGTTGATTGTGCAGACGATAGTAACCTGGCTTATATTTCACAATATTATCATCATCATAGACAATTCCCTGTACCTCCAATAGGTCTGCATAGGTAGCAGTACCATTCATCACCTTGTCCAGAACAGTCTTGTTATCGTCATATGCATCTTTAGTCAAACCTCCCACATAACCTTTACGCTCAATATATGGTTTTAACAAGTCTGAAGGCAGATTAAATGTCCACTCCGAATAGGATGTACTAAGCTTCGCATAATTATCACTTGGGTCTTTTTTGACGAAATATTGATCTCCCTCATAGTTGATAACCGGATGAATACGGAAGTAACCTGCTTCATTAGAACCTAAGAGCTCATAGACCTCTCTACCACTAGTTGATACTGCCATCTTCAGGTTCTGTCCTTCAGAAATAGCATCAGTTGTCATCACATTGTTAACACCTCCGCTATTCTTAATCATATAGCGGTTATACATTCTGAAGCCATAGACATCGCCAAGAGGAGACCACAGATAGTCGTTGGTATAGCGGGTATCAAGGCCCGGCATTGCCTGCAATCCCCATGCATTGGTATAGTGAGCCAAGTACGGTGTTGCTTCTTCATCCTTCGTTTCGAATGTGTACCACAAATTCTGGTCAAGGCTTGTAACGAAACCTTCACCGGCATTGGTTTCCAAACCAGTTTGGAAAGCGTAGGCTACATTAATCTTTACCAAACTGCCGATGAGCTCTGGATCCTCCATCAGTTTCGTTTGCTTCAGACCTTTATACCTACCATTAAGGGTGGCGTCATCTTGCCAAGTGTTATTCCAGTCATCTTCGGTACAGTCAACTTCACCCGATGCCACATTGTCTTTCACTTGCACTCTCTTGTATGTATAAGTACTTGTTCCTATCTCGAAATAATAGTATCCGTCATCTGTATAAGTCGAGGGGTTAGCCTTCTTAGTCGCATAGTCAGAAGCATCAGTAGCGGTCTTCTGATATGATTCAGTACCACTTGTTTGAATGTTATCTATATAGTAGAAGAAGATACAGTTCGGTCTATTGAATACAGTAGGCACTTTCAATACATCACCGATGCTGACCTCACCAGCATCATGGCAATAGGTCTGTCCCATAATGGTTTCACCCAACTGGTAATTATTATTGGTCAAATCACGCTGCGTGGTACCATAGATTCTCAATTTGTAGTTGTCAGATGGACTTTTACCTGACACCCATTCACCTTCTTCATCCTTTTCTGAGTATGGAATATCCACATATTTACTCGGGTCTAAATCAGGGTCTGTTTTCTCATCATCTGCGCACGTATTTGCAATTACCAAACGGTAAATCAATTTATGTGTTGACAAACCGAAGATGATGAAGTATTTTGGCGTGTCAGCTGTAGTCAGCGTTTCACCATAGTCAGTCAACTTATTGTCTGAACCATCACCTGTCACCTGCAATACTCCATAGTCACAGTCCGGATGTTTCAGTAACATGAAGGTCTTATCTGCTGTTGCACTTAATGTTGCAGATCCAACATCATACTTACCCACCTTACCATGTATGATTTCGATAGCGTATGGATCATCGCCAAAGAATCTCCAAACATGTTCTGCCTCGCCATCCAAGACGTGACTTCCTCCGTCTACAATGGTTGTTTTCTCCGCATTGGTTTTCATCATGTGGTCACCTTCCCATATGATGTTGTATGGCAGTCCGCCACTGATATTGAGTGCAGTGTATTTCGAATCATCGGCTACGGCTATATCACCTGTACCTGTAGCATTACGCTTATTCGGCACCTTATACTCCGTATTGTTTTCATCGTATGCGTTATAGCGAACATACACCTTATCATCGTAAAGGCCATATAGGGTGAACAATTTTGTTCTATCAACTACCTCATAAGTGTCGTCGCTTGGATCCTCTGGGGTTTCATTATTGTCAAGAGTAGCAGAGCCATAATACAGATAGTCCGACATATTCAGCAATGGTGACTGAATCCTATAAGGTAACGTAGGTGTGAATTCATTTTCTTTAGCTTCTGTATTCGTCTGCATGCTGCTGACAGCCTGCTTTTTAGCATTAGTTATGACATAATAAGTATAGGTGTGCGTCACATCGTCATTCATGAGAAGTTGAGTGCCTGGACTAAGTACACCAGATTTCATTGTAAAATGATATGCGCCGTTCCATTCTTCTACTGTACTGGCTACTCCTGCACCAGGAGTGCCGTCAGTTACTGTATATTTCTTATATGAATCAAATTTTCTTTCAATATATATCTTGAATACATATACTCCATCCGGTTTACCTGTGAGAAGAGAACTAATTACACCATCTACTTCGCCTTTGTTGCTGCAATTTATACTGCTTTGGTAGTTTACTTCTGTCGCTGTCGTAGCACCATCACTTGTTGTCATACCTGCACCATTGAGAAAGTCGTAAGTGTAATTGTAGCCCAATTCTGTACCCAAGCCATTCACTGCCAAAGCATAGCCACCATCGGGGTGAGACAATAAGGTGAAGCGGTCTTTACCATTTACTTTGATACCCACAGCCATTGGGTTGGGGTCAAGAGTTAAATCTGTTGTATAGTTTGCATTGCGGTTAAAGAGTTTTATTGCATAGGGGTCTGGAGACTCATACAACTCCGATGAAGGATCAATCGGTGCTGCTAAGAATTTCCATTGCCAAACTTTATCATCAGCATCAACAGGAGAAGGCTTACTGGTGGAAGCTTGTAATAACGATACACCCGTGCCGGTTGAACGATCGATAGTTCCGCTGCTCACCACATCATTACCTGCCAGATTGACGGTAAACCACTTTCCTTGCAGAATTCCGAGTTCGTCAGCACTTGCATCGTAGCTATAGCGCACATAAACATTATTGGTCATTTTTGTGAGGTCTGCGTCAGCAAACGTACCAGTAATCTCTCTGTCAGAAATGTCTTTACCTGCAGCAATATCTGCACGTAAGGACTCAAGACCATTATTGCTACTCACAACTACCTTCTGATAATTATATAATGGGCCCAGCTTATAGTAATAGGTACCATCACTGGAAAGTGCTTTGGCTTTTGCTTCAAAATCGTCCTCGTCTTCAGCAGTTAGCGATCCGGAATATTCGCCGGATGTAATTATTGTAATTGTATTTTTACCACCTGCTCTTACAACTTTCTTGTAAGCGTAGTGTAAACCAGAACCTAATCGATAGTAGTAGGTACCTTTAGCAAGACTCAAGATGTCTGTTTGCATCGCTGCTTCATCTGCTAAACTACTCTGAGATGCTACAGCATTTTCCCAGTCCGTCTTTTTACAATCAGTAGTCGTATATGTAGCATTTGTTGTACCCGAATGCGCTTTAGTCACAGTAACCTTCTTGTATTCATAAGGCTCGCTTTCACCTATTTTGAAGTAATAGTCATCCAATACAGTCAGCGCATTTGCATCTGTTGTCATTGCAGTCTCGTTGGCAACAGTCTTCTGGAAGTGGTCAGAGGTTCCTGCAGCCGTATATGATTCCCTGTTACTTGCAGAAGAACTATATGCAGCATGGTCATAATAATACTTGTATTCCGTAGCCAGCGGACTCTTGAAATGCTCGGTAATAGACGGGAAGTATTCACCAGATGCCTTATAGCGAAGTGCTTCTTGTCCGTTGTTGTCTAAGATATGATATTCAAACACCTGTGGACGAACCAATAACACGGTCTGAGGTCCCATAGAGTTATTATCTTCAGCACTGGCTTTTACAGAATGACTCACAGGGGTTTCCAACGTAGTATTACGAGTAGAAGCATCTACATTTATACGTTTGGTATGGTCAAAACGGGGCATCAACTGCATGTTGCCGTTGGCATCCGACACCGCCATAAAGGTTTGGTTGGTAACCTGCAGATTAGTGTGGTCATAACCTTCATCAACGGTTACTCCACCGCTTATCTTTGGTGTATACGTATCTGCATCTTTTACATCAACCCATGTTGCTAAAGTTATATTTGTATTGCCACCAGTATAGTCACCCTCCATAGCACCTCCGCTTAACGCTGTAGTTGTCATGTGCGAGGTTAAATACTTGCCAGTATTAGCATTCTTCAACTGAATGTTATAGGGATCGAAACCTGTTTTGTCCTTATATTCTTTCTTAGTTTCATATTCTGTATGTGGCTCAAGAGTTTGACCTTTCACCTCAGCCCACTTGATACCCATTTCTTTGTCGATATTCAAGTTAGGCTGAACGTACCATAGATTTTGGTCATCGATTACACCATCACTATTGTTATCGGCATTATAATATCCTTCATTTGGATAAGGAGTAGTATTTGGTGACAGAATCATGTCATATACATTACCACCAATAGGGTCAGTTGCCTCAAAAATTGGTTTACTAAGATAATTGGTTACAGTTTCGTCGTTTACAACTTTTCTATGATATCGTCCATTCTGTAGAATCAGGAATTTCGAAGCTGTACCAGATTCCGTATAGGTTGAGTCTTCTTCATGCAGTTCCAGATGATACTTGTAACTGTTCTCATACTCCTCTTTTACGGTATAGGTAACATATAGGTCCTGAACGGCTCCACCACTGATTACACCAGTTGCCGCACGAGGAGGCAGCACAGCTAGTGAGGATGAAATATAGTGTTTTCCATTGAATTTAATTTGGTCACGCTCTGCGCCATCCTGCATTCTGAGCACATATTTATGGCAACCGGTGCCCTTGGTGGCATTGTTGTAGAACTTATACTCCTCCACCATCGGGCTGTCATAGGCCTTTAGCGCTGTCAATTCATCGCCATAAGGATATGACTCGTACTTAGGCAGTGGCTTACGCATAATCTCCCATCCGTGACGGTCAAGCAAGATGAGCACAGGAGGGATGTCTGCACTCTCAATGTCGAAGGTGCCGTCACCCATGTCAAAGGTCTGGTACCAGTGCTCCAGCCTCTCTACGATCTTCTTTTCATGTCCACTCGCCAAATCGTTGTATCCATTCCAGCGTACGGCATTAGCTATTTCATCATAGCTGTGCCAGCCCCTGGCATCCAATGTTGCACGATAGGTGCTTTCATCCACACTTCCTGTTGCAGGGTCATTTGCGGTAGGCACCACCCATGTTGATTCGTCATTGCTGAATTTATCAGTGCTCTTATCAATTCCAAGCACATGGAGCTTAATCATATTATAAGTCTTCCAATACTGCTCAAACGAATTAACATACTGACGTACATTCTCTCCATCACCTGATGTGTTGCCGTCACCATTGAGGTCAACAGGTACAGGATTGGTGGTCAGCAACTTGAAATTTTTTTCTGTACCAAGTATCATGTATTCTATCGGTTCGGTTGATGCTATACCAGGTAGCGTACCACCAGTGACGATACGTTGTTGTTTCGCATTTGCATCTTGTTTGAAATGTACGGCGTATGTCTGTAGATAGGTGGGATGTTTGACACCCGTTTTTTTGTATTCTATCTCATTCTTGGAGTGTATTTTTACATGGTAGGGATCGTTGTTTTCGCTGTCGAAGAACCACGTCCAGCGCGAACGAGTGCTGGAACCACCATTCATCTGTTCTTCGTTCATCAGTTGTCCGTAGATGTTCAGATTTCCGTCACCATTACAGTAGGGATATACAGCTTTGATGGACTCGCTTGTCAACCTATCATTACCATCCTCCATCTTATAACTGCTGCCATTCTTAAACTTCAGCATATAAGGACTGTTGTCATCGTTGAACTTAATGCGGTTGTTAACCTTATATGTTACCCAAACATGATTGTCACCAGGTGTGGTGTCATCTTCTTCTGTATCCTGATCTGGCTCCGTGATAGCATTTCCAGATGTTGGATCCTGTTTATTTGCAGTCAAAGCACTTATCGCTTTGGCTTTCGTTGGAAAATAATAATAGGTCTCAACCAACGGACTAACATATTCTGCAGGCAATGCCAGACGTGGGTTGTTTGATGTAACTTCCAGCAGTTCATCTCCTGCCTTGTCTATCAGGGTATATTTAATGGGGTCCTTACCAGACAACTCAAAGCGCAACTGATCAGCTTCGTGGGCATAGGTGTCTGTGTCATAGACCCTTGTCTCAGCACCGATTGCTGTCGGACGACCGATGTGGAAATAATCAGTTGTGCCTGTTGCTGCCAGCACCTCATAGACACCTGTGTAGCTACCCAACATAGCAATGAAACGCGAAGCATCTCCAAAAGATTCTGCTGAACCAACAAAAACCAATGCCTTATCATTCCCCCAGGTACCACCATCTACTTTAACATACTTTTCTACCCCTAAGTTGTAAATCTTCATGGAGTATGGATCACTACCTTCTAGACGCCATATATAGTATTTTATTGCATCTTCTTCACTA
Organism: uncultured Prevotellaceae bacterium; assembly: GCA_902799905.1. GTDB lineage: Bacteria > Bacteroidota > Bacteroidia > Bacteroidales > Bacteroidaceae > Prevotella. Next base: position 119,988 of record CADCCB010000015.1, read on the forward strand.
GGCATCGTTGAATTGCTTCGAATCTTGCCTGCACTAACATCATAATAGATATATTCACCATTCAACTTAACATTGAACTGCTGAGTATTATCAAGTTTTATACTCTTGGTTGCAAGGTGTGACGTTGTATAATTGACAAAAATATTAGCATTGTTTGTAGGTGGCGTCTCTGGCATTGAAACATTGCATTCCGCATTGCTCCAAAATGACACGTCCTCATCTGCCAGGAACGGACTGCGAATTGTTTCTGGAATGCTGGCATAACCAGATAGAGATGTAAAGATAGGCTGTATTACTTCGGCCTTAATGGCAATATTACCTTCCAAATCTACAACGTTATAGGTGTAAGTGAATTTCGGTAGTTCCATCACCTTAATGCGAGTAGGATCTGCATCAAGGGCCACGCTGTTGTCTGCAGATGCCGCATTCCATTTCCAATAACTAGATGTAGTGCTAAGATTACTGCCATATTGTTGCAGCACAAAACTGCCGCCTGTTTCATCTGCAGGTATTTCCCAACTGTAGGCATTAGCCAACTGATTAATTGTAATAACAGTAGCTGTTCCAGATGGGGTGGTGCCATCACTTTCGTACTCTTGCACGGTAATAGTCATCGTCTTAGCCGTACCTTCATTGGCATTTAGAGTAACTGTTATAGTTTCTGTTGTGCCCGTTTCGTCTGTTGCTGTATCAAGCGTTGGAGTAGTTGAGTCAATTTGAGCTGTGCCATCGGTGCCTCCTTTTGTCACTTTGATTTTTTTCTCACCATTTAATCCACTGATAGTGAATGTCAACGTCTTTTTTCCCGAAGCAAGATTTTCTGTATCAAATGTATAGCTTGTACCATACGTGAAATTAGAAGCATTATTGGGGTTATAGGCATCGCCTGCTATGCCTAAAGTGGAAGAGCCTCCAACATAGCGTTTACCTTCTGCCGTTTCTGTTGTTTCGCGATAAAGCACTCTCAACTCGTATGGGTCACCAACAAAGGCAAACTCACTTAGTTTGTCATATATCTCATTGCCGCCATTGTTCTTGAAGGCGGAACTTCCGTCCCATTTTAACTTCTTTCCGCTGCTTTGGTCACTTTCAAAATCCGTCAACTCATACCAAGTAGCTGTGGTGTATGATTCCGTTGGTTTAACAGTCTTGAAAGGCATGGTGTCAGACATCTTATAGCCTACATAGATATTGTTTCCTTCTGCCTCGGAATATTTGGTAATCTCCTGGGTGAGGGCAGCATCCTTATAGAACCTACCTGTATAGTTGATATATTTTCTGTCTAACGCAGAGGGTATATCCTCAACTTTTATCTCATCATTTTCTATGGTATATCTACTTCGTTTAATAGAAGCCGTGACATTGCTACCAAACGAAGTAACAATCTTGAAATATACATCCTCAGGTTCATACATCTCGTCGTCAGTAGCATAATTATTTGCAGCCGTCTCAACAGTCATGGCCACAAACTTAACTACTGCATAGTTGTTTTGAAGGAAATAATATTGTTGATTATTATTGGGAACATCAATATCTCCGTTACTTTTAACGTTTTTACTTGCCATGAAGACATACTTCTCACTTTTGTCTTTCGCGTTCAGCAAGGCAAACGAGTTCCAAACAGGAACA
>CADCCB010000016.1 GCA_902799905.1 uncultured Prevotellaceae bacterium
ATCTGCAACTTTATTTAGTTAACTAATGTATTGATTATTAGGTAGTTAGTTAAATAATGCAACAATAAATTACCACCCAAATTGACGCAGAACCTTTTCTGAGTGAAGAAATATTTTTGCGATCTACGCAGTCCCATTTTCTATCTTTTGTGAGCCGCGCCTGTGCAACAAAATGGACTTGTGGAAGTCGAGTCAAAGTGTATTCCTTTTTCTAAAAAACTAAAGATTTTGGAAAATAAATCAAAAAAAGATTGGTAATATCAGAAAGATTGTGTAGATTTGCAAGTTGAAACAAGAAGAAAAGGAAAGAATGACTTTTACAGAACAAGCAAACAAGATTTTCAATCAGGCTATCCGCGACTATCACCTGACAGACAATGTGGACACGCCCATCAGAAATCCTTATGAGCGCGACTCCATCGAGTTCCAACTCTACACCAAATGCTGGATAGACACCGTTCAGTGGCATCTGGAGGATCTGATTCGCGACCCGCACATCGACCTGGCAGAGGCTTTGGCCTTGAAACGCCGCATCGACCACTCTAATCAGGACCGCACAGACCTGGTGGAGGAGATCGACTCCTACTTCCGCCAACTCTACAGCAACGTGACTCCCCTGCCTGACGCCCGGCTGAACACTGAGAGCCCCGCTTGGGCCGTCGACCGCCTGTCGATACTGGCACTTAAGATCTGGCACATGCAGGAGCAGGTCGAGCGCAAGGATGCTACTGAGGAGCACCGCCAGCGCTGCAAGGAAAAACTCGACGTGCTGCTGGAGCAACAGGTAGACCTTTCTACTGCCATCGACCAACTGCTGGAGGACATCGAGCAGGGTCGTAAGTACATGAAGGTGTACCGCCAGATGAAGATGTACAACGATGCCAGTACGAACCCCGTACTCTATCAAAAAAGGTAGAGACTGCGAAGAAACGAGAGCAGGAGAAAAGTGAAGCATCAGCATATATTAGTGATACGGTTTTCGGCTTTGGGCGACGTGGCAATGACGGTGCCCATCGTGTGGGCTGTGGCCAAGCGCTACCCCGATGTGCGTATCACCGTGCTAAGCCGGCCCTTTGCCCGCACCTTCTTCGAGAACCTAGCCCCCAATGTGAACTTCATGGAGGCCGACCTGAAAGGCGAATACAAGGGCATCCACGGACTGAACGCCCTCTACCGCCGGCTCACCGCCAAACAGTTCACCCATGTGGCCGACCTCCACTCTGTGCTCCGCTCCGAATATCTGCGCATGCGCTTCAATCTGGGACGTTTCAAGGTGAAGCACATCGACAAGCATCGTAAGATGCGCCGTCAACTGGTGAAGCAGAACAACAAGCGGAGACAGCCCATGCCCACCTCATTCGACAACTACGCCGAGGTTTTTGCCAAACTGGGGTTCCCCATCGACCATAGCGACTTCCGTTCCATCTTCCAGGAAGAGGGCGGCTATCTGAACACTTTGCCCGATGCAATCGGCGAAAAACACGAGGGTGAGCCCTGGATAGGCATCGCTCCCTTCGCCGCCCATCTTGGCAAGGTCTATCCGCCCGAACTGACAGAGCAGGCCATCCGTCAACTGACGGAGCGCTACCCCAAAAGCCGCCTGTTCCTCTTCGGACGAGGCAAGCAGGAAGAGGAATTCTTCCCCAAATGGACTAAGGAGATGCCACAGTGCACCAATGTCAGTTGGCACCTGGAAACGATGCGCCAGGAACTCATTCTGATGGCTCATCTTGACGTCATGTTATCGATGGATTCGGCAAATATGCACATGGCATCGCTCACAGGCACCAAGGTGGTATCCGTGTGGGGAGCCACACATCCCATGGCCGGATTCATGGGCTGGCGTCAGAACGAGGAGAATGCCGTACAACTCGACCTGCCCTGTCGCCCCTGCAGCATTTTCGGCAACAAGCCCTGTCGCTTCGGTGACTACCACTGCATGACAGGCATCCAACCAGAGACTATTGTTGAGAAGATAGTAGATATTATTAACCCCTAAAACAGACTGTATTATGAAGAAGTATGTATGTGATGTATGCGGCTATGTCTATGACCCCGCAGTAGGTGACCCCGATGGAGGCATTGCCCCCGGTACCGCATTTGAAGATATCCCCGAAGACTGGGTATGCCCCATCTGCGGCGTTGGAAAGGGAGATTTTTCTGAAGAAAATTAAGAATTTAGAATTAAGAATTAAGAAGTATCGCCTGCGGCGAGTAGGAATTAAGAAGTAAGAAGTAATTCTAAATTTTTACGTCTTACACGCTGCGCAGCGAGCATACTTCTAAATTCTAAATTCTTAATTCTAAATTCAACACGAAGTGATAAATCACGATTCCCGCCGTGACAGAGACATTCATTGAGTGTTTCGTGCCATACTGGGGAATCTCCAGACAACCGTCTGAGGCATCAATCACCTCCTGATGAACCCCTTTCACCTCATTGCCTAATACAATGGCATAACGCTTCCCTTGTTCCGGCTGGAACGAGGGAAGTTTCGTTGAGCCCTCAGCCTGTTCGATGCTCAGCACCTCCACGCCCCTGCTTTTCAGTTCCTCAACAGCCTCCAGGGGCGTCTTGAAGTAACGCCAGTCAACACTGTCCTCTGCACCTAGTGCCGTCTTGTGTATCTCGTTGTGCGGTGGACAGCCCGTGATACCACACAGATAGACAGCCTCCAGACGGAAGGCATCTGCTGTGCGGAACACCGACCCCACGTTGTGCATCGATCGCACGTCATCCATCACCACCACCAGCGGCATTTTCTCGGCTTCCTTATACTCCTCCACCGAGAGCCTTTGCATCTCTATCGTACGCAGTTTTCTCATAACGTGTGCAAAGGTATTAATTTTATTTGATAACTGTTATAACATGATAAAAAAAAAATAACGATTGCCCGCATGAAATCGGGGATTTTGTTTTGCAATCGTTTCAAAAACATAAAAACACATAACTAATGTTACAAATAATAAAGTCTGCGAGACATATGAATACAGCGCATTATACAATAAAGTGTATCTTTGCACACAAAAAACCGCAAATAATACTAAATAACGTACAATGATGAACCAAAATTGGACAAAATGAAGAATCCAAAACAATCAATCAGACAGACAATCGCCGCGTTGTTCATGCTGTTTGCATTCAGTGCAATGATGTATGGACAAGATGGTGTCGTTGTCAAGGGAACAGTTACCGACAATACTACCGAACCGTTGATCGGTGCCTCGGTGGTAGTGAAAGGACAACCGTCCCTGGGTACGGTAACTAACCTCGATGGTTACTTCGAACTGAAGGTACCCTCAGAATCGTCAGTGTTGGTGATTTCCTATGTTGGTATGAACAGCAAGGAAGTCAAAGTGGGCAAACAGCGTAACATCAAGGTGTCGCTAGCCGACAACACCAACCTGGAAGAAGTAGTTGTAGTAGGTTACGGCCAGCAGAAGAAGGCCTCTGTGGTGGGTGCTATCACACAGACCACGGGTGAGGTCCTCGAGCGCTCGGCTGGTATCGGTAGCGTCAGTGCCGCCCTTACAGGTAACCTGCCAGGTATCGCAACCATTGCCTCTTCCGGTCAGCCCGGTGAGGAGGACCCGCGTATCTACATCCGTGGTGCCGCTGCATGGAACCAGGATGCTCAGCCGCTGATCCTCGTCGATGGTGTCAAGCGTGAGATCAAGTCAGTCGACATCTCATCTGTGGCAACAGTATCTGTGCTGAAGGACGCATCTGCAACAGCCGTCTACGGTGTGGAGGGTGCTAACGGCGTTATCCTTATTACTACTAAGCGTGGTGTGGAAGGCAAGGCCAGAATCGATGTAGGTTTCAATGCCACCCTGAAGGCCGTGTCAAAACTTCCGCGCAAGTACGACGCATACGAAGGATATATGTGGCGCAATCAGGCCATCGAGCACGAACTTGCATTGGGAGGTGACGCTGCCTGGGCCTACTATCGTCCGCAGACCTTCATCAACAACTTCCGCAATCAGGATTATACGGTAAAGCCCCATTATGACGCTGCAGGCAATTACCTCGGTGACTATAGCCAGGCTGAACGCTATCCGAATGTCGACTGGCAGGACGAAATGTTCAAGAGCACTGCCTTGTCATATAACACCAACATTAATTTCTCCGGTGGTACCAAGTTTGTGAAGTATTTCGTGGCCTTCGACTACCAGAACGAAGGTGATATGACCCGGATTTGGGACAATAACCTGGGTTTTGAAGGCGGTTACACATACAACCGTCTGAATGTCCGTTCAAACCTGGACTTCCAGATTACAAAGACCACACAGTTCAGGGTTAATTTGGCCGGATCGAATGCCCAGCAGAAGACCCCACGCTATTATTATGGTAATAGTGGTGAATTCTTCCAGCAGCAGAACTGGGCCGGTGCCTATCGTATGCCGCCCAATGTGTACCCTGTTCGCTTTGCCAATGGTGCTTGGGGTTACTCCAGGTTGGCTGCTTCCAACATGGCTAACTCTCCGATGAACGTATCAACGGCAGGTTATACACTGAACACCATCACACGCGTATTCACCGACTTCTCTTTGGAACAGAACCTGGATTTCATTACCAAGGGTCTGGTGGCACGCGGTACCATCTCTTGGGACAACAACTTCACCGAGGGTGACCGTGGTATTGATGTTGCTGGAGGTAGTCACACAAATTATACAGCATACATAACCCCAGAAGAGGGTCAGTTGGTGTTTGAAAATGAAATAGATACGAAAACTGGTTTCGATTTCTATGAAAAGCGTGACTGGTCAACTAAGGGAGGTAGTGTCAGTTCTACGGGCCGTGCAACGGAAATGTCGCTTCAACTTTATTGGGGCCGTCAACTCGGTGTCCATAACGTGTCTGTCATGGGTAACTGGAAGCGCCGTACCACTCAGTATGGCTCTGCATTGGAAAGCCGCCGTGAGGACTGGGTGTTCCGTACCACTTACGACTTAAAAGGCAAGTATTTCGCTGAGTTCAACGGAGCCTATAACGGTTCTCAGAGATTCTCTCCGGACAACCGTTTTGCATTCTTCTGTTCTGGTGCTGCCGGTTGGATGCTTTCAGAAGAGAAATTCATGGAGAAACTGAAGGAAAAACATATTGTCGATATGTTCAAAATCCGCGGTTCAATCGGTGAGATTGGTGACGACAGCGCAGGTGGCGATTTTGCTTACATGACAACCTGGCAGGTTACTAACAATGGTAATGGTTTCCCAATTACTCTTGATGGTTCTAACAGCCCGTTCGTTGGCTATAAGGAAGCACAAATTGCCAGCCCTGACCTTCGTTGGGCAACGGTATTGAAGAAGGATATCGGTATCGACTACGCATTCCTTGGAGGTATGTTTGCCGGTAGTTTCGACTGGTTCCAGGACTACCGTAAAGACATCTTTATTTTTGGTACCGACCGTTCTGTACCAGACTACTATGGTGCAGCCAAGACCCCGGACATCAACAAGGGTGAGATTAAGAATACCGGTTTCGAACTTGAAATTCGCTTCAACAAGGTGCTGAATAATGGTATGCGTTTCTGGGCCAATACCAACTATACATTCGCTCGCAACGAGATCAAGTTGAAGGACGATCCTGCATTAATCCCCGCTTACCGCAAGGCTCAGGGCTATGCTCAGGGACAATATCGCTCATACATTGATAACGGTTATATTAAAACCTACGATGAACTCTATAGTGCACCGGCAAGTCAGAGCAATGACTCTCAGGTGCTCATCGGCGACCACTACATTGTTGACTTCAACGGTGATGGCGTTATTGATGTAACCAACGATCAGGCTCCATACGGTTACACCGGCAATCCCGAGCATACCTATAATGCCACAATTGGTTGGGAGTGGAAAGGATTCTCATGCTTTGCACAACTCTATGGCGTTACAGGCGTTACCCGTGACGTAACACTCACTTCTTTCCCCGATCAACTTCTTACCGTGTATGATACCGGTGCTTGGTGGAATCCTGCAACTGGAACAGGTGAAGTTGTTGTGCCACGTTTCAATACACAGGCAGCCCCTGCCAACAACGGTACACAATTCCTTTTTGACGGTTCATACTTCCGTCTGAAGAACGTAGAGGTCGCATACACATGGACAAAGGGCTGGATTAAGAGAATAGGCTTCTCAAGCCTGAAAGTCTACCTGAACGGTAACAACCTCTTCCTGATTACAAAGATGCCTGACGACCGTGAGAGTAACTACGGATGGAGTGGCTCTGGTGGTGCTTACCCGACTGTCAGACGTTATAACTTAGGATTTAAGCTTTACCTTTAATCGTGTATAAAGATATGAAATACTATAATAACATTCAATCCCTTTTGTGCAGTTTGCTGCTCCTGCTGGCAGGCGGTGCTTCATTCGTGTCCTGCAAAGACTGGCTTGACAAAGACCCCGAGTCTATTGTAGCAGAGGATGAGGCCTTCAAGAACTATCGCAATTTCCAGGGATATATTGAGGAAATTTACAACTTGGTTCCTGACAAGGAGAAAATCAATTATTGTACTGCCTGGAATCTTGGCGACGACGCTGTTCACAATACTGAAGGCTATGCACACATGGATCATCAGGTAGACCTTGGAAACTATCGTGACTGGTATTCTAATACCCAGTGCTGGCTGAATGGCGACAGAAGTTCACTTTGGAGGAACTCATGGTATTGTATCCGTAAGTGTAACCTGGGTATTCAGAACATCAAATCACTTGTCGGTACCGACGAGGAACGCGACCTGTTGCTTGGCCAGATGTATTTCTTCCGTGCCTGGTGGCATTTCGAACTGATGTGCTACTTCGGTGGCCTTCCATACATTGACGAGGCTTATGAATCGGATGCTATCCCCGAACTTCCCCGTCTTTCTTTTCAGGAGTGTGCTGACCGTTGTGCAGAAGACTTCGAGCGGGCATACGACCTCCTTCCTATGAATTGGGACGAGACGCTGGCTGGTATGCAGACATTAAACCAGAACGACCTGCGTGTCAATAAGTTCACGGCACTCTGCTATCTAGGCAAGGTCTATCTTTGGGCCGGTTCTCCGCTCATGAAGGAGTTTGAGAAGACCAAGGACGGCGGCGTTGCACAACTCTTAGGTGCCAGTTCTAATGGCAAGACCTACGATTATGATGTGAACTACTGTAAGAAGGCTGCAGAGACCTTTGGCAAGGCATTGGATATGGTCAACAAAGGAACTGTCCCATACAAGTTGGCAGAATTCAAATATTCAGACCTCTACAACCATGTGGCTGATGAAAATGCTGATCCTGAAAACAACTATTCCAACATTTTCTACACCGTCAAGCAAAGTTGGAAAATGCCTGGCGTAAAAGAGGCCATTTTCCGCGGTGCTTTTCCTGGTGCCAACTCTGCTAACTGGAACTGTGCAAAGATTTTCGGTCCGAAGGTGGAAGGTCTCGTGGCTCATGACAAGATCATTCACCACCCCACAGCCAACCTCATCGACCAGTATGGTATGGCCAACGGACAGCCCATCTATCTGGTACGCAATGGCGAACTCGTGCTAAACGAAGCATCTGGCTGGGATCCCGAACACCCCTATAAGGACCGTGACCCACGATTCTATCATGACATTATTTTCGACGGTTTCCACTATGTACTGAGCATCGATGCCTTGACATCCACTCAGAAGTCTCTTGATTATTGCCAACTTTACACAGGCGGAGCCATGCGTGGTGTTGCCGACGGCAGCAGCACGGGATATTTCATCCAGAAACTGATACCTCACCAGTGTAACGAAGGTGACCGCTGGTATGATTGGGATTATGCCTTCCAGAGTTATCTTCCCTATATGCGTCTGGCTGACATCTATCTGATGTATGCAGAGGCAAGGGCTGCTATCGCAACTGGTGTTCCTGATTTGAAGGACAAGCCAACCTATTGTCCGTCACTGTCGGCTGTCGATGCCATCAACGCACTCCGCGACCGTGTCAACACCGATGACTATCCCATGGAACATGTACAAGCAAATCTCATGGACACCAGGGAACATTTCATTGATGAAGTACGTCGTGAGCGTGCAGTGGAACTGTCATTCGAAGGCTTCCGTTGGTGCGACCTACAGCGCTGGCTGCTCTTGACAGAGCCTCCTTACACGATGAAATACTCTCACGAGTTTGAGCGCTTGGAAACAGATGCCTGGTTCTTTAATGCAAAGACCCGCGAACCTGCACATGACCCGAAGGACGCACATATCGGTAATTTCAAAAAGAAAGATCTGATTGCTCGTCGTCTGGATTCAAAGCACTACTGGTTCCCGCTTCCTGACAAGGATGTCTATCTGTACGAAGGATTCCCCCAGAATCCGGGATGGTAAAGAGTGAAAAGTGAATAGTAAAAGTGAAGAATTTGCTACCGCTATAAATAAATAATGATTATGAAAAGTATAAAAACAAACATATTTCTATTTGCCATGTTGGCTGCATCGCCCATGACGGTTGCTGCCCAAACCGCTGACGATGCTGATTCAACAGTGGTAAAAAAGAAAGTCCATGTTGCTTACCGCGACAAGGATGCCGACCAACTGCTCGGAGGTGTTTCTTACGTTGACATGGAAGAACTGTCGAAGAAGGACTATACGATGAGCAGCCTTGAAGACATGATGGGGCTTGTCGGCGGTTGGAACGGCGGCAACCTTTGGGGAATGGATAATGACCGTCTTGATAATAATGACAATAGCAACTTGCCCCTTGTCATTATCGACGGTGTGAAGCGTCCATCCAACAACGTGCTGCCTTCCGAGATTGAACAGATCACCTTCCTCAAGGGTGCCCAGGCTGTAGTGCTCTATGGCGCCAAGGGTGCCAAAGGTGCCATCCTGATCACCACCAAGCGTGGCAAGGTGGACGGCCTGCAGATTACGGCTAACGCCAACACCGGCTTCCACTTTGCTAAGGAATTCCCCGAGTATCTGGGTTCTGCAGAGTACATGACGCTCTACAACGAAGCCTGTCTCAACGACCAACTTGCCACGGGTGCCAAGTACAGCCAGCAGGACATCTACAATCATGCTTCCGGCTTGAACCCCTACCGTTATCCTAACACGAACTACTATTCCGACGAGTATGTCTGCAAGGCCTATAACCGTTCGGAAGGCACAGTGGAGATACAGGGTGGCGGCACCCGTGCCCACTTCTACACGAACATCAACTACTATCGTGTGGGCGACCTGCTGAACTTCGGCCCTGCCAAGGACAACTACACCGACCGTTTCAGCGTACGTGGTAATGTGGACCTCGTGGTCAACAAAGTCATCAAGGGCTTTGCCAACGCCAGTGCCACTTTCTACAATGCCAATGCGAACAAGGGCGACTTCTGGGGTGAGGCTTCCACCATGCGTCCGAACTTCCCGGAAAATGCTGCACCGCTGATTGATATCAACATGGTCGATCCCAATGCCAGCAAGGCACTGGCTACACTGGACAAGTCGCTCAACCTTCTCGACGGAAGATATTTCCCTGGCGGCACGAAAGCCAACCAGACCAACGCCATTGCCGACTGCTATTTTGGTGGCAAGACAACCGCTGTCAGCCGCCAGTTCCAGTTCGATGCCGGCATCATCTACGACATGAACAAGTTCGTAAATGGCCTGTCGTTCAAGACGCTGTTCTCTATCGACTACGCTGCCTCTTACGATCTGTCATACAATAACAAATATGCTGTGTTCATTCCTACTTGGAGTAACTATAACACACAGGATGCCATTGTAGCCATTACCCAGCAGAATGATGAAATCGTGACAGGAAATATGACTCAGTCTAACAGTAAATATCGCCAGACGATTACTTGGGATGGTCATTTCGACTACGAGCACACCTTTGCCGATGACCATCATGTGACAGGTATGTTGCTCGCCAGCATGTACACCACATCTGCTAGCGGCCGCTATCATCGTTATGCCAATGCCAATCTGGGCTTGCAGGGTGGTTACGACTATAAAGGCCGTTACTTTGCTGACCTGTCACTGGCTGGTGTACACTCCGCCCGTCTTGCCGAAGGTCATCGTGAGGCCATCTCACCCTCATTCACCTTGGGTTGGAACATCAGCAAGGAGAACTTTATGAAGGACGTCAAATTCGTTGACGACCTGATGCTCAGTGCCTCATACAGCAATCTGAATGAGGATATCGATATCTATTTGGGTGACGATTTTGACAAATATTTCTACCTCCACCAAGCAATATGGTCCGATGGTGGTAGTGGTTTCTCATGGAATGAGGGAGTGAGCACAAATCTTACATATTCCCGCTCAGGTAGCAACCCATCCCTCGACTTTGTTCATCGCAAGGAATTCTCCTTCAATCTGCGTGGTTCGTTCTTCAACAAGTTGATAAACGTCGATCTGACCTACTTCAATACAGATATGGATGGCTTTATTGTACAGAGCCTCTCCACCTTCCCCTCACATTTGCAGGGTGGTCTTTCAAGTAGTTCATTCATGCCGGTTATCAACAACAACATTCAGAACCGCAAGGGTCTTGACTTCAGTATCACAGCCCAGAAGCAGTTTGGTCAGGTACACGCACAACTCGGAGTGGTAGGTACTTATCTCAGCACCAAGTGGAAGAAGTACGATGAAACTATAGACCCCGATGCTCCTTACCAAAACACAGAGGGGCGTGATCTTGATGCCATGTGGGGCTACAATTGTCTGGGCTTCTATACTTATGATGACTTTGACATCACCACCACCGCCGAGGGTAAGACGAAATATACCCTGAAGGCTGGTCTCCCCAAGTCCACCAATTCTAACTTGCAGCCTGGCGACTTAAAGTACGAGGATGTTAATGATGACGGTAAAATAACCAATAAAGACCGTGTGCAACTCGGTAAATGGGGAACCTATGGTGCTCCGCTCACGCTGGGTGTCAACCTCACGCTGAAGTATAAGAACTGGACACTCTTTATGTTGGGTAACGGGCAGTTTGGTGCCAAGGGCATGAAGAACGGCAGTTACTACTTCATGAGTGGTGAAGCCAAGTACTCCGTCAACGCCCGTGGCCGCTGGACGCCTGAGACTGCAGCCACTGCTACTCATCCCCGTCTGACAACATTGTCAACTACCAATGGTGAGGCATCTACCTTCTGGATTTACAGCACAGACCGTTTCAACCTCCGCAAGGTACAGTTGACTTACGACTTCCCGAAGGAGATGTTTGATGGCAAGTGGGTCAAGGCTCTCTCAGTATATGTGAACGGCAACGACCTCCTCACCATCTCTAAGGAGCGCAAGTTGATGGAGACCAGTGTAGGCTATGCCCCACAGACCCGTTTCTATAATCTCGGTGTCAAGGTAACTCTCTAAGAGAATGTAAAAATTAAAAAATGTAAGAATGTAAATAAAGAACTAACATGAAGCGAAATAATTTTTTAATTTTTAAAATATATCATTTTTGCATTGCAGTAGCAGCCTTCATGCTGCTCACTGCATGTGATGACATGTTTACGCCTGCAGATGAGAACAACCGACAGGCAGAAGATTTTACAGAGGAGTCTGCGTATGCACATGGTCTGCTCATCTATGGTTATGGTCGTCTGCCTTATCTCACGACTACGCAGACAGACATCGCTACAGATGATGCCGTCACCAACAACCAAAACAATACCTACAAACTCATGGCGGAGGGTGCATGGCAATCTGACAACAATCCGATGTCTGTATGGAACCAGTGCAAGGATGGCATCCAGTATGTCAATATCTTCTTCACCATCGTAGATCAGACAAAATGGGCGCTTAGTGCAGCCTCTAAGCAGCAGATGTTTATCGACCGTATGAAGGGCGAAGCATACGGCCTGCGTGCACTCTTCTATTACTATCTGCTCCAGGCTCATGGAGGCTATGCCGACGATGGAGTCCTCTACGGAGTGCCTCTGTTAACAACTCCTGAAGACGGTAGTTCCGACTTCAATCAGCCACGTGCTACGTTTGCTGACTGTGTGAAGCAGATTTTTGCCGACTGTGACAGTGCTATGGCCCTGCTCCCAGCGGAATATAAGAACATAGAGAGTTCCACTGAAATCCCCGAGAAATATCAGGAGTTAGGCGCGAATTTCTCTGGTTACAATCTTGTGTTTGGTGACAAGTCCAAAAATCTCCTCTCCGGTAAGGTTGCCGAGGCTGTCAAGGCTCAGACGGCCCTTCTTGCAGCAAGTCCTGCCTTCCGTGAACAGAGCGGTGTGACTCCTGCCGAGGCTGCCACCCTGTGCGCCAACGTGCTGAAGCGCATTGATGGATTAGAGGGATTTGACAAAACTGGTAACATTTGGTACAAGAATACCACAAAACTGAATGCACTGGCAGAAATTCCTGAGATTCTCTGGCGTGAAGACTATCATAAGAATGCCTCTCAGGAATCTGAGAACTTCCCGCCGACACTCTATGGCAGTGGACGTGTCAACCCGTCCCAGAATTTCGTAGATGCATTCCCCATGCGTAACGGACGTCCTATAGGCGATGGTCTTTCCGGCTACAATCCTAATGATCCGTACACGGGTCGTGACCCACGTCTGGAAAACTACGTGCTCTATAATGGCCAAACATTCAGAAAATCGCTGATTATCTCAGGTACCTATCCTGCCATCAATGGCGATAAGAGTGAGACTGATGACAATATCAATAGCATCAACACTTCTACGCGTACAGGCTACTACATGAAGAAGTTGCTCCGCGAGGATGTCAGCCCGTTGGCAAGTTCCAAGATAGAGCAGCAGCACCTCTATCCACGCATACGCTATACGGAAATGTTCCTGGCATACGCAGAGGCTGCAAACGATGCATGGGGTCCCAAGGTGGACGGTGCCGGCGTGGGCTTCACTGCCTATGATGTCATCAAGGCCATCCGTGAGCGTGCAGGACTCGGTACCGACGAGTGGGGACTTCCACTTTCGGAGGGTGACACCTATTTGGAAGAGTGTGCTGCCGATCAGGCCAAGATGACCAACCTCATCCGCAACGAGCGCCGTATCGAACTCTGCTTTGAGAACAAGCGTTTCTGGGATCTCCGTCGTTGGTTGTTGCCGCTCGATGAAAAGGTGATGGGCATGAGGATTGATCGCAACGAAGCAACTGGCGAACTTTCTTATACCCGCATCGAAGTAGAAGACCGTAAATATGACAACTCTTATCAGTACTACGGTCCCATTCCAAAGGAGGAAGTGCTCAAATTCAGCAACCTCAAGCAAAATAAAGGATGGTAATAAAGTTCTTGCTCTGGCAAGCGTCCCTGCGGGCCGAGCAGAGAGTTTAGAGTTTAGAGTTTAGAGATTAAAATTTAGATTTTTTACAAAGATGAAACTAAATAAATATATATACGGAGCAGCCTTGGGAGCCCTTTCTCTCACGTTTGCATCTTGCTATAATGCAGACAAGGAGTTCCCAGACTATGAAGGAGGTACGACGGCCTACTTCGCCTATCAGTTCCCTGTGCGTACCCTCGTGCTTGGCAACGACATTTACGACAACACACTGGACAACGAGCACAAATGCCGCATCTGGTCAACCATGGGCGGTGCCTACGGTGGTCGTAACGCCAAAGTGGACTTCGTGGTCGACGAGACGCTCTGCGACAACCTCTGGTTTGTGGATGAAGGTGGAAACGCATCCTATCGGGTGACTCCTTTACCCGCGGCATACTATCAGTTGTCCGACAACTGCCTCACCTATTATGGGGAGCCCAGAGGCTATGTGGAAGTGCAGTTCACCGATGCATTCTTCAACGACCCAAAGGCTATCGAGAATACCTATGTCATCCCTCTTCGCATGACAAAAGCAGAAGGCATCGACCATATCCTCACTGGCACGCCGCGTGAAGGACTCAATCCGTCTCGTACCAATACCGAGGACTGGGATGTATTGGCCATGGACTATGTGCTCTACTGCGTGAAGTATATGAACCCCTGGCAGGGCAAATATATCCGCCGTGGTGTGGACAAGGTGACAGAAAACGGTAAAACCACAGATGTCGTCCGCAAAGACTTTACGCTGGTGAACACCGACCTTGAGCATTACACGGAGAACCCTGTCAACCAATACGACGAGGTGTGTGGCATCACCACCAAGAACATGACACAGGCCATCTTCCCCGTATCTTTCAAGCGTACCGGTGGTGCAGCGTCCATATCCTGTAACCTCATCCTGACCTTCAATGGCAACGAGTGTACCATCTCTACCGATGATGAGCACGTGACGGCCACCGGCAACGGTGAATACATCACCAAGGGCACAGAGAAGTCTGAATACAAGGACTACCAGTGGGGAAGCATGAACGGAGAGCCTGTCCAGCGCGACATCCTGCGTCTGGCTTACAATGTCAACTTCGAAGACCTGAATATCCAGGTGTCTACTGCCGACACACTGGTGGTTCAGACTCGTGAGGCGAACAAGAAGGAATTCTTCTCACCGAAATATGTTCAAGATTGAAAATTGAAAATTGAAAATTGAAAATTATGAAGAAGAATATTATAAATGGGCTATTCGCTGTTAGCAGTCTGCTATTGGCTTTTTCCTGCGCAGACTATAACGAGACAGGCAATTTCACTGCACTACCCGACCCCTCTTTCGTAGAGCCGTATGCGGACCTAGATCCTGTCAAGGATTACATCGACAGAGACCTCTATCCCAACATGTCGCTCGGTGCTCAACTTAAAGTATCGGATTTCAACAAGCAGGAGTTGTCCCATGCAGCAGCAATGACCAACTTCGACAATGTGGCTTTCGGAACCTCCCTGATGTCCGGAACCATCGTCAACGCCAAGGGTGTGATGAACTTCCTCGACATGAAGGACCTGCTCGACCATGTGCAGGAAATCGGTGGCGAAGTGTTTGGCAGTCCTCTCTTTGCCAATGCCAATCAGGCCGACGAGTGGTTGAACACCCTCACGGCTCCTATTGAAATTTCTGTTGACTATGTAGAAGGAAAGGTGGTCGATTACAAAGACGTAACGTCGTTTGACGGTACTGTAGAAAAAGGAAAGGGTTACATCACTCAATTTGAAGGTCAAAACGTGCTTCGTATTAATAATGTATCTAATGTGAATGTCATTGAAGGTTTCGAAGTGAATCCGAAGGCCAAATATACCACGACTTTCTGGGCAAGGGCTCAGCAGGGCAAGGAAGTCTCATTCACCATCACTTTCTCAGGCAAAAAGGTTGACGGAACCGCAACTGCCGATGGAAAATGGAAGGTGAAGTCAGACAAGTGGTATAAGATTGTCGTAGAGTCCCAAAGTGCTGAAGACGTAACAAATGGTTACCTGAGAATAGAGAATGGTCTGAATGGTTACATCCTTATCCAGAAGGCACAGGTGGGTTACTATCCAGACAACCACCGTCCACAGACCGCCCAGGAACTTAACGACACCATCAACTATGCCGTCAAGGCCTGGTGCGACGGTGTGATGAAGATCAACGAAGGCCGCATCCAGTCGTTCGACCTCATCGATGAGGCCATCGACGTGAAGGCGGAACTGGAAAACGGCAAGTACGATATCAAGCATTCCACCGACAAGATTTTCTGGCAAGACATTCTTGGCAGTGAGAACTATGCACCAGAAGTGGCCAAGGTGGCTCGCAAAGCATTTGAAGAGCATGGCGGTAATCCTGCCGATTTGAAGTTCTTCATCAGCGAGTCTGGCCTGGAAGATGCCAAGAAACTGGAGAGCCTCAACTACTGGATAGGCATCTGGGACAACAAGGGTGCCAACATCGATGGTATCAACGCCAAGTTGAACCTCACCTATAGCGAGGATGAAGCCACTCAGGCTGCCAACGTGGCTACGCTGAACACCCTGCTTGACAACCTTGCTGCTACCGGCAAACTCATCCGCCTCTCTAATTTCGACATCACCTACCAAGATGCCACAGGTGCCAATGTCACTGCCGACAAGATTACAGAAGACCAGCGTCAGCAGTTGGCCGACTACTATGCCTACGTCATCAGGAGTTATATGAACAAGATTCCTCACGAGAAGCAGGCCGGAATCTGCAAGGGCAATATGGCAGACACTAGCAATCCCGTGGGCCTCTGGTCTGTCGACAAGAAGAGCAAGGACTGGGTGCGCACAGCCACCTACAAGGCATTCTGCGATGCGCTTAGCGGAAAATAAAAATAATGGTTCTAGGAGTTCAGGAGATACAGCCATCATCTCCTGGACTCCAAAGACCTAACCTCTAATTAAAACATTTTTTTCTTTTATTATTTAACTTATCATTAACTAAAATTATTGATGTTATGAAAAAATTATTTACACTTCTTGCTTTCCTGGCAGTAGTCATGGGAGCAAAGGCAGAGTGGGTAGAAGATTATAATATCGACTACTCCACGAAGGAAAATTTCCCGTTCTACGTAATGGGTTATGTACCAGAATGGGTTGACGGTGTCATGACCGACTTTGGTGCTAACTACAGGTATGCAACTCAGGCAGATCTTGACGGTGATGGTGACGCCAAATGGAAAGACGGAGAGTCTTCTGTTGGTACAGCGATGGCAGGTACTACAGAGTATCAGAAGGTAACTGGTGCTGGCCCATATTGGCATCAATATATTGTTGCAGCGGATGTTCCTATGGAACTTGATGGAAATTACATAGTTAAGGTCGTTGTAAAGGCTTCTGAAACTGTCAATGCCAATCTCCAGTTTGGAAACTGGGGGTCTCTTAAAGAGACCGGTGTTACTATTCCTGCAAGTGAAGATTTTCAGGAGGTAGAATGGGAAGTCTCTGGCTGTTTGTTCGCAGGCAAGGGCTTTATCTGTATCCAGCCAGGTTCTAGCACCGCTACCATCGAATGGAAGTCGCTTATCGTTAGTCACAACCAGAAGGCACAGCGTCCTACCACATGGCAGGAGTGGCTCACCAGCGACGGTCAGCCTGTGATTGTTGAGACAACATCTGCTGCTATTCCTACCTATATGGGTAATGCCGAGACACCTTGGGGTGATCTTGCAAACGTAAAGTTCAATGATCAGGAAAATAACTACCTGATTTGCGCTTGGGGCAAGGAAAAGGGTGTTAACTTGAATGAAAACGAAGGATGGGATCCGTTCCCCGCTACCATCGAAGCTGAGGAAGGAAATGAGAGTAACCATGTTTTCGTTGTTCATGGTCAGCCCGCAACTACCGATGGTGACCCTTCTGCATGGGACAACCAGTTCTGGATTCAGTCTCCTAAGAATTGGAAGGAAGGCGAACAAGTGAAGATCCACTTCCGTTACAGAGCAAATCGTGATGGTGTGAAGACTAATACACAGGTTCACAAGCAGAATCCTTCTGACTATAAGCATTGGGCGGCCATTGGTGATATCACCTTCAACACTACTTGGCAGGAGTTCGACCAAGTCGTCTCATGGCCTAATGGAGCAGGTGACGAGGGTTGGTCTATCGCTTTCAACCTGAACCCCGAAGTGAAGGATGCTGTTGATTTCTATTTCGATGACCTCTCTTGGTGCTCTATGAAACTTGACGAGGGTTACTTCGTGGCTGGTTCAAATCCTGACACGGGTCTGGAGTATGACTTCGACAATGCTATTGAGTTCAAAGAAGACGGAGATATGGGCGGTGCACCCTTATTCACTGCGACTATTGGTGAGAAGAATGCATACGTCAATCAGATCATGATTTCTACCGTACGCGGTAACGACGCTTCTTTCAAGAGCAATACGCTGAAGCCTAAAAACGCCATCAAAAACGATCCTGACGATTGGAACGACTACGAGCCTGCAAGTCTTGCCAAGTTGAACTTGCCAGGTAGTGGTATCTGGAAGATTTACCTTGTTCCCGAATATAGTTCTATGGCCTTCGAGATGCTCGAGGGTGAAGTCAAAGAGGCTATTGATGTAGTTACTAACCAGACTGAAATTATTGTCAAAGGTGTGGAACGTGATGACCTCTCAGATACATTTAATAATGAAACTGGGGAACGTACTGGTAGAGAAGAAGAAGGTGGCACCGGTGAGGCTTGGGACAACCAGTTCTGGTTTAAGGCTAACCGCACACTCGCTAAGGGCGAAGTAACTCACCTGAAGTTCTCGTATAAGGCTAACAAGGAGGCTAAGACCAGCACTCAGTGCCATGGTAATCCTGGTGCTTACATGCACTGGGGTGCTATCAATGATGTAAACTTCACGACCGATTGGCAGGAGTTCGATCAGGACTTCACTGTTCCCGCTGAGGCTGACGGCATGCAGACTATCGCTTTCAACATGGCTGAAATCAAAGAGGCTTGCGACTATGAGATCAAGGATGTTCAGTGGTATCTGAAGGACGAAAGTCTTGACGAAGGAAAGACCTGGGAAAATCTGATTAATGCAACTGGCACAGATAACTTCTGGGTGAAGATTAGTGCAGGTACTGATCCTTACCAGTATGAAGATGCTACTGGCATCAGCAACATCGCTGCTGAGAAGAATGCCGGTTCGGCTATGATCTTCAACCTCGCTGGCCAGCGTGTTGACAATGGCTACAAGGGCATCGTTGTTAAGAGCGGTAAGAAAGTCATGATGAAGTAATTCACACTGACATTACAAACACACATAGTTATCGGGAGCACCTTCGGGTTGCTCCCGATTTCTTTGTTTTACATCTTAACCACTCCTTCGTTTTACATCATAACAACACGGCCTTGGACAGGTAAGAAACACTGCGATGCGGTAAAGGAACGTCACCTCTTAAAGTAAAACAACTTGTTTTACCTTCAAAAGTGATATTCCTTTCACTCAAAGGAATGCTTCCTACGACAGTAAAACAAGTTGTTTTACTTTTAAGGGAGGCATGCCTTCATTCCATAGGTATTATCTATATCGCTTGGAAAAAGGACTGCGATTACTTTAACAAGTGATAGTTGCCGCCAGCCAGGGGACGTACGACACCCTTCATCTCCAACTGGAAGAGCAGGGCAGTGAGTTGGCCAATGGGGATATTGGTCTTCACGGAGAGTTGATTAAGTTGCAGGTCACCCATCGCATCAAGGACGGTGACGATGTGCTGCTCGTCGTCAGAGAGGTCAGGGAAGAGCGACCGCTCGATACCATCGCCCTGAGCCTGACGAAGCAAGGCATCGGTCTGCCACCCCATCGCCTTGATGAAGTCATCGGCAGAAGTGATAAGCGATGCCCCGTTGTCGCGGATGAGGTGGTTACAGCCTGCGCTGTAGGGAGCCCCCACAGGACCGGGGAAGGCAAAGACGGCACGATTGTAGTCCATGGCGATGCTCGTGGTGATGAGACCGCCACCCTTCTCGGCACTCTCCACAAGGATGGTGGCATCGCTGATGCCTGCCACGATACGGTTGCGACGCACGAAGTTCACTTTGTCAGAGCGTGTCTCCGACATATACTCCGTCAGCAGACCGCCTTGCTGCAGCATCTGCTTGGCCGTTTCGCGATGGGCAGAGGGATAGAGGTCGTCCAGACCATGAGCCAGCACGCCGACAGTCTCATAGCCCTGCTGCAACGCCTGACGATGGGCTGTGATATCAACGCCATAGGCCAGTCCGCTGACGATGAGCACGCTGGGGCACTGCTGGCGCAGATCAGCAACGAAGTGACGGATGAGGTCCTGCCCGTAACTGGTGCAGTGGCGGGTGCCAATGATATTGATGACACGACTCTGGTTGAGGTCGGCGGTACCCATGTAATACATGACAATGGGGGCATCGGGACATTCGGCCAACCGCTGCGGATAGGCGCTGTCGCCCAGCAGCAACACACGGATGTGGTGCTTCCCGATAAAGGCCATCTCCTGGGCGGCACGAGCCAGTGCCAGGTCCCAGTCCTTCATCGCCGTAGCGAGCCGGTCGCTACAGTCGGGCAACACGGCCTTGAGGTCGTTGCGATGCTCATAGACAGCCTGTGCCGACCCAAGCGTCTGATAGAGATGGAGGGCCGTCTGGAAGTTAAGCCCTGTCATGCGTGTCAGGGCGATGGCGTAATAGGCTTCTTGCTCTAAGGCCTCTATGTTCTTCGGCGAATCCATATCATCCGTTACTAATAAACCGCTCGAATGCTGCGTCGTAGTCGGAACTATTGGCGAGCCGTCCGTTAACCAGACATACCAGTTCTATCTTGCCACGGAAGCAGAGTAACTCATCGCTGGCGCGATAGATGTCCTGATGGAACACATACTTGATGCCCTCCTTGGTCAAGTTAAGACACGAGATAAACTCGTCGTCGGGCCTGAGGGGCGACTTATATTGCAGTTGCATGCGGGCCACTACAGCGTCGACACCTTTCTGGTGCATCTCCGCAAACGAGAGGCCGCACTGCTTCAGGAACAGGTGGCGCGTATGCTCACAATAATGTATATACTGGGCATTATTGACAATGCCCTCGATGTCGCACTCATAGTCACGCACCTCCATCCGAGTCTCAAAAATATATTTCATATCGCGTTAGCAATTTCAATAACCAATAACCCTTCACCAATAACCAATAACCAATAACCAATAACCACTCACCAATAACCAATAACCATTAACCATTAACCATTAACCCTTCCTGAGGTATTCATACCCAATCCTGCAGCGCAGGCAGTCCTTACGGTCACAGTATTCCTTCTTCAACTGTATGAGGGCCTGGCTGTCGCCAGCCGTGTGCACCTCCAGCCCGCACTCCTTCCACATGCGGATGATGTGGTTCTGCTCTGCCCCCAACTGCTCCAGCAGGTCGAAAGCACGGTCGCAGAGTTGCTCCTTCTGGCGGTGGCGGCCAACGGCAAAGAGCATGGGGATGGCAGTATTGATGATAAGCAGATTCTGTGAGGATACCGATGTCTTCTTCTTACTCTGCGGACTCTCTGAGCCAAAGGTGTAGTGGGTCTCCCAATAGGGCGTGACATGCGTAGCCAACAGGTTGCGCAACTGCTCGAGTGTCTCACACTCCAACAGCACACTGAGACCCGCGCGCCGCTCGAAGTAGAGGTTGGCCAACTGCGAGATACGGATATGGGGGAAGTTCTGCGGACGCAGGCGCAGGAAGCGCCATACGGCAAAATCCATCGGTTT
The DNA here is from genome assembly GCA_902799905.1 of uncultured Prevotellaceae bacterium. Classification (GTDB taxonomy): domain Bacteria; phylum Bacteroidota; class Bacteroidia; order Bacteroidales; family Bacteroidaceae; genus Prevotella. The sequence goes on from CADCCB010000016.1 coordinate 21,015, forward strand.
CATCGAGAACTTATGCGCCAGATACTGATACTCCTTGTTCAACCTGGCATAATAGCCTTCGTTGAGGGCCTCAGCCTGATAGCGAGGCGGGATGCTCTCCAGCGCCAGCAGTCCTGCCTGCCCCATGAAGATAGCCTCTATCTGGAACAGGTCGTCACGATGCTTACCCACAGCGGAAAGCGGCACATTCTTCGCCCACTGCTCAAAGGCATCACCATTGATGCCGAAGCCATAGTTACGGGCCAGGGTGACGAAGTAGGCATCCTCCCACGAGCCGCCACACTGTTCGACACGCTGCTTGATGGCTTCGGTCTTCTGTTCCAGCCGTTCGGTCTGCAGGGCAGCCAGCCACGAGTGGACGGTCAGAGCCGTCAGGTCGGGTATGATCTTGTAGCAAGGGGGATACTGGTCCGAACGGAGCAGTTCCTCATAGTTCTCACTGAGCGAGGCAGGCACTGGCAACACCAACTGAGGCAGGTATTGGCGATCCTGCGTGAGCACATCGGTATCGGCCTCACCCACTACATGGAGCACCACATTATTATACCGGGGATCCTGATCGTGACGGTGCTGATACCAGTCGCTGGCACGCTGGTGTATCTCCACATTGCCCACCCATAGCGTGCCGGCTATCCTCACCTTCGCATTGAAGAAGTCGGGTCCGGCATGCAGGCGGTTGTACAGCCCGGGGTCGATGATTTCCACCAACCGTCCGTCAGTGGTCTCCAACTCCCCGAGAGGCAGCATCTTGTGCCTCCATACATAGTGCAGTAACCGTTCGTTCATCATCCTCCATCCACCAGTCACCATCCACCAGTCACCAGTACCTTCTTACCATTTATAATATAGATGCCACGATGCGGCTGACCCACGACACGACGACCCTGCAGGTCGTAGTACTGGCCGTCGGCTGTTGGCTGTTGGCTATTGGCTATCTCGTCGATGCCAGTATCCACCAGACTGCCGAAGTCAAACACGCGGCTGACCATGGCGTTGAGAGCAGTATTCTCTGTATAGTCCAACGGCTTGTCGTAGATGATGACATCGTCGAAGCGGGCATCAGCCGAGCCCCAGAATGAGCCCTTGCCCAGGAAGAGGTCAGGACTGGCTACTAGGTGATCGACGATATAGTTGTAGTCGAAGCCAGCCTTGGTGGTGATGTTGGTGCCGTCGATGGCGCCATTATAGACATTTGATGTCTTGTTGGTTCCGCCGTTGATAAAGATTCTGATGCCATCGGTACGGGAGACGGAGATGGTGACATGCTGCCATTTGCCCACAGCCAGATAGTCGGTCTTCTTGCTGTCGCTCTGGTTGATGTCAAGCCACTTGCCTGCCCCATCGTTGTAGCCCAGATAGACATTGCCCGTCATGAAGAAGCGGGCATTGCCGTTGACGAAGGCAAAGAGGTCGTCCCACAGGTTGTCGTCGGTACGCTTCACCCAGAACGAGATGGCGGCTCCCTTTTCGAGGGTTTTTCCATAAAGCGGGTTGGGCATAGACACATAACTCTCTTTGCCGTTGGCACCAAAGTTGAGGTGAAGCACCTTTTCTGTTCGCATGGGGTCTCCATCCTCGAGTGTGGGCAGGGCCGTAGTACCGCTACGCAGCAACTGCGCCTTCTGGGTGGCATCGAAGGTGTTGGCCAGGTCGGCATCGTCGAAGCCATAGTGGGCCACCAGACCTGTCTTGTAGTCACCTGTAGGCTTGGCGTTGTTCTCTGAGTAGGCCGTCGCACTGTACTCCCTGTTGAGGAAGTAGTCGCCCGTCTCAAGGTGGAGCGTCAATTTCACCGTCTTGTTAGCCGTCAGGCCGTTGGGGTTGTACTTGCCGTAGTCGGAGATGATGGCAGGCTCGCTGCTCGTCCACTGCACAGAGGTGTTTTGGCCTTTGTAGTCGAGGCCATAGAGGTCAATATCCTTCTTAACGACCAGAGTGGGCATAGTAAAATTATTATAGGTATAGGCCAGTTCGTACTTGGGCAGCATCTTATAGGCCCAGACGGTGACACCGTTGTCAGCCATCGCCGAAAGCGATACCGTCTTGATGCTCTTGCCGTCCATCTGCTCTTCGATGATCACACCATTGTAAGTCACCTGACCAAGCACGATGGTCAGATAACTGGTTCCTGCCTCGCGGCTCCAGGTGCCAGTATAGGCTCCGCTCACCTTGCCATCGGCAGAGAGGGTTATCTCAACAGGAGTCACCAACTCCTTCTGACGATGGTCCAGTTTATAACGATGAACCAGCAGTTGGTAGATGCCGGGTATATCGGCAGCGGACACCAGTTCCTTCGAGGCAATGTCAGCACTGGTCACTTCCTCCCCATTATACTCGAAGGGTGCAGCCACCAGCCAGCCCTGTTTATTCTGGAACACCTGGTGAACACGCACCTGATGGCCCTCGGCACGGTTCTGGAAACGTGAGTGATAGACCAGATAGGTACGACCGTCGGAAGCGGCAACGATGCTGTTGTGTCCCTGCGAGCGCTCACTGTCGTCGCCTGTAGCCACAAAGCCCCAATCACCGTATGCACCGAAGATATTCACACCACGGGTATTGCTGCCTGAGCCGAAGTTCAATTCATATTTGCTGACGATAGCGGTCTGATTGGCAGCGTCCTTGTAAGGTCCGTCTGGATTGGCAGAGCGGAACACTCGCATCTGGTAGCCACCATTGTTGAAGTCATCAGGATCGCCACCAGCCATCAGTCCGCCATTAGAGATAAAAAGGTAGTAATAGCCGTTGATATACTCTATATACGACCCCTCGCCAGAGGCATAGTAGCCGCCGGCAATACGTTTGCCGAAATAGGGATCGCTATTGGTTGCCACACTATAGGACACGTCATAGTCGCGCAGGCCTGTCTCCTCGTTGAGTTCGAGCATCCAGATGCCGCCGCTCCAGGAGCCATACGACATCCAGAGTTTGCCCTCCTCGTCGTAGAACACGCAGGGGTCGATGGCATGGGGCCAACTCGCCTTACTGGTGGTAGCCCAAGTGCCGGTATAGCGTGACAGCAATGAAGACCGCTCGCCGGTGATTAGTTCCAGGTCGGTCTCCTTGTAACTATGGCTACTCCCGTCGAAGCCACTGACGACGACCGGTCCCTGATACAGGTAAGGGCCTAGGATATTATCGGCCGTCAGCAGGACAATGCTGGAATGCCATGCGTTGCCATTGATGCTCAGATACATGCACCACTTCTGCATGGTGGGGTTCCAGAGGACATCCGGAGCCCACATATTGCCGTCGAGGCCCCAACTGCCGTCGCCTCGCCCAGACCAGTCCATCGCATTGAAAGCCGGGAAGTCGACGTCTGCACCGCCCTTCTTGACCTTGGTCGTTGCCGGCGTGATAAAAGCCTGCGATTGGTTGCAATTGTCACTGGTAGTGGACATCCACTTGAGGCTCGCACCGGCCCAGTTCTTGAGGTCGGTAGAATAGGCCGTGCCCCTCATAGTACCGAAAATATAGTAGCGCTTCGTGGGTGAGATGGAGTCGTAGACCACGGATGGGTCGTGAATGCTGACCCGCTTCTTCGTGACATCTTTGTAGAGATTAGATGCCTCACTTGTTGTTACCTCGGTCTGTGCCGAGACGGACAATGCCAGTGTTGTTGTTAGCAATAAGGTAAGTAGTCGTTTCATAATTGTAGTGATTTTGGCTACAAAGGTAATCATTTTATGAGATAAACGAAGATTTTTCTCCTTCTTTTTTTGCTTTTTCCGTTTTTTCTGCTTATCTTTGCACCCAAGGTCAAGGGGGACTTACTTCATTTCTTAGTCGAAATTCTTAGTCCCCCGATTACCTTTTTTACTGATAACCAAACGGCTATGAACAAGGAATTACTGAAAGTCTCGCTTCGCCAACGTGCACTCTACCTGCCACAAACAGGCAGGGAGACCAAGGCAACGGCACACACGCTGGCACTGGCAGCAGAACTGCACAGCATAGGTTTCGCCCTCACCGAAGACCTGCTCCACGCCCTGAACGCCCTGGACAACAGTGAGCGGCGACTGGTAATAGAGACCATCAACGAGGTGATGGGTACCGAACTGAACTGGGCTTCACTGACGAAAGACTGGCTGACACCAACCGGCGAGAGCCGCTGGGACCACTTCCTCACCGCCATAGCCAATATGATGGGTCCGGAGGCAGGCATCGCCGGCACCACCCTGCCCTGCGGCCATCTGATACCTGACGGCACCTTCCCCTTGGAACGCTACAATGGCTGTCCTTTCTGCGGCACCCCATTCCGCACGGCCAACTTCGTCTATCGCGGACAAGGCTCGCAACAGCGCCTGCTCCATCTGTGGGGCGATGCCGAACTGGAGACCTACTTCCACAACCTGCTGCTATCGCCAGTACCCCTGGATGCTACCCAGCACGACTCCTTGAAGACGCTGCTCCATTACTTCTCGCCCCTCACCCTTCCAGAGTCCTGCTTCTCACACCCGTCGCCGCTTCAAAAGGAAACGCTGATGCTGGTGATTGACGAACTGGTGAAAAGAGAACGTGACGACGAGGCCGGACGGCTCTTCACTTCACCAGCCGACGTGATGCGCTATCTCTGGTACCGCCACACAGGCAAGTTACAAATTCTTCGTCCACAGACCTTATTACATATAGAAGAAAAGAACAACCGCTACGAGTGGAACAGCGAAGAAGCCATGAACATCATCATGGCGGAGAGCCGCCAACAACTGAAACTGAAATACAGCCGCAGTTGGTGCCGGCGTGTAGCCCGTTGGATGAACACGCTACCCATGCCTATAGACCGCCAACTGGAGGCCATGCACCCCAAGCGCGAGATGTGGGTACGCTTCATACGTGCTCTCAGACTGGCCGAATATGTCCGCCATGAGGGCTATGTGCAGTTGAGAGTGCTGATGGACCGCTTCTACAGGACAGACTATGAAGTATGGCAGGGACAGGTGGACAACAGCCGGCGCAACCATGATGCCGAAGAGACGCTGCGCCTGCTGCGCCAGCGACCGGGACTCTTTGCCCGCTGTCTCTTCTCAACGATGCTACGCTTAGGGTGGCAGCGCGTCATTGCAGCCTTTCAGGAAGTGGTCAGCGAGGTGTCGCCCCGACTGCTGCTCACTCTTGGTGCCCAGGCCGAACTCTATTTCGACCCTAACAGCCAGCGTCTGGCCCGTCCGTTGAGCGGCATCATGAAACCCTTGCCGCCTCATCCTCTGGTGACCACCGCCAGCACGCAGGACCTGGAGGCTATGCGTCAGGCTGTGCGCAACCTCTATCTGGAGGCTATGCGCCAACGCTTCGCCAGCCTCTCTCCCACCCCTTCGCACACCTCTATTTATATAGAGCCTCAACTCTTCAACATACCTGTTGCCGTGGGCGATCGCAATGCTACCATCCAGGATGTCTCCGCAGCCTTGCAGGGTACTCGCTTCCCCATCAGCGGTGACCATGTCAGGCTCTTCCTGCAATGGGGCAAAGACCTGCCCGCACAGCACCTCGACATGGACCTGAGTTGCCATATCCTGACGGATACGGAGTCCACCATCTGCTCCTACTTCAGCCTCCATGTGCCAGGAGCCAAGCACTCGGGCGACATACAGCAGATACCTGACAAGGTGGGGACGGCCGAATACATCGAACTCGACTTGCCAGAACTTGAGGCGCAGCATGCCCGCCGGGTGGTATTCACCTGTAACGCCTACACCCAGGGTGCACTGTCGCCCAATCTGATGGTGGGATGGATGAGTGCCAGCAAGCCAATGACTGTCAGCGACGAGACTGGCGTAGCCTACGACCCCTCGACCGTCGACCACATGGTACGCATCTCGGAGGGCAACCTTACCAAAGGCCTCATCTTCGGTGTGCTCGATGTGGCCAGCAGGGAGATTACGTGGCTGGAGATGCCCTTCGACGGACAGACCATCCTCGGCATCAACCCTCAGTCTGTCGATACCTACCTGCGCCGCCTGAAAGCCAAGCCCACCATCGGCGAGGTACTCCGCATCATGGCCGATGCCCAAGGGCTGACTATCGTTGACGACCCCGCCCATGCCGACCAGTCGTATACGATGCTGTGGGCACAGGATGCGGCTCTGGTCAGCCGCCTGCTGTTGGGCTAAATGAGTTTTTTCGTCAAAAAATTTGGCTGATTCAGAAAAAACTCTTAACTTTGCAGCCGAAAAGGTAAAAGAAGGTGATAACGGGATTCCGACTGAAAGGAAAGTCGGGATTCTTTCTTTTTTGCCGACCCAAATAAACCGAAATTGTAAATACAAATAAATAGTAAATTGTAAATAGTCAAATAGTAAATAAAGTAAATATGTCATACATGTCACAAGAAGGCTATGACAAACTCATAGCCGAACTGAAACGCCTGGAAGGCATTGAGCGCCCCAAGGCATCGGCCGCCATCGCAGAAGCACGCGACAAGGGCGACCTGAGTGAGAACAGCGAGTATGAGGCTGCCAAAGAGGCACAGGCTCATCTGGAATCGAAGATCAACCTGCTGAAACAGCAGATATCAGAGGCTAAGATCGTGGACACCTCACGTCTGAGCAGTGACTCTGTACAGATACTGTCGAAAGTGGAGATGACCAACATGGCCAACAAGGCCCGCATGACCTACACCATCGTCAGTGAAAGCGAGGCCAACCTGCGCGAGGGCAAGATCTCCATCCAGACCCCTATCGCACAGGGACTGCTGAACCATAAGGTGGGCGACGAGGTGGAAGTAAAGATTCCTCGCGGCACCATCAAACTCCGCATCGAGAAGATTACGGTGGGATAATTAATAACCTCGATATATCGTGATATCATGATATCGTGATATCGATATGTCGATATATCGATATATCGAAAAAAATTGAATTGTTATGGACATTTTCAGTAAGATTGCCGCTGGTGAGATTCCCAGTTACAAATGCGCAGAGAGCGACAAGTTCTATGCCTTCCTCGACATCAACCCTGTAGCCAAGGGACACACACTGGTCATCCCTCGTCGTGAGGTAGACTATATCTTTGATATGGACGATGACGAGATTGGCGAGTACCAACAGTTTGCCAAGCGTGTGGCCGTGGCCCTGAAGAAGGCCTTCCCCTGCAAGAAGGTGGCACAGGTCGTGCTGGGTCTGGAGGTTCCCCATGCCCATATCCACCTCATCCCCATGAACAGTGAGGGCGACGTGGACTTCCGTAAAGAGAAACTGCAACTTCCTGCTGAGGAGATGCAGGAAATTGCAGCCAAGATCTACGCTAATTTCATCAACGGATAAGCATCAGATGTATTCCTCTCCGTAGCGAATACCCACTTCATTAACATATTTGCGGATGAGCGACGATGAGTCGCTCTTCTTGCATATTAGCAGTACGTCGCCCTGTTCGGCCACAATGTAGCCCTCCAATCCGTTGATGACACCGATATGCCCTTTCGGCAACTTCACGATGTTGCCCTTACAGTCTTCCATGATTACCTCGGAGTTGATCACCACATTGTCATCCTCATTCTTTTGCATGCACTCGTAGATGGAGTGCCACGTGCCCAAGTCGGCCCACCCGAAGTCGCCACGCATCACATAGACATTCTCCGTCAACTCCAGTGCTGCCTTGTCCATCGAGATATTGGGATAGACGGGATAGTGCTGATTAACATACTGCATGCGCTCTTCGGCATCATCCATATCATACAGTGCCGTCATACGGTAGGGAATATCCTTCAGCACCTCATGGAAGAATTTCCGCAGGTGATTGGCATTGGAGAAGAACATGCCCGTGTTCCACAGAAACTCGCCGCTCTCCATAAACAGACGGGCAAACTCCCGCTCTGGCTTCTCTGTGAACGACTGCACCTTGCTGATACCTGCCACCTGCGTCGACTCGCCCATTTGGATATAACCATAGCCAGGCTCTGGACGCGTAGGCTTGATGCCCATCGTCAGCATGATGTCATTCTCGGCCACATAATCCAAACCAGCCACGACGTTGTTGCGAAAAGCCTCCTCGCCCACGATGAACTGGTCTGACGGTACCACTACGATACGGGCATCTTCGCACTGACGATGGATGATGACACCAGCCCATGCCACTGATGGCGCCGTGTTCCTGCTCACAGGCTCTGGCAAGATATGGTCTGCGGTTATCTCCGGCAACTGTTCCTGCACAAGATTCTCAAACTCCTTACACGTACATATATATATATTCTCCTGAGGAAGAATACCTGCTATACGATCAAAAGTTGATTGCAACTGGGTACGACCAGTACCAAAAAAGTCTATAAACTGTTTGGGGTTCTCCATTCTGCTCGACGGCCACAGACGCTTGCCGTGTCCGCCTGCCAGTATGATACAATAGTTCTTACTGTTCAATTTTTCCATTAATTAGATTCTTAGTCATGTCTTACAGGGGGTAAAATTACGAAACAATTTTGACAAAACCAAGTATTTTTAATATTTTTAGTAGAATATTTGCAAGATTCATTTTTTCTTCGTAACTTTGCACCCGCTTTGAGAAGCCCAGATGGCGGAATCGGTAGACGCGCTGGTCTCAAACACCAGTGGGGCAACCCGTGCCGGTTCGACCCCGGCTCTGGGTACAAGGCTTTTAAAAAGTAGGAGTGCTGTAAGTTTTTCTTGCAGCACTTTTTTAAAATCTATAAACGGACAAGGACAATGAGAAGACTCTGTACCATTATGATACTGGCAGCAATGACAATGATGATCGCATGCAAAGGACAGAAGCCGAACGTCAAGGGCGGACTGGAAGAACCGGTAGGCCCTGCCTTCTCGGCCGACTCTGCCTATGCCTTCTGCCAGCAGCAGTGCGACTTTGGCCCACGGACGATGAACAGCGAGGCTCACGAACAGTGTGGACAATGGATTGTCAGCAAGTTCCAGAGCCTTGGCTTGGAGGTCATCGAACAGCGGGCTACGCTGAAGGGCTTCGACGGCACACCGCTGCTGAGCAACAACATCATTGCCCAGTTCAGGCCCCAGTGCAGCGACCGTATCATGATCTGTGCCCACTGGGACAGTCGGCCTTGGGCTGACAATGATCCCGACGAGGCCAACCACACAAAGCCCGTGATGGCAGCCAACGACGGTGCCAGCGGCGTGGGCGTGATGCTCGAACTGGCCCGTCTGCTGAGTACTGCCGACTCTACGCTTCGTCAGGACCTGGGCGTGGACTTCATCTGTTTCGATGCCGAAGACTGGGGCGACGACGATGTTGCCGACTCATGGGCCTTGGGAGCACAGTACTGGGCAGCCCATCCTCATCGCAACGGCTACAAACCGCGCTACGGCATCCTGCTCGATATGGTAGGCGGTCAGGGCGCCACCTTCTATCAGGAGGGTTTTTCCAGGATGAATGCATCCATGGTGGTCGACCGCGTATGGCAGGCTGCTGAGACAGTGGGCTACGGCAGTCTGTTCCCCAAGCAGGATGGTAACTACATCACCGACGACCACGGCCCTGTGAATGATGTTGCGGGTATCCCGTGCATCGACATCATCGCCTACTACCCGCACTGCCAGCAGAGCACGTTCGGACCAACCTGGCATACCGTTGACGACACCATGGAGCATCTGGACCGTAACACGCTGAAAGCCGTCGGTCAGACGCTTGTACAGGTGATATATAGTGAATAATGAAGCGTTATGGAGAAGTATTTTGCTGATGAACTCCGATATGACGGAGGTATGAAATTTGAGCGCTGCGGACGCTCTGGTGTCTTGTTGCCCAAGGTATCGCTGGGTTTCTGGCATAACTTCGGAGGTGTCGACGACTATGACCGCTGTCGCCGCATTGCCCGCTATGCCTTCGACCACGGTGTCGTTCATTTCGACCTGGCCAACAACTACGGCCCTCCCTACGGCTCTGCCGAAGAGACGATGGGGCGCATGATGGACGATGACTTCCGACCCTATCGTGACGAACTGTTCATCTCAAGCAAGGCCGGCTACGACATGTGGGCAGGCCCTTACGGCAACTGGGGCTCACGCAAATACTTGATAGCCTCGCTCGACCAGAGCCTAAAGCGCATGCACTTGGACTATGTTGATCTGTTCTATAGTCACCGCTACGACCCCAACACGCCTCTTGAGGAGACGCTGCAGGCTCTTGTCGATATTGTGCGCAGCGGTAAGGCTCTTTATGTGGGCATCTCACGCTGGCCATTAGAGGCCACAAAGTTTGCCTACGACTACCTGAAGCAGCGCGACGTACCCCTGCTCATCTATCAGGGCCGACTGAACCTGCTCGACCGGGCACCACAGGAAGAGGGCATCCTCGACTTCTGTGCAGATAATGGTGTGGGCTTCATCTCCTTCTCGCCGCTGGCACAGGGACTGCTCACCGACCGCTACCTAAACGGCATTCCACAGGAGAGCCGTATGGCAAAGGGGAAATTCCTGAAGGAGAGCATGCTCACCGACGATCTGCTGCAGCAGATACGCACCTATAATGAGCAGGCCCAGCAGCGCGGAGAGACACTGGCCGAGATGGCACTGGCCTGGATTCTGGCACAGCGTGGCGTCACATCCGTTCTCGTTGGAGCCAGCAGCACAGAACAGTTACAGAAAAACCTGAAGTGCATCAACGCTACACCTTTTAAAGATTAAATAGTGAAACAGATTCTTCTCATCAACGATATTGCAGGCTATGGCAAGGTGGGAATGGCAGCCATGCTGCCCATCTTGAGTTATATGGGCATACCTGCATACAACCTGCCAACGGCACTGGTGTCAAACACACTCGACTATGGTGAGTTCACCCAACTTGACACCACTGACTATATGCGCAAGACATTCCCCATCTGGCAACGGCTGGGATTCCACTTCGATGCTATCTGCACCGGTCTGATGTTCAGCGAGGAACAGGCACGGCTGGTGGCTGGCTATTGTCGCGAACAGGCCAATGACGGGTGTATCATCTTTGTTGACCCTGTCTGTGGTGATGGCGGACACCTCTATCATGGTATCGGCGAACCACAGGTACAATTGATGCGCGAGATGGTCAGCGTGGCTCATCTCACCTTCCCCAACTATACGGAGGCCTGCTTCCTGACTGGCACACCCTGGCGTGCTGAGGGCGTGAACCGCAAAGAGGCTTGCCAGATGCTCGACAGCCTGACAGCCATCGGTGCCCGATCGGCCCTCATCACCAGTTGTATCATCGACGGCAAGAATCAGGTGTGTGGCTTCAACCACTACAACGGTGAATACTTCTTCCTGGAGTATGAAGAAATACCAGGCCTCTTTCATGGAACAGGCGACATTTTCTCTGCCGTTCTCATCGGACATCTGCTCAACGGACGCTCGCTGAAGGAGAGCACCCAGCATGCTATGGACGTGGTGCGTCAGATGATCTGGCGAAATCGTGACACTGAGGATCGCTGCCGAGGCATCCTTATCGAGCGTTGCCTCGACTTGCTGTAAAACAATGTTAATTTTGAAGAGCGGAAGCAAATTCTTCACTCTTCACTTTTCACTTTTCACTTAAAAATAACTACCTTTGCAGCCGCAATTCAAGGGGTGCCCGATATTTCGGGCTGAGATGATACCCTCAAACCTGATCCGGGTCATACCGGCGTAGGGATGAAATGGTACTGTTTTGTTTATTGAAAGCCCCCTTATTTTATTTATAACCAATTAAAGCATTAAAAAAATTAAGGGAATGAAAAAGATTCTTGTGGGAATGACAGCGGTCTTTTGTGCAACAGCAACGAGTGCACAGACAACCGACTCGCTGAAAAATGTAGAGTTGCAGGATGTGCAGGTAATGTCTATCCGTGCCGACAAGAAAACACCTGTGGCCTTCTCCAACCTCGACAAGCAGGCGCTGCAGCAGGTGAACTTCGGCAAAGACATACCCTACCTGCTATCGATGACCCCCAGTGTGACGATGTCGAGCGATGCAGGAACGGGCATCGGTTATACCGGCATTCATGTGCGTGGCACCGACCCCACCCGCATCAACGTGACAGCCAATGGCGTGCCCCTGAACGACGGTGAGAGTTCGCAACTCTACTGGGTCAACATCGGCGACTTCGCATCGAGCGTACAATCGATGCAGATTCAGCGCGGCGTAGGAACATCAACCAACGGTGCGGGTGCCTTTGGAGCCACCGTCAACATGCAGACCGACAACCTCGGAACGAAACCATTTGCCACCCTCGACCTGAGCGGCGGCTCTTACTATACCCACAAAGAGACCTTCCGCTTCGGCACAGGCATCATGGGCGGCCACTGGGCCATACAGGGACGGCTGTCGAACATCGCATCGAAGGGCTACATCGACCGAGCCTCAGCCAACCTGGCATCCTACTTCCTACAAGGCGGCTACTTCAGCGACAACACGGTGGTGAAGTTGGTGACCTTCAACGGCCAGGAGAAGACCTACCACGCATGGGACTATGCTTCAAAGGCTGATATGGAGAAGTATGGCCGACGCTACAACCCCTGCGGCAAATACAAGGATGCCAACGGACAGACGGTCTTCTACGACAACCAGACCGACAACTACCATCAGCAGCACTACCAGTTGATTCTGAACCAACGGCTCGGACAGGACTGGAAACTCAACGCTGCCCTCCACTACACCAAGGGATCGGGCTACTATGAGCAGTATAAGAAAGACCAGAAACTCTATAAGTACTGGGCCAGCACGGTGAAAAACGAACTCAGCGACATCATCCGACAGAAGCGCATGGACAATGACTTCTATGGTGCCATAGCCTCTGTGAACTACGACAACCACGAACGGCTCTCAGCCAGCATCGGCGGCGGATGGAACAAATATGACGGCGACCACTTTGGCAAACTCGTCTGGGTGCGCACGCCTGGCACGCAGACCATCAACCCCAACCAGACCTACTATGACAACAATGCCAAGAAGACCGATGCCAACATCTACGGCAAAGTGAACTATACGCTGCTCAAGGGCCTGAACGGCTATGTGGACCTGCAGTACCGTCACGTGGGCTATCGTTCGACGGGCACCTCACAGGAGTTTGACGGTGTGGGACAGCAGTTGCCCATCGAGTTCGACAAGACCTACGACTTCTTCAACCCGAAGTTCGGCCTCAGTTATCAGATCAACAACAACCAGCAGGTCTATATCTCCTATGCCATCGCCCACAAGGAGCCTACGCGCAACGACTTCGAGGACATGCTGGCTGAGGCTGACCTCGTGGAGCCGCAGGCCGAACGCCTCAACGACCTTGAGGTGGGCTACAAGTACGAGTCGCCCCTCTTCTCGGCTGGTGCCAACTTCTATTATATGGACTATAAAAACCAGTTTGTGCTGACTGGTGCCCAAGATACCAACGGCGAGATGATTGCCCGCAATATCGAAAAGAGTTACCGCATGGGCATCGAACTGTCGGCTGCCCTGCGCCCCTTCAAGGGCTTCCAGTGGGATGTCAATGCCACCTGGAGCAAGAACCGCGCCAAGGACATGATGCTGAACGTCATCGATCCCGACACATGGGATTCACAGCAGGTGAACGTCGGAGATACCCGTCTGGCTTTCTCTCCCGACTGGATTGTGAACAATATGTTCCGCTACGAATACAAGGGCTTCGCGGCCAGCCTGATGACCAAATATGTGAGCAAGCAGATGATGACCAACTCCGGCTTCGAGAGTTATATCGACGAAGACAACGGCAACGCACTGGTGAGTGCCGTCATCGATGCCTACTGCGTCAGCGACCTCGACCTGTCATACACCTTCCCCCTGCGCTCCTTGAAGAGCATCACCGTGGGCTGCACCGTCTACAACCTCTTCAACCACGAGTATGAGTCTAACGGCTCCTGCGGCATCAACTTCAAGCAGGATGCCAACGGCCGTGTGCAGGCCTTCAGCAACAACGCCCAGTGGTTCTACTCCTGGGCCACCTTCTCTGCTCAGGCACCAATCCACGCCCTCGCCCATGTATCATTAAACTTCTAAGCGATGGAATTCCTCATTGCCCACTGGCTCGACATCGTCACCACCATCCTCGGACTGGCCTATATCCTCTTGGAATATAGGGCCAGCCTGTGGATGTGGGCAGTAGGATTCCTGATGCAGGTGCTGGGCATCGTGCTCTACTATCAGAAAGGACTCTATGCCGACTGCGGCATGGAGTTCTACTATCTCTCGATGACCATCTACGGCTATTGGCGGTGGATAAAGCCAAAAGCTAAAAGCCAAAAGCCAATAGCCATCACCCACATCCCTAAAAAGATAATAGGTTATTGGTCATTGGTTACAGGTGCTGTCTGGGCTACCATCTACTGGCTGCTGGTCACCTTCACCAATTCAACGGTCCCACTGGCCGACAGTTTCACCACAGCCCTGAGCCTTGTTGGCATCTGGGCACTGGCTCACAAGTACCTTGAACAGTGGTTCATCTGGATTGCCGTCGACATCGTCACCAGCGTCCTCTACTTCTACAAGGACATTCCCTTCAAGGCCTCGCTTTACGCCCTCTATGTCGTCATCGCCGTCTTCGGCTACATGAAATGGCGTAAGATGACGCTTCGATAAGTTATTCCAAGGCTTGGAACATCTTGTTCCAGGGCTTGGAACAATTCATTCCAGGGCTTGGAACAACTTATTCCAGGCCCTGGAACAAGTCGTAACTCCTATTCCCAGCATTCTATGTCCTGTTCGATCTCAGGCAACTGACTGCGATGGAACGTGGGCTCTTTGATGCCACGCCGCTTCTGACTACGATAGTCATCAAGCAGACGGAAGGCATAGCGGCCCAACATCACGATGGCAAAAAGATTGCAGGCCGTGAGGAAAGCCATGAATAAATCGACGATGTTCCACACCAAGTCAAAACTGGCAATCGCACCAAAGATCACCATCACACCTGCCGAACAGATGCGATAGACGGTCATCACCTTCGTATTGGGCGTGATGAAGCGGATATTGGCCTCGCCGTAATAGTAGTTGCCAATGATGCTGGAGAAGGCGAAAAGGAAGATGGCGATGGCCACAAACACGGGGCCCAAAGAGCCCACCTCCGACTGCAATGCCGACTGCGTAAGGGCGATGCCGTTGAGTCCTGGCACGTTGTAAAGGCCGCTAATGAGGATGATGAAGGCCGTACACGAACAAACCAGCAGGGTATCGGTAAAGACGCCAAGAGCCTGGATCAGTCCCTGCTTGACGGGATGCGAGACGGATGCCGTCGCCGCCACGTTGGGGGCACTGCCCTCGCCTGCCTCGTTGGAGAAGAGACCGCGCTTCACACCAACCATAATGGCTACACCAACGCTGCCACCTGCCACCTGCTGGATACCAAACGCATCGAACACGATAGCCTTGAAGACCTGCGGAATCAAGCCGATATTCATGATGATAATCACGATGCCCAGCAGCAAATAACCGATAGCCATCACAGGCACCAAGACGGCACAGACATGGGCGATACGCTGAATGCCGCCAAAGACGATAAACAGTCCCACGGCTGCCAGCATACACCCCACCAATATCGGCGACAAGCCGAAGGCCTCCTGCATGGCGCTGCAAATGGTGTTGGCCTGGACGGAGTTGTTAGAGAGGCCGAACTGCAGGGTGATGAGTATCGCAAAGGCGATGGCCATCCAGCGCTTCTTCAGGCCCCGCTGAATATAATAGGCAGGACCGCCAATGAATGAATCCTTATGCTTCTGCTTGTACAGTTGCGCCAGCGTTGACTCGACAAAGGCCGTTGCAGAGCCCATGAGCGCTATGACCCACATCCAGAACACCGCCCCAGGGCCACCAATGGCGATGGCTGAGGCCACACCGGCCAGATTGCCCGTTCCCACACGGGTTGCCACGCTGACGGCAAAGGCCTGGAACGACGATATATGTTTGCTTCTGACGCCTTGTGCCTGATCCTTGACCTGTTGTTCCACCGTATCAACAGCCGAATCGGTCAGCAAGCGCAGCATTTCACCCACCATGCGGAACTGCACAAAGCGGGTCTTCACGGTGAACCACACGCCACATCCCACCAAAGCAAGGATGAGCACATAGCCCCATACCGCATCGTTGATACAGGTGATCAACTCATTCATGACTAGTATCTTTCTACAAAGAAGAACTGATCCCCAAGGGTCTTCCTTGGCAGTTTGCCATTCATATAGTCCGATTGCTTGCCTCTGCAATCAATGACATAAGTATTGAGGATGCGGCCTTCAGGGCTCAGCCACAGTTGAACCTGCACACTACCCCACACATTGGGGTTGACATCGTTGCTGTAGTCCAGCCATACCCTGTAGTAGGGATAGTCGCGTCTGCCCTCTCCCACAAAGACGTTATGACTGCTGAGTGTCATTTTCCCGTTCGTCTTGGAGTAACTCCATTTTTCCTCACCACTCGAAGGTGTATAATAAGAGATGTTTATATAGTCGAGGATACCGTATTTCGTTCTTTCCGTATACTGCCTGACTACGTCCATCACCTTGTTGCTCTCGCCATTGGCAGGTGCATTGCGAGCCTCAGCCGAACGGCCGTCCTTATCTATGACGGTATAGGTAACCACCTCCTCGCCGTCTTTCTCCGTGATGTTGACAGCCACATCCTGCCAGAAGCCCGCATACATCTTCTTATAGGCCTGACGACCTTTTTCTATCTCACTAATCTTCTTACTCGCCTCTTCCATGGTTATCTCATTTCGCAGCACTTTCTCCTTGAGACCTTCACGCCATCCCTGGACCTGCTCGTTCAGGTTCTTCTGATACTCACGGTGGCGCATCTGCCACTTATAGACCGTTGAGGCCCAGTCGGCCGTCCAGTCGTTATAGTGTTCGAAGATATAGCCAACGGTGAACTCCTCTATGACCTCGTCGATAGAGGACTCCCCAGTCACGATTTCAGCAAGATTGTCGGCTGTGACGATTTCCGTCTTACCTGCCTCATAGGGATCAGCGGTCAGCGCGTCGTAGCAGGCTTTTATCGGATTATTCATCAATTCCAATGTATGATTCGTCACATCATAAATCAACTGCGCACCACCCTGCGACAGCCACTTGTCCATCTGCTCAAACGAGTTCAGTTTGCCTTGATACATCAGATACTCCTGCTTGAACTTCTTGAAGTCGACATCCTCATCAATATGATAGACAGTACGGGACAACAATTGTCCATCGACCGTATATTTGGCTGATAATTCATTGTTGTCATACTCATACTCAAACTCCATCGTGGCGAGACTGTTGACTATCGATTGTGTGGTGCCGTCAACATTCAGCATAATCGTCGTCATATCGTCATCAACGATAGAAATCGTCTCCAGGTTACCATCGCTGTTCGTATGGTAATTTATGAGTTGATGCCTGTCCTTATTATAGGTGGCGACATCCGTTTGGGCGATTGCCAACTGGGGCAGCACGCATAACAGCAAAAACAGAATTCTTTTCATATCGACACGTCTTAGGTTTGTTCTTCAACGATTCCTCTGCAAAAATAAGAAATATCCCTCAAACCGCCAAATGTTTTTGATATTTCCATCAGTTTTCCACCACTATTTTGCATGTCTATCCCTTGCGGAGCGCCTTCATGGACTGGAGGAGGACACTCAACAGGATGAGGGCAATGCCGAGGTAGAACGAGAAGTTGATCTCGCGACCTTCACCAAAGATGAGGAAAGCCAGAATGATGGTGTAGCAGGGCTCAAGATTGTAAGTGAGGTTGACGGTAAAGGCGGAAAGGCGCTTCAGAGCCTGAATCTGCAGCAAATACATGCCAACGGTACAGAACAACGCATGACAGAGCATGAACCAGAGGTTAGTGCCTTCAGGAACGACGACAACAGGCTGCTGGCTGGGGAAGAACCACAGGTAAACAGGAATGATGGCAGAGACAATCAGCAGTCCGCCCGACATCTGATACATCAGCACAGTACGACTGCGGACACCAACACTCACCTTCTTGTTGCAGATGGCATAGAGGGCACATACCGCCGATGAAACCACACCGATGGCGATGCCGTAGCGATAGCGGGCATCGAGTGAGAAGATGCAGAGCACGCCAGCCACGGTAATCAGCGAGAAGAGAAACTCAAGGGCAGAAAAGCGCTTCTTGAAAATAATGGGTTCGAAGAGTGCCGTAAAGAAGCCTATCAGCGAGAAACAGATGACGCCGATGGACACGTTAGAGGCCTTGATGCTGCCATAGAACAATATCCAGTGGAACCCCAACAAGGCACCACAGCCGCAGAGTTGCAGGAACTTACGCCACCCCACCCTCGGCAGACCCGTAAACACCAGCAAAATCGCACTTGTTAACAGCATGCGATACCACACGATATCCACCTCGTTGAGTGTGATCAGTCGTCCAAACAGTCCTGTAAATCCTGCTAACAGCACACTAAGATGTAGTTGCAGAAAGCCACGCCGTGTCTCAGCCTTATCGACAGTATTGATAGGTTCCGTCTGTTTCATGGTGCAAAATTACAACAAATTATCGAAACTATAGAAAAAGAACGGCTCTGTTTTTTGGCATTTTGCCCACTTATTTGTACCTTTGCCATCCGGAAACCATCTTATGACAGACGGATGATAAAAAAACTACAACCTATAGCCCTTTGGCTGGCTACCCTGATAGCGGTGGCCACAGTATTGCTTTTCTTTGAAGCCGACCTGCTTTGGAAGATCCAGCAGCACAACATTTTCCTGCATACATCATTGTTCTTCCAGCAGATGATAGCCGTGCCTGGCGGTATGCTCTCCTATCTGGGAGCATGGTTCACCCAGCACTTTTATTATCCGTGGATGGGCGTCATCGTGCTCTGTGGCTGGTGGCTGCTACTGATGTGGCTGACGAAACGGGCATTCAACATTCCAGACCGATGGACGGCGCTGACCGTAATCCCTGTGGCTATACTCCTATTGGCCAACATGGACTTAGGCTACTGGGTGTACTTCATGAAACTGCCAGGCTTCTTCTATGTGGCCACCATCGGAACGACGATAACAACAGCCCTGCTATGGGCATTCCGCAGTCTGCCAGAGAAGATGTGGATGCAGACAGCATTCATCGTGGCTGTGGCACTCGTGGGCTATCCGCTGATGGGGGTCTATGCATTGGCTGCTATCGTGCTGATGGCTGTGATGGCGTGGCGCCTGCCCAATACGCTCATCTCACGCCTCTCACAGAGCATCGCGGCGCTAGTGAGCATCATTGCCGTGCCAATGCTCTACTACCGCCTCGTCTTCGTCAATACCAACATCATCGACATCTATCAGGTGGGCATTCCTGCCTTCGCCATTGTTGACAGTTTTCCTGAATACAATTACCCCTATTATGCGCTGGCCGTCTGCTTCCTGCTAATGGCTGCCACCTATCAGGCAGAGCGCAAAGAGCAGAAGTCAACATGGACCGCTTACATCTTGCCTCTTGCCTCTTACCTCATCATTGCCTTTGGCGTTTACCATTTCTGGTACAAGGATGCCAACTTCCACCACGAGTTAAGAATGCAACGCTGCATAGACAAGGCTGACTGGGAAGGTGTCGTCAAGGAAGGCACGAAACAAGACGAGGAGCCCACCAGGGCCATCGTCATGATGCACAACCTGGCACTGAGCCGACTGGGACGCCAGTGTGACGAGATGTATAACTTCCGTAAGGGGTCGAAGAAGAGCAATTCACCGCTGCCTGTCTTTATGTTTAATGTGGCTGGCCGCTCAATGCTCTATCAGTATGGTGCCATGAACGAGTGCCATCGTGTGTGCATGGAAGAAGGTGTGGAGTATGGTTGGAACGTAGAGCAGTTGAAGGACCTGGCCCGCTGTGCCATCTTCAACAAGGAAGCGAAGGCAGCAAGGAAATTCCTCGACATACTGCGTCAGACCACTTACTACGGCGATTGGGCTGACCACATGGAGACGCTGCTCAACGATCAGCAACTGTTGGCTAAGGACCAGGAGACAGGCCCCATCACCCGCATGATGCACTATACCGACAGGCTGGATGCCGTTGAGGGCTATGTGGAGAAAGCGCTGATGACTGCTCTGTCCGAGCAGGATGCCGACGATATCTACTTCCAGGAGCAGGCCGTACTGGGAGCCATGTGGACCAGAGACCCCAGTCTCTTCTGGCCCCGCTTTGACCACTATGTGAAGTTGAACGGCGAAGACAACATGCCACCACGCATCTTTCAGGAGGCTGCCTGGCTCTTTGCCAATATGGAGGGTCAGCAGGGACTGGACGAGTGGGTGCTCCAGCCTGGCGTCAAGGAGAACTTCAACGCCTTTATGCAACAATTGCAGATATTTAGCAGAACGCAGGACCCCAACATCCGTCAGAGCCTGTACCAGAATTTCGGCAATACCTACTATTTTGAATACTTTTTCTTGAAAAACATTACCTATTATTGATATGAAAAGACTGCTTTTATTGACCGCCATAGCAACGATGTTGGCAGCCTGTGGCCACCAGATTCCTGCCAACTATTGGGAGTCGGACAAACTGCCGAACATCTATCCTGACTATACCAATGTGACGGTGCCCATCAATATGGCACCACTGACCTTCCAGATAGACGGCAAGGTAGATGAGGTGGTAGCCAGACTGACTGTTGGCGACCAAGAGATGATCTGTGGCGGCGACAAGATACAGCCCGATGCCGATGACTGGCGGCAACTGGCCGAAGCAGCCCAAGGCAAAGACATCCAGGTGGAGGTCTACGTAAAGGATAACGGCAACTGGACACGCTACAAGCCTTTCAGCATCTACGTCTCGCCAGACAGCATCGATGCCTATATCAGTTACCGACTCATCCCGCCATCCTATGTCACCTACGAAGAACTGACCATCAACCAGCGCTGTCTGGAGAACTATGACGAGAGCATCATCTACGACAACCTGCTCTGTTCGGAAGGCGCGAAAGGTCAATGCATCAACTGCCACAACTATCAGCAGTACAACCCTGAGCGCATGCAGTTCCACGCCCGTCAGAACATGGGAGGAACGGTCATAGCCTACGATGGCAGCATCAAGAAGATAAACATGAGGAACGACTCCATCCTGTCGGCTGGCGTCTACCCCACATGGCATCCCTGGCTGCCGCTCATTGTCTATAGCACCAACCTGACGGGCCAGATATTCCACAGCGTCAATCCCAACAAGATTGAGGTATTCGACTCTGAGAGCGACCTTATTGCCTACGACGTAGCGAAAAACGAGGTGACGAATATCGAAAAAGACCCTGCCGAGATGGAATGCTTCCCCTTCTGGGCTCCTGACGGCAAGTCGATCTACTACTGTAGTGCTCACTTTGAATATAGCGACACCGTTAGCGACAAGGGCAAGGAGTTCATCACGCGCACCCAAGAGGCGAAATACAATCTCTACAAGAAGAGCTTCGACCTAGAAACCATGCAGTTCGGACCACGTGAACTGGTGTTTGCTGCTGATTCCATCGACAAAAGTGCCACGCTGCCACGCATCTCGCCCGATGGACGTTACCTGATGTTCACTGTTGCGAAATACGGCATTTTCCATATCTGGCACCATGATGCCGACCTCTGGCTGCTCGACCTGCAGACTGGCGAGGTTCGCTGCATGGAGGAGATTAACTCAGAGGATACTGAGAGTTACCACTCCTGGTCGAGCAACGGCAAGTGGGTCATCTTCAGCAGCCGCCGCTACGACAGCAACTACACCCGTCCGTTCATTGCCCATATCGATGCCGATGGTCGTGGCAGCAAGCCCTTCGAACTGCCTTGTGCCGATCCTGACCATCACCGTCAGTTGCTGAAGAGTTACAACGTCCCTGAGTTCATGCGAGGTCCCGTCACCATCAAGCCCCAGCACTTTGCTGATGTCCTGAAACAAGATGCCGAGCCCGTGAAATACGTCAGCAGGCTCGGCAAATAAGTCCATTCAGCAGATTCTCATGCTTCAGAAGTCAGGTCCTCTATCTGGTCGATGATCTCCTGATACTGACGCTGGGTCTTGAAGTGAGTGATGCATCCAACAATGGCTCCGATGATTCCGCCTACGATACCACCCCAGAAGAGGCCGTCGTATAATCCACCATTATTACTCTGATAGACAACAAACAAAAACCAGCCAATGAAAATGAGGACGCCAGGAACGCCAAAGTATAACCAGTTGGCATCGAACTTCTTGGCGCGAGCCATCCTGCGGCGTACATCCAGCAAATTGTTCGTCATCAGGTTTGCATCACTTAGGTTCCTGCTATTATAGTAGGTTGCTCCTACGCATATCAGCACAAAAATGCAGGTGTACAGCCAGAAGAGGAAGGGAAGATGGACTAACTTGAAAACTACAAAACTGTAAGGTATCATCAGAAGGCCAGCAATCATCGAAATGGTATATACGCGATTGATGTTGCCAACGGTCTTCTTCATCGACTGACGGATAATGCGGTCGTTCACTATCTCCTGCTGGTCCAGTTTCTTCTTCAGGGTTTCCATCTGCTGGCGCATATTCTCTAATTCAAAATCGTTTGTCATAATGGGTAATTTTTAAATTGTTACACTTTTGAATTTTACATTTTCTTAAGTTGTTCTCTGATTCTAAACAGACGGACGCTGACGTTCTTGGTAGTGATGCCAACAATCTGTCCGATCTCCTCGTACGATAGGTTCTCGAGCCAGAGCAGAACAATCGCGCGGTCGAAGGGTTGCAACTTGGAGATGCGCTTGTGGAGTATGTCCACCTGGCGCGTGTCCTCATCGCGGTCTTCAAAGAGGTTGATGTCCATTGTCAGCCGGACTTCGGATGAGCGTCGCTTCTGACGAATGGTGCGCACCTTCGTCTTCCTGTCGATCGATATACAGGTGTTCAGGGCGACGCGATAGATCCACGTCTTGATGTCACTACGATGCTCGAAGGTCTCGAAACCCTTCCAAAGATTGACTAGTACCTCCTGGAACAGGTCGTTCACCTCGTCGGCATCCTGCGAGAACATGTAGCACACGGTGTAGATGGTGCTCTTGTGTTCCGCTACGGTTTGCGCAAACTGTCTTTCTAATGTCGTCATTGTCTTATCTGTTTTTTGAATCATGCACCCATTAGACGCAGCATGGTTACAATAAACTACACATATCGCTCATATTTTTTTCTTTTTTCTATCAGCAAGGAACATTCCCAAGAGAATGAAGATGGTGCCAAGGAGGAACCATACCGTTATGGGCTCACCCAGAAGGGACCAGGCAAAGATGATGGTGGTGACGGGATTCAGGTACACATAGTTGGTGGCTACCACAGCCCCTAACTTCTTCAATACCCAGTTCCACGTTAAGAAGCACAGCATGGAGGCTATGCACCCTAAGAACAGCAGGTTCCACAACAGTTGAGGCTGCTGAAGAACCAGATGGAGGTTCAACTCAGGATAAACGATATAATAAGGTATCATCGACAGCAGTCCGTAGAAGAACACCTTACGGGTGATGAATACCGTATCGTAGCGTGCATTGGCAGGAATCATCAGCAGACTGTAGAGCGCCCAACAGAGACAAGCCGCAAAGGCCAGCAAATCGCCTCGCGGTGAGAGATGGAGCACGAAGTGTCCGTTCATGACCACCACGATGACGCCTGCTGCCGCCATCAGCGTGCCGAAGGCCTGCAGGCGGCTCAGCCGCTCCGTCTTATAGAAAAGGCCGATGATGGCCGAGGCAAAGAGCGGACACAGGCTGACGATGATGCTGGTGTTAGTGGTCGTGGTGTAGTTCATCGATGAGTTCTCCGTCAGGAAATAGAGCGAGCCTCCCGTCACGCCCAATCCAGCCATCAGCAGTTCATCGCGCCAAGAGTCTGCCGTCCAGCGGATACCCTTCATCAGGCAATACGCCAACAGCAGCACATAGGCTATGATAAAGCGCAGGATGAAAATCTGCGCTGCCGTCAGTCCACCAACCAGCAACAGTTTGGTGAACACAAATGTGGAGCCCCAGATGGCAATCACCACGAATGCCACTAGGTGGTATAAATATCTGTTCAAATGAATCTATCCTATTGAAATTTAGAATATCTCTATTTTCAGTTTTTTCTTAGTTAAGGCATTTATTCTCCTATCGATATTATCAGGAATATGTTTCAATAACGGAATAATATCATCGCCATAGGCTCTCTGTGACAGGAACATGAGTAATAAATAGTTTTTATCCCCAATCTTCACGCTCTTGTAATAATGTAAGTCCCACTCCACCGTTGTCAACTGACCACTACTCATATCACTCACCACGAAATCCACGATGTATTCACCATCTTTATTAAGTACTCGATAATTACATATTTTGTCCGATTCTTTTCGCGTTGCAAGTTCATTAGCCTTGGCCTGAGCCGCAATTTCTGGTGTAACATTACCTTCAAAAAGACTTACCGTGAACATATCGTTATAATGTTCAGGCGCTTCACCTTTAGGAAAGTATTCTTGAAGATAATACCCTTCTTGTGGATTTGAACTCCATCCCAAATAGAACTCCTTTCCATCAACCTCAATAGGATTCCCTGCATTAAAATAACTTGTCATAGTCTGAGCATTTAGTATTGTTGAACAAAAAATAACTATAAAAGAAATAAGTACTTTCTTCATATTGGCTACACTCGTTTATTATGTGTGACATTCTATTTATCTGACGCTTTTCCTCACCTTTCCGTCCTTTGATTTGATAATGACAAGTCCTTTGTGATCTTTTGTCGCTGTCATACCATTTATCAAGTAATACTGATTATCTGTGTCTGATACATAATCTATCGTTGGCACGCTGTCTATTACGACATCTTTGGCTTGCACCTTGTTGTTCAACACAAAAGCCCATTGCTTTTGGGTGTTATTACCAATAATCACTCCTTCTTCTCCGTTCTCCAGATTGATATTGGTAGGATGCTCTGTTAATACTATCTGACCATCAGGATTGAACGTGGCGTATTTATTTGCACCTATATTGTAAAGGTAGTCATTGCCATCCTTTTTCAGAATCTGCCAGCAATTATTGAGAGCGTTCTCGTCGACATTATAGTACGCATCCATCATTGCCGTCCTGTCGTTTGCTGCATCATATACCATATAGCCGAATGTGTTTCTGTCCATCATGGTATATGCCTGCATGTCCGACAAGTTGCTGGTGTTGGTAACCGTTTCACGGATATTGATAAACCGCCAGAAATCTCCGTGATAGACCGCTTCCATCCATTTGTCATTTGGAATATACAGCATGGCGTGGTTGTAGGTAGCCTGAGAGAAGGAATTATCAAGAATCTGAGTATATGCATTCTCTACGAACACATTCTGAAGCATACACCCCTCAAAAGCCTGTTTACCGATGGTTGTTACACTCGCTGGAATAGAAATGGCATTCAAGTTCTCACACATGTAGAATGAAAGGTCTCCTATGCCGGTAACGTCAAAAGTCTTTTCGTCCACAGTCAACGTAGAAGGAATGTCTATTTGACCAGAAAAATCACTAACATCTTCTATGGTGACACCAGTAACGTCTGCTGTCTGGGGCTTTATCCAAAGTTGATAATGAATGCCGTTCTGCGTAAAGGTCTGGCTCATCAAGGTAAGAGAACCCGTTACAGTTACATCATGCTTGGGCATTCTTTCTGGTATCTCGCTCCAGCCAGAGAATGCATATCCATCCTTTTCAGGAGCAGGTTCAGGAGTTATGTATTCTCCTTCTTCCAGCGTATATGATTTATACAAGACGTCATTAAGATAATATGAAAGGTTGTGTTTGGGAAATTCGAGTGCAATAATCTCCTTGAAGTTTTTCCAAGGATCGCTTCTATAGTAATTATCGAATGCCGAACTGGCAACATATAGATTTGCCTTTTCGAGGAGAGTAGCATCAAAGGCGTCACTGGCAGTGGTGGGGACCTTTCTAGCATAACTGGTAACGGAGTTTACTTTCGTACATCTGTAAAATACCAATCTGGCAATAGAGGTCACGTCCTCACCAATGATAATGGAAGTGATATTCGAACACTCCATGAATGCTCCCAAGCCAATACTACGAACATGATTACCAATTGTTACCGAAGTGAGGTTCATACAACACCGGAACGCATTACCACCTATATATGTGACATCGTCGGGGATGACCAAATCAGTTATCTCTTCACCATTGACAATCAATTTCTTGGCATAATACAATGGATTGGCGGTATAATTGTTAAAAGTAATCATAGCCCATGAAGAAAGGTCTGGTATATCGACATAAGCCAAAGACGGACATGAACCAAAAGCGCCTTGGCCTACTCTCTTGAGTTGTTGAGGTATCTTAACGTAAGAAAGATGCTCGCAACCTGCAAAAGCCCAGTCTTCGATAGTTTCCACCGTGTTGGGAAGAAAGATAGAATCCAAACCATAACAACTATTGAAAGCAGAATTGCCAATGCTTGTAATGCCTTCAGGGAGTTTCACATGCCTCAAGTTCTGGCAAGAAGCGAACACATTTGTAGGAATAATCGTTACGTGTTCAGGAATTTCGATAGAATCCAGAGCCTGGCAATACATAAAAGCAGACGCTCCAATTGAGGTAATGCTCTTAGGGAAAGTGACAGATGTAATGTCCTTTTGAAAGAAGGCTTTTTCACCTATGCCTGTTACCGTATATTCAGTTTCCTCATAGACAATCTTCTCTGGTATGACAATGTCACCACTATAAGGATGAGCAGCGTTGCTGGTTACTTCCGTTAAACCAGTCTTCAGATTGATATAATAAGCGATGCCGTCAATCTCAACAGTAACAGCATGAATCATCAACGACCATAAAAAAGCAATTGCAAACAAGTAGAATCTTCTCATAGTTATAGGTGAATAAGAATATTGTGCAAATTAAGCAAGAATTATTGGTATTAGCAAATAATCACTCCTAAAACATGTTAAAGAAAAACCGGATCCAAATCGAACTCACAAAAAAATTTTGTTATTTCGACAGGTAAATTCAATTTCGAACTGTCCATCATCTGGGTTCTTCTCATCTTTGGTCTGTTGAGCAGTCTAGCCCTTTTGGCAGGATGGATAGATAAATGGATGTATCAAAAATGTTGTTGCCAAAACGTTGAGATTAGCCCTATAATCAGAAGTCGTAAGACCTTATTGTTGTAACAAGATTCCGCAAGACCTTGATGACCTTGCGGAATCTTGCTTTATCTCCAGAAGTGATTAGAAGAACCAACCACACTCATCTGATTGTCCGACCCTAGTGGTGTTCCTATTTATATTCTACTTCATAGTGACCGCCACTTCCTGCACAGAAAGAGCATTTGCCACTTCCACCACAGCCAAATGAACATAGAGTCTTATTACCTGCAGGACCAGTATATATACCAGAGCCTCCACAAGTCTGACACCTGCCAGAGCCTCCACAGATGTTGCATTGTACCCATACATTTACTGGTATTGGGTCATGTTTATGCTCAATAATGATTTTTTGTTCCTCCTGTCTTTGGGGTGTAGTTGTAGTTGTCGTTTGCGTAGTAACTGTTTGTTGGGGTGTTTCCACTTTTATCTTCGAGACTTGTCTTCCGTTCATATCGCATTCGCCTTTGTAGCCAGTCATGGTGTAGGGAAAACGCTTGTTGAAGGTCTTAAAGTCACCTATTGAAGTATAGCCGCGGTCTGTGTCAATAATGATTTTGCCTGTATAGTTCATCACGCCCCAGAAACCGTTAATCTTGTATTTCAGATAGCCAGTGCCAGCCGACTCCAAGGCTTCCATTTCAGTAGGGAGGATTTCTTTACCACTGACAGTGACAAGTCCGAAAAGATTTCTTTTTTTTACTTTTATGAAAATGTCCGTTAATGGGCTAATCTCTGAATAAGTTCCCAGAGGTATTATCCAGTTTCCTTTTGCATCTCTAAGTCCATGATTAATAGTAGTACTGACAGAATTACTGCCTGTCTTAACAGTTGATTGTTCAGTAACAATTGCGTACTCTGTGTTTTTCACAGTAAATGTCTTTGCTATTGCAATAACTCCCCCGAAACGAAGTTTATCAAATGCTGTATTTGCAATAGTTGTTGTCATACTTGGTATTACTACAGAAGAAATAGCACAGTCAGAAAAAGCTCCATTTCCAATGGTTCTCATGGTTTTTGGTATTTCTACATTCTTCAGATTAACACAACCAGAAAACGCGCCGTAGGGAATAGATGTTAGAGACTGAGGTATTATAATTGACGTTATTCCACGACATCCATTAAATGCATCAGTTCCCATAGATACCAAAGAACTAGGGAGAGAAACAGATGTAAGACTTGAACAGTCAGAAAAAGCCCAGGCTCCAATAGATGTGATAGTATTTGGAATTGATATGGATGATAGATTGACGCATCCTGAAAAAGTCCTTGCTTCTATAGAAGTAAGGGTATTTGGTAGGTTTATAGATTTGATGTTTGTACAATCCATAAAAGCGCCGTCACCAATATCTGTTACAGAATTCCCTATTATTACAGAATTCAGATTTTTGTGTTTAGAAAAGAGCCCTTTTCTCACATTAGTCACACCCTGTTCAATTATAACTTTTTCAATTAAATCTTTTCCTGGACCACCGTTAACAGAAGCCCAAGGAACTCCAGATGAGGGCATCGGCCCTTCACCAGAAATAGTTAGAACTCCAGAATTAAATTCCCAATAAAGATTGCTGTCATATTCTGGATGATTTTTAATTCCTGCACGCCAAGGCTTCTTTTCTGCTCTAATTACAATTGGTGTTATAAGGCAAAACATTAAGTACACTAAAAATGCTCTTTTCATGTTGATTTCTACATTTGATGATTATTACTCTTCCTACTATTACACACCCTACATAGCAACTGGGCATTTGATAGTTCTGTCCTGCCGCCAAAGTTTCAGGGAAGTTTGTGTTCTACTATCAGATCTTCTGCACGGAAATTCTGATGACAGACGTTGTTTATCTGTAAACTGTTATATAATGCCCGCCTTTGCCTGCACAAGTCGAACATTTACCAGAGCCATGACACATACTGCAGGTCGATGCCCTATCTCCAATGTAATACCATCCGCTTCCACCGCATTTAACATTCGAACACTGCCCAGAGCCATAACAAGCTGGACATTGCTGCCACTCCTGCACAGGTATTTGGTCACGATGATGCTCTACAACTACTGTTTGTGTAGTTCCAGTTTCTGAATTACTGCTTGAACTATTAGTTTTAGAGGATTGTGAGGTACTTGAAGATGGATAGTTTGAGTATAACGTAGTATTCTCATAAGGATTATTATCCAAGGGATTTTTTGTGGTCGTAATTGATGTGATATTTGCAATGGCATTACCATTTGCGTCATTGAAATTTCCTTTGTTATCTGGAAAGAAATCTAATCCCAACATAGGTTCAATTATAACATTGCCGTTTCCATCCAAAATACCATGGCGAAATTTGTTTGTATTGTTATCCCAAACACCTACTTCCCAATAAAATCTACCTTGTATATAATGGGGAATGTCTAATTGTCCGATTGATTGAGCGACAATTTTGCATACTTCTCTGCCATTAATATCACATAGTACTGTAAAACCACCTTCCTTCTTGCAGTTATACCATGTACCAAATGGCTGTCTCATAAACTCCTCAATATCTGGGTCATTGTCCTTAGTGCATTTTACAATTGATGTATATTGTCGACTAAAAGGGATAACGCATCGGCCATTTGGATCGTAGAAACTGTAGTATTCGCCATTTTTTGCATAAAATCCTTTTCCTAAGAAATCTTGATATTCTATCTTGTTATATTCTGTTGGAACCAATATATTTCCGTTCCTATCTTCTGCTCCATATTTCCCATTCTTGCATACTTTGTACCACTCGAAGCCATCATCACCGACTTGATACTCCCGTGAGTCTTTTGGAATCGGATTTGCTTTTTGCTTAGTTTGGGTAGTAGGTTTACGGACAGGCTTCTTTGTCTGCGCACTTACGTTGATGTTGCACATTCCCAACGCCAGCATCATCAATAATAATGTCTGTTTCATATTCAAATTGTTTTTATTTATCATTAGTAGTACGTTTCTTTTAGGTTCACACACAGATGGGGAAGTATCAAAAAGAAACGTGCAGTCAGGCCAATCACCCATGTCGCTATAAGACACAAAGAACGTGGACAATCTTCCTCGTCCACGTCCTTGGGTGTTTGGCCTGACCCGCGATAATAGACAAGTCAGACGCCCACGTATCAAGTGGACATCTGCTCTCTATTCTATTATCGCGTCTATCTGTGGCCAAACTTCAAGGACGTTCTTTCGAATAAATAGCAAATGTTTGCTAAGTTCCCACGAAAATCATTTTGGCAGATACCTCGGTATCGCCTAAACACCAAGTCTTTCGACACGATGCCGTTGCAAAGATATAAAAAAGTTAGCACATTGTGCATGTTTTAGCGAAAAAACTTCATCATTTTTTGATAATTTGTGGAAAAAGGACCCGATTGCACCTACGTAAAATCTATCTTCCAAGATGTAACATTTTCGTTTTTTGCATACGATATTAATAATAGGTGTATGGTACAGTTCTATGAAACCATTTATCGCAGGGGTTCAACGAGATAGTTCATCATTATGGTATGCAACACTACCAGTCAAAATCAGATTAGCGAGGATTACATGATAAGAAGAAGGCAATTGTGTCAATCGAAATGACACAATTGCCCAATGCGCTGTTTCTACGGGAAGATGGAGAATTTGAGACTTATTTCCTTTGCACTGCAAAAATGGTCGAATAGTGCGACGAAATTTGCAGTAAAAAGGTTTTTAATGATGATTATCAATAGAGAACACTACGTAAAAGAACTGCTTAGCAAGCGATGGAACGGAAAGGTGAAAATTATTACTGGCATCCGTCGCTGTGGTAAATCGTTCCTGCTGTCTACCCTTTATAAGGATTACCGACGTTAGGCTGTCAGTAAAGAACGTTGTTCCACGTTCGTAGCTTTCAATTGTTGCCCTAATTTCGTTTATCATATCTCAATCCACATTAATATATAAGTATCAAACCTTATTATTTTGTTTTGGCTTCTCTATCAATAAATGACCAATATAATAGCCAAGAAGGAGTAATCCCATTAATACAATAACTGTCTACATCTTATCCTTTTAACTCTTTACGTAAGTCTTCAATACGAGTATCGCTTACATTGTTAATATTTAGTTTTACCCATTTACATGCTTTATCTATCATTTCTTTCTCCTTCCATTTAACACCAGTATTGAAAGCAGCACTTCTTATTTTTGAATGCTTCGGCAGAGGAAAACCTAGGTTCGCTTGTGTTGAACCAGGAAACTGGCGCTCGTGAGATCGTGGACCTCGGTGTGGACGCACAGGTAAATCTCGCCCGTGGCGTGATTGTGACAAACACCACGGCTCCCGTAACCGATATGCCCGATTATTTCGGACCGGCCAGCTTCCATGAAAACGACTACTCGTTCTTCTACAAGAACCTCCAGGACAACGTGGCAAAGCGCATCGCAGCTTATAAGGCGAACTGATAACAGAAGAAATATAAAAAAAATCGGGCTGACCATACATCAGTCCGATTTTTAGTGAAAAATAATTAAATAGTATGCTTCAGAGTGGGGGAATGTTGCAAAGTTCAGACGAATTATGTAATTTTGCATTATGTATTTTTACATAATCGTCTTAATTGCCAAGAAATGAAGTTGTTAAGTAATCCCTTTGTGATAGGAAAGTATGTGGACAAAGACTATTTCTGCGATAGAGAGAAGGAATCAGAAATGCTTGTCCACCACATTGTAAATGGACGTAAGGCATCTTTAATGATCCTGCTCGTCCTTTTACAACAGTGTCGTGTTTATGCAACTGCTACCTATTGAAGAAGGTGTTTATGTCAAGTTCTGCCAAGAGTTGTTCCTTAAATATGGCAAAAGTGTTTCCCCAGCATTGGTGGAGCGACTCTATAAATGCTTTCAAGGCATTACCTGGTATCTGCAGCTCTCGATGAGATGAAGAGGCTTACGGGCAAATCCTGAATCACCTGGTTGACTCCAAACGCTTCACATTTGAAGACCGTTATGCCTCACTTACTGAAAAACAGAAGACTGTATTGATGGCTATTGCCTCGGAATTTCCGAGTCAGGTGACACTTACCAGTCAGGACTTTATGACAAGGTATAATTTGAAGACGGCAAGCAGCGTTCAGACTGCAGTCAAGGGGTTGGTAGAAAAAGGCATCCTCAGTGACAATCATGGTATCAGACGCCCTACAGACTTGCTATTCATGCTTTGGCTGAAGGATTTTTGAAACAGACCCAGATCCGTCCTAAGCACTGGACCTTAAAATATAGCATTTAGCCAATAAATATGAAAAGGTGGGGCGATAAAGCCATCTGACTCTGGAAGATATTATCTTTCTTATGTTTTATGCATCAGTGGCCATGATGTCTTTGATGGCATCTTGCTATCTGCTGTTCCGTCGGAGCAATGCCGTTGCTCCTGATGTCACGTCGTCAGTTCGCCTGCGCCGTTGGACAGCGACCTTCTTTGCAGTCTTTGCTTTTTGCCACTTGTGGTATCTGCCGACGTATTTCCTCACCTCTCCCGATGGTATGATGCTGGGCAGTCTTATAGCCGGATTGCTCGACAGTATGATGGTTATTCCTCTGACAATAGTCGTATTGCTCGTTATGCTGCAAGACCGCAGGCGACCGTTGTGGCCTGTTGCCGTGATGGTTGCGCCACTCGTAGTAGGATATGCATTCTGCGTTGCCACCCGAAGCGATGTTCTTCTGCCAGTCCTATTTGTCTATTTCCTGCTAATGTGGCTTGGCCTAATTATATATATGGTACGCGCAATCAGGCAATACGGACGCTGGCTGCGCGACAACTATGCCGACCTGGAGCAGAAGGAAGTGTGGCAAGGCTTTGTGGTGCTGGCCATCTTTTTCCTGG
>CADCCB010000017.1 GCA_902799905.1 uncultured Prevotellaceae bacterium
TATAGTTTAAAAGGTGGTACTTATAAACATATAACGTTTCTGGCTTCCTCTTTTATATATCGATTAGTATCCTACCAACTGGAAAAGCGGAAGAACCACATAAAAAAGTAATATCTGCTTCATAATGTTTTTCTTATTCAACGTTTTCGTTTCTTCTACACGGTCGCAAAAGTATTCGGGACCGCTATAGCCATTAGTTACAAAAGGATTCTCTGCCATACGCTTTAATGCTATTTGCGTGCAAAGATAAGCAAATTATCATAATTATCAAAAAATGATAATCAAAAAAATGATAATCTAGAATACCGTTTTTACTGTTTTTGCCTTTATCATATCAACTTCCGAAAGTTGAAGATACTAAAAAACTAAACTTCTAAACATCTAAACTTCTAAACTTGCTAAAGTGGGTTTATCCATCGGAATGCCTCGGACGCCTCATCCGAACGTCATCTACGGCCCGTCCCGATGCTTTGCATCAGCCGAAGGAATGCTTCCTTACCCCCCTAAGGAAGCATCCGGACGGAGGGTGGAAATGCCTGCGGCAATTATGAAAAAAAGTATCGGCTTTAGTCGAGTAAGAATTTAGAATTAGCCTGCTGTTTTTTTAATAAATTCTTGCAAATGTCGGGAAAAAGTTTTATCTTTGCCACTAGAATTTAAAACAATCATGACTTATGAAGAAATCGACAATTGTAATTGCCTAATAACAACATGAATCATATGACATCAAATCTGCAAACAGGCCACGAATTGAAGGGTGGCAAGTACCGTATAGTAAAAGTGTTGGGACAAGGAGGCTTCGGCATCACGTATTTGGCTACGACCAAGACGACCGTTCAAGGTGATCTGGGCGGGATGGAAGTGGAGATCAAGGTGGCCATCAAGGAGTTCTTCATGAAGGAGTATCAGGTTCGTGAAGAGGATTCCGCCCATGTTAGTACATCTTTAGCCTCACGTGAACTGTCCTCCCTCTATCGGGCGAAGTTCATCAAGGAGGCTCAAAGCCTTTCCAAGATGAAACATCCGCGCATCATCACCGTAGCCGACGTGTTTGAGGAAAACAATACAGTATATTATGTCATGCGCTTCTTGAGTGGTGGCTCTTTGCAGGAGTATGTTCGTCGGAGTCCTGATGGACACCTTGGAGAGAACGAGGCCCTCAGATTCGCGATGCAGATAGGCGAGGGGCTTGAGTACATGCATACGGAGCATCAGGCCTGCCACTACGACGTGAAGCCAGGCAACGTCCTGCTCGATGAGAGAGGCGATGCCGTACTCATTGACTTTGGACTCTCCAAGAACTATGATGCCACCGGTCAGCAGACCAGTAGCACTCCCGTTGGTATCAGTCAGGGCTTTGCACCGCTGGAGCAATACAATCAGTTGCTCAATAAGTTCTCGCCACAGAGTGACATCTACAGTCTTGGTGCCACACTATTTTTTATGCTGACAGGACAAGTACCACCAGAGGCAAGTATCGTCAACGAGGATGGACTTCCAGAGAAACCAGCCTGGGTGACGGAGCGAACGTGGAAAGCCGTAGAGGCTGCCATGCAGCCACGCAAGAAAGACCGTCCGCAGAGCATCCGCCAGTGGCGTGAACTGCTCGCAAATCAGTCTGTCTCGCAAAGCCAGTCTGTCTCGCAAAGCCAGTCTGTCTCACAAAGCCAGTCTGTCTCACAACAGACCGTAGTTCATGCGCCCGAATCTGTTGAAACTGTTAGAGCCTCGGTGAACCGTCCTACAGAACAGACACCGCCAAATAATCAAACGATTTTTAACAGTCAGGAAACGGTTGTCAATACTCCGAAAAAGAAATCTTTCTTTGCACGTATTCCTGCCAAAGTCGTCCTTGGTTTGGCTGGCCTGCTGCTGGTTCTCAATGCAGGTCTGTTCTTAAATGCTTGCTTAGGCTACATAGACCCATATAAGAATATGCAGGAATATGGATCTTTAGGTTTTTATATTGCAAAGGCTCCTGTCTACCCTCCCTACCTCTATACAAATGGCTATGATAACTGGGAAGCGGCAATAATACTCCGGAACCATTGTATAGTATCGATGCTATGGTCTGCTGCTTCTTTATTGTTTGCTGCCATGTCATTCGCCATGGTCCGCAGACCTGGCTGGCGACTATCTTTCTCTGTCGTGGCCTTACTGCTGCTCATCGTGCATTGCGTTGTCCTGATGACATAAGTTGGAGTCATTTGCGGAAAAAGGTTTAACTTTGCAAAGGAATAATTGTCGACATTTCGATATGTCGAGATAACGATATATCGAAACGATGAAATATCGAAACGATAAAACGACGACACGACGAAACAACAACACTAAAGAAAAGGAACAATGGAAATATCAAGATTCGGATTCTACTGGCTTGACACATGGGTGCTCGCTAACGTGATTCAACTGGCGACTCAAGACTTCTGCGTTTCCTATCTGAACCATGATAACGACCCTTGCGGACGGCAGTTCGACCAGATGACAATGGCTGCACGCTCGGCTCCAGCAAACATAGCAGAGGGAAGTTCACGTCACTCTACCTCGAAGGAGACGGAGATGAAACTTACTGATGTGGCACGTGCCACGCTGGCAGAACTGGCTAACGACTATCTGAACTGGTTGCTTCGCCATGAGAACATTCCTTGGTCTGTTCAGTCGGCAGAGTATCAGGCTGTAAATAGTATTCGTCTTGATCGTCCTGACTATAATGATGATGTTCTGCACAAAAGCAGCATCCATATCCTTGCTCAGAAGCACAAATTCGACAAATGGCTGAAGAGTGGCAACTCGCTAGTGGCAGCCAACTGCCTGCTAGTGCTATGCAACCGTCTTATTCAGATGATTAGCCGACAGATAGAACGCCAGTTGGATACCTTCAAGGTTGAGGGAGGTTTTACGGAGGGTCTGACAGCCGAGCGCCTTGCCTATAGGTCGCAGCAAAACGAGCAGGCTGGGGCTCCTGCATGTCCTCTATGCGGAAAGCCCATGATTAAGCGCGTTGCAAAGAAAGGGGTGAATTCGGGCAAGGAATTCTGGAGTTGCAGCGGATACCCGGAGTGTAATGGGACGAGGAAGATAAACTAATTAATGGCTATTCCGACAATTTCAGGATGATGCTGGTGGCACCGATGGTGAAGAGGGTGCCGTCTTCGATGATGCGGCGCTCACCCTGCGCCAGTTCCACGTTGTCGACGAAGGTGCCGGTATTGCTGTTGTTGTCACGCAGGGTATAGCGCAGGTTGCCCCGTTTGTCGCGGCCTACGGTGATGGTGCAATGGTTCAGGTCGACGCTGGGGTCGACGGTCTCGAATGGGGTGTTGACGGGATTGCCCTTCTGATAGCGGCCAATCACGTTGTCGCCCATCTGGAGGGGGATGACCTGCTTGTAGTGGAACACGTTCTCAATGACGACGATGCTGCCAAATGCCGCCTCGGCTATCTGCTGACTGGTGTCGGCTTTGTTCTCCTCTTTCTGGGTGTCACGCAGTTTGGATACGCCGATGCGGATGCCAAACTGCTTGCCGCAGTCTGGACACTGGAATACCAGTGACTGGCCAGCCACGTATTTGGTTTCATCAAAAGTGATGTGATTGTCGCACTTGGGACAGCGAACGCGCTTCATAGACTTTATTTTATCTCCATCACCCAACTCTCGCTGAAGATGCTGCTCTGGCTACGCAGGCTTCTCAGTTGAGCGCTTGCCTCGTCGGCAGTAGAGTAGGAACCGTAGACCACACGGCGGAATTTCGTGTCTATGATATAGGCCTTGTCGAAGCCCTTCTTGCTTAAGCGTGCGATGAAGTCCTCCGCATTGCGCTGGCTGACCTGACTGGCCAAGACGATGCAATAGCGGGTAGCGGCTTCGCTGGTGACCTGTTCTGCTGTCTGCTGCTCCTCGGCCTGATCGGCAATGGGGGCCTCTTCGATGGACTCCTGCTGCTGTGTTGCTTCGGCTGTGTCAGGGGCCTGAGCGTCCTGTTGTGCATGGCTGATGGAGAGGAATGCGCTCTGCTGGACGGTAGTAGGCATCTGACTGTTGGAAATAGGCGAAGTGATCATCAGGAAGGCCACAGCGGCAGCGGCGGCAGCAGCGATGTTGCGCAGCCACGACATCTTGATGGTGATAGTGTTCTCGTCCTTCAGTTCTGGAACCTTCTTGCTGATGGTGAGACCCTTGACCTGACGGGGCATCATCTCGAAGGAACTGAGGCCATAGAGTTGGGGTGTGAGGATGCCTGCCTCGCAAGGCTCAAACAGCAGGTTGCCCTCCTCGTTGATGCTCAGCACACCGATGCCGTTGAGTTCGAACATGCCCTCCGTCTCCAGATGCTGCCTCAGTTCGGCAACTTCTGACTGGATGCGGCGGTAGGCCTCAGGATAACTGATGTCGTAGGCTTCGATGTACGACTGAACCAGCAGCGAGTCGTTCATCTTCAACTGCGGATTGAAACCCAGCGTGCGAAGGGGTGGCAGGAACAAATGTTCCTGTTCGTCGTAACGGGCATCGACATGGTGCGCCATAAAGCCACCCAAGTCGGGCACGATGACGCAGTCGTTGCTCAATAACAATATTTCGATGTGTCTGTTCAGTTCAATCATGCTGCAAAGGTAAGGCTTTTTTCTGAGACGAACAAATAAAAATCGAGAAAAAATGCTCTGTTTACAAATATTTTTCTTACTTTTGCACCTTGAAAATAGAGAAGAAAACAGGAATGGAATTCAAGGAAACCTCCATCAAAGGGGTATATGTAATTGAGCCTCGTGTGTTTAAGGATGCGCGCGGCTATTTTGTGGAGACTTGGAAACAAGCCGAGTTCAATGAGCATGTGGGCAGGGTGGACTTCATTCAGGACAATGAGTCGAAGTCGTCCTATGGCGTGCTTCGCGGGTTGCACTATCAGAAAGGTGATCTTTCGCAGGCTAAACTGGTGAGGGTCATCAAGGGCAGGGTGCTCGACGTGGCAGTCGACCTGCGCCGCAGTTCGCCTACCTTCGGGCAGCATGTGATGGTGGAACTGAATGAGGACAATAAATACCAGTTCTTCATTCCACGAGGTTTTGCCCACGGTTTTCTGGTGCTGAGTCAGGAGGCCATATTCGCCTATAAGGTGGACAATGTCTATGCACCTCAGGCCGAGGCCGGCATACGCTGGAACGATC
Organism: uncultured Prevotellaceae bacterium; assembly: GCA_902799905.1. Lineage (GTDB taxonomy): Bacteria > Bacteroidota > Bacteroidia > Bacteroidales > Bacteroidaceae > Prevotella. The sequence goes on from CADCCB010000017.1 coordinate 5,164, forward strand.
CTGCGTTGGGTATTGAATGGCCCATCGATCCCAAGGAGGTGCAAACCAGCGAAAAGGACTTGAAGCAGCCGCTGTTGAGTGAGGCCGTGTATTTCGAATAACTTTAATAAGGAGACAGGGGAAGTAAGAACGGTTATTGAGTATTACTGAAAGTAGATGAAGATACTGCTGACTATAATAATAGGTGTGTGTGTCCTGATGATGACCTCATGCAAGCCTCAGGATGGTACTTCTGGCGCAACAGACGAGATGGAAGAGAGTGCCGAGGCCAAGGCTATGTTGCAGGGTATCTGGATCGAGAGTGAGACCCAAGAGGTGGCCTTCAGGGCTGAGGGCGACACCATCTACTATCCTGACTCGACCAGTCAGCCGACTTATTTCTGCATCATCGGCGACTCCATCTGTCTAGGACCCAACCGCTATCCAATCGTCAAGCAGAGTGAGTTTACGTTCTGGATGAAGAACCAGGCGGGCGACCTGAGAAAGTTCATCAAGAGCGAGACGGAGGATGATACTATAGCCTTTGTCAATCAGAAGCCGGAAATCCTGATGGCCAACGAGGTCATCAAGAAGGACTCTGTCGTATTCTTCGATGGTGAACGCTATCACTGGTATGTCGCCGTCAATCCCACGAAATACAAGGTGGTGAAGACATCCTATACCAGCGAGGGGTTGAGCGTAGAGAATGTCTATTACGACAACATCATCCATATCAGTCTCTTCAAGGGGTCTGCCTGTCTCTATTCGCAAGACTTCAACAAGCAGATGTATGCGGATAACGTGCCTCAGGAGTTTCTTGAACAGGCCATTTTGGGTAACATGCAGTATGACCATATCGATGGCCGTGGCATACACTTCAATGCCACGCTGTGCATCCCAGACGGGGCCAGTTGCTATTTGGTGGAGACGCTCATCAGTCTCAATGGCAACGTGACGATGAAACTGTTGGAGTATTAATGTTCCAGCCAGTCGTCAATGAGACGGCGGGCGATGGAGAGTTTCTCAGGAAGATTAGGCAGGTTGGTCTTATGGAACCAGCCTGCTTTTTTTAGTTCCTCGCGTTGCAGGTGCAGTTCGCCGCCGGCATAGTCGGCGGTGAAGCCAACCATCAGACCGCTGGGGTAGGGCCAGGGCTGTGAGGCGAAGTAGCGGATGTTGGTAATGCTCAGTCCTGTCTCCTCCATCGCTTCACGGCGTACGGCTTCCTCCAGCGTCTCGCCAGTCTCCACGAATCCGGCTATCAGACCGTAGAAGTCGCGCTTGAAGTTGCGTCCCCTGGCCAGCAGGATCTCGTCGCCTCGGGTGATGCGTACGATGATGGCGGTGGCCAGCGAGGGCCACACCTCCTTGCCGCACATCTCGCACCGCTTGCTGATGTCAGTATGGAAATGCATCTGGCCGCCACACATGCCGCAGAACTTGGTGTTGCGGTCCCAGTAGAGGAGTTCGGCACACTTGCCAGCCTTCAGGTAGAGGGCCTCCGGCAATTTGTAGTAACTCTGGCGAAGGGGACACATCTCAAATTCTATTTGAGGTTGGAGGTTTGAGGTTGGAGGTTTGAGATTGGAGGTTGGAAGTTTGCCTTCGTTGGTGGGAGGCATGTCTATGCTATAGGCTTTTACCTCAATGCCGTCCAGCGGCGTGATGTTGAGGATGGTAGTCCAAGGCTTAGTCTCAGTGGGTGGCTCCTCCTGGTAGGGGATGGTATAAGTGCCGTCGGCCTGACGCTCCAGCATCAGGTCATCCTTACAAAACACAAAATAATATTTCTTCATCTCTCTTAATTCCTAATTCCGAATTCCTTTTCGCCGCAGGCGAAACTCAAAAACTCAAAACTCAAAAACTCAAAACTCAAAAACTCAAAAACTCACTCCCCAAATATCAGTTTCCTGTCCCTCTCTGCAGCAGGCACCGTCCATTCCTCAGGCACGAACTTCCAGTTGGTGTTGGCCTTGGGCGTAACGCTACCCATTTTTTCTATTTCCTGCATCAGGTAGTAGCGCAGGTCGAGGGGAGACTGGTAGATGATACGCTTGTCAATATCCTCCTTGGCGATACCGGCACCCTTGGTGAGCAGGTCGCCGCCACCATTGCCACGGTAACTGTTCATCACCACCTTATAGGTCTTCTGTTCGTCGAAGGGCTCGCCGTTGGACATCCTCAGGATGTGCACTTTCTGTCCCTCCGGCTTGGTAACGTCCACCTCGTAGTCGATGCCAGAGGCAGAGTCGAAGTTGAAGGTGAAGTTGCGGAATCCCATGCGCTGCTGGTCGCCCTTCGAATTGTCGTTGAGCAGCAGCAGGTGGTCGTCGGCACAGGTCATCGTATTGGCCCATCGGCTGTAACTCTCCTCCAGATGGCCCTTGATCTCACGGCCAGTCATGTTCAGGACATACAGTTGGTTCTCAAAGCGATAGAGTTTGAACATATCGGCTACCGTCACGTCGCCAGCATCAATCTGGCTGTCGAACGACAAGGGGGCGTTGAACGAGATATCGGCCTTGGAGATGCGCAGTTGGAGGTCGTGAATAAAGTCGGTGAAGGCTGAATTGCCAAAGAAACTGTCGCGGGTGCGGGCCGTGGTCTCGAAGCGGCCGATGCGACGGCTCACATACTGACGGATGCGGTCAATGCGGGGCTGGAAATGGTCCATCATCCGTTGGTCGATGGCTTCGTTACGCACGCTGACTATGTTGCCTTTGATGTCTTTCTTGGTCAGCCGTCCGTTCTCGTAGGTCAGTTCGATGCTGGCATCGGCTACATTGAGGGCCCAGCATGAGGGATCGAGGGTGAGCACTTTCCTGCCGTCGCTACTCTTCACCCATTCGTTGTGCTGCTGGTGGTCGTGGCCGAAGAATATGACATCGAAGCCAGGCACCTCACGGGCTACCTTGACTGATGCGTCTTCCATCCTTCCGTCAGGCAGACAGATGTTTCCCTCCTGACCACTATGGAACAGGCCGAGAATCAGGTCGGCGTGCTCCACCTCTTTTATATAGTTCACCCAGTATCTGGCACAGCCTACCATCTCCAGGAAGTCGAGTCCGCTCCAAAGACTTTCGTTCAGCCAACTGGAGATGGTGGGTGTCAGCATGCCGATGACGGCAATCTTCACACCGTCGCGGACAAAGACTTGATAAGGCTTCACGTAGGGACGGCCTGTCTTGGTGTCAATGATGTTGGCGCCAATTATCGGACAGTGCACCTCTTTGATCCATTTGTCGTACACCGCATGACCTGTCTCCATGTCGTGATTGCCCACAGTTTCGGCGTCATATCCCATATAGTTCACTACTGAGGCTGCAATGTTCTCTTCGTCGGTGACCACATAGTTGGACCAATAGCAGGTGGGCTGGCCCTGCAGAATGTCGCCATTGTCGAGCAGCAGCAAGTTGTCGCCGTATTCCTTACGCAGGCGGTTGACATAGGTGTTTACCCTTGCCAGCGTACCGTTGAGGGGTTGTCCCTCTATGAAGTCATAGGGGAAGAAATAGCCGTGTACGTCGCTGGTCTCAATCACTCTCAGTCTGATGGTTTTCGTCTCTCCCATAACAGGTAATGATGTCAGGCAAATCAAAAAGATGCCAATGGTCAGAAGTCTTTTCATATCGCTGTCGTGTTTTGGGGACAAAGATACGATTTTTTTTTCAAATCCAAACATTTCGGCATAGAAATTGCTGTTCATTCCTAAAAAAGAAAGGAGATTAGAGATATGGCATTCATTGACTATTACAAAATTTTAGGCGTTGACAAGGATATTCCCCAGAAGGATGTGAAGAAGGCCTACCTGAAACGGGCCAAGCAGTTCCATCCCGACCTTCATCCAGACGACCCCAAGGCCAAGGCAAAGTTCCAGGCCCTGAACGAGGCGTATGACGTGATTGGCGACCCAGAGAAGCGAAAGAAGTACGATCAATATGGCGCACAATGGAAACAGGCCGATGCATTCGGTGGTGGCGGACCTGGCGGTTTTGGCGGCTACTCGTCAGGAGGTGCCGGTGGCGGCTCGCCCTTCGAGGGCTTTGACTTTTCTGCCTTTACGAAAGGTGGTGGGAGGGGCGGCTTCTCGTCTTTCTTCGAGAGCCTCTTTGGTCAAGGGGCGGGTGGCTTCTCTGGCGGCAGCGGCTTCTCCGGAGGCTTTGGACGACAGCAACCTGCCGACACCCAAGCAAGTGTCACCATCGACATGTACACAGCCCTGCTGGGCGGTGACATCATAGTGGCTTTGGGTGATGGTCGCAAGTTGCGCCTGAAGGTGAAACCTGGCACTCAGCCGGGCACAAAAGTGCGTCTACGTGGCAAAGGGCAGAATGGCACGGATCTGATTATCACCTTCACCGTCACCCTGCCTGCCAGTCTGACACCTCGTCAGCAGGAACTCCTGCGACAGATGCAGCAAGGATAGAATTATAATAATGCTTCGGCTCTCTGCAGGTCTTCAGGGGTATCGATGCCCACGGTCTCAACGTCTGTCAGGCCGACCTTGATGCGGTAGCCGTTTTGCAACCAGCGCAATTGCTCCAGACTCTCTGCCAGTTCCAGAGGACTCTGGGGCAGTTTTGTGATTTCTGCCAGCACCTCCCGTCTGTAGGCGTACAGTCCGATATGCTTCAGGAAGGGGAAATGCCCAATCCATTCCTCGCGCTCCTTGCCTCGGATGAAGGGGATGACAGACCGGCTGAAGTACATGGCATAGCCGTTCAGGTCGGTGATGATCTTGGGGGAGTTGGGGTTCTCTACGGCCTCCATCGTCTCGAAGGGCTTGCCTAACGTGCCTATTTGTACCTGAGCATCGTCGAAGAGGCCCTTTACCGTCTCTAACTGGCTGCGCTGGATGAAAGGCTCGTCGCCCTGTACGTTGATGATAACCGTCTCCTTGCTTCCCTCTCTCCACTCACTGCTCGCCTCAAGTTTTTCTACAGCCTCCTCAATGCGGTCGGTGCCACTCTTGTGGTCGGTGCGTGTCATCACGGCAATGCCGCCGAACCCCTCCACCGTCTGGCGGATGCGCTCGTCGTCAGTAGCCACATAGGCTTCGCCCAATACGCTGACAACCTGTTCGTAAACTCTCTGAATGACTGGCTTGCCACCTAACATTGCCAAGGGCTTGCCAGGAAAGCGCGTCGATGCATAACGCGCAGGTATGATTCCGATAAACTTCATATTAACATGTGATTATTTGTCTGCAAAGTTACAAAATATTCTTAATTCTTATGTGTTTATCCTTAAAATCTTTGTAGGTCTGCTTTTTTTTTCGTACTTTTGGGGTCTTAATAGGTATGAACAAAGGATGAAAATAAAAGATATACTATTTATTGTTGGGATATTGACTCTGCCGATGACCGCTACGGCTCAGAAAATCACGCTGGGTTCGTGTACTACCCGCGACGGCGGTGAATACAGTGGCGAGATGGCATCGGGAAAGCCTCACGGCAAGGGAAAGACGACTTGGAAGAACGGAAATTTGTATGAGGGCGAATATGCCAAGGGCAAACGTGAAGGCTATGGCGTCTATACTTTCGCTGACGGGGAGCGCTACGAGGGTCAATGGCTTCAGGATCACCAGCATGGTCAAGGGACTTACTATTTTCAGAATAACAACAAGTATGTAGGACTATGGTTCAAGGACTACCAGCAGGGCCATGGTGTGATGTATTACTTCAACGGTGATACGTATACTGGTGGCTGGCGTGAGGACCAGCGTAACGGCAAGGGTAAGTATGTGTTTGCCGAGGGTGCCTACTATGATGGTGAATGGAAAGATGACAAGAAAGACGGGCACGGCTACTATGACTGGGCCGACGGTTCGTCGTATGACGGTGAGTGGCGTGCCAATATGCGTAACGGAAAAGGCATCTACAAATATGCTGACGGGGATGTGTACGTAGGCCAGTGGATTAACGACATCCAGCATGGTAAAGGCATCTATCGTTTCCAGAACGGAGATATCTACGAGGGCGACTATGTCAATGGTCACCGGTCGGGAACAGGCATTTGTAGATATGCCAATGGCGACAAGTACACTGGACAGTTCCAAGATGGTGACAAGCAGGGTCAGGGCACGCTGATATGGGCCAATGGTAATACCTATCAGGGTCAGTGGAAGGCAGATCAGCCCAATGGGCATGGTAAACTGACGACCAAGGCTGGCGATGTCGTTGAGGGTCAGTTCAAGAATGGTCATCCTGATGGCGAGTGCATCGGTCATCTGGCCGACGGCTCGAAGTTCAAAGCCCAGTTCAAGAATGGTGTGCGTCATGGTGCTGCCATCGAGGAGGGTAAGGATGGTCTGCGCTTTGAGGGCAACTACAGTGAAGGCAAGCGTCATGGCGACTTCGTGGAAAAGGACCGCAATGGGAATGTCGTAGCCTCGGGTACATACGACAGGGGCATTAGAAAAGTAAACAGGTAATTTAAAGATACATATTATGATTATTGACACATTAGACAATTTGGCTAAGTATGTGGATGTGAATCCTCTGTTTGCCGATGTAGTGGAATTTCTGAAAAAGAACGACCTGGCTACGATGGAGTCAGGCAAGTATCCGATTAAGGACAAGGATCTCTTTGTTAACATCACGACAGCCAAGGGCAAGGCTCCTGATGAGGCTGTGCTGGAGACGCATGTCAAGATGATAGACATACAGATTCCTATTGACGCCCCAGAGACCTATGGCTACACGCCGTTGTGCCGTCTTCCTGAGGAAGAGTATAACGCAGAAAAGGATATTACGAAGTATCCTGACCTGATGGCCGAGAGTTTCATTGACTGTCAGCCAGGCATGTTTGCCATCTTCTTCCCGCAGGACGGACATGCTCCCTGCATCTCGATGGCTCCTGAGATTAAGAAAGCAATATTTAAGGTAAAGGCATAAGACGGCTATGGCAGCAAAGAGTAAAAAAATGGAAGAACAGCCCAAACACATCGGGCTGGTGCAAAATGATGGTTGGCTGGAACCCTTTGAGGAGGCTATCAGAGGTCGTCACGACCATGCTGTGTGGAAACTGAATCAATTGACACTCAACGGCAAGAAGAGCCTGAAGGACTTTGCTTCCGGCCATTTGTATTTCGGACTGCACAAGCAGACACGCGGCTGGGTGTTCCGTGAGTGGGCTCCCAATGCTACGGAGATATATCTGATTGGTGAGTTCAACGACTGGAAGGAAGATGAGAAGTATAAGTGCAAGCGTATTGAGGGAACTGGCAACTGGGAACTGAAACTGAAGGAGCGTGACCTGAAGCACGGCCAACTTTACAAGATGAAGGTGAAGTGGAACGGTGGGGAAGGAGAGCGCATCCCAGCCTGGTGCCAGCGCGTGGTGCAGGATGAAGAGACGAAAATCTTCTCCGCTCAGGTGTGGAATCCCGCCAAGAAATATGAGTTCAAAAAGCAGAACTTCAAGCCGAAGAAGAACCCTCTGCTCATCTATGAGTGCCATGTGGGTATGGGCCAGGATGCTGAGAAGGTAGGCTCGTACAACGAGTTCCGTGAAAATGTGCTGCCCCGTGTCATCAAGGACGGTTATAACTGCATCCAGGTGATGGCCATACAGGAGCATCCCTACTATGGCTCGTTCGGATACCATGTGTCTTCGTTCTTTGCACCCAGCAGCCGTTTCGGTACGCCTGAGGAACTGAAGCAACTCATCGATGAGGCTCACAAGCATGGCGTGGCTGTCATCATGGATATCGTTCACTCACATGCCGTGAAGAATGAGGTGGAAGGCCTGGGTAATCTCTGTGGCGATCCCAATCAGTTCTTCTATCCTGGCGACCGCCACGAGCATCCGGCATGGGACTCGCTCTGCTTTGACTATGGCAAGGACGACGTGATGCACTTCCTGCTCTCCAACTGTCGTTACTGGCTGGAGGAGTATCGTTTCGATGGTTTCCGTTTCGACGGTGTTACCTCGATGCTCTATTACAGTCATGGTCTGGGTGAGGCTTTCGGTGGCTATGGTGATTACTTCAATGGTCACGAGGATGACAATGCCATCTGCTATCTGACGCTGGCCAACTGCCTGATTCATGAGGTGAACCCCAACGCCATCACTATTGCCGAGGAGGTGAGCGGTATGCCTGGCCTGGCAGCCAAGTTTGAGGATGGTGGCTTTGGCTTCGACTATCGTATGGCCATGAATATACCCGACTACTGGATCAAGACCATCAAGGAACAGAGCGACGAGAACTGGAAGCCCAGCAGCATCTTCTGGGAGGTCAAGAACCGTCGACCCGACGAGAAGACAATCTCTTACTGTGAGAGTCACGACCAGGCACTGGTGGGCGACAAGACCATTATTTTCCGCTTGATTGATTCTGACATGTACTGGCACTTTGCCAAGAAGGATATCAATGGCGTGGCTGAGCGGGGCATCGCTCTTCACAAGATGATACGACTGGTGACGCTGGCTGCCATCAATGGCGGTTACCTGAACTTCATGGGTAATGAGTTCGGTCATCCGGAGTGGATCGACTTCCCGCGTGAAGGAAACGGCTGGTCGTATAAATATGCCCGTCGTCAGTGGAACCTCGTTGATAACAAGGATCTCTGCTACCATTGGTTGGGCGACTTCGACCGCGAGATGATCAAGGTGGTGAAGAGTCAGCGTAATTTCCAGGACAAGCCTGTGGTGGAAATATGGCACAATGATGGCGACCAAGTACTGGCCTTCATGCGTGGCGACCTGCTCTTCGTGTTCAACTTCTCACCGACACAGTCGTTTACCGACTATGGTTTCCTGGTGCCAACTGGTTCCTACGATGTGGTGCTCAATACCGACTCCAAGGACTTCGGTGGCTTTGGGTTTGCTGATGACAGCGTGACTCACTTCACTAACTATGATCCGCTCTACGTGCAGGATCACAAGGAGTGGCTGAAACTCTACATTCCGGCCCGTTCGGCTGTCGTGTTGAAAAAGAACTGATGACATATCATAATCCGCATAAGAAAAACGGCACCATCACCACCAAGGTGGTGTGTGCCGTCTGTTTTATCACTTTCTCGTTCGTTTGGCTATACTGGTTCCAGGCTGATGTGCTGGCTGTGGCTCAGCATGTGTTAAGTGGAGGGAAGACCCACTACGACCGTCTGCTGGGAGCCATTATTATCACCGTGGCACTCTTCCTAGTGCATCTGGGCGTCTTTGCCGTGACGCGCCTCTCACGCCGTACCCATGCGCTGACCTATCTGCCGTCAATGCTGATGTTGGCTATCCTTTCGGACAATGATATTGTTGCCAACGGCACCCTTTCTTTCGGGCTTCGTTTTTGGCTGGTTCCGCTGATACTGGCACTTTGGGTGGGAGCCGTGTGGCTGGCCAAACAGGTTCTGCCTTTTGAGAGTGACGATAAGGTGCCTAATGGTCTCTTCTCTCGAAGGGTATGGCAGAACCTGCTGCAGATGGCGGTGATGATGCTGTTTGTGGCTGTGGCTGGTAACTCAAAAGCCGTGTTTCACTTCCGTGCTCATGCTGAGATAGCCTTGATGAGGGGTGATGTCGATGAGGTGCTGAGGGTAGGACACCAGTCGTTGGAGTCTGACGAGGCGTTAACGATGCTACGTGTTCATGCTCTGGCGCGGAAAGGCAAACTGGGTGAAAGGCTTTTTGAGTATCCTATCGTGGGCAATAGTGAAACCCTGTTGCCAACTTGTCCTTGTTCTTCCTTACTGATATTGCCTGCAGACACTATCTGGAAGTCTCTAGGTGCACGACCGGCTTTCCGAATGCCTGCCCACCGCTATTATTATTGTCTGGAGCACGATTCTCTGGCTACACCGCTGGTGAAAGACTATGTGCTTTGCAGCCATCTGATTGACCGCGATTTGGATGCCTTTGTTGCGGTTCTTCCCAAGTATTATGAGATAGATGCATCACTACCGCGTTACTATCGTGAGGCATTGGTTCTCTACCAGCACACCCATGCGCAGCCTGCTCTGACATACCATGATCCGGCTATCGAGGAGGTCTGGAATGATATGCGGGAACTAGAGGACGCCTATTCAGACCCTGACGAACGGCGATTGAGGGTTTTTGAAAAGTATAGAGACTCCTATTGGTTCTATTATTTCTACAAGCCATAAATCATCAAGGCACCTGCGCTCGGTTGAGCCAGGTGCCTTGATGGTTCTAAGGTGTGAACAATTATTCTATAACCAGAAGGGCATCGTCTTCCATGACGCTCTCACCAATCTTCACGCAGATGGCAGTCACCTTGCCGGACTTCTCTGCCTGGAGGTTGTTGGCCATCTTCATGGCTTCGAGAACGATGACGGTATCACCAGCCTGGACTTCATCTCCAACGGCTACCTTGATGTCGGTGATGACACCTGGTAGCGGAGCCTTGACGGCATTGTTCTTGTTGACGGCAGCCTTATCGGCAGCAGGTGCGTCAGAAGAGGATTCTGCAGCGCTGGCCGGTTTGCCCAACGCGGGTTTCTTCTTCTCTGGCTCAGCCTCTTTCTCCATTTCAACCTTATACTCTTCACCATTGACGGTGACGGTAACGATATTTTCCTCAATGTCGCCAATGGCCACTTCGTATTTCGTACCGTTGATAGTATACTTGTATTCTTTCATTTCTTTTGTGATTTAAGGATGTGCTGTCATTGTCTGGGCATATCCGTTCCACTGCGTGGGGTGCTCGGCAATCGTGATGATGCCGGGCTCCACGTCGTGTACGTTATTACCAAGGTGCTCATGCAGAGCCATTGCTATGGCAGCATAGACTTCTTTGTTGTTCATAATTATCAATTGTCAATTATCAATTGTCAATTACATAGGAATGTTACCATGCTTCTTGGCTGGCAGGGCATCACGCTTGGTTGCCAACTGGGCCAGACCACGGCAGATGCGGAAACGCGTGTTGCGCGGCTCAATCACATCGTCGATATAGCCATACTTGGCTGCCTGATAAGGATTTGCAAAGAGTTCATTGTACTCGTCCTCCTTCTCGGCAATAAAGGCCTTCACGTCTTCGCCTGCCTCTTTCTTGGCCTTGGCTTCCTTAGCATAGAGTACTGCGGCGGCACCGCTGGCACCCATCACAGCAATCTCAGCAGAGGGCCATGCGTAGTTCAGGTCAGTGTGAAGTTGCTTGGAGCCCATCACGATGTGTGAACCGCCATACGACTTACGCAGCGTAACGGTGATCTTGGGCACCGTAGCCTCACCATAGGCATAGAGCAACTGGGCTCCGTGCAGGATGACGGCGTTGTACTCCTGACCAGTACCGGGCAGGAAGCCGGGAACGTCGACGAGCGAGACAATGGGGATATTGAATGCATCACAGAAACGAACGAAGCGGGCACCTTTGCGTGAGGCGTTCACATCGAGCACACCAGCGTAGCAAGAGGGCTGGTTGGCCACGATACCTACGCTCTGACCGTTGAAGCGGGCAAAGCCCACGATAATATTCTTGGCGAACTTAGGCTGAACCTCGAAGAACTCGCCATTGTCGACAATACTGCCGATGACCTTGTACATATCGTATGCCTCGTTGGGATTCTCAGGGATAATCTCGTTCAGGGCATCCTCCATACGGTTGATGGGGTCATCACACTTCTTGCGGGGGGCCACCTCCATGTTGTTAGACGGGATATAGGAGAGCAGGGTCTTCAGCATCTGCACACCTTCTTCCTCCGTCTTAGCCGTAAAGTGAGTCACACCCGATTTCGTGGCGTGAACAGAGGCACCACCCAGGTGTTCCTGGTCGATATCCTCGCCAGTGACAGTCTTCACCACCTTCGGACCTGTGAGGAACATATAAGATGTGTTCTCCATCATCAGCGTGAAGTCCGTGAGGGCAGGGGAGTAAACGGCTCCACCGGCGCAGGGACCGAAGATACCGCTGATCTGAGGAATGACACCAGAAGCCAGGATGTTACGCTCGAAGATTTCTGCATATCCAGCCAGCGCGTTGATACCCTCCTGAATACGTGCACCGCCCGAGTCGTTAATGCCGATGACGGGGGCACCCATCTTCATGGCCATATCCATCACCTTGCATATCTTCTGGCTCATGGTCTCAGAAAGAGAACCGGCATGAACGGTGAAGTCCTGTGCAAAGATGAATACCAGACGGCCGTCGATGGTACCGCTACCGGCTACCACACCATCGCCAGGGAACTGCTTCTTCTCCATGCCGAAATTGTGGCAGCGATGCTCCTTAAACATATCGTATTCCTCGAACGAACCCTCGTCGAGGAGCATATCAATACGTTCACGTGCTGTGTATTTGCCGCGCTCGTGCTGTTTTTGGATGGCTTTCTCGCCTCCACCGAGACGGGCCTTTTCACGGTTGGCGATCAACTGCTTGATTTTTTCTAATTGCTTGCTCATTTTTTCTTTTTCGTTATGACGTTATTTCGTTATCTTGTTGCTACGAATTTATTCCGGGTGTTCGCAGAGTTCTGTCAGGATACCACAAGTGCTCTTCGGATGCAGGAAGGCGATATTCAGACCCTCAGCACCCTTGCGGGGAGCCTGGTCGATAAGACGCACGCCCTTCTCGCTGACCTCAGCCAAAGCGTTGGCTACGCCATCCTCAACACAGAATGCGACATGATGAACACCTTTGTTGCCTTTATCAAGCCATTTCTGGATCGTGCTCTCAGGCGATGTCGGTTCCAGCAGTTCCAGTTTCACCTCGCCACATTTCAGGAATGCGGTTTTAACTTTCTGGTCTTCTACCACTTCTGTTGCGTAACACTCCAGGCCCAGCACCTCTGTGAAGAAGGGCAGGCTCTCTTCGATGCTCTGGACAGCGATGCCCAGATGCTCAATGTGTGAAATTTTCATACTATTTGAAGTTTAAACTATAAATATGCTGCAAAGTTACAAAAGATATGTGAGATAGCAATCTTTTTTTTGCTTTTTTATAAAATAAAAGAGATTATTGCGCTGTTGCAGGCAATAATCTCTTTCTTATCGGTTAAAATCGTCTCTTTACTCGTCTGGAACTACTTATTGTAGACCATGTCTTCCTTGCAGTTCACATACCAGTTGCCAGGCTTGGTGGCATCCTTTGCCCAATAACTGAAGTCGGGGTAGGCCTTGGTGATAGGAAGCGTCTCCAGAGGATATCTGAACTTGATGGGGACGATGATGGCGTAAGGAGGCTCGCCGGCTTTCGTAGGCATGGCGATGGTCTTGTGCGTCGTCTCATTGAATACGCTGATCTTCTTCAGGAAGTCAGTGATGGTCTGTGTCTTGCCAATGCTGAGTACATCTGTAATGGGATCCTTGTGCACACTGTTGTTTTGGCCTTCAGTATTGACAAATACTTCAGACTTGTCAAAGCCGAACAACTCGTGCACCTCCTTGGTTGTCAATACAGAACCGTTGAGGCCTTTGATCCACAGTCTGTCGAAAGCACCAGTGGCAATCAGCGACAACTGAACCTGAGTCTCGTTCAGACGGACAGCCTGCAGCACCACATCGTTCATGTCGTAGTCTGCATACTCCAGACGGTCTTCGATACACATCGTGTAAGCCTCTCCGAATAATTTGAACTCCTCGTTCTCCAGTTTTGCACCATTGTTAACCTCGATGACCATGTCTCCGAAGGTGCAGTCGGCACCGTCCTCAAAGCACATATAGACATGATTGTTGGCACCAAAGACGGCGATACGCGGGCTGTCCCATTTCATACCGTTTTCTGTCGAGCCATTCTTGGTCTGAGTGTCAATCGAACCATTGCTCAGGATCTTCTCAGAAGTCTGGGATATGGTCTTGTCAATGGCAGAGAAGTAGTGACCTATCAGGTGATTCACCTCAGTATTCAGACGGCCGTCGCCATAGGTACAACCATTAGCACAATATTTGATACCCTCGCTTGCTTTGAGGTTCTTCTGGTTCAGGAAACCAATCTTGTAGCCTGCGGGAATGCTGGTGCTTTGGGCAGTGGCACCTTCGGTAATGGGGCCATCTCCATAATAGGGGAGCAGGTACTGCTTCGCTCTATTGAACTTGTCGCTAGAGAATCCGTTGACAGCCTTGAACTTAGGCAGGGCCTTGATGTAGTTTGCTTCTTGCTCTGCTGTCATTCCTGCTGTAACGGCGGGGTTGAAATAGTAATAGTAGACAGCGTTGTACATACCTTCGGTGGTGTTCATCTGTATCGGGGTGATTGTTACAGGCTCACCGGTGGCAATCAGATAGTTCTTGTTTAATACAAAGTAAGGAGTGCTTGTGACGATGGTCTCCCAGTTGTTGCTCTTGTTGTTTGTTGTGTGGAGAGCACCTGTCTTACTGAGGAAGCCATTGACAATCTCCTTGACGGTGGTGATGTCCACGTTGTCAGAAACGGGCTTGCTGATGGTACCGTTCTCAATTGTCCAGTCTTTATCGGATAGTGACGAGACGCTCCACATCCTCTCATTCTCCCAAGAACTATGATACCAGACATCGTAGTTTCTGTAAACGCCACCACTGACTTGGTCGATTACCTGGATTTTGTGGTCTGCAGCAGCGTTTGAAGCCTCTGCACGCAGGGCGTTGTAAGACTTTTTGGGGGCACCAAGCACGATGGAAGATGCAGAAGGATAGGTCTCTCCACCTGCTCTGTTGGTGCGGGCTGCAGCCTGCGTGCCGAAATTGACAGCGCTCTCGCCCGGCTTGAATACTTTGATGAAGTACTCGCCTTTGCTGCTTACACATGCGGCAAACAGTTGCTCGCAGGCGGTGGGGGCGTCATATACCAATGACACCGTTTGGCCTTTCTGAACAGTTGCCTGATTGAGAATGGCTGCATCGTCATTGCAGAAAGGTGACTCCGTCAGGATCTGAACTTTCACGATGTCGTTGAGATCGGCATCAGCGGTGATGGCGATTGTGCCAGACTTCACCATGTTCCAATCGTGGTTGGGGTCAATGTCTCCGAATACTTTGATAGCATTCTCCTTAATTAATTGTTCGTTGTTTTCGGCCTCGAAGTTGCTGTCATGATTGCTGCAACTGAACACGCATGCGGCCGACAGTAGAAATAAACAAATCTTTTTCATAATTTTAATGGTGTGTTATAATGCGGCAAAAGTACTGCTTTTTTCGTTTAAGCAGTACGAATGTGGGTGTTATTTATGATTTTTTAACGGTGTATTGGGGGCTACGGTTAGAAATCTACGGTTATCTTGCCGTTGATTTGCCTACCCGTCAGATAGTTGGGCACGGCCCATTGCCTGTTGGTGACGTCGGTTACCCAATAGTAACTGTTGACATTCGAGATGCCGAAGAGGTTGAGGCAGTCGAGTCCAATCCAGATGTTCTTGACTGCGGATCGGCTGGAACCATTGTCGGAACGGTAGGCCAGGAAACTCATGCCGATGTCGGCACGCTTATAGGCTGGCGCACGGAAAGTCTGCTGTTCCAGTCCTCTGTGCGGTGCGCCGAAGGGCAGGCCGTCGGCATAGGCCAGGCGTAGCGTCATCTTCCATCTTTCCGTACCAGGGAAATAGTCGGTGAAGTGCAGGTTCAAGGCGTATCGCTGGTCGGTAGGCATGGGCACCCATTCTCCGTTGAGTTTCTGCTGGGTGCGCATGATTGAGAGTGAGATCCATGAGTCGGTACCAGGTACGAACTGTCCGTAGAGTTTCAGGTCGAGCCCGGCGGCATAGCCCGAGCACATATTCTGTCCGTAGTAGGTTATCTTCACGTTTTGCACATTGTAGGGAATCAGGTTGCCCAGTAACTTGTAATAGGCCTCTGCCGTGAATTTATAAGGCAGGTCGCGCATCTTGAACCGATAGTCGATGGCAGCCAGGAACTGTAGTGAGCGCTGGCTCTTGATATTTTTGTTCAGGGTGGCCACGGTGATGCCTGCCACACTGGTGGTGTCGCGCAGTTCCTTGTAGAATGGTGCCTGGTAGTATAGGCCAGTGGCGAACCGGTAGGTCAGGTTGGTGTTCGATCCTGGTACGATGGCCAGCGACACGCGCGGCGACACGATGGTCTCCTTGTTGAATGACCAGTGGGCGAAGCGTATGCCGTAGTTCAGTTTGTAGAAGGTCTCGCCGCGGTTCCATTTGAAGGCATCCTGTATGTAGCCCTCCACTCTCTGCGAGCGCATGTCGTTCGTGGAGTTCAGCGTGTAGATGAGGTCGAGACGGTTGCCGGTGTGTGGTATAGAATAGCCGCTGGAGTCGCGCATTTCGTACTCGTGGCTTTTCTCGTTGATGTGCTCCCACTTATAGGTAAGTCCTGCCTCGATGTCGTGGTTTCGCAGTTGCTTCTGGAAGATGAGTTTCAGACTCTGCACGTTTGCCGTCAGGTAGTTGCGGGCATGCTCGGCGTAGGTGCCCACGCCAAGGTTCTCCGAACTCTCCGTGTCGTCCAGCCAGTATTGTCCCTGAATGTCGTAGCACTCCTGTTCCTTGGTGTGGAAGGCTGACCATAACAGTTTGATTCTGGTAGAGTCGCCCAGGTGACGAGTGATGGATGCTGTGCCGAACAGCGTACGGAAAATATCCTTCTCTTGTCCGTCAAAGTACACCTTGAACGACTTTACGTCCTCCATGGTGCCGAAGGAAGTCTCACGGTCCTTAGGGGTGAAGTTATAGTGGTTCTCAGAGATATTTCCCAGTAAGGCAATAGTCCATCTCTTGTTTGGCTCGTATGTGATATATGTCTGATAATCAAGTTGATTAGGTCTATATTCTCCAGTTGTTTCTAGGGAGCCAAGGAGGTAGCGGTTGGTCTTGTAGCGCAGGCCGTGGCTCATGGAGAATTTCTTGCTTGACAGGCCGATATAGCCGCTGGCGCCCAGTAGTGAGGCTGTGGCAGTAGCCTCGAATTTCTTGGGGCGCTTGTAGGTGATGTCCAGGGCACTCGACATCTTGTCGCCGTATTTAGCAGCGAAGCCGCCTGTTGAGAACCCCACGCTCTCAACCATGTCGGGATTGATGATGCTCAAGCCCTCCTGTTGGCCGCTACGGATGAGCAGTGGCCTATAGACCTCCACATTATTTATATATACAGAGTTCTCGTCGAACGATCCGCCACGCACGTTGTACTGGCTCGACAGTTCGTTGTGTGTCGACACGCCGGCCTGTTGCTGGATGAGTTCCTCCACGGCATTGCCAGTGGCCGATGGCGATGACTTCATGTCCTTGACATCCAGACTCTCCATGGCATCGGTCTGTCGGCGGCGCTCCACCACGACCACCTCGTTCAGTTCCAGCGTGTTCAGTTGCACCTGTAGCGTCTGTGTGGTCCTGGGATTGCGCAGCACACGGGTCTTCGCCTGATAGCCTATCATGGAGAACTTCACCACTACCGAGTCGGCAGTGTGGAGTGTCAGTTGAAACTCGCCTTTGAGGTTGGTCATCGTCACGGCAGCCTGTTCCAGACACGACACGGTGGCTAGTTCCAGCGCATTGCCCTCATCGTCAGTTACTTTGCCTTTCAGCGTAAACGACTGTGCCAGCGCGGAAAGCCCCGCCATAAGCATGGCGAGGATGACCAGTTGCCTTGTTAATGCTTGTTTCATCAAGAATAATAACGCACAAATTGCCGTTTTATTATATTCTTGATATTTTAATGGTTTTTCTTTGCGTATTCAGATAAATGTTATATCTTTGCAAGCAAAATACAGAAAACATGAATTTATACCCTTTGCTCTTCCAGCCTAATCTCCACACCGTCGTGTGGGGTGGGCGGCGGCTGACGGCCTACAAGGGACTTCCCCCGTGTGACGAGCCGATAGGCGAGAGTTGGGAGGTGAGCGCTGTTCCCTCCAGTACCAGTATCATAGCCAATGGCTCGTATGCCGGCAGGGATCTCGTCTCTGTCATCAACGAACAGCCTGATCGTATCCTCGGCTACGCCGTCAATAGGCAGTACCACGGACAGTTGCCCTTGCTGGTCAAGTTCATTGATGCCCAGAAGGACCTCAGCATTCAGGTACATCCCAACGACGAGATGGCTCTGCGTGAGCACGGGAAGATGGGAAAGAGCGAGATGTGGTATATCCTCGATGCCCAGCCGGGCAGTTTCCTCTATGCCGGCTTCAACAAGGAGATCAGTCAGGAGGAGTACAAGGCGCATATCCTTAACAACACGATTACCGATGTGCTGGCCAAGCATACCGTCAAGCCTGGTGACGTGTTCTATCTGCCAGCAGGCCGTGTGCATGCCATAGGCGCAGGCATCCTGCTTGCCGAGGTCCAGCAGTCGTCCGATGTCACTTATCGCATCTACGACTACAACCGTCCTGGTCTTGACGGTAAGCCTCGTGAACTGCATACTGAACTGGCTGCTCAGGCACTCGACTACCATGTGCTTGATGAGTATCGCACCTTCTATTCCGACAAGATCAACAAGGCCAACCTCGTCATTGACTCACCTTATTTCACTATCCGTGTGACAGAGAGCACGGGTTCCTTCCACAGGAACCTCGTCAAATACGACAGTTTTGTTATTTGTATGTGTCTGGAAGGTGGATGCAGGATTCGCATCCGCGAGACGGGCAGCACCATCGAACTGTCGCATGGCAACAGCACTCTGATTCCGGCAGCCATTGCTGACTATGACATCATTCCTGAGAACGGCAAGTCGAAGACCCTTGAGGCCTTCATCAATAACCTTGACCGGTCGCTTGCAGGAAAGGTCAACCGATTCCTGCATATAGGATAGTTTCTGATCTGACGGGCATCTGAATTGCCCCCTGCCATCGCCTTAGTCACGATAGAACCAGGAGAGCAGGGCGTTGATCCAGCCGATGGAGCAATGGAACCATCGGTAGGTGCTTGTGGGCTTGCCGCCGAAGCGGAGGATGAAGTCACGGAAAGCATTCTTGCGGAAGGGCAGTCCCACATCCATGAAGAACACATGCTCGAACCCACGTTCGTGGGAATCTTTCAGCACATGCCAGATAGTCATCACATGGGGTTGCAGCCAGATATAGGTCTTGCGGCGGAAGGCTGCATACCAAAGGTAGGCCTGCCGCTGACTATAGACCACCGCCGAGCAGCCGATGACGTGGTCGCGGTAGCGGGTGAGGAAGAGGTGGCTGTCGTAACTGTCGCGAAGCCCTTGGAAGAACTCGTTGGCAGGGATATAGCGCTTGGGCTTCAGCCAGTTGTGATGACGGAGCAGTTTCATGAAAGACTTGAAGTCCTCGTCACTCTCTACCTCACTTGTCGTCACACCTTTCTCGTAAATGGCATTGATGCGTCGCAGCATCTGTTCGCTGATGCGCTCCTCTGGCGTATGGGAGTGGAGCGAGTTGTGTATGCTCATCCAGCGAACGGGGAAGAAGTGGTTCTCGCGGAACTGCCGGTAGCCGAACATCTTCTGAGGCAAGTTGCTCACCTCGATGAACAGCACTTTGCGTCCAAGCCTTTCGGTGAGGGCCTTCAGCATCATGCCGAACAGCATGTTGACATCCTGCTCTTGGTAGGTGCCAGCACCCAGGATGCGGCATTGGCGGTAGAGATAGGGTGGGAACCATGACGAGCGATAGCGCACGATGGCCAGCATCTGACTGAGCACACGGCCTTCGCCATCCTCTACAGTCACCATGTAGGGCTTGTGGCGCGGCGTCCCCTTAGCCAGCCAGAACAGGCGGGTACTATGGAAGACATCTTCCTCGTTCAATCCCTCGGGCAGTTGGTTGCCATCGGTATAGATGTTTACGGTTAGTTCGCTCATCGGGTACAAAAATACTAAATCTTTCTTAAATTGCGAATCTTTTGGCAGGAAATTGTTATCTTTGCATGAAATTTTAGACAAAGAGGCTATGACAAACTTTAAAGACCTGGCGCAACTGCGCCGTTCGCATCGTAAGTTCACAGAAGAGGAAATCGATGCTGAGGATGTGAAACTCATACTGCGTGCAGCCCTGATGGCTCCCACTTCCAAGGGACAGCGCGGCTGGCAGTTTGTGGTAGTGGACGACAAGACGGACCTGGAGAAACTCTCCGATGCCAAGGAGATGGGCGGACAACTCATCAAGGGGGCCTCGCTGGCTGTCGTGGTGCTGGGTGATCCTGTGCAGAACGACTGCTGGGTGGAGGACGGCTCTATTGCTGCCATCTCGATGCAGTACCAGGCCGAGGAATTGGGTCTTGGCTCCTGCTGGGTGCAGATGCGTGGTCGCGGACTGAGCGACGGCACCTCGGCCGACACCGTGATCCGTGGCATCCTCGACATCCCTGAGAACCTGAATGTGCTCTGTGTGATTGCTATCGGCCACAAGGTGGAGGAGCGCAAGCCGCAGAACGAGGAGAAACTGAAGTGGGAGAATGTCCACGTGGGGAAGTATTAATTGGGGAAGGCGAGATCGCGATTAATCGAGGAAGCGATTAGACGATTAATCGATTAAACGATTAAACGATTGCTCGAATAAACGATAAAACGATAAAACGATTAAACGAAATATCGAAATAACGACAATGGATATCGTTTTCTTAGGGGCAGGGCGGCTGGCCACGAACCTGGCGAGGGCACTCCACGACCAGGGGCACCGCATCAAGGCAGTCTATAGCCGCACGCAGGCTTCGGCAGAGGCCCTGAGTGCTGTGGTCGGTGGCTTCCCCACTGACAGCATCGATGCCCTGCCGCTTGAGGCCGATGCCTTTATCCTTGCTGTGAAAGACGCGGTGCTTGGCGACTTGATTGCCCAGTTGGACAAGGGGCGCGAGCAGCAGGCCTTCTTCCACACCGCAGGCTCCGTGCCGTTGTCGGTATTCGATAGCCATAGCCCCTGCGGCGTTATCTATCCCATGCAGACATTCTCGAAGGAGCGTCAGGTGGACTTCTCTCGCGTACCTATTTTTATAGAAGGCAGCGACGAGGAGAGCCTGGCCCTGGCCGAGCGGATAGCACGGACGGTGAGCAACGATGTGCGCACGCTGTCGAGTGAGGACCGCAGACACCTGCATCTGGCTGCCGTCTTTGCCTGCAACTTCGCCAATCATTGCTATGCCCTCTCGGCCAGGATATTGGAGAAGCACGGCTTGCCTTTCAGCGTGATGCTCCCCTTGATAGAGGAGACGGCAGAGAAGGTCAGGACCATGCATCCGCGTGAGGCTCAGACGGGCCCTGCCGTTCGCTATGACGAGAATGTGATAGCGGCGCAGATGCGACTGCTGGCCGACGAACCGATGATGCGCGATGTCTATGAACTGATGAGTAGGAGTATTCATGGTGAAGGGTGAAGGGTTATTGGTTATGGGTTATTGATAAGGGTTATTGGTTAATGGTTAATGGTTAATGGTTATTGGTTATTGGTTATTGGTTATGGGTTATTGGTTATAGGTTATTGATGATATGATAAACTACGATCTGTCTAAAATAAAGGCGATTATCTTTGATATCGATGGCGTGCTCTCGGCAGAGACTATCACGCTGGCTCCCGACGGGCTGCCTATGCGTACTGTGAACATCAAGGACGGCTATGCCATACAGTTGGCTGTCAAGCATGGCCTCCGCATCGCTATCATGACTGGGGCCAAGGTCGAATCCATCCGGGTGCGCTACGAGGGCTTGGGTGTTGAGGATATCTATGTGGGATGCTCCGTCAAGGTGCGCACCTATGAGGCCTTCCTGGAGAAATACGGGCTGAAGGAAGAAGAGGTGATGTATATGGGCGACGACATTCCCGATTTGGAAGTGATGCGAAGGGTTGGGTGTCCGGTCTGTCCGAAGGATGCCGCCTGGGAGATACAGGAGGCCAGCGTCTATGTCAGTCACCTGAAGGGTGGCTATGGTTGTGGGCGTGATGTGATAGAGCAGGTGCTCAGGGCTCATGGCAAATGGGTCATGGACGAGAAGGCTTTTGGATGGTAAGAAGAATGCTTGGTTATGATTGATTCAAACTTCCACATTATCCTGGCCAGCAATTCGCCGCGTCGCCGCGAGTTGCTGGCAGGTCTGGACATACCTTTCGAGGTGAAGGTGTTGCCTGACATCGAGGAGAACTATCCCGCTGACTTGGCTGTGACGGAGATTGCTGCCTATATCGCCCACGAGAAGGCTGATGCCTATCGGCCTACGATGGGCGACAACGACCTCATCATCACAGCCGACACCATCGTCGTGGTTGACAACGAGGTGCTGGGGAAGCCTCACGATGCCGCCGATGCCTGTCGCATGCTGCGCAAATTGAGCAACAGGACGCACCAGGTCATCACAGGTGTTTGCCTGACTACAAAAGACAAGCAGCGACAGTTCTCCGTGAAGACCGATGTCACCTTCAAGGCGCTGACTGAGGAGGAGATAGAGCACTACGTCACCCACTACCAGCCATTCGACAAGGCTGGCGCCTATGGCATTCAGGAATGGATAGGCTATGTCGGCGTGACCTCGCTGCAGGGCAGTTACTTCAATGTGATGGGACTGCCTGTGCAACGCATCTATGCGGAACTGTCAGCGATGTAGTTCCTTTAAGAAAGAAAAGGGGGAAGAATTAATCTTCCCCATATTCTGCCAGATTCTCGACTTCTTCGTCAGGATCGCCACTTCCTAGATCCATCATCGTCGAGTAGTTGTCCTCGGTGATGTCGTCGTCGTTGGGCTCATCCAGTTCGATGTCGTCCTCGTCGGGCTTGTTGTAGTTGTCCTCAATCTCTACGTCGGCATCCTCATCCTCCTCGTCGTCGCTGGACGATGAGAACTTCATGCGCAGTTTCTCCTTCTCAGGCTTGGCCTTGGCGAAAATGGCTTCCACCCAAGTGCCTTTGGCCACCTCGAGCACCTCGAAGCCGTCCTCCAGTTTCTTCTCGTAGAGGCCTCCCTTCTTGTGCAGGCGGTCTTTGGGCAGGGTCGTGGTGGAGATGTCGAAGCCGCTCTCGATGATGTCCTGAATGCTCTGCGAGAGTGAGTCCCAGCCGCCGCCGAAGTTGCGGTCGAGCACCTCGATGAGTTTGGCAGCCGAGATGTGGCGTATGTTCTCGTAGGTCAGGTCGGTGACGCGCATGATGGGGCGCTTCTTGATGGCCCATACCACCACCTTGTTCTCGTCCAGGCGTACCTGTCCGACCTTGTATCCCTGCTTCTCGTATTTGGTCTTTACAAGTTGGGAATCGGTGGTGACCTCTTCGATCATAAAGGCCGAGCGTATGATGTCCACAAAGTGCCTGACGTTTTCCTTCACGTCAGCGTCTTTGTCGGCTCCTTCCCACATACGGAAGATGTCGTTCTCTTGAACGTCCCAGACATTGCTCTTCGTGAGTGTCTTGAGGGTAAGTGCTTTCTTTGCTGTTTGTTCTTGCTCCATAGTTTACTCTCTTTTTCTTGTTTATGGCTGCAAAGATACGAAATAATTCTTAATCTTATAATTTATTCCCGATTATTTTTTATGCCTTGCTCATAATTTTCCGCTTTGTCCTCTCCGCAATAACCGCTTTTTTGCTTTTATTCTCTGCTGCCAGTATCTCCAGCCACCCGATCCCTTGCCTCCCGTTAAAGCAAAATCGGCGGAATTGGTGACCAAAATCGGCGGATTTGTTCATCAATTTCGGCGATTTTGCTCAGAAAGATTTGGTCGTTTCAAAAATAATGCTTACCTTTGTAGGCAAAAAAGGAACTATGGCAATACACTACAGACTCGTTCAGAACAAAATCAAGAACGACAAGAACTACGGCAAGTATTATGCTCACACCGTGAAGCAGGGCGAAGTATCGCTTGAAGAGATTGAGCAGATGATTCAGACGAACTGTTCGGCAAAGGCCTCAGACGTCAGGCTGGTGCTGCGTGAACTCTTCGACACCGTCAAGCACTACATGCAGAACGGCTATGTGGTCAACCTCAAGGAGATGGGTAAGTTCTCCATCTCCGTGAAAAGCGTCTGCGTGGACGATCCGCAGGAGTTCCGTCGAGACCACCACATCACTGGCTTCAAGTGCAACTACACCCCTCACGGTCAGCGCTTCAAGCCGTCTGAGGGTGCCCTCGCCGGCCACATCCATCGCAGTTTCCTGGAAGAGTGTGAGGCCGTCGAGACCACCCATTACTAATTGTAGAAAACCTCAAATTTATTTGGTTTTTTACTGACTTAATAGTACCTTTGCAGGCGAAATGGCAGAACCTTTAGCAGAACGACTCAGGCCTCGGACGCTGGACGACTACATCGGACAGCAACACCTGGTGGGTGAGGGGGCTGTGCTCCGACGGATGATCGACTCGGGGCGCATCTCTTCGTTCATCCTCTGGGGACCGCCAGGAGTGGGTAAGACCACGCTGGCGCAGATCATCGCCCACAGGCTGGAGACTCCTTTCTACACGCTGTCGGCTGTGACCAGCGGCGTAAAGGATGTGCGTGACGTGATAGAAAAGGCGCAGAAGGGCCGCTTCTTCAATGAGGCGTCGCCCATCTTGTTCATCGACGAGATTCACCGCTTCTCCAAGTCGCAGCAGGACTCGCTGCTGGGGGCTGTGGAACGGGGCATTGTGACGCTGATTGGCGCCACGACGGAGAACCCGTCGTTCGAGGTAATCAGACCGCTGCTCTCGCGTTGTCAACTCTACGTGCTGAAGTCGCTGGAGAAGGAAGACCTGCTGAAACTGCTCGAAAGGGCTGTCACCACGGACATTGTGCTGAAGGAGCGGCACATCGAACTGAAGGAGACGGGTGCCCTGCTACGCTATAGCGGGGGCGACGCACGAAAACTGCTGAATATACTGGAACTGGTGGTGGAGTCGGAGAGTGGTGATGTAGTCATCACCGACGAACTGGTGGAGGCCCGCCTGCAGCAGAACCCCTTGGCTTACGACAAGGACGGCGAGATGCACTACGACATCATTTCGGCCTTCATCAAGAGCATCCGAGGGAGCGACCCTGATGCTGCTCTCTACTGGATGGCGCGAATGATAGAAGGGGGCGAGGACCCGCAGTTCATCGCACGACGGATGGTGATTTCCGCTTCTGAGGATATTGGGCTTGCCAACCCCAACGCGCTGTTGCTGGCCAATGCCGCCTTCGACACGGTGATGAAGATAGGATGGCCTGAGGCTCGCATCGCCCTGGCGGAGTGTGCCGTCTATCTGGCCACGTCACCTAAGAGCAACTCGGCCTATCTGGGCATTGATGCCGCACTCGCCCTGGTGCGCGAGACAGGTAACCAGCCTGTGCCCCTGCCGCTGAGGAATGCGCCCACACAACTGATGAAGGAGTTGGGCTATCACGATGGCTACAAGTATCCCCACGACTTCCCCGGCCACTTCACCGAGCAGCAGTATATGCCCGATGCGTTGAAAGACAGGCGGTTGTGGCACGGACAGCATAGCCCTGCCGAGGAAAAACTCTGGCAGCGGATGGTGAACTACTGGGGGAAGAGGTTTGAAGAGTGAAAAGTGAAGAGTGAAAAGTGAAAAATTGGCTTCCGCCTAAAAGGGATGAATCAGGATATACTCATAAAGATTATTGAATTGTTGGGCACCTTTGCCTTTGCCATCTCTGGCATCCGCCATGCGGCTGCCAAGCACTTCGACTGGTTTGGCGGCTACGTGTGCGGCATTGCCGTAGCCATAGGCGGCGGAACGATACGCGACGTGATTCTCGATGTGCCCATCTTCTGGATGACCACACCTATTTATATGATATGTACGGCGGTGGCCCTGCTGACGGTGGCCTTCCTGGGCAAGTGGATGGAGCCGCTGAAGAATGCGTGGTTCGTGTTCGACACGCTGGGCTTGGCCCTTTTTACCATAGCCGGCATACAGCGCAGCCTCGATGCGGGCCAGGCTTTCTGGGTGGCCATCATCATGGGTTGCATCACGGGTGCGGCAGGCGGCGTCATCCGCGATGTGCTGTTGAACAACGAGCCCGTCATCTTCCACAAGGAAATCTACGCGATGGCCTGCGTCATGGGCGGCATCGCCTACTGGGGCGGCATAGAACTGGGCATACCTGTGGGTGTGACGGCAATAGTGAGTTTTGCCGTCACCTGCCTCATCCGCTTCCTCGCGGTGCGCTATCACATCTCGCTCCCGATACTGAAAGGGGAAGAAAAAAGCAGCGACTGAGACTCGCTGCTTTTTCCTTCTTATGGGATGAAGATCTTTTGCCCGTTCCTGATGTAAATGCCTTTTGTGGGCTTGGCTACGGGAACGCCCGTCAGGCTGTAGTAGGCTTCAAGGTTGCCTGAGGACGGAGACGAGACGGTATGGATGCCTGTTGGCGTCTGATAGGCAGGGTAGTATTCGTCGAAGCCGGTCTCGGCATCGGCATTGCCAGCCTTCATGATGTCCTCCACGAGGGAGTTGGCATAGACCTCCAGATTGGTGTAGTAACCCTTGCTATCGAGTGTCTTCGTCTTGCCGTCAGCAGCGCTGTTGGGGTTTAGGCCGTTAGCCAGTTCCCACTCATCGGGGATGCCGTCTTTGTCGGTATCGAAGTTGGCTTCACGTGCGCCGGTGGGGAAGTTGGCTTCGGTATAGCCGTTGCAGTCGGCAACAACGTCAATGAGTCCTTTCTTCCTGGTGGCACTTCCCATGTATGTCGCGGTCTTGTTGCGTGCCTCGGTCATATAGCGTTCGTCCACCTCGTCACGATAGAGGGAGGCACCGCCGTAGGAGAGCACCTTCTCAAAGGCCGTTGCTGCAAGGTGGGTCGTAATTTCGCCTGTAGGAGCCGCATTGTCCAACTGGATAGGCAGACAGTCTTTTCCGTTCACCTTAGTGTAAGTGAGATTTGAGCCATAGTAGTGGTTGGGATCGTTGGTGTAGTACGTGCCGTTTTGTTGGGGCACGTCGGCATCATATCTCATCTTGCTCCATCCTGCCTCGTTGCCGTCAATCAGGTTGTTCTCCAGATAGTAACGGCTGGTCATGCCCCAGTATATTTCGTAACCGCTGGCATTACCGCTATTGCCGATGGATACGGTGGTCAGACGGTCGATGGTTGCTCCAGGGCCGCTCTTAAAGTAGTTGCCCACCATATTAATCTGTCCGCCGCCAGGTCCGCCGTAGCAGCCGTTGGCATTATAGATGACGCAGTTGCGGAAGTCCACGTTCTCGGCCTGTACGGCATTCTTCCAGTTGTACTGGCTGTAGAGTGTGTTGTCGGTATAACCAGTCCAGTTGTAGCGGGCACCATTGAAGCGTGGGGAGCGGTTGGCAACATGCAATATCATATTGTGGTGGAACGAGGCCAGTTTGCCGCCCCAGATGCCGCCATATCCGTGGGGACCTTTGCCGTGTCCGGCATCGACAAGGCTCTCGCCGATGGTGCACCATTGCATCGTGAAGTTGTTGTTGTCATAGAAAGAGGCCACCTCGTCGATGCTCCATGAGAACGAGCAGTGGTCGAGGATGATGTCTTTCTTGTTGCGCTGCCAGGTGGCATCGGCTCCGTCGTTGATGTCTTTCTCCTGTCCACGTCGGATGCGTATGAAGCGGATGACGTTGTTGGCACCAGGGCGTACCGTGAAGTAGCGCAGGGTGATGCCAGGATAGGGGGCCGTCTGTCCGAGGATGGTGACGTTGTCCTTGATAGTGATGTCGGATTGCAGGGCAATGACACCTGCCACGTCGAAGACGACGATGCGGTTCTTGCTGCTGACGGCAGAGCGGAACGAGCCTGTGCCGGAGTCGTTGAGGTTGGTGACGTGTACGACAGTACCGCCACGTCCGCCAGTTGCATAGCGTCCGTGGCCTTCGGCACCGGGGAAAGCGGGTGCCTGTGCCATCGAGATGGTGGTGATGGCTGCAAGGGTAAGTAATAGTAGTATTTTTTTCATTGTAGTTGTGGATTGGGGTTGCGACAGAGTCGCAACAGACGAGTTGTTATTGCATGCGGTTGAGGCCTTCCCAGCGCACGTTCCATGTGCCGTCTTGAGGGAAGCCCGGGTTGAAGGGATTCTCGCAACCATCCCAGCCGGCACACATCATGGCGATGGCTGAAAGCAGCGCTCCATTGCCTGGGAGATAGATGCGGAGACGATCGGAGGTCTGGAAGTTGTGGCCGTTCTTCAGATAGGTGTTCTTCTGTGTGTCGATGAGCAGGGCCTGAAGGGCCGTCTCTGGTTGGCCCAGACGGGCGGCAGCCATCGCTGTCATGCCATAGTCCCAGCCCCAGGTGGTGGCCCAGTTCCAGTTCTGCATCACCCAGTTCAAGGTCCTGTTTGTTGCGACTGAGTCGCAACTTACGGAACTGGAGGGCAGCATGCCGAAGGGACCCAGCACGGCGGGATGGTCGTTGCGGCATTTCTCGGCGAAGGTTTCGCTAGAAGCGGGGGAACCGCTTCTCACGCTGTCGAAGGGATCGAAGGCCTCAAGGGCGTTGGTCTTGCCCTTGGGGAGGCCGGCGGTATAGACGCCCTCTTGGTTCATGGGCAGCGGGGAGATATGATCGATGATGTCGTCCCAAGTCTTGTTACGTCCTTTGCCCAGGCGTTCACGCCAGGTGTTGGCCACGTTGAGGCCATATTGCCAATAGGCCAGTTCGAAGGGGTGGTTATAGGAGAAGTCCTTCGACATCGACTCTTGCATAGCCGTAGCACCCTGGAGAAAGTATTTGCCAGACTTCTTGTCGTAACTGACGAAGTCGGCCATGAACTCGGCAGTCTCTTCCACCTGTTGGGCGTATGCTTTGAGGGTGCCCTCTGTGGGGTTGGCACGATACATCTCCTCTGCCATATATATATAATGTGGCTGCTGCCAGATGAGGAACGAGCCTGTGTTAGAGGGTGCCTCGCCGGCCCAGGGGTCGGTCATCTTCATCCAGCGGATGCCCTTAAAGCCTTGTCGCTGGGCAATCTGACGTGCAACGGGATAAGCCGTTGTGTTGTACCAGTCAAGCACCTGCGCCACGGCCTTCGGACGGTTCCATAGGGCGAAGTCGACCATGTGCCACCACGTCATCTCCAGATGCGGACGGCCGAACCATGAGTTGTAGGTCAGACCAGTCTCCTGAGGCGGTAGGGCGTTGGCGCAGTTGATCTGTGTAAGATACTGCGAGAGCACCACTCGGCGCTCCAGTTCCTTGGCGCGTGGGTCGGAGCAGGCAGAGAAATCGACGATGGCACCTTCCTGCCACCAGCGGTTCCAGGCTTTCAGCACGCCACGCAGTTGCTGGTCGTAGACAAGGGCTTCTTTCTGAGCCGTCAGACCGCTCTGATCAGGGGCATACTGCGCCTCGAAAGCCAGTACGTCGCCTGTCGTGGTAAGGGTGTAGTGGTGGGCTGCGTTCTCTGTGAGGGTGGCGTTGCCGTCCCAGCGGAGAGCGAGGTAGTAGGTGGTGCTGTCGAGGGTATGCTCGATGACGGCACTATGGTCGCTGCTTGCAATGATGCGTGACTGATGGAGGTCGGGCTTGCCGAGGTCGGTGGCGGCATCGGCATGCTTGCCGGTAGGATAGGGCAGACGGATGGCGATGGTGGCGCGCCCGTCTTTCAGCAATGGCGTCTTGATGCGGTAGAGCGTAGCGTCTTTGTCCTGTAGGCAGGCTGTAGTGACATCTACCTGCTGGCCATCGGCGAAGAAGGTGCTCTCGATGACACCGTCGTAGAGTTTCAGTTCCTGACGGATGGCCCGCAAGTCGTTCAAGGCAACGGGATTCCCCTGGCTGTCCTTCATATCGAGGCCAATAATGCCAAGGTTCAGGCGATGCGGGTTTACCCTAAAATACTCGGTGGCGGCTACTTGGCGGGGGTCGTCGCCCTTGGATGCTTTGTATTCCACGGCGTAGACCTCCTGGTGCCCGTGGCCCAGGTCGAAGGCTTTTTCGCTATCCTGCGGAGTCAGACCAGTGGTGTTTTTGAACTTATGCCATCCCCAGTCGGACATAGCCGTCAGAGGCACACCTGCCTCATAGTCAAAAGGGAACGACTGCAGGCCGGTGACATCGACAGTCGTTGCAAAGTGTCCGTTACCGACGGTGAGCGAAGCCAACGGATCGGCCTTGGTGATGACGGGGTTGTTGCGACCGGTAACTGCCTGGCGGTTGATAGGCTGCATCACGTTCTCTGTGTCGAAGCCCATCATCTCCATTTCAAGCGAGGCCCAGATGAACGGACCGAGGCCCTTAGCGTCGTTGTCGCGTATCTGCTCGGACAGATAGTAGTCGTAGCCACCGTCACGACGACGGTTCTCCTTGACCGAGCCCTTGGGGTTGACTTGATGCATGGCGGCGATGACCTCGTCGGTGGCTGCCGGGCCGAGACCGGCTACGGAGCAGCAGTTGGTGAGCGAGATGGTCATGTCGTCGTCGATGCGGATGAAGTTGTTGATGATGCCACGATAGGCCTTGATGCCAGCATCGCGGTATTTGCTGCCAAGGTAGCCCTTGCGGTAGGCCTTCAAGAGGGCATAGGTGAACATGGCTGAGCAGGTGGATTCGAGGTAATTGCCCTCACGGTTGGGACTGTCCATCACCTGATACCACACACCACTCTTCTTGTCCTGCCACTTGATGACGGCATCGAGGTCCTTGCGCAGCAGTTCGATGAGTTCGCCACGACGGCTATAGTCTTCTGGCACAGCATCGAGCACCTCGATGAGGGCCATGGTGTACCATCCCTGGGCGCGGCCCCAGCAATGCTGGCTCAGTCCTGTCTCCTTGTCAGCCCAGAATGCCTTGCGTGTCTCGTCATAGGCGTGGCGATTGAGTCCTGTCTTGGGGTCGAGGGTGCGCTCGTAGGTAATCTTCAGTTGGTTGACAGCATCGTCGTAGATGTTGTTGATCCTGATGTCAGCCTCAAGGGGCTTACGCTTGCCCAAACCGGCTTTTTCCGTGATAGGAGCCGTGAGGCATCGGAAGGGCAGGCCCATGAAGATGCCGTCGAGCCACACTTGGTAGGCGTAGATGGCTTTGTGCCAATAGACGCGGTCGGCCTTGGTACGCGGCTGGTCCTGCAGTTGCTTCATCATAGTCTGCATGGCCAGCAGGTTCTTCTTCTCGGGTTGTTGCTGGTACATACGGGTGACAAAATGACCCGTGCGGATATTGTCGAGGTTATAGTCCAAAAGATTGTAACCGCGAATCTCACCCTTCTCATTGATCATTGTGTCGGTGTAGAGTTTGCAGTAGTCCATGATATCCTGTCCGCCATAGCGCAGGTAGGTGTCGAGCATGCTTTCCAGTTCGATACCCATCACGTAACTCCACTTGGGCCTATTCGAGAAGTCGAGCATATAACTCTCTGGCGTACGTTTCATCTCAGAGCGTGTCATCCATTCCGAGTAGTGCTTGTAAGGCATCTTCAGCAGCGATAGTCCGCCGTTGACGTAGAGTCCGTCGAACTGGATGCCACGGGTCTTGCCCGTGATGGTGTTGCCCTGCTGCACGCCATTGAAGCGGCAGTTGCGCACGGTGATGTCGTTCACGAAGGTGTCTTCTTCCAGTCCGATGATCTGAACGCCGTAGCGTGACTTCTGGCAGGTGACATTCTCCATCAGCACGTTGCGCACCACGGGGTAGTTGCCGCGGCAGCACACCTCGTTATGCTCATAGTCGAGGTTAATCTTCAGTACCGACTCGCCGCACTGGCCCACTTGAATATCCTTCACGTAGATGTCTTCGATGATGCCGCCTCGGCAGGAGTTGGTCTTGATGCGAAGCACGCGGTCGAGGTTGGGCGAGTCCATCACGCAGTTGTGGGCGAAGATGTTCTTGGCACCACCGCTGATCTCAGAACCGATGACCACGCCGCCGTGACCGTTCTTCATCTCGCAGTTGCGGATGATGATGTTCTGGGAAGGCATGGCCCGCTCACGTCCGTCACGGTTGCGTCCGCTCTTGATGGCGATGCAGTCGTCGCCTGTGTTGAAGAAGCAGTTTTCGATGAGCACACGGTCACACGACTCTGGGTCGCATCCGTCACCGTTGGGGCCGTCGTTGTTGATATGTACGCCACGAACGATGATGTCCTGCGATTTCAGGGGATGGATGACCCAAAAGGGGGAGTCGAGCATCGTGACATCCTCTATCAGAATGCGCTGGCACTCGGTGAAGTTGACTAGTTGGGGGCGTAGGCCGTCTTTGGGGCCGAAGGTGCGCTCCTTAGTAGGCTGTCCCTGCTCATCCTTCATGGGTACACCGTCCTCGCCGTTCTTCAGCAAGCGTGGACGGGCCTCCAGTTTCTGGCTCACCATGCCCTCCTTCCATCCGAAGTGGGGAGCGCCGCACCAGGGCCACCATGTCTCTTTCGAACCGCCGCCGTCGATGGTGCCTTTACCAGTGAGGGCGATGTCTGTCTGCCCGAAGGCATAGATGCAGGGCGAGAGGTTGTAGCAGTCGAGGCCTTCCCACGATGTCTCTACGATGGGGTAGAGGTCGGGCTGGAAGGCGAAGCGCAGCACGGCACTTTCCTCGATGACGAGATTCACGTGGCTCTTCAGACTGATGGCTCCAGTCTCGAAAGTCATGCCGGCAGGCACGATGACACGCCCGCCGCCTTTCTTCGAACATTTGTCGATGGCTTTCTGGATGGCTTTCTGGTTGACGGCGGCCGAAGCCGTCGGCTTGGCACCGAACTTGGTGATGAGATAGTCCTTACCGCTGATCTGTGGTGCCTGGATGCTTTGCTCTATTTGCCTGTACTTCTGCTCGTTCCACTCGATAGCCATCGAGGTCAAGGGCATAAGACAGCCTAGAAGCAGCATGAAAAGAATAGATTTTTTCTTCATTTTAATAGTCTTAGTTTTCTTTGATGGCGCAAAGATACGAAGATTTTTCCGTATCACCAAAATATTGGGTACAGAATATTGAGACAGGATGATTCTTTGACAGAGGGCTGTCGCTAGCGGTTATTGGGCAAGGGCCTCGAAAAGACGGTCTAATGCCCGGTCGGCATCTTTTTCCTGGTCAAGCAAGTTGACAAATTTCGAACCGATGATGGCACCTGCGGCGTTCGCCTGCGCCGATTGAAGCGTCTGCTTGTTGCTGATGCCGAAGCCAATCATGCGTGGGTTGCGCAGGTTCATGGCGTTGATGCGGCGGAAATAGGCTTGCTTCTGCTCGTCGAACGAAGACTGGGCACCTGTTGTCGCAGCCGAACTGACCATATAGATGAATCCGTCGGTATGCTCGTCGATGAAGCGGATTCGCTCTTCACTGGTCTCCGGGGTGATGAGCATGATGACACGCAAATCATAGCGGTCAGCCACTGGCTTGATGCTGTCGAGGTAGTCCTTGAAGGGCAGGTCTGGGATAATGACCCCGCTCACACCGCTGTTGACACAGGACTCGCAAAAGCGTTCTATCCCATATTGTAGTATGGGATTAAGGTAACCCATAAGTATCAGTGGTATAGATACTTCCTCTTTAATGCTCTTTAGTTGGTTAAATAGTGTCTGTAGCGTCATGCCGTTCTTCAATGACTTCGTGGCGGCATCCTGAATGACAGGACCATCGGCCATGGGATCGCTGAAAGGGATGCCCACTTCTATCATGTCAATGCCTCGGCGTTGCATAGCCATGATGACGTCGCACGTGCTCTCCAAGGTTGGTGCTCCGGCACAGAAATAGAGTGACAACAGTTTGCGGTTGTTATGTGTATCGCTGAAAAGTTGGTTTATTTTATTCATGATCTTATTGTTTGAATGAATGCTTTAAGTTTATTAATGTCTTTCAGGCCTGGCTCTGTCTCGAAGCGGGAGTTGAGGTCAATGCCCATGCATTTGGGATGATGGAAGGCCTTGATGCGTTCTGCATCGTCAGGGCCGATGCCTCCGCTCAAGAGGAAAGGCTTCTCGCCGTCATAGTCGGCAAGCACGCTCCAGTCGAATTGTTGGCCGCTGCCACCCATACAGGCACATTTCGTGTCGAAGACAAAGGCATCAACGCAGTCTTCATAGTCCTTGCAGATATCGAGGTCGCTGCGGTTGCTGATGCTGATGGCCTTCCAGAACTGAATGTTTGCGCGGATGTCAGGATCGAGTGTAGCACGTAGGTTACGGATGACGGTAGGCTGTTCGTGCCCATGCATCTGGACTACATCGAGTTTGTAGTTTACCACTCTCGTGATGATGTTCTGAGGCATCTCGTCGACAAAGACACCGACACGCTTGAATTGGGAACTGAGAGTCGAGAGTTGGGAATTGGCGCGATCTGGAATGATGCCGGCATGGGTGGGAATCATCGTGACGTTCCGGGGCGACTTGCCCCAGAAGATCATGCCGATATAGTTGGCGCCCAGTTCGGCAACCTGACGGATATTCTCACCATCGCGCATGCCACAGACCTTTATTGCTATTCTTTCTGACATGGCATTATTTCGATATGACGTCGTTAATAAATTCTCTTAAGGTCGCACCAGGATTATCGGTCTTCATGAATGTCTCGCCAATGAGGAATCCTTGGAATCCTGCGCTCCGTAATTCGTTAATTGTCTGAGGATTGGATATTCCGCTTTCACTTACTTTTACAGCCTCCTTCGGGAGACGTTCAGCAAGGCGGTAGGAGGTCTCGACATCGGTTACGAACGAACCTAAATGACGGTTGTTGATGCCGCACATATCGGGCTCCAGTTCTGCATACTCCAGTTCGTGCTCATCGTGCATCTCTAGCAGGACTTCCAGTCCTAACTCATGAGCAGAGCGCATGAGCCTACTGCAATCCTGTTTCGTGAGACATGCGGCGATGAGCAACACAGCGGAGGCACCACAGAGGGCAGCCTCATAGAGTTGGTACTCATCGACGACGAAGTTCTTATAAAGGATAGGAATGGTGACACCCGACTGGTGTGCCATACGGATGAAGTCATCGTGTCCGCCAAAGTACTTCTTGTCGGTGAGGATGCTGAGTGCAGCGGCACCATTCTGCTGATAACTCAGGGGAATGATGTCGGCTTGGCCATCCTCCTTGATCCAACCTTTCGAAGGCGACTTGCGCTTGAACTCAGCGATGATGCCGGTGGAAGATGCCAACAGCGCCTCACGCATGGATGGCTTCTTCATCCGCATCTGAGCCAGTTCCTGACGCTTGTGCGCTACTATTTCTTGAAGAATATCTTGCATGTTATTTTTCGAGATAACGATTAAACGATTAAACGATAAAACGATATGACGATATGATGGCTTTT
Source organism: uncultured Prevotellaceae bacterium (assembly GCA_902799905.1). Lineage (GTDB taxonomy): Bacteria > Bacteroidota > Bacteroidia > Bacteroidales > Bacteroidaceae > Prevotella. The sequence continues at coordinate 40,123 of CADCCB010000017.1, forward strand.
TGCCTAACTGTTCAGTTCTACGAACTTCTTGAAGGTACGCAGAGCGGCACCGCTGTCGATGGATTCGCGGGCGATGGCAATGCACTCCTCTATGCTCTTCTCGCCCTTCTCGAGTACCTGAATGCCGAAGGCGGCATTGGCCAACACGATGTTCTTTTGAGCGGGTAGGGCACGGTTCTCGAGTACGGAGTCGAAGATGGCTGCGGCTTCTTCTTCCGTGGCACCACCAACCAGTTCCTCTGGCTTGGCAATCTCGAAACCGAGGTCGCTGGGCTTAAAGATACGTTCGTAGTGCTTGGTGGTCACCTTGAAGTCGCCAGTGAGTGAGATTTCGTCGTAGCCATCGATGGAGTTCACAATGCCATAGTCGATGCCTATCTTCTGGTACACTTGGTTGTAAAGACGCATCTGGTCTAAGTTCGCAACTCCAAGGAGTTGACAACGAGGTTGGCTAGGATTTACTAAAGGACCTAATAAATTAAATATGGTCGGGAACTGCAGCGCCTTGCGGATGGGACCCACAAACTTCATGGCCTTGGCAAAGAGTTGAGCGTGGAGATAGACGATGCCAGCCTCATCGAGTGAGCGGTTCAGACGGTCGATGTCATCGGTGAACTTGATGCCGTGGTGGGCAATGACGTTTGAGGCACCTGATACGGAGGTGGCGGCATAGTTGCCGTGCTTGGCAACCTTGTAGCCTGCACCAGCGATGACGAAGCAGGATGTTGTCGAGATATTAAAGGTGTTCTTGCGGTCGCCCCCCGTACCTACCACGTCGATATAACGGTCGGCATTGAGGATGGCAGGCACACCTGTCTCAAGGATACCGTCGCGGAAACCTAAGAGTTCGTCAACGGTGACGCCACGCATCTGCAGAGCCGTCAACAGGGCCGTAATCTGCTCTGTGGGGTACTCACTCTGGGTGATGCCAATCAGAATATTTTTCATTTCTTCACGAGACAGTTCCTCGTGGTTCAGCATCCTGTTCAGGATGTCTTTCATTGTCTGGGCCATATCTTAACCTTTTATTTGTTTTTATCTTTTTACCATTAAAGGAAGAGCCAGTTCTGCAGCATTTTCTTGCCGTCGGGGGTAAGGATACTCTCGGGGTGGAATTGGATGCCACGCACATTGAGCGTTTTATGCTTCAGGGCCATAATCTGCCCGTCGTCGCTCTCGGCGGTGATTTCGAGACAATCGGGGAATGCCTCTTTCGACACTACCCATGAGTGGTAGCGACCTACGGTGAAGTCTTTCGAGATGCCATAGAAGAGCGCATCGTCACTCGTAAGGTGACAGGGTGTCGCTACACCGTGGAATACATTACTCAGATTCTCCAGTTTTCCTCCAAAGGCCTCGCCAATGGCTTGATGCCCTAAACATACACCCAAAATGGGCTTCTGGCCTGCATAGGTTTTGATGACATCGAGCAGCAGGCCTGCTTCGCTTGGGATGCCAGGCCCTGGCGAGAGTATGATCTTACTGAACTTCTCCAGTTGGCTTAACTCGAACTGGTCGTTGCGTAGCACGGTGACCTCGGCTCCCAGTTCCTTGACTAAATGACTCAGATTATAGGTAAACGAGTCGTAATTATCGATGATGACTATCTTCATAATGCTTCTGCTTTTTCGATGGCCTTGCGCAAGGCACCCAGTTTGTTGTTTACTTCCTGTAACTCGTATTCTACATCGCTCTTGGCTACAATGCCGCCACCGGCTTGGAACCAGAGTTCTCCGTTGCGTGAGACGAATGTACGGATGGTGATGGCCTGATTCAGCGAACCGTCTAGGCCGATGATGCCGATGCAACCACCATAGGCACCGCGGTTGTGGGGTTCGTATTCGCTGATGAGTTGCATGGCGCGAACCTTTGGAGCGCCAGACAGCGTGCCAGCGGGGAAGGTGTCGATAAAGGCCTTGATGGGATCGGCACCCTCGTCGAGTTCCCCACTGACACGTGATACCAGGTGGATGACGTGAGAGTAGTATTGCAGATCCTTGTAAAAGTCGACTTTCACATTGTGACAGTTGCGGCTGAGGTCGTTGCGAGCCAAGTCTACCAGCATGACGTGTTCGGCATTCTCTTTGGGGTCGTTACGCAGATACTCGGCTCCCTTGCGGTCGGCCTCTGCATCGCCTGTACGCTTAGTGGTGCCTGCGATTGGGTCGATATAGGCCTTGAAAGCAGTTGGCCTTTGGCTGTTGGTCGTTGGTTCTATGCGACAGTGGGTCTCTGGTGACGAACCAAAGATGCGGAAGCCACCAAAGTCGAAATAGAATAGGTAGGGTGAGGGGTTGATGCTACGCAAGGCACGATAGAGTTTGAAGTCGTCACCCTCATATTGCTGGATGAAACGACGGCTTAGCACAATCTGGAATACGTCTCCACGCAGACAATGCTGGATGCCACGACGGATATTTGCCCTGTGCTCATCGTCGGTCAGCGTCGAGCGAACGTCACCGACAGGGTGAAAGTCGTATGCCTTCACATTCGCCTTATTCATCGCCTTCAGCACAGCATCGATGTCATTTTCGTTTTGGTTATCGTTTTCGTTTAAACTCACCACCTTCAGCGTGTTGTTATGATGATCAAAAACAATTACTATCTTGTATAATATGTAGAGAACGTCGGGGGCATCATTCTTTGCCTGTGTCTCGTCTTTGACGGCAATGTTTTCGAAATAGCGTACGGCATTAAATGAGGTGTAGCCAAATAACCCACATACATTGGCATCGTCGCCCGTTACTTGGATGCGGTCGATGAGGGCGTGGATGGCTTCGGCAGAACGGAAGTCCGCGCATAAGGGCTTACATTCGGTAGTACCATCGGGAAAACCGATAGTCACGGTTCCGTGTCCGATGGCTACGCTAGCGATGGGGTTGATGCCGATAAACGAGCGTGAGTTGTTTGAGTCGTGATAGTCAGAACTCTCCATCAGAGCGCTCTGTGGGTATAGGTCGCGTAGCCTCATATACACGCCGACTGGTGTATAGAGATCGGCCAGAATGGTCTTACTCGTCGTTTGATATTGGTAGGTAATCATAACTTACTAATTGGTCTTTACTTATTAGAAATTGCCGTATTCACCTGCTAAGTCTTTGTTGTTCAGGTAGGTTTCTACATCCTTGTCGCCGCGACCGCTAACCGTCAGTACTACAACATCGTCTTTCTTGAACGACATTTTTTCTAAGGCGGCGATGGCATGGGCACTTTCAAGGGCTGGGATGATGCCTTCCATACGGGTCAGTTCGTAGGCTGCACGAATGGCTTCGTCATCGTTGATGCTGTAGACGGTAGCACGATGCTGGGTGGCCAGATTGGCGTGCATCGGTCCGATGCCTGGGTAATCAAGACCTGCCGAGATGCTCTCAGCCTCGATGATCTGACCATCAGGTGTCTGCATCACCAGTGTTTTCGAACCATGCAATATACCCAGTCGGCCAGCGTGTATGGTGGCTGCTGTATGTCCTGTGTCGGCTCCCTTGCCGCCGGCTTCTGCCAGCACGATTTTCACACGTTCATCATCGATGTAGTGATAGATGGTGCCTGCTGCGTTGCTGCCTCCCCCTACGCATGCCATGAGGTAGTCGGGATAGTCGCGTCCAATCTTCTCCTGCAATTGAGACTTGATCTCTTCTGAGATGATGCTCTGCAGGCGGGCTACCATGTCAGGGTAGGGGTGGGGACCTACGGTGCTTCCAATGATGTAGAAAGTGTCGGAGGGATGGCAGCACCAGTCGCGGATAGCCTCGTTGGTAGCATCTTTCAGCGTCCAGTTGCCAGTCTTTACAGGGCGAACCTCAGCACCCAACATCTTCATGCGCTCCACGTTGACATGCTGGCGCTCCACATCGAGTGCTCCCTGATAGACCACGCAGGGCATATCCATCAATGCACAGACCGTTGCAGTAGCAACGCCATGTTGCCCGGCTCCTGTTTCGGCGATGATGCGTTTCTTGCCCATTTTCTTTGCCAGAAGAATCTGACCGATGGTGTTGTTGATTTTGTGGGCACCGGTATGGTTCAAATCCTCACGCTTCAGATACAGTCGACAGCCATATTTCTCGCTCATCCTGCGGGCAAGATAAAGTGGTGATGGGCGTCCCACGTAGTCGCGTAGCAGCGACATATACTCATCCTTGAAGTCCTGACTCTCCAGGATAGGCAGATATTGCTCCTGAAGATTCTTCACTGTAGCATAGAGAATCTCGGGCACATAGGCTCCACCAAACTCTCCGTAAAAACCTCGTTCGTCAACTAAATAACTCATATCTATTTGTCTTTGTGTAAATTCGTCACTTATTCTCTTGTTGTTCTCATAAAGAAAGGCTCGTCGTGATTTCCGACGAGCCCTTCTATGCTGTTTGTTTCATACATATACGGGTTGTACCCTCACGACCTTTGGAATCTTGAGCAGCGCCACCACCATGCATTGAACAATTTCTTCATCTTTGTCTGCGGTTTTGTTTGATTTCGGCTGCAAAAGTACATATAATTCTTCTAATCTGCAAATATTTTTCTATGTTTTTTAATGAATTGTCAGAAAAAAACTTCATAGGCGGTCTTCGCTTTTCTCTTTCTCTCACACCATTATTCCTGTTTTGGGGAATAAATGATGATGGGGCAAACTTAAAAATATAAATATATTTGGTGTTCTCATTTTTTTTCAGTAACTTTGCACCGTTGATTGATTACTAACTAACTAAAATAATAAAATGATTAGATTCAACACTGTTTTTGTTCGGCTGTCGATAGTCTGTTTGCTGTTGGCTGGCGTTGTGTGTAATGGCTTTGCCGCAAACACCAAAAAAAGTGAAGCGGTTGTGAATAATCTGGTGACTATCACGGACGATTGGGATTATACAGTTGTGTCTGCGAATCCTTTTGGGGATGAGGGCATAGTGAATATCGTCAATACAGACCATGCGGTGCTAATCCTGACTCAGGTAAAGCCGTCGGTTGCGCTTGGCCTTCTTGCTGCACATGTACAGATTAACGGTGAAAAGGCTGTGAATAACGTCAACTGTCAGGTGAAGATATACAATCGAGGCAGTATTATTCTTCCCTATGGCAATAGTTTCAAGCCCTTGACGGTTTATTCGGAACAGAACTTCGGCGGTGAGTCGTGCAACGACTTCGGCTTGGAGAACAGCGGTGGCTATATGAACACGCTGAGCGCAGCCAAACTGAATAACAAAATCCGTTCGTTTAAGTTGAAGCGCGGCTATATGGTGACGTTCTCAAACCTGCCTAACGGTCGTGGCTACAGCCGTTGTTTCATTGCTGCGGACAAGGACCTGGAAATCAAAGACCTGCCAGCAGTGATGGATCAGAAGATCTCGTCCTATCGCGTTTTTAAGTGGTATGACACGGGTAAGAAACATCTGGCCAGCGACACGCGCAAGGAAGCGTTGGCAGCCCTCAACGTGCAGAGTTGTTATGACTGGGGGACGGGCAATGCCAGCCTGTTGCCTGACTACGAGTGGGTGCCCAACCATATCTATGAGGACTGGCCCTCGTCATCGGCTATCGGCGGCTCCACCTGGTCGCCACATACCAAGACCAACAATGAGCCGTTTAATAGTGCTGACGACCAGCCGCAGGACCTGAACACCATTCTTAACAACTGGGAAAACATGATGGCAACGGGACTGCGACTCTGTTCGCCTGCCTCCCACGATGGTTCACTGGGTCAGCACCACGCTTTCCTCGATTCCATCGATGCTCGTGGCTGGCGATGCGATATCATAGACCTGCACTGCTACTGGCCCGAGTGGAACTTCTACAACCAACTCAAACCCTGGGTGGATCAGCACCACCGTCCTATTTGGATCTCGGAATGGGTGTGGGGTGCCTCATGGAACAACAACGGTATCTTCGGAGAGGCACAGGGTGAGTATCGCGACAATCCTACTGATGCACAACTGAAAAAGAACAAAGAGGTGCTGCAGAATATCTGTAGCGCCCTGAACTCTTATGACTACGTGGAGCGCTACTACTATTGGAACAGCGAGGCCAACTGCTCGAAGATATACCGCGACGGACAGTTGACTCCTGCCGGTGAATACTACGCAAGCATGACCACAGGACTTGGATATAATGGTAAATATGACTACGTGCCCAATACCCCGAAGCAGTATGGTCCGTCGAAGTTCAATAAGACGATTGCTGATGGAAAGACTACATTGACTTGGCATGATTCCAACGGTGAGTATAACCAGTTGATGGAAGTTCAGAAGAAAGACGAGAATGGTGCTTGGGTATCAGTTGCTACTATCGAACAGAAGGAGAAAGCGGCAGACTATACCTATGTTATTGATTCTGCCGATGAAGATATTGCATACAGGCTGCACCTCGTTGATGTTAATGATAAGGACTATTACTCAAGCGAACTGTTGGAAACGGGCGATGTCATCATGGTAGGCGAGAATACTATGTACGCAGGCGGTAATCAGATTGTCAACGGCGATTTTGAGTATGGCTTTGAGGGCTGGACAAACGGCAAGGGCATCTCTCTCAGCATACCCCTTTTCCAGGTGGTGAAAGACGGTGGCTATGGTGGTGGCACTTATCTACAGGCTCATGGTAGCAAGGGTGCTGAGGAAGAGGCCTCTATCCGTACCGTTTTCGATGTTGAACAGAACAAGGACTATTACTTCAGCAATGCTATCAGTAATGGCGGAATATATCAGAAGGTTAGCCTTACCTCAAATGGGACAACAGAGAATAGCGTGGTAGCAACGATGACAAATACATCGTTCTTGTCATGCCAGAGAGCCACGTTCAATACTGGCTCTTATCAGAAACTATTGCTGTCTTACAGATGGCTGGGGGCTAAAGTGGGGTTGGACAAGGTAGAACTTCGTCAACTCTTCAATACACGAGAGGAGGCCGATGCCGACGGACTTGCATGGGCCAGAAAGAAGGCGGAGGCTCAAGTTGCCTATTATGCTCAGTACGCAGACCTGAATCAGTTGTTGAATGTTGAGGTCGCTTCTGCCACGAATGCCATCAAAGCGGAAAAGGCTATTGAGACTCATCGGAAAGCCGTTCATGCAGTGGAAGTGGCTGACTCTATTGGAAAAGTGCTGGAGGCCATCAAGACGATAAAGTGTGTGAAGTACGACCAGATGGTTGCCCTGCATGCTTCGCTGTCTTCGGCAGAATCGCTAACAGAGGTTGTCAAAACTGTGGATGAGTTGAAGGAGATGGTGAGCCTGTATCTGAACTTCGTTGATGCGACCGTTCAGCCCACGACACCTTCGTTTGCCGGCTCTTCTAATGGGTGGGAGACAAAGGTCGGAACCTATACAGAGGGAGACCAACGCACCAATACTGTTGAGGGAAAGACATGCTGGAATGCTTGGTGGAATATCACAGCCAGCACGAATCCCAATGCAACAATGGAGATTAGGCAGGCGGTGAGTGGCCTGGAGGCGGGTATATACGCTGTTGAGTGTAAGGCTACCACTCAGCATCTTTGCTTGAGCGATCAGCACGGCTACCTGAAAGTTGGTGATGTGAAGGCAGAGACGCCATCATTGACATTTGACTATATGGATCTGCCTGTTGGCAATGTCTGGGAGACACTGACCACAATACCTGTCTATGTGGAAGAAGAAGGTGAGGCAACCATAGGTTTCGTCGGTTCCAAGAAGGATGCTCAGGATGGTTTGTACCATGCTTTTGGTGAGGCATCGGCAAGCTATGATAATCGTGCGGGATGGTGGTGCGCTACCGATTTCGTACTGAAATATCACCCAATGTTCCAGAAGACTGTTGAGCCAAATACGTGGGGAGTAATCTGTCTGCCCTATAAGATGCAGCCAAGCGATGGTGTGAAAATCTATCAGATAGTCGGTCTTACAAGTGACTATACAAAAGTCTGTCTGGAAGAGATAGAAATGGCAGAGGCAGGTATGCCTTGTGTCTATTTCTCAGAAGTAGCCAATGCAGTATTCCATGAGTATGGTGAGGCCGTTTCTGCTTCTGTTGATGGAGCGGGCAATCTGCGTGGATTCCTGAAAGTTTCAGCAACGCTGAAGGCTCAGGCTAATTCTTTTGTCTTAATGAACGGAACTTGGCAGAAAGTCGGTTCTGATCGCCCTGTCATTGGGCGCTATACGGGTATAATCCGTCCGTTCACAGGAACAGGTGCAGGCAATGGGTTCACCCTTTATGAAAACTGGGACGGTATAACCCTGCCTATTGAAGGCATTACAGAGGAGGATAAGGCAATAAATGCGACACTGGGCATCGGTGCTCCCTCGCTGTCAACGAAGGTTGCTGACGGTGTTTACACCATTGATGGACGCTATGTGGCTACGGGGGCTGCATCGCTCAAGCCAGGCTTATATATTATGGTAGAAGACGGACGAATCTATAAGATGATTGTAAAGTGATGAGTATGAAAAACTTTAAGATATGGATGCTGGCATTGGCGTCGTTCAATACCGGTGTTGCCTTTGCACAAGATGACGTGAGAGCATCGTCGAGCAACTATCTGTCAGCCAATGCTAAAACCGATGTGAGCATGCCTTTCCTGTTCGCATCTGAGGGTAAACGCTTCTCGCCTACGTGGGGTCTTGACCTTGCCTGGATTAACGAGCAGAACGTAAAGAAGGGCGTTAACCACATGGGTAGGGAGAATGTCGGAATCGGCAGAATCTCGTTTCGCGTCTTGAATCCGCTGAAGGATGATGGCTCGCTGACAACAGACCAGATTCAGGGGCTTCAGACACGTTCAAACATTTTCAATAGATTGGTGGGGCAGACACTGCCGCTGGTCATCAACTGTGACAATGGTTACATGCCAGATGGATATACAGGACCGTATATCAACACCTATTATACGGCCAACAAAAGAGCCGATGCAGATCATTGGGCCAAATGTATCGTCGCTCATGTCGACTGGATGAAGAATAACACCAGTCATCCGATCGTGGGTGTGTCGCCTTTCAATGAGCCCGATAACGCTCTCGAAAAGAATCTCGTGGGTGAGATTCAGGGAACGCCTGAGGACGAGGCCAATGTGGCGAGGCTGCTGAAAACTTACGACTTGATGCAGGGCATCGCCATTACTGGTGGTAATACGCTGAATGATGACAATGCACTGAACTGGTATAACGCAGGCAAGCAATACTATGACTGGGGCAACACCCATCAGTTGGCAGGCTCGTTTGACAACTATGCCAATTTCTTCCAGCAATTGCAACAAGATGGAAAGGTTGGTTATGCCGATGAGATGCATAATGTAGGTGAGGCAATGGTAGGTTTGGAATATGGTATGACTGTGGGAACCTGGTGGGGGTTCGACAGTCGCGCCCGTGGCGAATTCTGTGACATCACCCGGCACGGCGAGAGGCTGGCTTATGCCGAGCATCGCGATAATTGGACTTCGGCCGCAGTCTATCGTCATGATGACGGACGGATAAAGGCGTTTTTCGGCTCTTCCGAGCGTCAGGCAAATACCACCTCCTATAAGGTGCTGTCTGTCGACCGCGATGTCTACTTTGACGGTCATGGCCCTCTTCGTGAATATTCGTTGACATTGAAGGGAGCAAATGGCTATCAGAAAGGGCAGACCAATGTGGAGCGCGTCATCGATATCACTTGGGGTGAGGATGTCCAGCCTGCTGTGATTGACGGTGTCTATCAGATTGTCAACTATATGAGTGGTGGCGTTCTGGCTTACACGTCAAATGGCTTTCAGATGGTATTACAGCCTTATACGGGTGCAGCCAAGCAACTTTGGGAAGTCCACCCAACTACACAGAGAACAAGTGGAGATATCAGTTTCTATGATATCGAGGCATCGGATAACCGTAATATCCGTCCAAATGTTGAGAACTATTCAACAACATCTGCGAAAATCATAGCATATACGCAGGATGCACCATCTTCCAATGAGCAGTGGTATCTGGAATATGCAGGCAATGGCTGTTTCCTTATCAAAAACCGTGAGAGCGCACTCTGCTTGACCGCTTCGAATAATTCTAATACGGCAAAAGTCCAACAGAACAATCCTTTCTCAGAGGGATTAGATGCTCGTAAACGACAGTTATGGCGACTGCTGCCTGCCGACGTTTCTTTTGACAAGGTGGCACCTGCTAAGCCGAATGGACTGACAGCCACACCAGCCTCTGCTTCAGTCAAACTTGAGTGGGAGGCCAATGCAGAGGCAGACCTCGATGGCTATATGGTAGTACGAACCGAAAAAGGAACGGATTTATGGAACACAATTGCCCGCAAGGTGAAAGTGAATCATTTCGTCGACAACAACTGTATTCAGGGCCATACATATATATATAAGGTGAAGGCCATTGATAAGTCCGAGAATCAGTCGGAGGTCTCTGAGGCAGTTGAGGCGATGCCCTCTAGCGACCGCGCGTTAGTTGCTCAGTGGTTGATGGATGGCAACCTCAACGATGAAACTGTCAACATGATGGATGCAGCCTGTTCAACGACGGCTTCTTATGTGGCAGGACACGATTCGGAGGGAAAGGCTATCACAATGACTAACCGATTCCTACAGTTACCCTATGAGGTTGCCAACAGTGACGAGTTGACAATTGCTATGTGGGTCAGGTCTACATCAACTGCCACGTGGCAACGTCTGTTTGATTTTGGCTATGATACCGAACATTATATGTTCCTGACACCTAACAATAGTTATACTTCCGTGATGCGTTTCGCCATCAAGAACGGAGGCAATGAACAGACTGTGGATTGCAATGCCAAACTGCCAGTCGGTGTCGAAAAGTGGAACCACGTGGCTGTGACGATAGGGCAGGGCAATGTGTGTATCTATCAGAATGGTGAATTGGTGGGAAGTGGCACTGGTATTACCATCAAACCAAGTGACATTCATCCTGTCATCAACTATCTTGGTCGGAGCCAGTTCAATTCCGATCCGTATTTCTCTGGTCAACTTGATGATGTCCGTATCTACAACTTTGCGATGACGGCTGATGAGGTGAAAGGTGTCATGGACAATACAATCGATGGCATTCAGATGCCTCAGGCTGATGCTTCTGCACCGTCGTCTATCTATGGAATGGACGGCAGGCAACTCTCAGCACCTAGGGCTGGTGTCAATATCATCGACGGCAAGAAAGTATTGGTTAAACCGTAAAAACGACATTGTCTCCATACGGAAAGGAGTCCCTTTTTATCGATAAGGGGCTCCTTTTCTCTTTTTTTTTGAAAAAAAATGGTGAAAAGTTTTGGTGGTTCGGAAAAAAGTAGTACCTTTGCATCCGCAATCGAGAGAGATGCACTTCTGACAAGGAAGTTTTGCGGAAATAGCTCAGTTGGTAGAGCACAACCTTGCCAAGGTTGGGGTCGCGGGTCCGAGTCCCGTTTTCCGCTCACAGATTGAACAAAAAGAGAAGATAATGCCCAGGTGGCGGAATTGGTAGACGCGCACGTTTCAGGTGCGTGTGCCGCGAGGCGTGCAGGTTCGAGTCCTGTTCTGGGCACTCTTTTTGTCAAGATGTAATAATATGTTGGAGAGGTGGCGGAATTGGTAGACGCGCTACTTTGAGGGGGTAGTGTCAATTGCGACGTGGGAGTTCGAGTCTCCTCCTCTTCACCATTTTTTTTATCTCCAACACGCATAAAAATCGCGGAAATAGCTCAGTTGGTAGAGCACAACCTTGCCAAGGTTGGGGTCGCGGGTCCGAGTCCCGTTTTCCGCTCTTTTCGATTTTTAGGAAAATAGGAAAACATATCTATCATGAATTTATATTTAAGGTATTTTGACAGTGAGACACTTGTACAAACTGTTGATGAAGCCATTGATTTCTTGAAGGGAATAGAGGAGATTGGCATGAATCCAGTTCTTGAGGCCGACATACGTGATTATGCCGCCAGTGATGTGTTTTACCCCAAAAGATACAAAGTACGTCCTCGTGTTTACTTTATTATCATCAAGACCGAGGCTGCCACGATGGTTGACTTCAAGGAGAAGCGTGCCTTGCGTCCAATGGCTGAGGTTCATCCGAAGGAACGTCCTGCAGCACCTGCTGTACTTAAACTGAATGAGGAACGTGAGGGATGGTATGAAGGCACTGTTGATTTTAAACGTGTACAGTTGGTGCCGGGAACAGGTAAGTTCCAATATCGCGATACTCGTTTCGTCGCACAGGTGAAGGCTATATCGGGTATGGATTGCTATAACCGCATCATTGATCATTTGCGTCAGCGTGTGGATGAGCGTAGCCAGTTCCCATCAGCCAAGGGGAAGAATTTTAAGTTTGTCTATCTGGGTCAAGCCAAGCAACCGACAGCAGTCTGATAAATAGTGATTTGAGAGTATGAACAAGGTAATGCTGATTGGAAATGTCGGTACCGAACCTGAGGTGCGGTATGTGGACCAAGGTGTGGCTGTGGCTCGTTTTCGCTTTGCAACAACGGAAAAGGGCTACACGTTGCAGAATGGTACGCAGGTCCCTGATCATACAGACTGGCATAATGTGCTGATGTGGCGTCGGCTGGCAGAGACGGTAGAACGCTATGTCCACAAAGGTGATAAACTATACATAGAGGGTCGTATTCGCTACTCATCATACGACAACAAGCAAGGTCAGCGCCAATACGTCACAGAGATTTGGGCCGATAGTATGGAGATGCTTTCGGCTAAGCCTGCGCAGCCAGTGTCTTCGTCACAGCCCGAACAGTCGGGTACTGGGGACGGCGTAGAGGGGATGCCCTTTTAATTCATAACGATGGACTATTTCCAACCATTTCTCAGCGGTGTTACTTTTCTTCCCGACGGGCCTTTGGGCTTCGGCGCGATTTTTTCTATAGTTCTGGCATGTGTGCTATTGCTGTTTTCCGGTTTCGCGTCTGGCTCTGAGATTGCCTTCTTCTCGTTGTCACCTAACGATCTGAATGAACTTGACGAAGAGAAGAACAAGGTTGATGGTATGATTAAGCGTCTGCGCGACAACTCTGAACGCACGCTGGCCACTATCTTGATTGCTAACAATCTTATCAATGTGACCATCATCATGCTCTGTAACTATTTCTTTGCCCATCTTGTTGATTTCGGCACGGCACAATGGTTGGAGTTTGTGGTGATCACCGTTTTCCTCACCTTCCTGCTTTTGCTCTTTGGCGAGATAATGCCCAAGGTCTACTGCGCCCAGCATGCGCTGGCTGTATGCCGTCTGTTTGCTCCCGCCATCTCTGTGCTCAGTCGTCTGTTCTATCCTTTGTCTGTGCTGCTCATCCGTTCGGGTGCACTGGCTGGTAAGGTGGTTCAGCAGGAGAATCACGTCCTGAGCGTCGATGACTTGGAGCAGGCTTTGGAACTGACAGACAAAGCTGAGTTGAAGGAAGAGCAGAATATGCTCGAGGGAATTGTCCGTTTTGGCGATGAGACGGCCAAGGAGGTTATGACGAGTCGTCAGGATATTGTCGACTTGAATTTCCGCTCCACTTTCCCGGAGGTTATCCAGTGCATTGTTGAAAACAACTACTCCCGTATTCCCGTTTATCAGGATTCCATTGACAACATTCGTGGTATCCTCTATATTAAAGACCTGTTGCCTCATCTGGGTAAACCGGCTACGTTCCGTTGGCAGTCTCTCATCCGTCCTCCTTATTTTGTTCCGGAGACAAAGAAGATTGATGACCTGCTGCGCGATTTCCAGGAGAACAAGGTTCATATCGCCATTGTGGTTGATGAGTTTGGCGGTACTAGTGGCCTGATAACCCTTGAGGATATTCTTGAGGAAATTGTGGGCGAGATAAATGACGAGTACGATGAGGAAGAGAAGAACTATGTACGCGTCAATGCCAACACCTATATCTTTGAAGGCAAGACCCTGCTATCGGATTTTTACAAGATCCTGAAACTTGACGATGATGTCTTTGAAGAGGTAGAGGGTGATGCTGATACGCTTGCTGGCCTGTTGCTGGAACTGAAAGGCGACTTCCCCAAGCAGCATGAGCGCATTGAGTATGGACAGTTCCGCTTCGAGATCGTTGAACTCGACGGACATCGTATTGCCAAAATTAAAGTAGTAAGCAAGGCATAGCCTACCAGTCGAAATCACGGAGTCTGGCATCTTCATACCAACTCATCTGGTTGATTGTCTCGTTGAGTTTTTTGAGAAAAGTTGTTTTCGGCTGTTGGTAGACAAACATGCTGATACCGCCGTATTTATCCTCAGTAGCGGTGAAATCATTGAAGTTTACGTAGGGCTGTAGTGAGTTTGTCATCCAAACGGCAGCAAACTGCTTGTATATGACAACCTCGTCAAACTGTTGTTTCCATGTCTGATACACTTCCTCAGAGGCGTTGCTCCTGATAAAGTCGTTCATGTCAATCATGTTCTTACTGTAATAATAGATCAGCCCAGACATCTCTTGGTACTCACCTGGTGCTACAAAGGTTGCCATCGCTGCATGGGTGGCTTGGGCCAGATGCTCCATTTTGCTTGTCTTGATTACCGATAGGGGCAGATTGCCGATATAGTTGGTATTGTAATTATCTGCAATCGCCTGGTAGAAAGTAGCAGAACGGTCATAGAAAGCAGGGACAACTGTCGAATACGAGGCACCGGCATTGGGAATTTCGGCCGGTGAGCCGATGATATAGTCGACATTATCGCGTAATTCATAGGCCGTCTCGACGCATTGGAATACACAACAGTCGGCAAGGATGAACAACAGACGGGGCAGACCGTCCAGGGCTTTGGCCATATCAGGGATGTTCATCCATGTGACGATACTGCCATTACTTTCGGCACCATAGGCCCTACGCCTGCTTGTGGCCAGCGTGTTGCTGATTTCCCATCCGGTAGAGTGTCCCCATAATACCAGTCCATATTCATTGGTGTTTTGTACATCGCTTATCATCCATTCAAGGGCTTTGCGTAACGTGGCGGGATCACTGGAGTGGGTGTCGTCCGTGAATGTGTAGCGACGTATGGTGTCGCCTTGCTCAACCTGATAGATGCGGGGAGTACTTCTCTTGCTGTAAAATATATAGAGTCTATCGTTAGGCGCTATATTCTTTGAGCCTGCCATGATCTCTCTAATGTCGCTCGTTAAATAGCCATTGTCTCCAAGATTGTTGTCAGCAGCCATATACACCAAGACCGCACGGCCAGGACGTTCATTCTCCTCGTTGCTGCACGCGGTAAAGATGGCCATCAGACAAATGGTAATGATAATATGTTTCATGCTTGGAATATTTTTCTGCAAAGTTACAAAGAAAAAGTGAGAAATCGCTCAGTAGTTACAAATTATTTTTGTATCTTTGCACTCTCAAAACACGGCTACTTAGGTATGAAGAGAGTTCTTTTATTGGCGTTATGCCTTCTTTTTGTTGTTGTTCAGGATGCAGATGCTCGCCCCCGTAAGAAAAATCGGAAAAAGGCGAGGACTACGCGTGTGGTCAAAAGACGTGTCGCTCCCAAGCCCCCCACAATCCATGAGAATCCCTATTTGTGCTGTGAGGACACATGTAACCATGTTCATGGTATCGACCTCAGTCACTATCAGGGTGATGTGTTCTGGGAGACTGTTGGTGAAAAGTCCAAGATGTCGTATGTCTATCTGAAGGCAACGGAAGGTGGTGACCGTATTGACGACCGTTATGAACGCAATATAGAGATGGCCCATCGGCATGGACTGAAAGTCGGCTCTTACCATTTCTTCCGTCCGGCCACCAATTTGAAAGATCAACTATTGAATTTCACTCGTCAATGTCTGCCAGGCGAGCAGGATCTCATTCCAATGCTTGATGTTGAGACGACAGGGGGACTTCCTGTTGCTGCTTTCTGTGATTCTCTCCATGTGTTTCTCAAGTTGCTTGAGAATACTTATCGTCAGAAACCGCTTGTCTACACCTTCCGTAATTTCTATAATAAGTACTTACAAGGCAAACTTGACGACTACCAACTGATGATAGCGATGTATACAGACGAGGAGCCTATACTGGCTGATGAGCGTGATTACATCATCTGGCAGTATTCATGTAGAGGCCGGATTATGGGAGTGGAGACCGAAGTTGACAAGAGCCGTTTTATGGGAAAACACAGTCTGCGAGAACTTCGCTTCAGACATTGATAAAAGAAAAAAGAATTTCACGAACTCTTCGGATTCTGTTCTATCTCATCAGATAGCCATAAATCGTAAAGTTCGTGAAATTCGTTGGTCTATATTAAAGATTACTTATCCCGTTCAATCCAGGCGATGGTGTCACCCTGACGGATGTTCTGTCCGGGTTTAACACTGATGTCTACCAGTTTACCTCCCATTGCTGCAGGGATGGAGACAATTTCCCCCCACTTGGTCTGGAGGTAGCAGAAGGTATCGCCCTCTTGATAGTGCTGTCCGATGAATGGTTCCACACAGGGAGCCAGCACACCTTCGCCTCCGAAGCCCCACAGCAGTTGTCCTGCCAGCGGTGATTTCACGGCATCGGCCTTGGCATGCTTCAAGGCTGCAATCTCTTCTGTAGAGATCTTTCCGCCTCCCAGTTTGGCATCCTTTGCCTTCTGCAGGTCGGCCAGCATCTGTTTCTTGGCCTGTCCACTCTTGAATGGGCGGTACTGCTCTGGGTGCATGGCCAGTTCGAAGAGTTCCTCGTCGTCCTGTCCATAGTCCCATCCGTTCTCGTCCATCTCCTTGCGGAAACCATCGAGGGCATTGGGAATCAGCGTGTGCGGGTCGGCATTGGTGAACTCGCGGTTTTGCTGCTGGGCCAGTTCGATCAGTTCTGGTGCAATCTCACCAGGCACTTTTCCACTCTTTCCGAGAATCATGCCCCAGATGGCATCGTCCATCATCACATAGCGACCCTTGCCCTGTTCCATAGTGAGGAGGTTCATCAGGGCGATGTTCTTGGTGTACTGTGAGAACGGTGTCACCAGTGGGGGATAACCCACCTTCGGCCAGACATACTCTACCTCATTGAAGAGTTTCACGAGCATGTCGTCCATCGTCAATTCGGCCTCGCCCTTTGCTGTGCGTATTTTGTTGATCATCTTCTGGATGGGGCCTAGGTCAGCCATCATCGAACCCATCATACCACCAGGCAGACCGCTGCCCAGAAGTAGGCTCGACATATGCTTGTTGGCAGGATTGATGAAATAGCCAAGCCAGTCATCTATGAACTCTTGAGTCAGGGTACGGGCCTGCATATAGGCATTCATGTTGATATCTGCCACCTCAAAGCCCTCATTCTTCAACATCGACTGTACGGAGATGATATCTGGGTGCACTTTACCCCACGACAGCGGTTCAATGGCGGTATCGATAATGTCAGCACCATTGTTGCAGACTTCCAAGATAGAGGCCATTGACAGGCCTGGGCCTGAGTGACCGTGATACTGTACAATGATGTCGGGGTGTTTTGTCTTGATGGCCTTTGTCAATGCGCCAAGCATGGCAGGCTGTCCGATGCCGGCCATATCCTTTAGGCATATCTCCTCGGCACCGGCGGCAATCACCTCGTCGGCAATAGCACTATAGTACTCCACCGTATGCACAGGGCTGGTGGTAATACACAGCGTAGCCTGCGGAATCATACCGGCTGCCTTGGCCCACTTGATACTTGGAATGATATTACGCGTGTCGTTCAGACCGCAGAAAATACGGGGGATGTCAACGCCCTGAGCATGTTTCACCTTATACATCAACTCACGGACATCGTCGGGAACGGGGTACATACGCAAGGCATTGAGACCACGGTCGAGCATGTGAGTTTGAATACCCACCTCGTTGAAAGGCTTACAGAAAGCGCGAACAGCCAAGTTTGGATTTTCGCCGGCCATAAGGTTTACCTGTTCGAAGGCTCCGCCATTGGTTTCCACTCGGGCAAAGCATCCCATGTCTATGATGACGGGTGCAATACGTTCCAGTTGGTCCTTACGAGGCTGAAACTTTCCGGACGATTGCCACATGTCGCGATAGACAAGGCTAAACTTGATTTTCTTTTTTCCCATAATACATTATTTATATTATACTTTATTTGTTGGTTTTACATAATATTCTGCAAAGATAGTAAAAAAAGTAGAAAGTTCAATGATTATGGCGTTTTTTTTCGCTTTTTTTGTCTATTGCTTGATGTTTCTCTATTAAAAAATGTGACATACGCATGGCGTTCTCGTTGTTTTTTACTACCTTTGCCCCAAAAATAAGAAAACAAATGACAAAGATTGCTTGTATGATGGTGTCGGCAGCCATGCTGCTATTGGCGGCATGCACTTCCCAGCCGATACCGGAAACACCGGTAGGGGTGGAGCAGGGGAGAAGCATCAATGCACTGGTCTGTGAAGGTTCCAACGATACCTTGTTGATTTACCTGACCACTCCCTATGACGGCTCTGACCCCGATACACTCAATGTGCTATGGGCTTGGAAGAATCATCGCATCTACGGAATACCCAATGTGGGCGATAATGTGGTGGCGCTGAGAAATGATAGCGACTCAACATGTGCCGATGTGGTGATAGTCACAGAAGACCTGATGGGACGTTGGGGCTTTGAGACCTTCCCCTCGTTGCGCCAGATGGCGGGCATGCCTGCTGATACCAGTCTGTTGCCTGACACGCTGAAGCAACTGTTGAAAGTGTCTCGCGAATACAGCATCAATTTCAAGAATGACCATACCATGCTCTCTCTTGGTGGCAGACGTCGGTCTAAGACAGAGGAAATGCCTATAGAATATCCCCAGATGAAACAATACACAGAGTGGGGGCTCGATGAAGACCGACTGCTGCTCTATGTCTCGGCTGTTGACTCCACAGGCGAAATTAATGTCACAGGAGTTGATACGGCAAGTTTCGTCATGCTGCGTCCTGACACGATGGTGCTGAGAATAAACGGTGAAGAGCGGGGATTCAGTAAAAAATAAGTGTAGGAATTAAACTTTAGGCTGCATTGTTCGTCAATACAATCAGTAAACAAGTTAATTTCTCGACAATACAAGTAAACGACAATGAAACGATTTCTACTCACGACGGCCGTATTGCTCATAACGGCCCTCTCAGTTCAGGCACAGCGCACCATCAGTGGTACTGTCATTGATGATGCCGAGAAAGAGGCTGTCATTCAGGCTACTGTAGCCCTGCTTAAGACTGACAGCACATTGGTTGCTAACACAGCCACCAATCTGGACGGCCAGTTCCGACTGACAGCCCCGCAGGATGGTCGTTATCTGCTGAAGGTGACCTACTTAGGCTACAAGACCCTCGTCAAGAATGTGACGATGGAAGGCAAACCCGTCAGCATGGGTCAACTGGTCATTCAGGCCGATGCCATCTTGTTGAAGGGGGCTGAAGTGGTGAAGAATCAGGCCAAAGTGTACACGAAGGATGACACCTTAATATATAATGCATCGGCCTACCGTGCTCCCGAGGGCTCGGTTGTCGAGGAACTTATCAAGAAACTGCCGGGTGCCGAGGTCAGCGACGATGGTACCATCAAGATTAATGGTAAGCAGGTGCAGAAAATCAAGGTCGACGGCAGAGAGTTTATGACGGGCGATACCAAGACTGCCATCAAGAACCTGCCCACTTCGATTGTGGATCGTATCAAGACCTACGACGAGAAGAGTGATCTGAGCCGTGTGACGGGTATCGATGACGGCAATGAGCAGATGGTACTTGATTTCGGCTTGAAGAAAGGCATGAATAGAGGTATGTTCGCCAATGTCGATGGTGGTATTGGTACGAAGAGCCGTTATAGTGGTCGTGCCTTTGGTGCCTTGATGAAAGATGAGTGGCGTGTGATGTCGTTTGTCAATGCCAACAATACCAACGATATGGGCTTTGGTGGCGGTGGCGGCGGCGGACGCTTCGGTGGTGGCGGACGTAATGGTCTGCAGGCCTCGAAGATGGCTTCCGTCAACTTCAACTACGAGAAGACCAATGTGCTGGTCATGGACGGCTCCGTACGCTGGAACCACAACGATGGTGACACCTGGAGTCGCAGTTCATCGGAGAACTTCGTCAGTAAGACGGGTTCGTTCAGTGAGAGTGCCAGTCAGTCTTTCTCACGCGGCAACTCGTGGGATGCCCAGATGCGACTGGAGTGGACCCCCGATACTTTATGGAATATCAGTCTGCGTCCTACTTGGAGTTATAGTTCCAACGATGGTACGTCGGTCAATTCTTCTGCCACCTTCAACGATGATCCTTATAGTTATGTCTCGTCTACCGACGTGATTACTGAGATGGTCAGCCGTATGCTGGCTATTAGCGACACGCTGCTGGTGAACGCCCGCAATAGCAACGGACTGAACTACAGGGACTCTAAGCGATTGGGTGGCACGCTGCAGATCAACCGCAAGTTGGGCGGTGGTGGCCGTAATATCACCCTGCAGTTGGGAGCCAACTACAGCGATGGTGACTCCCGTGCCATTTCTTCAAACTTGGTGAACCTCTACCGTTACATCGTTTCCAATCCCGACTCATCTCTTTATCAGACCAACCGTTACAACCTGACACCTTCGAAGAACTACGACTATAACGCTCGTCTGACCTATAGCGAGCCTATCTTCAGGGGTGGATTCCTGCAGTTCAGTTACAACTTTCAGTACCGCTACACTAAGAACGACCGT
This sequence comes from uncultured Prevotellaceae bacterium, assembly GCA_902799905.1. Taxonomy (GTDB): domain Bacteria; phylum Bacteroidota; class Bacteroidia; order Bacteroidales; family Bacteroidaceae; genus Prevotella. The sequence continues at coordinate 60,704 of CADCCB010000017.1, forward strand.
TCTACCTACGACTTCAGTTGGGCCAACAATACTTATCGCGACTATCTCGACTGGACTGGTATCGAACCCCTCTATCGCGGCTATGATGACTATCTGAACGCCCCCTTGTCTGCAGCATCGCTTGATAACTACTACCGTCGTGACCTGAGCCGCTTCTCGGAATACAAGAACTATATCCACACGGCAGAAGTCATGCTGCGTGTCATCAATGAGAAATACAACTTCAATGTGGGTGTGCAACTGATTCCACAGTCTTCAGAGTTCACCTATCGCTATCTCACTACCGACACGGTGACATCGCGTAATGTTGTCAACTGGAGCCCGACGGCTAATTTCCGCTGGAAACTGAGCGACCGTGGCAACCTCCGCTTTGAATATCGCGGCTCCACCAGTCAGCCATCCATGTCCGACCTGCTGCCTATCACCGACAATAGCGACCCTCTGAACATCACCAGTGGTAATCCTGGCTTGAAGCCTTCCTTCACGCAGCGCTTGAACCTGCGCTACAACGACTACTTCGAGCGTCATCAGCGCTTTGTATTTGCCAATCTGCGATTCTCTACCACCAGCAACTCTGTGGCAAACATGGTGAAATACAATCCCGTGACTGGTGGACGTGAGTCGAGACCTGAGAATATTGACGGCAACTGGGATATCAGCGGTAACTTCACTTTCAATACCGCTCTCGACACGCTGGGTAACTTCAACCTCAACTCCAGCACCGATGCTAGTTATGCCAACAATGTAGGCTATATCGATCTGGAGAGAAATGGCAACGTCAGTAAGATGACTACTAAGCAGACTGTCCTTGGCGAGCGTCTGGGATTCAGTTACCGCAACGAATGGTTGGAGATCGAACTCAATGGTGGCCTGCGCTACAACTATGTGTACAATGCCCTTCAGCCCAATTCTAACCTGAGCACATGGGCTTTCAACTATGGCTTCAACGCTACGTTGCAGACCCCTTGGGGCATGCAGGTGACCTCTAACCTGAATATGTCGAGCCGCAGAGGCTATAGCGATGCTTCTGCCAACACCAACGAACTTATCTGGAACGCCCAGATCTCACAGAGTTTCCTGAAGGGTAAGCCCCTCTCGCTGCGTCTGGAGTTCTACGACATCCTGCACCAGCAGTCCAACTTCTCGCGTACCATCAATGCAATGTCACGTAACGACAACTGGTACAATTCCATCAACAGTTATGTGATGCTGCGTGCTACCTATCGCCTGAACCTCTTCGGAACCAAGGAGATGCGTAAGTCTATGCGTGGTGGCGGCTTCCCTGGTGATGGCCCTGGTGGCAATCGTGGTGGTAGAGGCAACCGCGGTGGTGGCAGAGGCTTCGGCGGTGGCGGAGGCTTCGGTGGCCCTGGCCGCTTCTAATGGATTCAAATTATAACAAAACAATATGAAACGACAAGCACTTCTCTTGGCCATGCTCACCGTTACGGCGGGAGCATTGGCGTGTACAAACTTCATCGTAGGCAAGAAGGCATCGGCCGATGGCTCAGTCATCTGCTCCTATAGTGCCGACAGTTATGGTATGTTCCAGGGCTTGGTACACTATCCGGCTGCTAAGTATCCGAAAGGCACCATGCTCAAGGTCTACGACTGGGACACCAATAAGTATGGCGGTGAGATCCTGCAGGCTGAAGAGACCTACAATGTTATCGGCAACATCAACGAGTGGCAACTCACTATCGGCGAGACTACCTTCGGCGGACGCGAGGAAATGGTGGATACGACAGGCATCATCGACTACGGATCACTCATCTACATCACCCTGCAGCGTGCCAAGAATGCCCGCGAGGCTATCGACGTGATGACGTCACTCGTCGAGCAGTATGGCTATAACTCGGAGGGTGAGACCTTCACCATCTGCGACCCCAACGAGGCCTGGATCATGGAGATGATGGGTTGCGCCAGCGACCGTAAGGTGGAGAAGGGACGCACCGTCTGGGTGGCCCTGCGCATTCCCGATGACATGATTTGCGGACACGCCAACCAGAGCCGTATCACCAAGTTCAATATGAAGGACAAGGAGAATGTGCGCTACTCAAAGAATGTGGTGTCCTATGCCCGTAAGATGGGATGGTTCTCTGGCAAGGATGAAGACTTCTCGTATAATGCCGCCTATGCTGCCCCCGATTTCTCCGGCCGTCGTATCTGTGATGCCCGTGTGTGGTCGTTTTTCAATCGCTATGCTGATGGTATGGACCGGTATATCCCCTGGGCAGAGGGGCGTGACCCCAATGCCGAGCCAATGCCCCTGTGGGTGAAGCCCGCCAAGAAGGTGAGTGTTGCTGATGTCCGTGAGGCTATGCGTGACCACTTCGAGGATACGCCTTTCTCACTCGATGGCGACATCGGCGGTGGTATCTGGGAGATGCCTTACCGTCCCACACCTCTTTATTTTAAGGTCGATGGCAAGGAATACTTCAACGAACGTCCCGTCTCTACCCAGCAGGCAGGCTTTGTCTTTGTGTCGCAGATGCGCTCGTGGATGCCCCGTCAGGCAGGAGGCTGCTTCTGGTTTGCCAACGACGATGGCAACATGGTGCCCTTCACGCCAGTCTATTGCTGTGCCACCGAGTCGCCCCGTCCCTACAACACCCCAGGTGCCGATGCTCTTAATTTCTCCATGGACAATGCCTTCTGGGTGCAGAACTGGGTATCTAATATGGTTTATCCGCGTTACTCGATGCTCTTCCCCAGTCTGAAGGAGGTGCGCGACTCTCTCGACCGCTCCTATATGCTTGCCCAGAAGGAGGTAGAGGACAAGGCTCTTCTTCTTGATGAGCAGGCCCGTGTGAAGTACCTGACGGCCTATACTGCCGAGAAGGCTGACCAGATGCTGGCTCGCTGGCAGAAACTGGCCACCTATCTTATCGTGAAGTACAACGACATGACGGTGAAGCCCGAGGAAAACGGACAGTTTACGCGTAACCGCTATGGCATGGGCTCTACGGTGAAGCGTCCCGGCTATTCCGAGAAATATGCACGCGAACTGATTAAACAGACCGGAAATAAGTTCGCTAAACCAGAGAAATAAGACAGAAGACTCCCTAAAACGTACTTTTTTTGAAAAAACTTGCTGAAAAGTTTGGTGGATTCGGAAAAAGTGCGTACCTTTGCAACCGCAAATCAGAAATGAGGCTCTTGAGGCCCACTGATGAGGAGCCGAGGAGGTTCCGTAGCTCAACTGAATAGAGCATCTGACTACGGATCAGAAGGTTGTGGGTTTGAATCCCGCCGGAATCACAGAAAGAGAGGTCGTAAGGCCTCTTTTTTTAGTTATAACGATGACTGCAATGATAAAGAGAATACTATTTGTTTTGTTTCTCCTCCTGACGGTTGCCGGGGTGTCTGCCCAGACAGCCACTCAGCCAAATGAGGCCAGGGAACTGTTTGACAAGATCTATAACAAGATGTTCGGTCCAGAGGGCTGTTCCCTCCGTTACGATGTGAATATCATTGGTATCTACAAGACCCACGGCTCCATTTGGTACAAGGAGAAGAAGCAGCGCTTCAGCGATGAGCGCGTCGACGTGTGGAACGACGGCGTGACGGCCTATATGGTCTATCGCAAGAAGAAGGTCGTGGAGATTCATGATGCCAACTCCGATAAGAAGGACAAGTATTCCGGCAAGTTCAAGTTCTCGCTTGATGATTTCGACTACAGTAAGTCGATGGATGGCGAAGACCTGGTGCTGAGGCTCAAGCAGCGTCGTGGCGCCAAGGGCACCGTCAAAGAGGTGCGCGCCTATATTGATCCGAAGACGCTGACCCCTAAGTTTGTGAAGGTCAAGGTGTCGTTTATCTGGACGAAAATCAAGATCAGCAATTTCATGGCTGGTTTCATCAACGACAACATGTTTGTATTTCCGCAGGATCAGTATCCCAGCAGCGAGTACAAGTATGTGGACAAGCGTTAGTCGCCCATCGTCAGCATCCCGTTTTCGTTGGTGACCTGCTCTTCGCGAAGCAACTGGCGAAGGGCCTCTTCTATCACGATACTGTCTTCTTTGATGTCCCTCAACTCTGAGATGGGATGGGGCTTATGGTCCTCCAGCAGTTGAAGGATGGCTTTCTGTGCCTTGGCTGTGGGTGACGATCGCCGGTCTAGGCAGACGTCGCACTGTCCGCAGTCCTTGGTATCGGTCTCTCCGAAATAGCGCAGCAGGAACCGGCTTCTGCATTCATGGTCCTCTGTGGCGTATTCCACCATCATGCGGATGCGCTGGACGAACTTCTCTTTCAGGTCTTCATAGGCGGCACGTGGTATTATCAGATGTTCTGGGTCTTCGCGCCGCTGCATATAGCGCACATAGGGTGTCTTCTTCTGGGGTATGAACATGAGTATGTTCTTCTGTGCCAGTTCGCGTAGAGTCATATAGACCTGCGGGCGTGTCATTCCCGTCTGCTGGGCCAGGAAGGCCTCGTCGATATACTGGTAGTCGTTGAACAGTCCCGTGTAGTTGCGCAAGAGTGTTACGATGAGGTTGTCCTCCTGTGGCGTGTTGTTCTTCAGCCGGTAGAGTTCGTCGCGCTCCAGTAGGAACATGACGCGGGCTTGCGTGTCTTCCTCCTCGCGGTATTCTATATAGCCTGACCTGTTGAGGATGTTAAGTGCCGACACCACAGGCAGGGGGAAGTGCTTGTAGGTACGGCAGAACTTCTCGATGGGGAATTCGAAGGTGCGGTCGTAGCCAGAGCCGATGCCTATCTCGTAAAAGTAGGCCAGATGCTCGTAGACCTTGCGTATGTATTCCTTGTCAGGGAACTGCGTCGTGATGCGCTGTTCCAGTTTGGGCCGGTCGCTGGGGTTGTAGAGCAGTACGGCATAGGCCCTGAGTCCGTCGCGTCCTGCTCGTCCAGCCTCCTGGAAGTAGGCCTCGATGCTGTCTGGGCAGTCCAGGTGTATCACCAGCCTGACATCGGGCTTGTCGATACCCATACCGAAGGCGTTGGTAGCCACGATGACCCGTGTGTGCCCCGTCTGCCAGGCCTTCTGGCACTGGTCTTTCTCCACGTGGTCCAGTCCGGCATGGAAGAAAGAGGCGCTGAGCCCGTGGCGTGAGAGTATCTCTGCCGTGTCTTTCGTGCGCTGTCGGCTGCGCGTGTAGACGATGGCCGAGCCTTTCACGTTTTGCAGGATATGTATCAGTTCCTCCTCTTTGTTCTCGGTCTGTCTGACCACATAGACCAGGTTCTTGCGCTCGAAACTCATCCGGAATACGCGCTTCTCGCTGAAGGCCAACTTGTCCTGAATGTCATCGATGACCTCCGGCGTGGCGGTGGCTGTCAGGGCCAGCACAGGGATGCCGGGCTTCAGTTTGCGTATGTCGCAGATGCTGAGGTAGGAGGGGCGGAAGTCGTAGCCCCACTGACTGATGCAGTGTGCCTCGTCCACGCAGATGAAACTGACCTTCATGTGGCGCAGTTTCTGTTGGAAGAGGTCCGACGATAGGCGCTCGGGCGAGATGTACAGTAGTTTGACGCCTCCGAAGATGGCGTTCTCCAGCGTCTGCACGATGGCGTCTCTCGACATGCCCGAATAGATGGCAGCGGCACGTATGCCCCTTTCCCTGAGGTGGCTCACCTGGTCTTTCATCAGGGCGATGAGCGGTGTCACTACGATGCAGGTGCCTTCCTTGGCCAGGGCGGGTATCTGGAAGGTGATGCTCTTTCCGCCTCCGGTTGGCATGAGTCCCAGCGTGTCGTGTCCGGCACCTATCGACTCGATAATCTCCCGCTGTATGCCCCTAAAGTCGTCGTAGCCCCAATACTGCTTGAGTAAATGAGAAATGAGAAATGAGAAATGAGAAATGCCGTCGCTGTCATTTTTCATTTCTCCATTTGCATTCCTCATTTCTAATTTCTCATTTCTCATTTATAATTCCTCGCTTGGTTGTATATCCTCTATCTGCAGTTGTGCCTCGCCCCGCTTGTAGATGTTCTCCTCTATGGTGTAGCAGATGTCGAACGAGCGTTTCGACTTGATGTAGCGGGCCGACTGGCTCTGTCCGAAGGCGATGCCGTTCATCACGTTCGACGAGTTCGAGTCGACCAACTCCAGTTTGATGTGCTCCTGTTGCTTGCCCACCACCTTGCTCGTGCCGTAGTCGTAGACACCCCTTGTGCGGAACAGCGGCTTGGGATTCTCCGGCCCGTGAGGTGCTAGTTTCTTCAGGTCGTTGTGCAGTTTCTTGGTGATGTCCTTGAAGTCGATGTCGGCCTCGATGTCGAGTGTGGCCTCTGTCTGCTCGATGTGTATGTGCTCGCTGACATACGCCTGGAAGCGGCGCTTGAACTCAGGGATGTTCTCCATCCTGAGTGTCAGTCCGACGGCATAGGTGTGTCCGCCGAAGTTCTCCAGCAGGTCGCGGCACGACTTGATGGCGTCGTAGATGTCGTAACCGGCTACGCTGCGTGCCGATCCGGTGGCGATGCCGTCGTTGCACGAGAGCACCACGGTGGGACGGAAGTACATATCCGTCAGTCGCGAGGCGACGATGCCTACGACACCCTTCTTCCATCCTTCGTTGTAGAGCACGATGGCCGGCTGGTGCTCCTGACTCTCCAGACGAGCCACGATCTGGTTCGCCTCCTCGCTCATCTGCTTGTCTATGTCCTTGCGCTGCTCGTTGTATTTGTTGATGTGCGTAGCCTCGGCCAGCGCCCGCTGGAAGTCTTTCTCCACCAGCAGGTCCACGGTCTCGGTGCCGTTCTGCACACGTCCGCTGGCATTGATGCGTGGCCCTATCTTGAAGATGATGTCGCTCATGGTGATCTCACGGCCTGTGAGTCCGCAGATCTCTATGATGCTCTTCATGCCTACCGATGGGTTCTGGTTCAACTGCTTCAGGCCGTGATAGGCCAGTATGCGGTTCTCACCCATCACCGGCACGATGTCGGCAGCAATGCTGACGGCGCAGAAGTCGAGTAGGGGGATGAGTTGCGAGAACGGTATGCCGTTGTTCTTGGCGAAGGCCTGCATGAACTTGAAGCCCACGCCGCAGCCGCACAGGTCCTTGAAGGGGTAGGTGCTGTCTTCGCGTTTGGGGTTGAGGATAGCCACTGCACAGGGCATCTCGTCGTCGGGCACGTGGTGGTCGCAGATGATGAAGTCGATGCCCAGACTCTTGGCATAGGCTATCTCGTCGATGGCCTTGATGCCGCAGTCGAGCACGATGATGAGTTTCACGCCACCCTCGGCGGCATAGTCCAGTGCTTTCTTGCTGATGCCGTATCCCTCCTCATAGCGGTCGGGGATGTAGTACTCGATGTTCGAGTAGAATTGCAGCAGGAACTTATACACCAGTGCGACGGCCGTACATCCGTCCACATCGTAGTCGCCATACACCATGATTCGCTCCTTTCGTCCCATGGCGTCGTTCAGTCTGTCCACTGCCACGTCCATGTCGTTCATCAGGAAGGGATCGATCAGTTCGTTGAGCATAGGTCTGAAGAACCGCTTCGCTGCCGACTCCGTGCGTATGCCTCGTCGGAACAGCAATTCGGCTATGATGGGACTCATGCCGATTTTGTCGGCCAGTTCCTTAGCCTGTTGCTCTCGCTCTGGTGTAGGTGGTTCGTAATTCCATTTAAAGTTCATTATATCGTTTATTTTTATCTGCGCTTTAGGTGCCGTTTGTGCCTATTAAGGCAAAATAGCATACAAAGGTAGCGATAAAAAGCGAAAAAACGGAAGAATCTGTATAATTTTAACAGAATCTTCCGCTTTTTTATCAATTATAAGATTTATGGGTTTGGTGGATGGTGGATGGTGAATGGTGGATGGAGAATAGTTTTAAGGGCGGTAGCGAATTCTTCACTCTTCACTATTCACTCTTCACTTAAAATTCAATAACCACTAACCAATAACCCATAACCACTTAAATCCCCAACTTCTTCCTGATATTCTTGGGAATGGCGTTCTTGTTGATGAGGAAGTCCATCGTGTTGGCGGCGATGAAGGTCTTGGTCATGTACCATGTGCCCTTGTATTCGCCAGTCTCGCCCCACGAGTTCTTCACCATGTAGTATTCCTTGCCGTTCTGGTCCTTGGCCACGCCGTAGATCAGCATGCCGTGATCGTCGGTCAGTTCCCAGTTGTCGAAGCGCTCCTGGCGCATCTCCTGAGTGGCTGTCACCTCGGGCACGGTGCATCCCAGCGAGTCTATCAGGTTCCTTTTCTTCTCGGCGGTCATCTTCAGCCAGCGGGCCATGTCGCTGCCCTGCAGGCTCTCCGTCTTCTTGGTGTCGATGGCGTAGGCCAGTCCCTGACGGGTGAAGCCGTCCTCGCTGACGTCACCGCCCCAGGCGATGGTGTAGCCCTGCTCCACAGCGTTGTCTATCACCTGCATCATCTCGTCCATAGGCAGGTTGTACGACAGGGGGAAGCGCCAGTTGTCCTGCACCTCTACGGCGAAGGCGGTGTAGAAGGGGTGATGGGTGTAGGAGGTGATGCTCACATAGTCGTCCAGGTTGATGCCCAGGCTCTGCATGAAGGTCTTTGGCGTGTACTCCTTGCCCTCGTAGGTGAATTTCTCAGGGCACTGTCCCAGATAGGCGTCGAGTATGCCCTGCAGACCGGCCTTCCACTGTCCGCTGATCTTCTTGGCCTTGCTCTTGGAGATGGCTTCCACGTAGGGCTCCAGCAGCGAGAAGAACTCGTTGAAGTTGTTCAGCGAGTCACCATAGAGCGAGCCGGGGAAAGGCATGATGCCCTGTGGGATGATGCCGTGCTTCTTCATCGTGGCCAGCACGTCCTCAGCCGAGCCGCCCTGTGCAAACTGGCAGTCGCCGTGGTAGCGCACTACCTGTATGGCACGCTCCATGTAGGTCTTGTTGCAAACAAAACTCTCGTCAAGGTCGTAGGTCTTGCCCGTAGCCTTCAGGATCTCAGCCTCGAAGAACGAGAGGGTAGAGTAGTCCCAGCAGGTGCCAGAGCGGTTCTGGTCCTTCACGCTGGTGATGGGGTTCTCTTTGATGGTCGTGAAGACGGGTTTGTTCTTGTTCTCCGAGTCTTTCTTTTCCTCGGCCTGTGCGCCTATAGCCATCATGGCCAGTAGCGCGAGTGTGAATACTTTTTTCATTCTTCTTTTATTTTAGTTATTATTGGTTCATTTGACTTGCAAAGATACGAATAATAAATTGAAAATGGTGTTGTTTTTTGCATGATTATTATAATTTAACGCCATTTTCCTTCTTCCGATGGCAAATGTTTAGGGTTTTCCCTATGAAGAAAAGGGGAAATTCTCTTGCTTGGCTGTAAAAATGTTCCTATCTTTGCAGCATAATAAATCTAAAATAAATTCTGCGCTTATGAAAAGACTGTGTTTGACTATAGCAGCATTGCTGACCTGTTCGATGGCTGCATTGGCACAGATTCCTCAAGTCAGCGAGCCTGTATGTGCCTTCTGTGAGGCTCGTTTCACAAAGGGGGAGGGTCACAAGCCTGGCTGTCCCAATTATGTAGAAGAGGTGGAGGAGCCTCAAGGCACTCAGGACGATACGCCCAGGGATGACCCCTCGAAATACGAGACTGACGAGTTCAATGTAGGTTTAGGCGATGGGAGAACATGCCCGGAATGTGGTAAAGATCATCACTTGGGCACCAACTGCGGTATAGCCCGACTACAGAACTCATACTACGATTGGAATAATGTGTACTTTGCGGGTAAGAGGAAGTATAGAAAGCAAGCCGAGGCGAAGATGGAGGAGATTGCAGGCCAACTGAAGAAACGCTATGCGAACGCCCAGAAGAACCCCGTCACGCCATCCACGAAGTTGAAGGACCATCAGCCAATGCCTGAGCAGAAGCCGGCAGAGCAGAAACCGGCTGAGCCGCGCCCGAAGTTAGACCCTCTGGCACGTCCTGAACTGCCCAACAGTACGCTTACGACTAATGTGCGGGAGATATCGGGCCCCAACGACCCCACCATCTACGACAAGCGTATAGAATTTAGGGGTGACCATACTGAATACTATGTCGTGGCACGCTGCAAGACCAGCCAGGACGGCAAGGAAGAGTGGAAATTGTTCAAGAAGGACGGTGAAATGGTTGCTGGTCCCTTCAGTCGACTTTACGTTACCGACCAGGGCGTATTCAACTATTTTGTGGCTGCCGACATGGATGGCCGTTGGGGAATTTATGATGGCTACGGGGAACAGAAAGTGGCACACCGCTTCGATGCCATCGTACCTTTGAAAACCCGGGATACCATTGGCAACCTCATCATCACTTTCAAATGTCAGTCCAACGGGAAATGGGGCCTGATGAGATCGTACAGTCTAAGCGAGAAACTGTCGCTGCCATGCGATTATGACGACATCCGCGAGTATAGTTATGACCGTTCGATGATATGGGTAGAGAAAGACGGCTTGTGCGGACTGACTGATTGGACTGGCTACTTTGAAGTTCCTCAGGAATATACCTATATTGAGAACATCAGTTACCAGAATGTGGGCAAACTCTACATCGTGACGAAGGATGGCACTCATTACGGCGCCTATCATGGCAACATCATGAGAATTCCCTTGGAGTTCTCGCTTGGCGAGGCTCGCCAGAAGGTGCGTGATTATGCTTCTGAATTCATAGCGCGTCAGAATAAACGAAAGAAGCCCTAAAACAATACGATTATGAAACGAATAATTCTGTCATTAGCGATTATCCTGACAGCAGGAATGTCTGCTCAGGCCCAGACGAGTGAGAAAGAGGAATTTGCACGCAGTTATGAAATGGCACAGACAGGTGATCCTGTCCACATGAATAACTTAGGTAAGTGCTATTACTACGGTAGAGGCGTTGCCAAAAATCCGGAGGAAGGCTTCAAGTGGTTTCTCAAGGCAGCCCAGAAGAACAATGTGAATGCCATAGAAATGGTAGCATTTATGTATGGACATGGAGACGGAACCGACTTTGACCTCTTGGAATGCATCTACTGGGACAGGAAAGGTGCAGAAATGGGCAGCGGATACTGTATGTGTGACTTGGGACTTTATTATATAGGTGAAAATGCAATCTTGTATCCTGTATCCTATGTAGACGAAGATGAGATAGAACGTACCGAAATCTTCAAAGACATGAAAAAAGGCATAGAGTGGCTGAAACTGTCTGCCCGAACAGGTTATAAGTTTGCACAACTACACCTGGCTCATTTAGGAGAGAAGTGGTGAGCCCTACGGCTTACAACAAGAATGGCGGGTCACCCCCGCCATTCTTTTATTTCGCCATAAACTCCTCTACCTCCTTCGGGTGGTAGGGGATTCTTTTTGTGCCCATGAAGCGGCAGCCGTCGTCGGTGATCAGCAGGTCGTCCTCTATGCGTATGCCGCCGAAGTCCTTGTACTGCTCCAGCAGGTCGAAGTTGAGGAACTCCTGGCAGTGGCCTTCCTTGCGCCATAGGTCGATGAGGTGGGGTATGAAGTAGATGCCCGGCTCGTCGGTCATCACGAAGCCCGGATGCAGCGTGCGTCCCATGCGCAGGCAGTTGGTGCCGAACTGCTCCAAGTTGGGGCGTGTCTCGTCGTCGAAGCCCACGTAGATCTGTCCCAGGCCCTCCATGTCGTGTACGTCCATACCCATCATGTGTCCCAGGCCGTGAGGCAGGAACATGGCGTGTGCGCCGGCGGCTACGGCCTCTTCCGTGTCGCCCTTCATCAGCCCCAGTTCCTTCAGGCGCTCCGTCATCAGCCGGCAGACGCCGAAGTGCACGTCCTGGTATTTCACGCCGGGCTTGGCCACGCTGAGCACGTAGTCGTGACACTCTTCCACGATGCTGTATATCTCCAGTTGGCGCTGCGTGTACTTGCCGTTGACGGGCATCGTTCGCGTGTGGTCTGAGCAGTAGTCGTTCAGTTCGCAGCCGGCATCGCAGAGCACCAGCCGTCCGTCCTCCAGCAAGGCGTCAGAGGGTGAGCCGTGCATGATCTCGCCATGCTGCGAGAAGATGGTGCCGAAACTGTTGCCCTGAGCCAGCGAGCGTGCTATGCCGTCCACCTGTCCTGCCACGAAGCGCTCCGTCACGCCCGGCTTGATCAGCATCTGTGCCGTGGTGTGCATCACGTAGCCCACGTCGCATGCCGCGTCGATATAGGCTATCTCCTCTGCGCTCTTCGTGGCGCGCATTTTTACTACTGCCTTGATCAGTTCTACGCTGGCGGCCTCCTTCTGCTGCGAGGGATGAATGCCAAGCAGGTCCATGATCATGATCTTCGTGTCGTGGCGGTAGGGGGGGAGAAAGTGGATTTTCTGGCTGTTGGCTGTTGGCTTTTGGCTTTTGGCTTTTTCGCTAATTGCTGATTGCCAACGGCTAATAGCCTCCTCGCTAATAGTATTCTCGCCAACTGCTAATCGCCAACGGCTAATAGCCTTTAATGGCCCCGTCTTCGTCACGCCCACCTCTGCTGCCAGGTCGGCCACAGAAGGCGTGAAGCCCATCCATACGATGTCGTCCACGTCGATGTCGTCGCCCAGCAACCACTCCTCGTCGTTGTCAATGTCGATGATGCCCACCAGCCCGTCGCGGTGCTGTCCGAAATAGTACAGGAAGGTCGAGTCCTGGCGCATCGGCGTGTAGCCGTTGGCAGGGTAGTTGTAGGGTGCCTCGTCGTTGCCGAAGAGTATCACCACGCCGCTGCCCACCAGTCGTTTCAGTTCCGCGCGTCGGCGGATATACGTCTCTTTGCTAAACATAATATTAGGTGTGTCTTTTTTCGTTCAAATTTGTTGCAAAGATACGCATTTCCGTGCAGGATACAGACGAAAAGGCGTTAAAGGGAGTTAAATGGCGTGAGATTTCTCCAATCTTTGCTATTTTTGCACCATGGAACGGCTCGAGCGTAACACAGGACTCGTATTGGAGGGAGGCGGCATGCGTGGCGTCTTCACCTCGGGCGTGCTCGATGCGCTGATGAAGCACGAGTACTATTTTCCCTATGTCGTCGCCGTGTCGGCAGGTGCCTGCAACGGCCTCTCCTACATGAGCCGCCAGCCGCGCCGTGCTCGCTACAGCAACATCGACATGCTGCGCAAGTACGGCTACATCTCGCTGAAGAACCTGCTCCTGGAGGGTAGCATCTTCGACCCCAACATCCTCTACGAGCGCTTCCCGTCAGAGATTGTGCCTTTCGACTATGAGGCCTATGCCCGCAATCCTGCTCCCTATGAGATGGTCACCACCAACTGCCTCACCGGTCAGGCCGAATACCTCAGCGAGAAGCACGACCCGCGCCGCATCACCGCCATTGCCAAGGCCAGCAGTTCGCTGCCCTATGCGGCCCATATCACCCCCGTCGATGGCATCCCCATGCTCGACGGCGGCATCGTCGACTCCATCCCCGTCCTGCGTGCCACCTCCCAGGGCCATCCTTTCAATGTCGTGGTCATGACCCGCAACAAGGGCTACCGCAGTAACGAGCGCGACATCAATGTCCCTTCGTTCATCTACGCCGACTACCCCCGTCTGCGCGAGGCCCTCAGCCGTCGTGTCGAGGTGTACAACGCCCAACTCGAGTTGGTGGAGCGCATGGAGCGTTGGGGCGACGTCCTCGTCATCCGTCCGCAGCGCAAGATGGAGGTGGGACGCACCTGCAGCGATCCCGTCAAACTGGAGCGCCTCTACGAAGAGGGCTTCCAGGAGGGTGAGAAGTTCTGCCGTGACTATCGCCTCTGACCTCGGCTGAGGAAAAATCGAGATTATTTCCCTGGACTCACCCGTAGTTCTATTTCTGAAGCCTTAATTTTTGATTTGACATCATAATTGCCTGTAACCTATTTATAGTCAGTTAATTATGGCGATGATGTCATCTTGATTGACTTCATACGACTTCTTTCACAGTAAAACAAGTTGTTTTACTATCGTAGATGACGTTTCTTACTATCGTAGAAGGCATCTTAACGAAGGTAAAACAACTTGTTTTACTTTTAAAGGAGATATCTCTTCAACTTTGAGAAGCCATTTCTATGTCTTTTTGACACGCTCCCAATAACCCATAACCAATAACCATTCATCTCACTCCTCGTCGTCCCAGTCGCACCCGCGGGAGCGACCCTGTCCGCCCCAGCCGCTGATTTGCTGTTCGTTGAACACGTTGCCACTGGTGTAGGTGGCATAACTGTTGTTGTTAAGCAGGTTGGCACTCTGGTTGATCTTCACTACCTGCATCTGAGGCTTTACATATACCTTTTTCATCATAGTAATTTACTATTTGACGATTTACTTTTTATTTCAACATATAATTGCCATGTAATTGCCCGTTAATCTCTCATTAATTATATGAATAATTCTTTTAGTCGCTTCGCTTTGTAAAAGCGCTTACGCGATTACGTGTCCAATTCGTGGTAATTACACGTTTATCTTCATTTCATTCTCTTCTTTATGGAAAGAAATTATGGGAAATTGGGGGAAATTAATATGGAGTGCTCAATACTGTGCGCAGCATAATTAATCATAATTTCCCATAATTTCGTTTCAGTTATCACTTCACTACGACCTTACGGCCTCCGTAGATATACAGTCCCTTCTTCGTGGGCTGAGCAACCTTGCGGCCTTGTAGGTCGTAAACTGGGGCGGTAGCAAATTCTTCACTATTCACTATTACCTTTTCCCTTAACGAAGTGCTTTCGTCACCGAATCCCCAGCGGGCGCTGCTGATGTTGGCTGCGGTGATACCGTTCAGATGGAAGCAGGCACGGAAGGCACCGAGATGGGCTCCGGCCAGGGGCCAGTAGAGTTGGCTACTCTCACCCAGGAACAGGATGCTGCGGTTTTCGCTGGCCCACGATTGGTAGGCATAACTGCCGCAGAAACTTACCTTGCCGTCCTGACTGGTGACGGTGCTGCGGGCCAGGGCCTCGTCGCTGTTGTCGATAGTAACATCATTGAAGACGGGGTTGTAGTATCTGTCGTGACTGTAGTCCCATTTCACGAGATAGGGCTTGCCTGCCTCGATGCTCGTAGCCTCCTTAAAGTAGAGGTAGAGCGTGCCGTTAGTGGCATCGAAACCGGTCTGATGACCATCATACGTACCCTCGGTATCCAGTTCCATCACCGTAGCGTAATAGAGCGGTGTGTCATCGAAATCATCCACATCGAAGGGCAGACACAGTGTATTCCAATCATCGTCTTGATAGAAGATGCGGTTCTGCAGGGCAACGATGTGGGTGTTGCCATCGGCCAGGGTGCTGATGATGTCGGCATTCTTGCTGCCCGCAGGCTTGTCGCTGTCGTTGTCGGCCAAAAGACTGCCAGTATAGGGTCGCAGGGTGTGACCATAGCGCAGCCTATAGACCTCCTGTTCCTCGTCATAATAAGAACTACCACTTTCTCCATGTGTCAGGGCACCGCTAAAGATATGACTACCATCCGTCAGAATCTGCCCTGTCTTGATGCGCACGTCCATAGAGCAATCGGTATAGCCGTCGTAGAAATAAATGTAGTCGGTGGGGGCAGTGCAGCCCAGAGTCACCGTGCCTCCGGCACTTTCGAAGGTTCTGTCTTCGCTATTGAGCTTCACCCTGCCACCGGTGATGCTGACAGAACCACCTTCACTAACATCAAACAAAGCCGAAGAATAGCCACATGATAACTCGATATTTCCACCGCGAATGTTGAAGCTACCGTTGTATATATCGTATTCGCAGGAAACATGAAATTGTCCCATATCATCGCCCGTGCTCTGGGCATAGATGGTGAAGGCGTGGCCGTTATAGCTGTTAAGGTCGTAGTACCAACTACCGTTGAACGAGCAGCCATCGGCGAGGATGATGTTCACGTCGCCTGCAAGGCTAACCCGCACAACATCTTGAAGATTGATATTGCCCTGGACGAGATACCAGGTGGTCTTGCCGCTAGCACCAAGGGTGGTCTCTGTGCCGGTGAAGGTAAGCACTGGCACACCTTCGGGTGTGGTCTGCGCAACGCCGTTCTCGTCGATGTAGGCGATTTCGCTAGTAGAATAGGGCACCAGCGTCTTGCCGTCCAACTTGCTCCTGTTGGTGATAGTGCCAATGAGCACTTCCTCACCGTTATAGAAGGCCTGACCGTCCTTGATGCTGATGTTGCCATAGTAGTTCGTGACGGTGATGCGGTCGGTGGGGTTAGTCCAGCCGAGGATGATGGCACCCTCCTCTCCAGAATCGAGATCACATATGACATTGACGGTGCCGCCATTAATGGTGACGTTGCAATTCCTGCTGTATGTATTAAAATTATTAGTTATATTGAAGATGCCGCCATTGATATTGACGGTTTCAGAAGTGTTGTTTCTGAAATGTAATACAACTACGTCCGCGGTGCCGCCATTCATTGTAAAGACTCCCGTTGAATTTTCCACAAAGTCGATGATGTTGATATCGTGAGTGCCACCGTTGATGGTTACATTGTCAGTTGCACAAATGTCTCCTCGATACCGACCTCCATTGATAGTAACTTTACACTTAATGCCATAAACCGTGACACCATTACTCGGCGTTTCAAGCACGCCTGTACCATTGCGCTGGCCGTAGATATGGAGATCGGTGCCATCAAGATAGCCATTTTTCCCATTGTCATCATAGCCAATCCTGAGGTAAGCACCGTCGCAGAGGATAAGGTGGGCAGGCTTTCCACCAAGATAGAGACCTTCTTTGATGGTGGCATAGTCCATGACAACGTACCATTGTTCCTGATCGGATGCAGCATTGTAAGTAACGAGCTCGTCACTGCTGGTGATGAGGGTGTAGTCGGCGCAGGCCTGCTCAACGCCATTCTCGTCGATATAGGTGATGGCAGGCACCAGCGTCTTGCCGTTCAACTTGCTCATGTCGGTGATAGTGCCGAAGAGGTATTCCGTACCGTTATAGAAGGCCTGTCCGTCCTTGATGCTCACGTTGCCGATATAGCTGCTGGCGGTGATGCGGTCGCTCAAGTTGGTCCAGCCGAGGGTGATGTTACCGTCGGCAATGATGCCATAGGTGTCGGTGACGCTGACGATGCCACCATTAATGGTAACATAACCAGTTACCTTAATATTACCTGTAACCACACCGCCGTTGATGGTTAATTCGCTATACTTATATGCATTAACATGGCCGCCGTTGATGGTTATGGGGGATGAATAGCCGCCGATATTAATGCCATTGAAATCATCACCCTGCACAACAAGGCTGCCTGTGCCTTCACGTTGGCCATAAATATGGAGATTGCTGCCTCTAAGATTGCAATTTTCGCCGTTGTCACTCATGGTAATCGTGAGGGAAGCGTCGTCGCAGAGGATTAGATGGGCAGGGTCTCCATGAAGAAAGAGCATCTCTTTGATGGTGACATCGCCCATGACAACGTACCATTTGTCCTGATCTGATGGCTCATTGTAAGTAACAGGACCATCGCTACTCGTAATCAGGGTGTAGTCGCTACAGGTCTGCTCGTCGCCGTTCTCGTCGATATAGGTTACTGGAACCACCCACTGGGCGTAGAGGGTAACGAAGCCACCGTTGGTGGCGGTGAGGTTGCTGACGCTCTGACCGTTTTCATAGGCGGTGCCACTACCGTCTGCCTCGGTGTTCCATCGGGTGAAGGCATAGCCCTCGCGTGTATATGTATTGGTGGAGAGGTTCTGCGCCTCGTCGTAGTTGAAGCCCTGGATAAGCATCTCGCCGCTGCCGCCGTTCTTGTTGAACTCCACCCAGTAGTGGTTGGCAGTAACTGTGGCGCTGACAGTCACATCCTCAGCGGGCATAGTGAGTGTCGAGCCGTTGATGGTGCCGGCAGTGGCGCTGTATACCACATGATAGCCGGTGCTGACTTCGCCGCTGTAGTTGAGGGGAATCGCCGCCTCGCTGATGTAATACTCCGTGCCACCGATGATTGCACCGTCGTTGTAGGTCTTGTTGTTGGTGCCAGGCAGTGTGGTCTCTGGCGAGCGGTTGATGGTCACGTTGGTGCCGAGGCTGATGCTGAAGATGTTTGATGTCTGTGCTGTGCCGGTGCAGCTGCGGAAGTAATTGCGGGTGAGAGCGGGACTGTGGGTCTTGTCGCCGAAGATGGCACTACTGTTGCCGACGCCGGGGATGACGGCATCAATGGCGAGGCAGTCGCGGAGGGTACCACCATCGACATAGCCGGCAGTGCCGCCGTAATGGGTACAGTTGCTGCTGTTGGCGACGGAAAGGGTGACACGACTGATGCAGCGCTGCACGGTGCTTTGGTATGAGTAGCCCACAATGCCGCCGTGGTATTTGGTGCCGCTCTGCGCGGCATGGATGCAGACGTTGTCGCCCACGGTGCAGTCCTCAACAGTGCCTTGGTTTGAGTAGCCCACGATGCCGCCGGCATAGTTGTATCCAGTGATGCGAGTGTCGGCGAGGTTGACATTGCGGATGGTGCCTTCCCTAATAATACCGAAGAGTCCCTGGTACTGATCGCTGTCGCTGGTGCCGCTCTTGTAGATGCGGATGCCGCTGATGGTGTGGCCCTGACCATTGTAGGTGCCCATGAAGCGGTAGCTGACGTCACCACTCTTGCCGATGGCGGTGAAGTTGTTCTCGGTGCTAGAGCTGGTGTTCCAGTTGGTGGTATAGGGGAAACTGAGGTTGGTCACCTGCAGGAAGGTGAGGTCGCTACAGTTGTTGCCGGCGTTCACGTAGCCCGCCAGACCGCGCAGGTCATCGTGACAGGTGATGAGGTAGTTGCCACCCTGCTGCTGGAAGTCGCCGAGGGTATAGATCAGATCGGCATCGACGGAGCAGAGGTTGCTGGCCGAGACACCACCGCTCAGGCTGTTGTTAGCCAGATCCTTGATGGTGCCGCTGATGCTGCTCACACTGAGATTCTCTGTAGCATCCTGCGGAATGATGCCGCTGAAGGTGAGCACGTTGGTGCCGTCGCCATCCACATAGCTGAGTTCGCCCCAGTTGGTGTTCAGTTTCCTGGTACCTGTATAGCTAACGATTTCGTTGAATGCTACACTCACGTAGAAGGTGTTGCCCTTGGCGTGACGGCCCGGGCTGACGCTAACCGCAGTCTTGGTGGGATTGGTGCCATCGATGGCCTGAATCTTGGCTGTGGTATTCTTGGCATACCAGGTGTCGCTGTTGTCACCGCTGGCATCGAAGCGGACGCCCACGTAATTGAGGCTGCTCAGCTCGCTCTTCTTGGCGATGATGAGGCGTCCGTCGCTGGAGCGGTAGCCAGACTTAAATTTCTGCGTGTAGAGCTTGCCAACGCTGTTACTGTAGGGACTGAAGTTCCAGGCAGGTTCTATCTCGCCGCAACCGTCGCTGGCCGAGGTAAGCGGGAAGCATACCTTGGCGTAACTGGTGTTCTTGGTGCCAGGTTCGTGGGCAAAGCTGGCCAGGTAAAGCGACTTGTCAGGGTCTCCCGGGTTGGCCTTACTGGCGCTGTTATCGCACTGGCTGGTTTGGTTCACCAGAAGCTGGATGTGCTGGTAGCCGTCTTCCTTCTCGGCTTCTTCGAGTTCCACCTTCATGCGCAATTCAGCACCGGCAGATACCAGATAACCCTTAGCTGCAGCAGCGGTATAGTATTTGTTCATCGGCACAGCGTGATAGGCCTGCGTGAAACCTGCATCTGTAACGGTAATGGGGTCGCTATTTACGGTGACACTCTTCTCGGCAAAGGCATTGCTGCTGTTGACGCTGGTGCCGTTGGTCATGGTGCGGTCGGCGCTGGCCAGGAGGAAACCACCACGGTCGGTCACCTCGAAGCGGTATTTGCGGTCGGTTGAGCCGTTATAATAACCATAGGCATTGCTGAGCGCCTGCTCCGAAACGGTGACAGTGGTAGAAGTAATGTTTTTGTTGAAGGTGAACTCCATATCCACTGCCGTGTAGTTCTGTCCGGCGTAGGCACTCAGGTTCACCGTTCTGAACCTTACTTTCTGCGCATA
Organism: uncultured Prevotellaceae bacterium; assembly: GCA_902799905.1. Classification (GTDB taxonomy): domain Bacteria; phylum Bacteroidota; class Bacteroidia; order Bacteroidales; family Bacteroidaceae; genus Prevotella. The sequence goes on from CADCCB010000017.1 coordinate 80,600, forward strand.
CGTTCCATCGCTACGCGTAATAGTAAACGTGTTGCTGTTGCCGTTGCTGTTCGTGACCTCCCACGAACTCTCGGCCCATGCCGTCTGCCCCGTCACGAGTGCAGCTATCGTCAGCACCAGTGCGAGGACTCGGTTAAGTTTTTCAGTCATTAATGGTCTCATTGTTCTTATATTTATTTCGTTTCTTCTTCTCTTAGTCTGCTTCGCAGAGTAATCGAGTTCTACTCGCTTCGCTCGTCGAAGAAATCTTTCAAAATCTATTCCGCTCGACCTTTGGTCGCTTGCCTAAGCAAGAAATCTATCAAATCTTTTTATATATCTGTTCGATTCTGTTTCGATTTGTTTGATTTCTGCCCGATAGGGCACTCCCTGTCATCCGTGGTCATCCTTCCGCCGGTATCGCCAGAGCACATAGGCGACATAGACCATCAGGACGAGGTAGATGGTCACAAGCGGGATGCTGACCCACAGGGGTAGCCGGAGGAATTCGTTAATGCTCTCTGTCATATATTCTTTTGTTTATTCTCCTTCAGTTGTTTTAAACGGTCCCGCGGATTTTGAGCCCCTAATAAGGGGCGACCATCTCCGCGGGACTCTAAACACACCATTTTTGTTAGCAACTTCCAGGTTCTTTGGAAGGATTGTTTTGCTGTGCAAAGATAAGGGAAAAGGAGGGGAAAGGGTGTCCAAAAAACACACAGGGTGTCAGTAAAACGACGATTAGGTGTCCAAAAAACGCTTTTTTCTGACATTTATCCCTCCTTATGGCGGTTATATCGAAGAAAATATGTAATTTTGCACCCATGATTACCCTCGGCGAGATGCAGATTAGCGGCATGCTGACAATGACGATATTGTCGGTGATGCTAGTGGCATGTGCCCCCGGACGCTCTATACGCCGTCACAGTTTTGCCGTGGCACGCTGGATGATGGCAGGAGGCACGGGACTCATCGCCCTGCAGTTCCTGCTGCAATACGCCCATGGCTTCCGTCAGATGGGTATCACCCAGGGTGTGCTGTGCAACCTGCTCTTCTTTACACCTGCCTCGATGCTCTGCGGCATGGCTATCCTCTACGTGCAACGGCAGGGAAGCGTCAGCAGGAAGGAATGGCTCAGTGTGGCAGCAATGCCCGTCCTCTCTGCTATTATATTAATAGGTACGGTGTTGCTCGACGGCGTGCCCATCCGAGAGGAGTCAGTAGCCCTGCGGATAGCGGAATATGTGGGGTCGCTGATCTACGTGGTGATGCAGAGTTTCATCTTCGCCAAGCAGTACAAGGCCTACAAACGTCTGGAGCAGGCTGTAGACGAATACTACGACCGCTCGCGCCGTGACCTCTTCGGTTGGATGGGACTGAGCATGAAGACGATGACGCTGCTGGCCTTCTTCGTACCCGTAGTCATCTTCATGGAGGGTGCCCCGCTGGTACTCTTCTCCATCGCCTACTTCTTCATCATCTCCTACAGCACCATCAGCCTCTACACCTACGGCGTGAGTAAGGATATGGAGAAGGTGGAGGAAGCGGGGGCCATTGACCATTTACCATTGACCATTGACCATTCACCTTTGGACACAGAACAGTCTCTCTGCGCAGCCAATAATAGTCAATGTTCAATGTTCAATGAAGAGCCTCTCTCTGCGCAGCCAATAATGGTCAATGGTCAATGGTCAATGTTCAATGAAAGAATCAAAGACTGGATCGCCAGCGGTCACTACCGTGAGCACAACTTGACGCTGAGCATCGTGGCCCGACAGATGGGGGTGCCGCAGAAGCAACTGCAACTGTGGCTCAGGCAGTCGGAATACAAGAAACTGGCAGGACTGGTGGCGACGCTACGCATCGAGGAGGCGAAGCGCGTGCTGAAGGAGCACCCCGAATGGAGCGTGGAGAGCGTAGCCGACTACTGCGGCTTCAACGACCGCAAGTACTTCCACCAGGTGTTCCAGCAATATACCGGCACCACACCCGCCAAATATCAACTTTCTGAGTAAGATGTTGCCGTTCAAACGACCTATTTCGCTTTTCACCTTTTCTTGTGTCGTGAGCATAGGAACGCTATTGTTGTACAACATACCGTTCTTCGTCTATGCCAACGACAATGCGAATGACAGTCTGTTTGGGAAGATATGGCTGATGACGTCGCTGGCTGTCGTCATGCTGGCGCTGAACTTCATGATGACCTATCTGACGGTGTTCTGCATGAGGATAGTAGGGCGCATACTGCTGGCACTGCTGGCGATAGTCAATGCAACGGCGGCTTATTTCGTGATGACCTACAGCGTGCTGATAGATGCCACAACGGTGGAGAACGTGTTCAACACCAGATATTCGGAGGCTTCAGGGTTCTTCAGTTGGTCACTATGGCTTTTCATATTGGCTCTGGGCGTAGTCCCTGCCGTCTATTGCCTGCTGCGGCCAGTGGTGATGGGGACGGTGAAGAGAATGGCTGTCTGCTGTGCGGGCTCACTGGCTATCGTCGTTGTGATGGTATTGTTGAATATCAACCAGACATTGTGGATCAGTCAGCACGACACGGAACTGGGCGGACTGTTGCAGCCGTGGTCGTATGTGGCCAATACCTGTCGGGTGATAAGCAGCAGGCTGGACGAGCAGGCTGAGGAGATAAAACTGCCTGACGGCAAGATGATGGACGATGAGAAGGCGGTGGTGGTGCTCGTCATAGGCGAGTCGGCCAGAAAGGCGAACTTCCAACTCTACGGCTATCAGCGTGATACCAATCCGCTGCTGTCGAGACAGGAGGGGTTGAAGGTGTATGAGGCAATATCGTGTGCAACCTACACCACTGCCGGCACCAAGGCTATTCTTGAACCGAAGAACTCGGGCGACCTGTATGAACTGCTGCCTAACTATGCCTTCAGAACGGGTGTCGATGTGGTGTGGCGTACATCGAACTGGGGAGAGCCGCCCATCCATATCGATGAATATATCACGAACGATGACCTCGGCGAGACATATCCTGACGAGAATATGCACTATGACGGCATCCTCTTGCAGGGACTGCGTGAACGTATAGCGTCGAGCCAAAAGAACAAGGTGCTGATAGTGCTGCACACCAGTACCAGTCACGGTCCGAACTATGCCGACAAGTATCCGAAGGAGTTTGAGGTGTATCAGCCTGTGGCAAAGAATGTGGAAGAAGGCGAGAAGCATGCCGAACTGCTGGTGAATGCCTACGACAACACCATACGCTACACCGACTACCTCCTGGACAGCCTTGTCAACATGCTGCGCTCGATGACGGACAGACACAGCGCCATGATCTTTGTCTCGGACCACGGCGAATCGCTCGGCGAGAACAAGGTGTACATGCATGGACTTCCGATGAGACTGGCACCAAGGGTTCAGTATGAGATTCCGTTCCTGGTGTGGACTTCGGAAGGTTTCAGGAACTATAAGACGGAAAGCGAACTGCCGGAGGTAATCGAACAGCACTATGTGTTCCACAGCGTGCTCAACTTGCTATCCATACAGTCGGATGCTTACGACAGGGATTATGACCTGTTCGAAGAATTTGCCGATGCCAGATAAATAAAAACTGTGCTCGCGTTCGGAAAAACTAAAAATATATTTGGTTTTTCGCTCACTTTGCACTACCTTTGCACTCCGAAACAGAAAAAAGAGAAAAATGGGAAAAGTAATCTTGACGGGCGACCGTCCTACAGGTAAACTGCATCTGGGCCACTTCGTGGGCTCGCTGCGCCGTCGCGTGGAACTGCAGAACGCAGGCGACTATGACCGCATGTTTGTGTTTATGGCCGATGTGCAGGCCCTGACCGATAATGCTGACAATCCAGAGAAGATACGCAATAGCGTGACACAGGTGGCACTCGATTGGATGGCTGCCGGCCTCGACCCGACGAAGTGCACGCTGTTCATACAGAGCCAGATACCCGAACTGGCCGAACTAACCACCTATCTGATGAACCTCATCACCGTGAGCCGCGTACAGCGCAACCCGACGGTGAAGACGGAGATCAAGATGCGTGGCTTCAGCGGAGAGAGCATCCCCCTGGGATTCTTCTGCTATCCCGTGAGCCAGGCAGCCGACATCACACTTTTCAAGGCAACGACAGTGCCTGCAGGTGAAGATCAGGAGCCGATGCTGGAGGTGACGCGCGAACTGGTGAACCGCTTCAACAATACGTATGGCGAGGTGCTGGTGGAGCCCAACATCATGCTTCCAGAGAACCTGACGGCTCGCCGTCTGCCAGGTACCGACGGCAAGGAGAAGATGTCGAAGAGCCTGGGCAACTGCATCTACCTCTCGGACTCGAAGGACGAGGTATGGCAGAAGGTGCGCTCGATGTACACCGACCCGCAGCACATCAACCTGAATGATCCTGGTCACGTAGAGGGTAACGCCGTGTTTACCTATCTGGATGCCTTCTCTACCGACGAGGACTTCAAGAACTTCTGGCCGGAGTATCAGAATCTGGACGAACTGAAGGATCACTACCGCCGTGGCGGTCTGGGCGACATGAAGTGCAAGAAGTTCTTGAACGAGGTGATCAACCAGTTCCTGGAGCCGATGCGTCAGCGTCGTGCCGAACTGGAGAAGGATATTCCTGAGATATACAACATCCTGCGCAAGGGTACGGAACAGGCACGCGAAGTGGGCGCACAGACAATGTCAGAGGTGCGCAAGGCGATGCAGATAGACTACTTCGGATAAGAAAGAAAAAGAGAGACTATTTCTCAAGCAGGTCAGGCCTTAGACGTTTCGTGCGCTCTAAGGCCTGTTCTAATTCCCAGTCGCGGATCTTGGCCTCGTTGCCAGAGAGCAGCACCTCAGGCACCTTCCATCCCTTGTAGTCGGCAGGGCGGGTGTAGATGGGGGCTGCCAGCAGGTCGTCCTGGAAACAGTCGGAGAGAGCACTCTGCTCGTCGCCGATGACACCAGGCACGACACGCACTACGGCATCGGCTATCATCGCAGCCACCAGTTCGCCACCCGTCAGCACGAAGTCGCCGATGGAGATCTCGCGGGTGATGAGGTGGTCGCGCACGCGCTGGTCGATGCCCTTGTAGTGGCCTGCCAGAATGATGAGGTTGCCCTTCATGGACAGTTCGTTGGCAATATGCTGGTCGAAGCGCTCGCCGTCGGGCGAGGTGAAGATGACTTCGTCGTAGTCGCGCTCGGCCTTCAGAGCGGTGATGCAGCGGTCTATAGGCTCGCATTGCATCACCATGCCGGCAGAGCCGCCATAGGGATAGTCGTCCACACGGCGCCACTTGTCGAGGGTGTAGTCGCGCAGGTTGTGCAGACGGATTTCGGCCAGCCCCTTCTTCTCGGCACGGGCCAGTATGCTCTCATGTACAAAGCCTTCGAGCATCTCAGGCAGTACGGTGATGATATCTATTCGCATTGATAAAACTCCTTAATCTTATTGATATGGCGCAGCCCTGACTGGCGTCCGATGTCGTAGACCAGGCGCATCTTGGCTGCATCGTGGCTAACATGACCGATGGGGATGGGGGCATCGGGGCGGATGACCAGACAGCGTCCTTCGCGCTCGGCCTCCCTGACATAGTCCAACTGGCTGTTGTATTTCTCGTGACGGTGGTCGAGGGCCTCGATCATCTTGGGATATTTGTGCAGGGCCAGACGCATGAGGGGCATCAACCGGTTGTGCGACTTGCGGTAACCGTCGGGCTGGGTGAGGATGACCACGTTGTGACGGTAGCCTATCTGCTCGAAATACTCCAAGGGGATGCTGTCGCCGACACCGCCATCGAGCAACTTATAGCCCTCTAACTCGACAATACGTGAGGCCAGGGGCATGGAGGCCGAGGCACGAATCCAGTCGTAGGTGGTCTCGTCAGAGCGTTCCAACTGCTTATAGACAGGCTGGCCGGTCTCCACATCGGTACATACGGCGATGAAGGTCATCGGGTTCTGCTCGAAGGCCTCGTCGTCGAACACGTCGTACTGCTTGGGTACCACGTGGTAGGCGAAATGGGCGTTGAAATAGTCGCCTGAGAGTAGGAGGGAGCGCAGGCCGCTGTAGCGCGGGTCGCTGGCAAAGCGGGTGTTGTAGCGGATGGCACGTCCAGGCTGACGTGACTTATAGTTGCACCCGAAGGCGGCTCCTGCCGATACGCCAATCAAGGCGTCGGGCCACACGTCGTGCTCCATCATCACATCGATGATGCCCGCCGTGAATAGCCCTCGCAAGGCACCGCCTTCGAGTACGAGTCCGCGCTTAGACATCCTTAGTAGGTGAAATCGGTAACGTGGACTCTTTCGCTTTCGGGACTCATGTGTACTTCATAGACCTTGGCATCCTGATCCTTGAGCAGGACGGTTACACGGCATGTGCCCTCCTTGGGCGTACTACTCTTTTCGGCATAGTACACGAGGTCAACCTGGTAGTTGCCGCGTGGAGGATTGCTCTCCCAGAAGACGTTCTCGGCAGCACCGGAGCCACCGTCTTGGTTATCGACATCGAGTTCGCCGCCAGAGCGTGACGAGGTGTTGGTGTAGTCGATTTCCTCGCCAGCGGGATCGGTGACATGAAGGTCGATGTCAGCATAGAAGTCCCATTGCAAGGTAACCTTCACATCGCCGTTGCCACCAATTCTCCTGACATCTCTTTCCGGCAGATCCGGTAGGCTACAACTGCGGAAGCAGGTGGTCAGGAGTCCGAGCAACAGCAGGATGATGAGCAGTACATATACCAGTACCAGTATGACGCGCATTGCTTTCATAATCGTCTCTTCTTTAGGTTGTTAGAGTGGAAGTGGTGTCTGGAAGGGTGAGATGATCAGACGTGCGATGATCTCCACAATGAGTTGCAGGAAGAGCAGGATGGGCACGGCGAAGAGGAAGAGTTTCTTCTTCGTCTTGTGGTTGAAGAAAACCATGCCGCACAGTGCTCCGAAGGCACCATTGAAGAAGGCGGAGAGGATGAGCACGAACTCAGGTATGCGCCACTTCTTGTAGGTGGCCTGGTGCTTGTCGTAGCCGAAGAGGGCGAACGAGATGATGTTGGGGAAGAAGATCACTCCCAGATATACTAATGCTAAATAGTCCATATCGATGTATCTTGATGGTTAAACGAATTGAAGTATAGCCTTGGTAGCCAGGTCGATGGCACCGCCAGCAACGAAGAAGAGGATGACGAGGCCGACGAATGCTCCCAGCGCAGCCAGGATCTCAGGGATATAGTCGCCAATTCCTTGCTCGCCCTTGACCTCCTGGATGATATACTCCGTCTCATCTTCGTCGAGTTGGAAGGTGATGGGCGGGAACTTGCGATCGGGCTTGCTGATAAGTGCCGTCAGGGGCACAGCGGGACGGAAGGTGTCCTTGGCCAGATAGGTGAAGCCACGCTCGTCAAGTTTGTTGACACGTTCCTTCTCGCCCTGCTTGAAGTTGATGCCACACTTGGCGATGGGCTGGTTGTTCAGGCCGATGACCTGGATGGAGATGTCGCGTGCATCATCGACGGGCTCGTAGGGCACGTGGAAGATATACTCCAACTGGTCCTTGTCGAGAGTGTAGGTGGTGATGTTGCCTGCGTTGTAGCCATCAGTCACTTTCATCTCGTGACCACTAGTCATCTCAGGCAGTTCGACGATACCGTCCTGATTGCTGATATAGTCGATACGCTTGCCCTCATACTCCACGGAGACGGGATACTCCCTTCCGATGTAGCCCTTGTCGCCCTGGATGAGCAGGTGGGGCTTGATGATGACTTCCGGCTCTGGCTCCGGCTCTGGCTCGGGTTCCGGCTCGGGTGGGGGCGGGGGAGTGGTTGAGTCGAAGCGGAAGGTGTGACCGGCAGGGTTGAGTTCCTGCTGCTGCATGGCGCCACGGAAGCGGGCCGTGCAGACCTCGCCAGGATAGAGGGCCAAGCCTACAGTGGCCTGTCCTGCCTCGAGCATCACCTTATAGGTACGTCCGTGGTAGTCGATGGAGGCCTCTTCGTCGCTGATGGGCTCGTTGTCGTGAGAAGCCTCGATACGTACGTTGACGCGCTCAGTGATATCGAAGGTGTATTCCGTCGTGGTACGGTCTGTCAGGATGTTGAAACGCTTTCCCGTTGGCTCGTCGATGAACTCGATGCTAGTGTCAGCATTGATCTTGCCCAGGGCATAGTCGCCATTGGCATCGGTGGTATGGGGCACGTTCTTCAGCGAGGTGACGATGGAGAAGTTGCGGTTAGGCACCTTCTCGTCATCGATAGTGAAGGCGATGCTGATGGGGTGGGCACCCTTGTCTTCCACCGCTACACGCTCGTTGCCGATGATAGGCTTCTTATAATTGGTAGAGCCCCAGCCAGTGATGAGCACCTTCACCTGTCCGGCGGCATCAATCTGGTAGAACACATATTCCTCGTTGGGGATGCTCAGGATCTTCTCGGCAAGGTCAGGGTCGGCACTCAGTTTGGTGCGCACCTCCTGCTTGATCTCGTCCCAACGCTGGCGTGCCAGCATCTCTTCGGTGGACTGGGCGTTGGGCAGGGGTGTCCATTTGCCGTTGACGTTGACGGTCCATACGTGGGCATTGCCTCCCACATTGACACGGGCGAAGTTCTGGCTCAGGCTGTCGCCAAGTTTCTCCCTTAATCGGTCGTTAGCCTGCTGGCCTTCGTTCCAGGGGAGTAGCCAATGAATTTCTCTTAATGCTGCTTCTTTTATTTTCATATCGCTTGGATGTTGTTTAGTCGAGTTTCAGATTGTTTATTTCTTCAACAGCCTTCTGGGCTGCCGCATTGAGTTTAAGAGGGTTCTCATCGAGAGCGGCTTTATAGATGTCGTAGCGTTCATGCAGGTAGCCAACCTTTGTGATACGATCATTGATGTTGCTGTCGTATTGTTCCAGTACTGTCTTCACAAGAGGCTTACAGTATTCTATCGTGGCTCTATCCTCCGGATTGGCCTTATAGTTCTTCAATTTGGCATCTATCGCCTTTATGATTGTCTGGAAGTCCTTGGCGCCAGGGTAGTAGCGTGACAGGCGGGCAGCCAGTTGGTCGAACTGTTCATACTGGGCCTCGTTCAGTTCGCTGCCGACCTTACCCTGTATGTTCTTCGTGATGTCGTTGAAGACGCGTCCGATGTCGTCTCTCACAAAAGGCATTTGCAGCAGGAGTGAGTACTGCTGATAGAGTTCCTGATACTTCTTGTAGTTCTCTACACGAGCGAGATAGTCGTCAATTTCCTGATTGCCCTTGTACTGGCTGAGTTTCGCGATATAGGCATCAATCTCTTCGGTGGAGACCTTGGAGAACGGCTGCTCCAGATCGGGCGACTGCCCGAGGAGGCGGTTCTTGATGAACTCGGCCTTGAACTGCGACAGGTCGTTGAGTTCGCGCTGCAGCGAGTCGATGGCCTGACGCAAGGAATCGTTGGTGTGACGCAACGAATCGATGGTCAGGCTGTCGGCATTGACCTTTTCTTTCTTGTCAGCCCAAGCGGCAGTGCCGATGAGCAGGCATGTGAGTATAAGGAGTAACTGTCTCATATCCTTAGTAGTTTAGCACGAACTGGTTCAGGTCGTTGTCACCACCTAATTCACGCAGGAAGCGGCTGTGTGCCTGGGTCAGGCGTTCTGTGTCGTGAGGATCCAACTGTGCGTAGGCATCGATGATCTCGTGTGCCAATTTTGTCTTGAATGTTCCCTTGGCGGCTTGCAGCCTGCTGTCGATCTGGGCCAGTCCGTTGGTAATCTCCGTGATGTTGCTGATATTGGTCCAAAGGGGATGCGCCTTGATGTCGCTGCATTGCTTCTTGATAGCACTACTGTGGCTAGCGAAACTGCGCCACTCGTTCGTCTCGATCTTGAAGTTGGGAGCCAGTGCCAGACTGCGGTGGGCCAGACTACGGGCACTGAGGTAGAGGGCCATCGTTTCCTGCATCTTCTTCACGTTGGCATTGCTGTTGAAATGGGAGATCTTAGCCAGCAAGTGGTCAAGGGCATTGCCATAGACCTCTATCTGCGTGTGGTTGCAGTCAGACTTGGCAAATTCGCCCATCATCAGCGAGTCAAGACGTTGGCAGGCCAGTTCGCCTGTCAGATCGACCAGCGTCTGGTAGCCGTCGCCCAGTTCGTGACGGTTCTGCTTGAGTTTGTCCAGCGAGTTATCGAAGAGGTCGGTGTCCCACTCCTGACTGGCGTTCCATTCGGTCAGGAGGTCACCCTTCATCTTCTCCATCAGTCGGCTCTTGTCGCCAGTGACTGTAGTCGATGAACCGCTTCCGCTGAGGAAGAGCAGTCCGATGATGACACCGAGGGCGACAACAGCTATTGCTATCAGTTTGAGTGCTTTCATATCTTTATGGTATTACTTATTTATATATTGCTTTGCCATCTTTGCTAGCAGGGTTGGTACCTTCCTGATTCTGGTCATCAGGTGTTTTATTATCGGTGCTCCCTTGGGTATGTTCCTTCTCAGTGGCAGGCTTAACAGTCTTATTGGTCTTATTATTCCCAGTTCCTTGTTCGTCAGTACCGTCAGACACTTCGTCCACTTCTCCTTCGTTAGTTACCAGCTCTTGGGGTGTCACGACTTCATCTTCCTCTTGAGTAATGATACGGGATGGTGGATTAGGAGCAGGATTGGGGGAGATGGTCTCGACGTTCGTGTTATCAGTCGTTGGCTCAGCTTCGTCTTTATTGATGAAGAGGCTGACTAGGAAGGTTACTAACAGACCGAAAAGGAATGCCAGGATGGGCACCACTACGAACTTGATGATGGGACCGATGATGCTGGTCTTCTCACCCACATCCATATAGATACGCTCTGCCGTCGGATCAGGCAGGGGTACAGACGGGGTCTTTACCACAGGAGCCTGTTGGGTGCTCTGGGTACTCTGGGTGCTCTGAGGGCTTTGCGGCCTAGTGGGTTGTGGGGCGCTCTGGGTGTCTTGTGTGACAGGCGTAGGCTCTGGCCGTGGTGTCGTGTTCACTGGTGTCGTGCTCACAGGTTTGGGCGTCGTGCTCACAGGCTGTGGTGCCACCTGTGGTTCCGGCTGAGGTTTTGGTTGTGGCTTTGGAGGTGCTGGTGGCGGTGTCATGGGCAGGGGAATCTGCAGGTCGCTGACAACGGCGGGATAGACCGTCGTGTTGCCTTTTTCGCCAATCACCACTTTCTTATAGCCCTGCAATTCGGGATAATGCACGTTCCTGAAGAAGTCGGCCATCTGTGCTGGTGGCAACAAAAGCACAGCATCGTCGGCTCCCTGCATGGGATAGACGCGGTCGTAGGAGGGAATGAGGCTGTAGCCGTCGACGATGCTCTTGAACAACTGCTCGTCTGGCAGCACCTGTTTGAAGTTGCGGGTCTCGCTGAGACTCGACTTCTGGGTCATGCACTCCTTGAGGAAGGTGTCTTGAACAGCCATCAATACTGTCAGGGGACTCTCATCGTTGGCCAGGCGGTAGCCGTTGGGTATGCCGATGGCCATCTTCAACGCGCCAGGACGTACTGACATGTAACTGCTGACATGATTCTGCACCAAGGTGTACTGGGTGAACTTCTCACCAGTCTCCAGCACGAAGAAATAGGAGTTCTCCTCCATGCCGGGTGGGATGAGGTTCTCCAACGGCTGCACAGGATTATTGATCCAGTAGAGCGGCTGGAAACCACTATTGCTGTTCTGGTTGCCAAAAATGGCAAGCGTGATTCTCGGATTGTCCATCATATTGCGTCAGACTTTAGTTGAACACATTCTTCAGTTTGTCGCCAAAGCCGCCAGTGCTGAAGGTCTCCGTGTTGCTGCGGAGCACCTGTACCAGTTTCTTGGCGTCGCGGTCGCTGTACTTATAGATGCCACCCACATAGAACTGTCCGAGGCTGAAGGTATAGAGTTTGGGCCGGCCTCCGTTACCACGGTTGATGTCGAACTCACGACAGAGGGCCGTCAGCGGGGCGATGATGTTCTCGTAGTTGTCGCGGAAGTGCTGCAGGGCTTTCTGGTCGCGTTCTTCCTCGGAACCCAGGGTGTCCGACTTCGTGACGATGATATTGATAGCCTCCACCTTTTTCAGGATGTGTTTGTTCTCCGGCTGTCTCAGCAGGTCGACCATACGCTTGAGGATGATGCGCTGGTTGACATTCTTGCGGATGAGGTAACTGCCTTCTGGGTCTTCTACCAGATGGTTGAAGGCCACGATGCGGGCTGTGGGGTCAACGATGATGAAGAATACCTTGCGGTTGTTGTTGCATAGCAGTTGGGTGGCACCATTGCCCATGTCCTCAAACGAGATCTTGCCGTTCTCGTTGTCGGCAATCTTGAAGGCGAAGTCCTCACCTGACATCTCCACGAGGTTCAGCATGTGCTTCTTCGTACCTTCCATAATCTCTGCCTCGATGGTAGCCACAAAGTCCTTTGGCGTTTGGCCGATGGTCAGTCCTGCCTTCAGGTACTGGTCGAGGGCGCTGGAGTAGGGGCCTCCCGCCCTGACGGTATCCACGTCGATGGTTGTGCATCCGATGAGTCCCATCAGGATACAGGTCTTTCCCGTCGAGGGGATGCCGAAGAGGAACACGTCCGTGTGGCCATCGGCACAAACCTTTCGGCACTTGGCAATTTCGGCGTTGATATCAGGCAACTCGTTCTTGATGCGCTCCAGGTTCTTCAGTATCTCGATAGACTCCTTGGTGGCCACGTTTTCGGCTATCAGTTCTTCTTCTGTGAAGATACCGTTGTCGAGATAGTAGAGCAGGTTCTCGATAGGATAGTTGCTCTGCAGTTCCACCATACCCTGCACCTCGTCGGCCTTCAGCATCTTGAGCAGTTCCTCTGCCTCGTCGCCGAAGGGGCTCAGCGGATGGGCTTTGATGTACTCGCTGGTGGCTATGAGATCGTATTGCTGCTTCACGGCGTCCCACTCGTCGAAGCAGGTCTTTGCATTCCTGGCTTCAGTGGCGCTCAGACCATCAGGGAAGTACTCGAGGTACTTGTTGGCAGCATCGATGATGTCGAAGATCTGCTTGAGCAGGACCCACACACGATCGTCAATCTCGTCTATATGGCAGGTCTCTGGATATTTCTCCTTATGGGCCAACAGCGATTCCACGCTGTCCTGGTCCACAGCCTTCCAGTCGGCTTCCTCGATGTCACCCATTTTGACCTTGATTTCACCCTTGATACGTTCGATGATGGCGTTGGCATCGTCGACATGGTTGCCCACAGGACGGCTGAGGCTCCATTTGTCCTGGTAGGCCCTGACGGAAGCAAGCCGTGACTTGAGTTCGTCGAGTTCCAGTCCGCTGACGTTCGATGCAGCCTCGATGGCTCGCCACTCTGCCTGCTCCTGCGGGTTGGGCCGCGAGTTCAGTATGGCTTCGATGGCCTTCTTGCGGTCATCGCTCAGTGCCGGGAGGTCTTCTGGGTAGCGTACGAAGCCTTTGTCGATATATTCCACCAACTTGGCGATGGGCAGTTTGTTGCACTGGGCATTCAACTGCTGTATCTGTTGTTCTGATAGTGCCATATCTCTCTGTTTTCTGCTTGTCAGGTTGTTAGATGCTCAGACCGCCGTCGTTCACGGGGATGTTCTTGTTGGTCTTGATGCGGTTACGCTTTGTGCGATAGGCCACGATGTAGTTGAACAGGATCATCACGTGGATCACGATGCAGATGATGATGCCTATGATGGAGTAACTGCTCATGTCGATGAACCTGTTGGCAAACGTGGCAGCGATGGGGTAGGCGTTGGCTTCGTGATTCTTGACGATGTCAGAGACGTCGGCCTCGTTCTTGTGGATGACAGGGAAGGGCAGGCCTGCCGATATCTCCTCGAGTTTGGCCGTCACCTGTGGAGCGAGGTCCTTCATGGTTGCCACTGCCTCAGGAATCTTCAGCACGCTCCAACCCTGGATCTGCTCTGAGCAGCGTTCCAGTTCCTCGTCCCATGCGTCGTAGAAACTGCTTTGCGACTGGTCCGTGACATTCTCAATCCTGTCCTGCCACTTGTCCTTGAAGTTGGCGATGCTGGTGGCAGTCAGTTCGAAACCGTTGGCATTGACGAATTCCATCAGGCTGTCAGAGACTTCGCCCTGCGAAGCCAGTTCCAAGCCCGTGATGGTGTTGGTAAGTGCAGCGTTCTCCGTTGCCTGGAACGTCTCAATGCCCTGGCGAATCAGTCTGATGTCCTCTGTGGCAGCCGTCTTCAGTTCGTCGGATGAGGCGTAGATGGTGGCAAAGCGGGCCACCTTGTTGCTCGACAGTACGGCGATGACGATGTAGAGGAAGAGCAGGATGCCCTCGATGACGCGCCATTTCATCAGGTCGGCGTCAGCCCCCTTGGCCTTGATGAGCAGCCAGAGCAGGATGCCGAAGCCAGCCGTCCAGGCCGATGCCTTCAGTATGGCGATGCCGAGGTTGTCGCCAGAATAGAAATATCCTAGGAAAAGGAATACCAGCAGTATCACGATGCCGATGGTGGCAATGATGTTAGCCAGTGATATGCCGTTGCTTTTGTTTTGTGCCATAGTCTAGGTTGATAAACTGTTAATCGTCGTTACGCTCTGTGACCTTACGCAGGTAATAGGGCGTGGCTGTGCCGTATTGTGAACTGTGGTAGCATTGCACCTTCTGATCTTCGTCAGGCGTGCAGAAATAGGTGGCCACTACGTATTTGTTTTGTGCATTGGGGTTGGTGGCCTCCTGCAGTTGGGTGAGCACCACCTTGTCCTGTTCCCATTGGATGCTGATGGGAGCCGTGAAGTCCAACTTCGAGGTCTCCTCGTAGTAGATAATCTGGCCGGAACTCTCAGAGTCAATCTGGAAGTAGAGGCGGAGCATCTCGTCGGTCATGTTGCCGCCAGTGGTCTTGTGCAGCAGTTGCGTGCTCTGCCACAAGCCCTCGAACTGGCTGTGGTCGTCCTGAATCTCGTCCATGCGGGCATAGTCGTCGTTGTTCTGTACCCTGAGCAGGGCATCCTTGATCTGCAACAGTTTGCCTATCTCAGGATTGCTGTCGATGGGCTTACCCGTCTCACGCAGTATCTGGATGATGTCGGGGGTCGTCAGGTTGGGATCGAGACTCTTCATCAGGGCAACGGCACCCGTCACGATGGGAGCCGAGAAACTGGTGCCCTGTCCCCATTCCAGGGGGATATAGTCGTTGTAGGGGCAAGCGCCGAAGATGTTGACGCCAGGAGCCGAGATGGTGGACTCTGCTACATTCTGTTCCTCGAAGTTGCCGTAGTTGCTGAAACCGGCTTTCTGCAGGTTGGTATCGACGGCAGAGACCTTGATGGAACGGTCGCCACGCTTACTGGGGTCGAGGGCCGTGAACAGGTTCTCGTTGCCTGCTGCCCACACCACGGTGACGTTGCGTGCGTTAGCCAGGTCGAAGGCATAGTCCCAGACGGCCTCCTCCTCCTTGCGCCACTCCTGACTTAACTGGATCTGCTCCTCTGGTGTGAGGCTGTAGATGGGTGAGTCCTCAGGATAGGCATCGCCAGCGGAGATGTTCACCACGTTGGCACCCTGATAGATGGCGTAGAGCAGGCCCTGGAGGAGCGTCAGCGACGTGAACTGGTGGCCGGCGCTGATGGGCATGAACTTACAGTTGGGGGCGATGCCTGCTGTGCCACGGTTGTTGTCCATGTTGCCCAGCGTGGTGCATGCTACGAGTGAGCCGTGCTTGAACGGGGCGTCGGCGCATCCCTCCTGGGGAGGAGCCACATTGCCTGAGCGACGGGGTACGCAGAACGGACTGACCACGCGGTCACTGTTCAGTTCGTCGTGATTCAGGTCGAAATAACTGTCGATGATGGCTACCGTCACGTCAGGACTGCCCTTGGTGATCTCCCAAGCCTCGTAGGCCTGGATGGGGGCGAAGTGCCAGGTGTAGTCTGGATACTGGAAAGCGGGGTCGTTGGGACGGTTGCTCTGGAAACTGCCCATCACGCTTTCAGGAAACACCAGGAAGTTGATGTCTGTGATCTGCTGAGGCAGGTTCTGGATCATCGCGTCGCGCTCTTCCGTTGGCACCTCTATCTGCAGGGCCTTCGTCAGAGGGTCGTAGAAGCGGATGGTGTATTCATCGCCAGGATAGAGTTGCTTGAACTCGTCGGCAAACTGACGAAAGGTCTCGTCCTCGGCATCAGAGTCGAGGATGACGTTCAGACGGTCGCCTACGGTCTGCTGTCCCAGACTGTCCTGTACGATATCGCCGTCATCATAGGGCGGTATGTAGTTGTCGTCAGGGTTCGGCAGGTTCTCACCCGGGTTGGGGATGTTGCGCGGAATGTCAATCATCGTGTCGATGTCCACATGCGGGTTGGGGTTCTCACCAGTGGGATTGGTGATCTCGGTAGGTGTCGGGCGGAACGGGTTCGAGCAACTGCACATCTTGAACATGCTGAGCAGGAACATCAGCGTGAGCAGGAGCAGCAAGTACAGCAACAGCCGTCCTAAACATCCAAGGCATCCCCAGGGCTTCCAGAAGGGTTCGTGCCAGTTTACCGTGCCTTTCGGGCCAAAATAGATTTTCCTCATATTGTCTTATGATAGTTCGTTGATGATTTTGGTTAATTGCTCGTTGGCCTCGTGGTCGTAGTCGGGTATGTTCAGATGGGTGATGAACGATACGAGCATGTACTCGAGCCATGAGTAGTAGTTGTTCTCGAAGGCCGTGGTCAGCGCCTTGGGGCTGGAGGTCAGTTCGTCGAACATAGCGGTCAGTTCCTCTTCCTCGAAGGTCGAGGGGCGAGGCTTCTCAATATAGTTGAATGCGGCCAGGTGGCGTTTCTCGGCTATCTGACGGGCCTTGTTCACCTCGTCGGCATCGAGCAGGTGATAGCCCAGATCGATGACGAAACTGTTGATGGTGCTGGCCAGGATGTCGGCGATGAGGCTCTCGTTGATGGAGAACACGTTGACCACGTTGACATATTCTGCGATGGTGGCTGCCAGCAGGTCCTCCAGGTGCAGGCTCTTGCTGGTCTCCACGATCTCGTCCACGAGGTCAGCCATCACGTCCTTGTCGAACTGGTGGTTGTTTGTCATCTGGTTCATGAACTCCAGTGACTTGATCTGGTTCTTCCAGAGCGTGTAGACCTCCTCGGCGATGATGACCGAGTTGAGTTTCTTCTTGAACGAGCCGTCAAAGAGTTTCTTGTAGTCCACGTTGCGCTTGATGAGGAAGGCCTCTGCGTCTTCTTGGGTGTCCAGAGCGTAGACATCCATCAGTACCTGCCAGCGTTCTTCGTTGTTCTTGCAGGCTTTCAGGGCCTGTCCGCAGCGCTTCACGATAATCTCGTAGTTGCTGGTGTCGTGGATCTTCTCGCTCAGTTTGCCGCTCTGTATGAGTTCGTGGATGGCCTGCAGGCTCTTCGTCTCCGTCAGTTCGAGCGACTGCAGCAGGTGTCCGAAGAAGTAACTGTCCTCGTTGCAGGTGAAGTCCATCTCGCGGATAATCTGGTTGGCCTTGCGGATATTCTTCTTCAGTTGCTCGTCGGCGTTCTCAGAGACGTGGAATTCTTTCATGATGGTGATGACGCGGTTCACGTTCTTGGCAGTGATGTCCTGGAACTGCTGTTCGCGTGCCTTGTCCATGCGCTTGGCCACCTTGTCGAGGTTCTGCATCACCCAGAGCGCACCGTCGTTGTTCATCGTGGCCACGACATCCCATGAGAGGGCTGGGTCGGCAAAGTACTGCTGCACGAATTCATCCTCGACGAAGGTTTTGCGCATCATGTCGTAGTATTCCTCGCTCATGATCAGTCCTGTCTCACGGCCTTCTGTTTCGAAGCCACTATAGAGGCCTGCCTTGGGCCCGGAGAACTTGAAGTCGCGCAGCATGTAACTGTTCTGGAAGTTCTCGCCCTCACGCGTCCAGTTCTTCATCCAGTCCACCACGTCGCGGTTGAAGCACTGGCGGTTCATCACCGTCTCGTAGCGTCCCCTCCAGCGCTGGTGTATGATAGGTTCTGTGGGAGTGGTCTTCTCTACACTCAGTTCCATGTCGAGGTTAAACATGGTGCCGATGTAGAATAGGGGCGACACTTCCGTCATTTGCAGTTTGCGGCGACGCTCCTCAGGTGTGGCACCTACGTAGGTGTTGACCCATTCTTCCACCAATTTATATAAATAGGTGACGTCATTGTCCCTGTTATGGTGGCTATAGAGCAGGATGTTGATGCCCAGTTCCTCGTTGAACTTATTAAAGAGGTATGCCACTTTGCCACGCAGGAAGCAGTTGAGCAGCGTTCCCTTGTCGCTCAGTTTCGCCTCGTTCAGTTCCAGGCGCGAACGTGCACCAGGGAAGTCGAGCAGGTCGTTGTCGCGCAGCATCTCCATCTCGATGTCGTCGTGGGTCAGTCGGCTGGCCACGTCGCTGGCGATGTGTGAGAAGTCGTAGCGGCTTTTGCTGGAGAGGAAACTTTCTTCTATCTTGAAGATGACCTCGGAACAGATGGCGCAGACAGCACTCTTCGAGAAGTTGCTGGCGCGCTTGGTGAACTGTCCGTTCTCCTGCAGATAGACATCGGTGGTGAACGCTGTGGCGCCGTCGAGTATCTGGTTCAGACACTGCACGCTCATGATGGTGTTCTCCTTCACGCCTTGGTGCAGCACCGATTCGATGGGCAGGTAGATGTTGCGTGCGAAGTTGAACGTGCGCAGGATGTCGTAGAGCACGTTGTAGAGGTTAGTGATGTTTGGGTTCTTGTACCACAGGTTGCCAAAAATGTTGATATACTCCGACGACGGCACGCGGTCGATGATGAGCGACACGCGGTCGAAGAAGGCCGAGCGGTTGATGGACTGAGCCTCATTGTTATGCTTCTTGAAGTAGTCTTTCATGTAGAGCACGTCATCAGCACCAATAACGGGGTTGTCGATGAGAGGCTTCGAGCGGTAGGCCTCAGTAATGGCATCGCAGAGGGCCTCTATCTCCTTGTCGCTGTGTGAAGAACGCTCGGAAATGTCGTTGTAGTAACTGTCGGACAGGATGAGGATGACGTCTGTCAGCGAGAAGGTGTTCACCATCACGGGCAGTTCGTAACTGTGGGCCTCCGGACGGCGCTTGAACGACGAGAAACGGCTCACTACGCCTGTCGACTCGCGTCCGCCGCCTGTCTCGCTGGGCGGGTTGATGTCTTTCACGAAGTTGTACTGCTCGCTTCCTGCCTTCACCATGAATGGTTTGCCGTTGTCCTGCAGCAGGCAACTGATGAGGTAGGACTTACCTACCTGGCTCTTGCCGAAGGCTGCGATGCCAGGGTTGTTGATGGCGGCAGCGGCAATCTTCTTCAGTTCCTTGCGGCATTCTATCAGGGGGATGAACTTCTGGTCGTACTGCTCAGGCTTGTTCTTCCTGATCCATGCCAGCGATTTGTTGATGGCCTCTATTTGCTTATAGATTTCCTGTATCATAACTCTTTCTTGATTTCTTTGCTACTATTACTTTACTGAAAGTTCAAATTCTCCCTTGTCGAGCCAGTACTTGCCGTCATCGACGATGGACTGGAGCACGAGTTCCACCTCGCGCTTGGGCAGGGTGTTGCCCTCGTCGTCCATAGCCTCTTCGATGACCAGGTCTTCGCGGCTCTCGTAGTAGTTGCGCGAGAGGGTGATGCGCAGCGACGGGCGCGACGAGTGGTTGTAGATGGCATAGAGCGGACGTGCCTGATAGAGCGGCGAGTTGAACTGCTTGCAGCCGATGAATGCAGGGAAGACGGCGATGTCGATGGTGGCAGAGCCGTTGGTAGGCGTGAGGAAGGAAGTTGGAACCTGCTGGCGGCGTGAATTGTAATTACCTAAGTAGCAGGCTGTTGACTTCATATTCTTAATCATTCTGCTGAAGTCTATGCTCATGCCGTTGAAGCCCTGGTTGGCGGCCAAGAAGCCCACCATACCGCCTACGGCCACTACCGACTTCTGGTCGTAGAAGTAGCCCTGTCCGTCGGCAAATGGATACCAGGTGCCGATGCGGTAGTCGTTCAGACGAATCAGACGGTCGGGCGACGTGGGTATGTACTTGATGAAGAGTTCGGTGATGGCATCGAGCGACGAGGGACGTCCTGCCAGGATGAGCACGTCGCAGTGGTGGGCATAGAGCACCACGGAGAGTTGTTTCATCAGCGGTTCCATCGTGTTCTTGACGATGGTGGCTACCTCCTGCGGGTCGAAACGCCAGTTCAGTTCTGTGAACGAGAAGCCGAAGTGGTGCTCGAAGTATTCCAGCAGGTAGTCGGCAGGCTTCAGTTTGCCGAAGAGGTCGTCGAAGGTGAAGGTGCGCAGCGGACGGTGCAGGCGCAGGTGCTCCATGAAGGTCTGTGCGATGGGCACAGAGATCTGCGTGTTGAAGTCCACGCGGCAGCGGCGGTCGCGATGGGTCATCATCGAACTGTCGAAGCCGAAGAAGTCGCGCAGCAGGTTCGAGGCGAAGGCCTTCAGCAGCATCGTGCGGCGTTCTGGGTTGGTCTTCTCGTTGACGATGTCGTACATCTTGCTCCTGTATACCTGATTATCCTTCAGGCAGGGGAGTGACTGCAAATCTTCATCGCTCATGTTCTTCAGACGTGTGTAAACTGCGCTGAAGATATTGCCCTGGTTGGGGTTGTCGTGCTCCTTGCCCTCAATCACGAGGTTCTGCACCAGGTTGTGCAGTATCTCGTCACCTGCCAGGTAGAAACTGTCCCAGTAGATGGGGGTGGGCACCAGTTTGCTGCGGCCCTCGCCGTAGTACTGGTAGGAGCATATCATAACGTCGGTCGTACCGGCGCCGATGTCGATGGAGCCGATGGTCAGCGACTTGCCCTCGTAGCCCTCGGCTTTCTCCTCTGGGCGCACGTGGCCCTTCAGTTCGATGAACTTGTTGATTTCACCGCTATAGCGCTGGGCAATCTCGGCATAGAGATAGACCAGTTGGCAGCAGGAGGCCTCGTCGAAACTCCACATGCGGTCCTTCGAGTCCATCTCGTCGTCCTTGATGCGGAGCGATGCCGAGGTGGGCGTGACGGTGGGCGAGCCGAAGGCTGGCGTGCAATGCTGCAGGGCCTCGATGGCGTTCTCAGCACAGCGGCGCAGTTTCTCTTGCTCCTTGCGTGGCATAGCCGTCGGACAGGTGATGATGATGTTGCGCAGCAGTCGCTTGCAGTCCATGTTGCCGTGCTTGGTGCGGAACTTGATGCTGTTGATCTGCGTGGTGGCCTGCTGCAGTATCTCGATGAGCACGAAGGTCATCAGCGAGGCGCGCGAGTAGTTGCCGCCGTCCAGGTTGTCGTCGTTGCCGTCAGGGCCTATGTAGTTGCCTGAGTGGTCGAACAGGTCCGACAGGCGCGCGATATATATATTGTCGGCCAGGCGTATGTTGCTGGGGTCGTCGACGGTGGTCAGGAACTCCCAGCGGCCGTCATAGGGCTTCTCGTCCCACAGGTAGCGCTTCGGACTGGAGTAGTTGGTGGTCTTCTCGCTCATGCCGTCCTCCTCCAGCGAGCGGTACACCAGTCGCTTGGCCTCGTCGCCCACGCGCACCAGGCTCTTCCACTCGAAGGCATCGTTGTCCAGCACGATGGCGTTGCCGAAGTCGGCCTTGCGGAATGCCAGTCGCATGTCGAACGACTTCTCGTAGGTGATGCTGGGGTCGGAGAGGTCGCGTATCTCGAGCATGGCGGCCTTGGTGAAGTCGCCCTCCTCGAATAGCACGCCGCAGGTGCGCGAGTTGCCGATGTCCAGCACCAGGTCCACATCGATGGTCTTGCGCGTATTGTTGTGCAGCATGACGTCGGGGGCTGCTCCCAGGTTGCGTATGAAGTTCACCAGGTAGATGTAGTAGCCGATGTACTTGCGCGACTCGGTGCGGTTGAACTGTCCCAGCAGCGAGGAGAAATAGTCGGAGAATGACGAGAAATAGTCGCTCACCGACATGAAGTCCAGCAGTTCGTCGGCACGGTTGCAAAGGCAGAACTCCTTCTGGTCGTCCTCGTCGTCGTAGAAGAACGGCTGCTTGTAGTGCACCAGCGACTCGTCCATATCGTCGCTGAAGTAGATGGTGTTCGAACGCTCTGCCAGCGGGTCAGGGTCGCCCAGCGTGGTGTCGAAGGCCCACAGGAAGCGGTAGCGCATGTTGCCCTTCTTGCTGCCTTCGCCCAGACAGTCTATGCGCACGCGGCACCAGGTGAAGGGGTCGCCAGCCGTCATGCCGTCCATCTCTTTCTCGAACATCGGCATGGGCAGCCACTTGCCCAGTATCAGGTCGAAGGCGGTGTTGATGTTGCCGTTTTGGTCTTTCACGCGGTAGCCAGCCAGCGAGTTGATGTTGAAGATCTCGCTGTCACCGTCGTGGTAGGAGGAGAAGAGGGCCGTCGACTCGTCTTTCTTCATCTTGATGAGGCCGGCATCGTCCAGTTCCTCCCTGCCGTTGGGGCGTTTCTCTGTCATGTCGCTCTGGCGCAGTTCGGTCAGGGGGATGTAGAGACCTTCCTGGCTGTGGTAGTAAAGCAGGTCGAAGATTTGCTCGCCCGTGATGAAGTCTGTGGTCTCACAGAAGGCGTACTTCAGGATTTTCCCGTTAGGGAAAGCCAGTTGCTCGGCTGGGTTGAATTCTTTCTCGGTAGCGATGAAATGAATTCCGCTGTTGGCAATTAGATGTTCCATCAATCTATAGTTTATCAATTATTTTGTTTTCGGGTAGTAAGGCCTAGCCGCTTGTGTGCAGGCACGTTCAATTTGCAAATTTAAGGATTTTTTTCTATGCGAGCAAATATTTCGGCACTTTTTTTCGAAAAACTTGCTCTTTATCGGCTGTGGCCGTATTTCAAGCGGCGTTCACGGGGGCTCATGCGCGCATATTGGCGCCATTCCGTGGCCTCGTTGTGCTTCAGGTAGTCCAGGTCGTGCTCATGGGCGTAGGCCTCCAGTTCGAAGGGGTTCAGCCTGTAGGCGGCGTTGCGCATCTTCAGGTTCTGGGGTAGGGCAGTCAGGGTGTACCATCCGTAGAGCAGGTAGAACAGCAGCCACGAGTCGTGGGTCGACTGTGCCTGTCTCAGATGTATCATCTCGTGGTTCTTCATGTGGCTCCCCTTGCGCTCGAAGCCCCTCGCCTCATCGTCGCTTGGTGCCAGTATGTTGCCGAAGAAGGTCAGTCCGGCATAGCCCTTGCGCAGCAGCAGACTGTTGCGTACTATCGGCATGTCGCTGATCCGGCTTGGTCGGCGTGCGTGCCAGATGAGTGATACTATATTAAATAGTTTATTCAATGTCTGTTTCTAAATTATTGGTTAATAGATATATATGTTTTATTCATAACAGAGTATCACTATATCCTCAGTTATCTTGTTTCCCTTTCTCGTCCGTCATGCATGCAAAGGTACACTTTTTCTTCTAATATAGTATGCAAAAGACGAGATTTTTTTGCAGGTCGCTTGACTTTTACTGGTCTTGATAACAGGGACTTCGCCGTTTGGAGGCATTGGACTTGGGACATACTTGGGACAACTTGGGACAGCTTGGGACATCAAATCATTTTGTACGTCCTCCCTGTTCAGCGCTGCAAAAGAGAACTCAAATTTGGTTTTGTTTGAACACGAATCGCACGTAATCGCTTTAGCGCTTTTACCAAGCGTAGCGACTAAAAGAATCGTACGAATTTTTTCTTTCCTTGAATTATTCGTGAAATTAGTGTAATTCGTGTTTTTTCTTTCCTTGAATTATTCGTGAAATTAGTGTAATTCGTGTTCGTTAAACTTAGATTAGGGGTTCACGGGTTCCACGTTCATGGCATTGTCGTGCGTCTCCTCGAACACCACATCCTTGACCAGTCGCTTGGCGTTGATGTACTTCTGCACGACCTGGCCCTGCTTGTTCTTGCCCTGTCCCACCACGATGCGCTCGGTCTCGGGGGTGAAGATCACGCGGCGGGTGGTGATGGTGGCGGCACTGACGTCCTCAGCCTTGGCCACGCCCACGCTGGAGAAGCCGACCTTGAAGATGCCCAGTCCGGCCAGGCGCACCTTCTGTCCCAGTTCCAAGAAGTGCTTCACGGCCTCGCCCAGTTCGTCGAGGGCGCCCTTGATGTCGCTTCGCTTCAGGGATGCCTGGGTCTGGATGAATTCGGCGATGTCGTCGGTCTCGATGAAATGCTCGTCATAGACGGGCGATGCATAGTACTTGCCGTAGGCTGTGCTCTCGGCGTTGTTGTTCTTTTTCTTAATGTACTTCTGACTCATAGTTTTTTGGTTTGAGGTTTGAGATTTGAGGTTTGAGATTTGAGATTTGAGATTGGAGATTTCTTTCAGTCGCTTCGCTTGGTGAAAGCGAGCGGAGCTCGAGCGGAGATTTAACCCCGCGCGCTTGATACTAAACTCTTACTCACTTATCACTTCTCCGTTTTTTTAATTCTTAATTTAAGTTTCGGTTGTTAACAAAAACCTTAAAAACCCCTCTGCCGATGTCTTGACTCTTCGAGTTTCTGTGCCGATCTCATGGCTTTGTGCCTGTGAGC
>CADCCB010000018.1 GCA_902799905.1 uncultured Prevotellaceae bacterium
AACGGATTAATTTTAACGAACACGAATTACACTAATTTCACGAATAATTCAAGGAAAGAAAAAATTCGTGCGATTCGTGCGATTCGTGTTCAAACAAAAACAAACCGTTGTTTTAAAGAAATCTTGTGTTTCCCCGTGACTTCTTGCAAAACAAAAACTCCCGCAAGTCTGACTTGCAGGAGTTTGGGAGGGTGCCCGGACGGACTCGAACCGTCGACATTCAGAACCACAATCTGACGCTCTAACCAACTGAACTACGGGCACCATGTTTGAGATCGAATGCAACACCTTTTCGGTTTTGCGGGTGCAAAGGTAGTGAAAATGTATGAGACTACCAAATGTTTGGGCGATTTTTTTCAAAAAATGTTTCAGGATACAGGATTCTGGTTTCAGGATTCAGGATTCAAGCCTGAACCGAAGTTTCCCTCTATTTGCCCAGGAAGTTGCGGGTGAGATAGTCGTTGAACTGCTCCTTGTAGAGATCGCCGAGGGGCAGGTAGGTGTCGGCATCGAGGATGATGCGGTTCTTGTTGACCTCCTGTATCTTCTGTAGGTTGACGATGTAGGAGCGGTGGATGCGCATGAACTGGGTGGGGGGCAGGTAGTCCTCCATCTTTTTCATCGAGAGCAGGGTGATGACGGGCTTCTGACCCTCAAGGTGAATCTTCAGGTATTCGCTCATGCCCTCGATGTAGCGGATGTCGCTGATGGCGATGCGCACCACGCGGTAGTCGGTCTTGACGAAGATGGTGCCGTCGGCCTGCACGGGGCTGCTCTGCTGCTGGGGCGTGTTCGGGTGGCGCAGGTTGTATTGCTCCTGTATCTTCATAGAGGCACGCAGGAAGTCGTTCATGCCGAAAGGCTTCAGCAGGTAGTCGACGGCGTTGACCTTGTAGCCCTCGATGGCATATTCCGAGTAGGCGGTGGTGAAGACGATGAGCGGCGGGGCTGCCAGTTGGCGCACGAAGTCCATGCCGCTGAGGTCGGGCATGTTGATGTCGCAGAAGATGGCGTCCACCACGTCGTGCTCCATGATCTCGCGTGCCTCGAGTGCGCTGCGGCACTGGCCTGCCAGTTCGAGAAACGGCACTTTGCTGATGTAGGTGACGAGTTGGCGCAGGGCCAGGGGCTCGTCGTCGATGGCTAATACTCTGATCATAGTGGCAGTTCTAAGTTGACATTATAGGTGTCGGCCTCGTTGCGGATGCTGAGCCGATAGTCGTTGCCGTAGATGAGTTGCAGTCGGCGGCGCACATTCTGCAGGCCCACGCCTCCGTGGCGGTCTTCGCCCTGCGGCACCTTGCTGTTCTGGCAGGAGAAGTGGAGGCGGTTGTCCTCGATGCTAATCTTGATGTCGATGAAGGAGTGCTGCTGGTAACTCACGCCGTGTTTGAAGGCGTTCTCCACGAAGGTGATGAGCATCAGCGGCGGTATCTCGCGGTCGGGGGTGGCCTGTGGCATCTCTACGTTGATGTCCACATGGTCGGTCACCCGCATGCGCATCAGTTGGATGTAGTTGTCGAGGAAGATGAGTTCCTGGCGCAGGGGCACTTTCTGCTTGGAGCCCTCATAGAGCACGAAGCGCATAATTTTGGACAGTTCGACGATGGTCTCCTTGGCCTGTTCGGGGTCGATGTCCACCAGCGCATGGATGTTGTTGAGGGTGTTCATCAGGAAGTGGGGGTTGATCTGATACTTCAGATACTCCAACTGCTGCTGCAGGTTCTCACGCTTCAGTTCGGCCAGTCGCTCCGTGTCGCGGCGGTGGCGGAAGTAGTACTTGACGCCCAGGTTGAGGCCGAGCATGAGCAGGAAGATGATGACGGCCACGATGTCGTGCTGACCGATGAAGACGGGCGGGCGGCGGTCGTGCTGGGGCCTGTCGGGCTCGGTGCCGTGCTGGGGCCTGTCGGGCTCGATGCCGTGAAGGGGCTTGTCGTGGGGCTCAGGACGGAAGTCGGGACCCTCGAACTGCTCGATGGGCGGAAGAGGGGCTTGGGGCCTCACGTCGGGCCTGTTGACGCATTGCACGGCGGTGAAGACGGCGAGCAGGGCGGCAAAGCCCGTGAGGTAGAGGGCACGGCGGCGACGATAGACGATGAGCGGTGCCAGCAGGAAGTTGTGGATGGCGAAGGCAACGAAGAAGAACAGGTACTGCACCCACACCTCGAAGAGACGGTCCCAGGGGAACGTGGTCTCCGAGGCGTTGTTGAGGGTGTGCAGGTAGGTGCTCAGTATGGGTGCTACGAGCAGGATGGCCCATATCACGGCATACAGGAGCAGTTCTTTGCGGTCGTTGTGCTCGCGCTGCATGGGACTACTTTCTGATGTACTTCTTGGCGACGCCGTTCTCTACGACGATGTAGAGGCTGCGGCGCTGGGGTAGGGCAGACAGTCGGCGGCCATGAATGTCGTAGATGCCGTCGATGGTGCGCGATGCCGGCGTGATGGTCACGTCGCTGATGCCTGTCACGTCCTGCACGTCGGTGGCATTGAAGTTATGGGTGCCGCCGCTGAAGGTAGCGGTGCCGTCGGCCTTCACGGCCTTTTCGGTGAAGTTGTTGATGGTCAGCGTGCCGCCCTCCATATAGAAGTTACCCGTGTTCTCTTCCTCATGATCGGCGGTGATGCCGGTCTGTGTGCTGCCCTCGCTGGTGTCCAGTTCCACCTGTATGCCGTCGTCGCCGGTATTGCTGATGCTGACGGTGCCACTCTCCATGAGGAAATACTCCTTGCAATGGATGCCGTCCTTGACGGCAGAGGCGATGTTGAGCACGAGGTTCTTCACCTCGCAGTATTCCTTGCTGTAGATGGCGTGGCGGGAGTTGCCGGTGACGTTGAGCGTCCCCTTGCCCTTGAACTTCAGGTGGCCCTTGCAATGCAGGCAGCCGTTGTAGGTCTCGTTGGCGCCGTCTACTAAGGTGTTGACGGTGCTGCTCTTGGCGCTGACAGAGATGCGCTTGCCGTTCTGGATGTTGATGGCTGGGCCGCTGGGGTTGGTGAGTGTCACGCCGTTCAGTTCGACGCTACACTTGAACGAGCCCTCCAGCAGGAGGCTGCCGTTGGAAGAGGTGCCGGAGAGGGCGTAGATGATCTCGCCGTCGGTGTTGCTCTTCGTGGGGTCGACGCCAGCGAACGACTCTGCCTGGGTGATGACCACATGCGACGACGTGCCGCTGCTGACGGTGACGTAACTGCTGATGTTGGAGGCAACGGTCACGGTGGCCGTAGTGCCGTTGTAGGCTATCTCAACGGTGTTGTCGCTGATGGCTCTGGCAGTGGCCGATGTCAGTATGAGTGAAAGGATGAGTAAAGTTTGCTTCATAAGTTGTTGGGTTGAAGACTATAACATTTTTTGTGTTGCAAAGGTAATGAAAAACAAGAATCGGGGCAAATCTGTTCAACGAATGCCCCGATTTGTTCAGCGAATAATCAAAGGGCTGTTAGAGACCCAGTTTCTTGGCAGCCTCGCTGGCGGCATCGTTGATCTTCTCGTTAGCCTTGTCTGCAGCCTCGTTGATCTTCTCGTTGGCCTTCTGGTTGGCTTCGTCGATGGTGGCGTTGACTTTCTCCTCAACGGCATCCTGAACCTCGTTCACCTTGTCGTCGATAGCCTGGTTGACGGTGTTCTGAAGCGAGTCCTGAAGACCCTCGGCAGCCTGCTGGGCATTGTCGATGACATTCTGGCCAGCGGTCAGCGTGTTGATGACGGTCTCGGCGGGAGTGTTGACCAAAGTGGTCACCAGGCCCTGAGCCACAGCGTTGTCGCCCACGAGAGAGATGATCTTCTCCTGATTCTCCTTCACAAACTCCTGCACTTTGGTCACATAGGTCTTGGCAGCCTCAGGATCTTTTGCCACGAGTTCGGCAATCTTGGCCTGGGCTGATTCCAGGGTGGCCTGCACACCAGAAGCATCGCCAGCCTCAATCTGGCTCTGCAGATTCTCTACTAAGGCACTAGCCTCGTCGTTTGCACCCTCGGTGCATGCTGTGAATGTCAGCGTCAGGGCAGCCACAGCCATTAAGAAAAACTTTTTCATTTCTTTGCTTTTAGTTGTTTAATGATAAAAAAAGTATTAATTCGGGGGCAAAATTAAGAAAAACTGCTGAAATTCCCAAAGAAAATTGACAAATCCTTTGGCATTTAACGAAATAATGCCTACTTTTGCAGCCGCAATCTAACTTTTTTGACTAACTTTAGTACTATGATTGAAGGTGCAGTTAAATCGAGAGTGGTGGGCGTCGGCTTGAGTGTTGAACGCACGGTTTATGCCATTGTCGATATGCGAGGAACCATTATTGCCCAAAAAGAGTTTCCTACGACCGACTTCCCTAACGTGAATGACTTTGCTGCTCATCTGAGCGAATGCATATTCCAGTTGGTTGAGGCCAACGGAGGCTATGAGAGTATCCGCTCGGTAGGCATTAGCGCTCCCAGTGGCAACTTTAAGTCGGGCTGTATAGAATATCCGCCTAACCTGCCCTGGAAGGGGCAGACACCGCTGTCCGCCATGCTGCGCGACCGCCTGGGACTGGCTGTGGCACTGGGCAATGATGCCCATGTAAGGGCATTGGGCGAATATGTTTATGGCAGCGCTCACGGTTTGAGAGACTTTTTATATATTACTGTGGGCCACGGTGTGGGAAGTGCCGTCTTCACCAAGGGTAAGTTCTACCTGGGAGCCGACGGCTTCTCTGGCGAGGTAGGACATACCTGCGTGGCGCATAACGGAAGACTTTGCAGTTGCGGCAACAGGGGCTGCCTGGAAGCCTATGTGGGAACGAAGGGCGTGATGCGCACGGTGAGGGAATTGCTGGAGAAAGATCCTCGCCCGTCACTGATGCGTGAGCGTGAAATAAAGACTCCCAAGGATGTGTACCAGTGCTGTCAGGATGGTGACGAACTGGCAGTTCAGGTATTCCATGAGACAGGCATCTACCTGGGTATCGGTATGGCCAACTTCGCCTCGGTGCTCAATCCTGACGCCATTGTCCTGGCCGGTGGTATCACCGGTGCTGGCCGCTGGCTGCTGGAGCCTGCCAGTCAGTCGTTCGAGGAACACGTGTTCCATAATCTGAAAGGTAAG
This sequence comes from uncultured Prevotellaceae bacterium, assembly GCA_902799905.1. Lineage (GTDB taxonomy): Bacteria > Bacteroidota > Bacteroidia > Bacteroidales > Bacteroidaceae > Prevotella. The sequence continues at coordinate 5,088 of CADCCB010000018.1, forward strand.
GTGAAACTGCTGCCATCCATCCTGAACAAAGATGATCGCGATGTGCTTGGAGCAGGTGCACTGGCTTGGGAGGTGAAGGAGTATTCGTTGTTTATCTGATATGGATGTAGACAGAGTCAGGAAGATTGTTGAGTCAATGCCCAATATGAGTACCGCCCTCGGGATGGAGTTCGTCTCCACACCCGAGGACGATACGTGTATGGCCCGCATGAAAGTGGACGAGCGCAACCGCCAGCCCTTCGGCTTCCTGAGCGGAGGGGCCTCGCTGGCATTGGCTGAGAATGTGGCGGGGGTTGGTTCGTCGTCGCTCTGTCCTGGTTGTGCCTGTGTGGGCATCGAGGTCAGCGGCAGTCATGTGAAGGCTGTGGCCGAGGGCGATACCGTGACCGCATTTGCACGCCTGCTGCACAAGGGCACCACGCTCCATGTGTGGAATGTTGACATCAAGGACACGTCGGGTGAACTGATATCCAATGTCCGTGTGACCAATTATATCATCAAGCAGAAATGACGGGTTTTGCACTCTACAGATTTCCCCATGAACAACAGGTGACGCTGATGGAACAGACTGAGGGCGAACCTCAGGAATTGCTGTCGTGTGCCGACTTGAATGACTGCCGGGGCTTCGTCATTGCTCCTTTCGACATTAGTGCCGACCTGCCTATCCTGCTTATCAAACCTGACAGGTTGGAGGTGTTCAGCAATGCCTCTCTCTGCCGTTTGCCTGATGGCTTCCGGTTTGCGTCCAGCCCTGGTGGTCGGATTGTCAAGGCCGACAACATGCACGCTTCAAACTCCTGCCGCGAAACCTACGACGAGGACTTCCGTTCGTTCCTTCTGCAACTGGAAACGGGCAAATTCCGTAAACTAGTACTTGCTAGGTGCGCTGATGAATGCGCTGAAACCCAGTTAGATATACTATTTTTGTTCAAGCAAGCCTGCAAACTTTATCCGCGCCTCTTCGTGTCGCTGACTTATACTGCCAAAAGCGGCCTGTGGCTGACGGCCACGCCAGAGATTCTGCTTGAAGGCTGTGGCAACAAGTGGCGCACCATAGCCCTCGCCGGTACGATGAAACTGGAGGGAGAGCAACTGAATGGCGAGGGTGAGCATGTGTGCTGGTCGACCAAGAACATACAAGAGCAGCGTTACGTGGCAACCTATATCAAGGAGTGTCTTGAGCATTTCTCTGACGAGATTCGCGAGGAAGGTCCCCGCACAGTCAGGGCAGCCAATCTGGTGCATCTGAGAAGTGATTTCTCCTTTATATTATTAAATAAGGTACGCCCGGGCGAGGTGTTACAGAGGCTTCATCCCACGCCAGCCGTCTGCGGACTGCCCAAGCAGGAGGCATTCCGCTTTATCATCGAACACGAGCATAGTCCGCGCCAGTACTATAGTGGGTTCCTGGGTCCCATGCTTCAGGACTCCACCCGTCTCTATGTCTCGTTGCGCTGTATGCAGATCCTGCCTGACAGGTTCCGCCTCTATGCCGGTGGCGGACTGTTGAAAGGCAGCGTGGAAGAGCAGGAGTGGCAGGAGACCGAAGCGAAACTGGAGACGATGCGCCGACTCCTGAAATCGTAACTATAAAAATAGATTATCGTGTATAGCAATAAGGAAAATGTCAATATACTGACGGCCCTGCTCGTCAAACACGGCATCCGGCATGCTGTCGTTTGCCCAGGCAGTCGCAATGCGCCCATCGTGCATAATCTCAACGAGTGTCCTGACATCACCTGCTATCCTGTCACCGATGAGCGGTCGGCAGGCTTTTATGCATTGGGAATGGCCCAGGCCCTGCAGCAGCCTGTGGTGGTGTGCGTCACCAGCGGCTCGGCCCTGCTCAACCTGACACCTGCTGTGGCAGAGGCATACTATCAGCACCGGCAGGTGGTGGTCATCTCGGCTGACCGTCCCCAGCAGTGGATTGACCAACTCGACGGCCAGACGCTGCCGCAGCCCGATGCCTTAGGACGCTTTGTGGCAAAGGCTGTCACGTTGCCTGAGCCACATGACGAGGAGGAACGCTGGTACTGCAACCGTCTGGTCAACGAGGCGCTCATCACTGCCCATGCTCCGGTTCATATCAATGTGCCCATCAGTGAGCCGCTCTTCAACTTCTCCGTGCAGGCATTGCCTGACGAGCGACTGATAGAGCAAACGGCAGCCGAGATGAGCAGCATCACCCTCAGTCATATCTGTCGCATGTTCATGCAGGCTCATCGGCCTCTGCTCATTGCAGGCCAGCCTATGAACCCATTGATGGATGAGGCGGTGATGCTGGCGGGTGACGACGAGGCCTATGTGCCCGATTTTGTGCTCTACTGCGGTGACTCTGTCGTGAGCAAGCGTCTGAAGCGTTTCCTGCGTAAGGCAAAGGAAACCTGGGCTGTGAACAGGACGGGGGAGGTTAACGATACATTTATGAACCTGACCCATGTGTTTCAGGGTGATCCGGATGTGGTGACTGATATGGTTCGCTTCTACCTCGAGCAGCAGCCGCACCCCTTTGTGCAGAGGTGGGACGCACTTCTGACTCGTGCGCAGTCTAATGCCGACGCCTTCGCTGCTCCCTATTCACAGATGGCTACTGTGAAGTGTTTCGAGCAACGGCTCTCGCTCGAAGTGGAGCAGACGAGAGTTGAGCCTGCCGTTCACTATGCCAACTCCACTGCCATCCGCCTGGCAAATATCTTTGCCCGCCATAGGGTGTGGTGCAATCGTGGCGTCAATGGCATCGAGGGGTCGCTCTCTACGGCAGCAGGCTTTTCGTTAGTTAGCAAAGAACTGGTGTTCTGTGTCATCGGCGACCTCAGTTTCTTCTACGACCAGAATGCCCTTTGGAACCAGAACCTGCGCCCGAACCTGCGTGTTCTGCTGCTCAATAATGGCAGGGGCGCTATCTTCAACCTGTTGCCCGGCTTGGAGAAGAGTCCGGCCCGCGACCGACTGGTGGCTGCCGCCCATGAGACTACTGCCGAAGGCATCTGCCGGCAGAACAATGTCAGTTACCGTCAGGCCACTACAGAGGACGAGATGCAGCAGGGCATAGCGTGGCTGCAAACAGAAAACCCCGAGCGACCAATGGTGCTCGAGGTTATGACGGATCCTGCCCGCGATGAGCAGGTGTTCAAAGATTACTATCAGAGGCTGAACTTATAGCCGATGGTGAAGGTGACAAGGTCGCTGCGCCACTTGTCTGAGTCATCATAGTGTTTGTTGACTCTCTTTATGCCCCAGTTGGAGCGGGCATCGAGCACGAAATTCTGGTATTCGTAGGAGATGCCGATGGGGATGCAGAGGTTGAAACTCTCGTAGTCGCTTTTAACTTTAATATCCCCTTCCCTGGCATTCAGCAGGAAACCAGGTTGCAAGCCTATCTTCACGGCCAGTCCATTTGCCACGTAGAAGTTGGCCATAACGGGGATGTTCAGGTAGTCAAGTTTGTGGGTTACCTTGTCGAGTTTCCATCCCTGCTGGTCGTAGTTGACACCGGCAGATATGCTGAGCCAGATGTTGGTATAGTATTCGGCTTCCACACCGGCACTCAGACCGAAGCGCAATCTGGCCTTATCATCGACGTAGGTGTATTTTCCCGAAAGGTTGCCAATGGCCAGACCGACCTTGGGCTGAATGGTGATCTCGCCGATTTCGTGTAACGTGCTCTGTGCATTTGCTCTCAAGGCTACTATAGCCAGAACAGCCATCATCATTAGTTTCTTCATAATCTATATTGTTTTTGTGAGAATATACAGGTGTTAATACTTGAAACTTGAGCCGCCTACGAACTCGCGCATAATCGAGGTAGGAGGTATCTCTTTATCGCTCACGGGCAGGAAATAGTGGATGAACTTCAGCAGGCGGTGGGCCTCGGCATACTCGGGACAGTTCTTGGGCACCGAGGCGAGGATGATCTCAGCATGGGTGCGAAGCACGGCGAACTCAATGTTCAGGGCCGAGTTGAACATCACGTCGGCAGTCTCCTGGAAGGGGAAGATCCACTGGTCTTCTGCGGCGCAGACATTCTTCCACTGGCTGATGGTCTCCTGGGCCGTGTAGGCTCCCTTGTTGTAGTCGCGGATGATGCGGCGGAGCAGTCGGTTGTCGCGTACAGGAATCCAGTTGTGGTCGTCGAGCGAGATGCTGGTCAGGGCCGAGATGTATATCTTGTATTTCATCGCATCGGGAATCTTCTTTGTAAGAAGTGGGTTTAAGGCGTGGATGCCCTCGATAATGAGTACCGTGTCGTTCTGGAGTTTCAGTTTCTTGCCGTTCCATTCGCGTTTGCCCGTCACGAAGTTGTACTCGGGAATCTCCACGCGCTCGCCCTGCATCAGACGAAGCAGGTGATCTTCCAGCAGACTGTATTCCACGGTCTCGATATTGTCGAAGTCGTAGTCGCCATTAGGCAGTTTGGGCGTGTCGGCACGATTGACGAAATAGTCGTCAGTAGAGAATGATACAGGTCTCAGACCGCAGGCCAGCAACTGAATGCTGAGACGCTTGCAGAAGGTTGTCTTGCCTGATGATGAAGGACCTGTGATAAGCACGAGCCTGACGGGATTGTCTTCGCGATGGAAGCGCTTGTCAATATCTTCTGCTATTTGGACGATTTTCTTCTCCTGAAGGGCCTCGCTCACCTGAATCAGTTCCGAGGCGTGACCGCGCTTGATGGCTTTGTTCACATCGCCAGCATTTGAGAGGCGCATGATGATGTCCCATCGCGTCTTTTCTGCAAACATCTCAAAGGTCTTAGGCTGATCCACCTTCTCTGCTACTTGGTCGGGATTGTTCCAGTCAGGTACGCGCAGAAGTATGCCATCTTCGTAGCGTTCCAGGTCCCACACCTTCAGATAGCCGGCTGAAGGTACCAAGGGACCGTAGTAGTAGTCAACGGTATCGCCTAACGTGTAGTAGTCACAATAGACCTGTCCGCTTGTCTCCAGCAGTTTGACCTTGTCCTGAAATCCGCGTTCTGAGAATACACGGATAGCCTCCTCTATGGTCGATTCTGTGCGTCGGAAGGGCATGTCCAGATCGATGATCTCCTGCATGCGGGCCTTGATGCTTTCTACGTCTTCATCAGTCAGTTCTTCGCTGATCTTTTTCTTGAAGTTGCAGTAGTAACCGCGACACAGCGAGTGCTCGATGAACAGTTTCGAACCAGGGAAGATATCCTGAGTAGCCTTGTAGAGGACAAAACTCAGTGAGCGGACATAGGCACGATGGCCACTGCCTTCGCGGGCATCAAGGAACTCCACGTCGCGGTTCTGGTAGAGGCGGAACTTCAGCCCCTGTGCGGCATTGTTCACTTTGGCTGACACCACCGGGTAGGGGAGTTTTATTTCATCGGCAAATTCCTGATAGACATCCAGCAGCGAACATCCCTCAGGAAAACTTTTCGTCACATTGTTGTTTTTGCAGCGAATCTGAAGCATATTGTATAGTTTTGATTTGTCGGCAAAGGTACGAAATAATTATGAATCAAGAAAATAATAAGCGGTAGAAAATAAAAAAACATTACGAAATGTAGTTCTTTTCATTTTTATTTTGTACCTTTGCACCGTGATTCACACTTATTAAGGTTATATAGCCGTTACTTGTACATGAGAAAAAGCGAAGATAAAGATATGAATCCATTTGAGAAAATACTGAATTGGTATTTCAAACGCGCTGCATTGCCGTATTGGTGTATGCTTATTTTGGACACAGTAATCGTGTTCCTTTCCGGCGTATTTGTATACTTTACTTCCCATAGGGGTTATCAGACTCTGGTAGATTTCGTGCCATTGTGTCATACACTGCTGGTGTATATCGTTTTGACGATATTGTGCTTCCGCATTTTCCGCACATACTCGGGCGTCGTCCGCTATTCGTCGTTTGTCGACCTTCAGAGGGTTGCATATGCCAACATCATGGCGCTGATGCTCTCGCTCGGTGCTCACTATGTATTGGGTGAGACGCCGGGCATCCGTTTTGCCTTTGTGTCGGTATTACAGACTATAGCGATTTATTTCATTGCAACGGTGCTCATGTGGGGTGTACGTGTACTGGTAAAGGCACTCTATGACGTGGCTACATCGGACAAGAAGGCAAAGCGCGTGCTGATTTATGGAGCGATGGCTGGTGGTGTAGGCTTGGCGAAGAATATCCGGACGGAAAGGCCTACACGCTTTGTGCTGAAGGGCTTCATCTCTCACGAAAGTGGCATTCGCCACAATCTGGTTATGGGTGAGCCTGTATATAGTGTTGATGACGACATTGCTGCCATTGTACGCAAGAATGACATTGAGGCGGTGTTGGTGTCGCCGTTGCGTACGGACGATTTCCGCAACGAACAGAAGTTGCAGGATGCAATCATCGGAGCCAGGTGTAAGATCTACATGTCATCGCTGGCGCAAGAGTGGGACGGTAAGTCGGAGGACTTCGCAGGATTGCAACTGAAGGAGGTATCGGTAGAAGACCTGCTGCCGCGTGAGGAGATTAAGGTGGATATGGATGCTGTGGGCCGTGAACTGACAGGCAAACGCATACTGATTACCGGCTCTGCCGGCTCCATTGGTTCTGAGATGGTTCGTCAGGTGGCGATTTATAAACCCGCTGCCATGATGCTGATTGATCAGGCGGAGACGCCAGAGCACGATATCCGTCTGATGATGGCACGTGAATATCCTGATATCCACGCCGAGACCGTTGTGACTAGTATCTGTCACGAGAAACGTATGGAGCATATCTTCAGAGATTTCAAGCCTGACTATGTGTTCCATGCTGCAGCCTACAAGCACGTGCCGATGATGGAGAACAACCCAAGTGCCGCGGTGCTGAATAATATCTTAGGCACAAAGATAATAGCCGACTTGAGCGTGAAATACGGGGTAAGGAAATTCGTGATGGTATCTACTGACAAGGCCGTAAACCCGACTAATGTGATGGGTTGCTCCAAGAGAATCTGCGAGATTTATGTCCAGTCATTGGATCGCGCAACAAAGTTGAACGGCACAGGTACACAGTTCGTGACAACACGCTTCGGCAATGTGCTGGGCTCGAATGGTAGTGTGATACCACTGTTCCAGGAACAAATCAAGAAAGGAGGTCCCGTCACGGTGACGCATCCTGACATTATCCGCTTCTTTATGCTGATACCAGAAGCATGTAAACTGGTGTTGGAGGCTGGAACGAAGGGCAACGGTGGCGAGATATTTGTGTTTGATATGGGCAAGCCAGTTCGCATTGACGATCTGGCGAAACGAATGATCACACTGTCTGGAGCACGTAACATCGAAATTAAGTACACGGGCTTGCGTGCAGGAGAAAAACTTTACGAAGAGGTGCTGAACGAACAGGAGAACACGAAGCCTTCGTTCCACAAGAAGATTCGTATAGCACAAGTCCGTGAGTATGATTTCGAGCAGGTAAGTCGTGATGTGAACGAACTGATAGAGATTGCCCAGCACTATGACGATATGGCTACGGTGAAGAAGATGAAGGCCATCGTGCCGGAGTACAAGAGCCGGAACTCTGTGTATGAGAAGTTGGATGACTGAACGGGAAAGGCAATGACAACGAGACAATGGAAAACGGTCAGGGAGTATGAGGAGATACTCTTTGAGGAATATAATGGTATTGCAAAGATTACCATCAACCGTGCCAGATACAGAAACGCATTCACTCCGAAGACCACTTGGGAACTGAGTCAGGCTTTCGCATTATGCCGTGAGATGCAGGACATCAATGTCGTGCTGCTCACAGGTGCTATGTCAGAGGTGCCTGAGGGCAAAACCCTAAACGATGTGAAGCACGCCTTCTGCTCGGGTGGTGATATGCACGTCAAGGGACGTGGCGGCTATGTCGACGAAGAAGGTGTACCCCGCCTCTCTGTTCTCGATGTGCAGATGCAGATACGTCGTCTGCCAAAGCCTGTTATTGCTATGGTCAACGGTTATGCCATCGGTGGCGGTCATGTGCTTCATCTGGTCTGCGACCTCACTATCGCCTCAGAGAATGCCATCTTCGGACAGACAGGCCCAAAGGTTGGCTCCTTTGATGCTGGCTTTGGCTCAAGTTATCTTGCACGTATCGTGGGGCAGAAGAAGGCTCGTGAGATATGGTTCCTCTGTCGCCAGTACACGGCCCGCGAGGCAGAGCAGATGGGAATGGTCAACAAGGTGGTTCCTTTGGAACAATTGGAGGATGAGTGTGTGGCATGGGCAGAAACTATGATGGAACGTTCGCCGCTGGCACTTCGCATGATTAAGGCCGGACTCAATGCCGAACTCGACGGACAGGCTGGTATTCAGGAACTTGCCGGTGACTGCACCATGCTCTACTATTTCCTTGATGAGGCTCAGGAGGGAGGACGTGCTTTCCTCGAGAAGCGTAAACCAGACTTTAAGAAATACCCCAAACTGCCTTAAGTTAGGACTTAAACGAAAAAAAGACATCCCCTGCTTTGTTCCAATAGAGGAACAGGGCAGGGGATGCCTCTTTAAAGTAACCGCCAATTACTGCTGCTCAGCAGCGGGAGCCTCCTCAGTTGCAGCAGGAGCCTCTTGGGTAGCCTGGTCTGCAGGGCTGGCATCAAAACCGTTGGGGTTGACAGGACTGGTCATGGGGTTCTCAATCTGGTCGATGGTTGATGTGGCAGCGACGCTCTTAGGTGCGACATAAGCGCAGGCGATGCTGACAGCGACCATAAAGGCAGCAAGGCCCCATGTTGCTTTCTCAATAAAGTCGGTGGTCTTGCGAACACCACCAATCTGGTTGTAGGAGGCGAAGTTGGATGCCAAGCCGCCACCTTTTGACTCCTGAATCATGACGATGCCAACCATGAGAATGGCGGCAATGACGATGAGGATAATTAGAAAAGTGTAAATACCCATTTTGTAAATTATTTTTTATTACTGTTTATTATTAATTTCTCCAAAAATCGAATTTGGTCTGCAAAGTAAGCATTTTTTTTCGGATTTTGCAAACTTAATTGCTGAATAATTTCTAAAGCCTTGTTATAATTGCCCTGTTTTATGTAAATTCGGGCTAATGTCTCGGTAAAATAGCCCTGTTCTCCAACTTTTTCCTCTTCAGACACCTCCGACTCAAGTTCAGGTTTTAGTACAGGATTTTCGCTAAGAACGATCTTGCCTTTGTCCTGTTCTATGAATGAGTCGATAAGGTTCTGACCTATGAGTCTCGGCGTCTCTGCTGCCTCTAACCGCTCCTCCTCGGTCTCACTCTCCAGCAGGTAGGCCACATAGTCGACGGCGGCATCGGCAGGTGTGGGTTTGCGCTTATGGGTGGTTTCCTCTTCTGGATCTTTGGGCAGTGAGTCAAGGAAGTCGTTGATGAGCGATATTGTACGGCTGTCCTGCTCGTCCTGTGTCAGAGTCAGTTCTTTTTCCTTCGTCTCATTCTTTACGGTTGTCAGTTGGTAGTGTGCCGCCTCAATCATCTGGAAGATGACCTGTCGGTCGCTGATGTAGATGGCTGCCCGTTTCAGTTCTTCGTTGAAGGTGGGGTCGTGTAGCAGGTATAGGTTCTGCAGTAGCAGCAGACGTGCAGTCTGATAGTATGGGTAGAGGGCAAGCAGGGATCGCAATTCGTAAAGCGTGTCGCGATCCATTCTCTCGGGGTGTTCAATGAGTTCTACTAATTCCATGTATATCAGTAATTACCAGTTTGCCATAGTGGCATTGAATATCTGTTCTGCAATGTCTGTGGCCATCTGCGTGACTAGTTCTTCTTGAACGCTGCTCAGAGACTGTGAAGTCTCGTAGGTGGCATTGGCTGTAAACTGCCGTTCAAAGTCTTGGTTATGATTAGCGTTGTTGGTGAACCGTACATTAACGGTCATCGATAGTTCTGTCTGTGCTGAATATCCCTCACTGCTGACCGACTTGTTGCGTTGGTCGTAGCGTGTGATTTCACCTTCAATCTTCAGGTCGCCATTGCGATTGACCTGAGTGAGTTTCGTCTGACTGACGAAGATGTTTTGCATCTTATTGTTGAAGATGCTGGCCATAGGGCCCCATACATAACTGGAGCGTATTGGGAAATCGGCTATTTGTATGGTCTTGGTCTTTGTGTAGTCGATGCTGGCACCGTTGAACTTATAGCCTTCGAAACTGCATGCTGACAACAGGATAAAGGCAAGCAGGCATATACCTATTCCATATATGTATGAACTTCTCATAGTCAATGCTGTTTCTTTTTACTTGTCCATTCCATATTGCTTCAGCCTTCGATAGAGTGTCCTGTCACTAATACCAAGTTCTTGTGCTGCCTTGCTACGATTTCCATTGTTCCTTTCCAGGGCTTTCAGGAGCATTTGTTTGCCTAAGTCACTCAGATTGAGGTTCTCTTGTTCTGGCGTTGGCTCAATATATTCCTCTGCATCAGCCTCCTCAAGCGTTGGGATGGGGGTGATGGGAGCCATCTGTTTTATGGGATTAATGGGATTGATAGACGGGGTCTGCACGTCAGCCAATTGCTTTTTCAGTTGACTCATCTCGCGCCGCATATCGTTGACATTTCCCCGCAGTTCGAACAGGATTTTGTAGAGAATCTCCCGCTCGTTCTCGAACGAGTGGTCCCCGCCATTCTTGATGACGGCCAGTTGGGTGCTCTCCCTGTCCTGTGGGATGAACTTGGCCAAGACCTCTGGGGTGATGGTGCGCTCCTTGCTGAGAATGGATATCTGCTCGGTGATGTTCTTCAGCTGCCGGACATTGCCAGGCCACTTGTAGCGCATCAGCATCTGTCTGGCCTCTTCAGTCAATGTGACGCGCTCCATGCGATATTTTTCGGCCATCTGCATTGCAAAGAGACGGAACAGCAGGACGATATCCTCGCCACGTTCACGTAGTGGAGGCATCATCAGTGGAATACGGTTCAGACGGTAGTACAGGTCTTCACGAAAGCGTCCTTCACTAATGGCTTGGCGCACATTGACATTGGTGGCTGCCACGATGCGCACATCGGTTTTTTTGACCTCTGTGGCACCAACAGGGATGTATTCACCTGTCTCAAGTACTCGCAGCAGTCTGGCCTGTGTGGCCAAAGGCAGTTCACCTACCTCATCAAGGAAGAGAGTCCCCTTGTCGGCCACGCCAAAATAACCGGGTGAGTCGTTGATGGCTCCGGTATATGAGCCTTTCACATGTCCGAAGAGTTCGGAGTCGATAGTCCCTTCTGGGATAGAGCCGCAGTTGATGGCAAAATATTTCTCCCGTCGCCGTGGTGAATTGTCGTGAATGACGCGGGGGATAATCTCCTTACCCACACCGCTTTCGCCGATAATCAGTACACTCAAGTCCGTTGGTGCCACCTGAAGGGCGACATCAAGAACCTGGTTGAGGGCATCGCAGTTGCCTACAATGTTGTATCGCTGTTTTATACGTTGTAGTTCGGCACTATTCATAACGGCTGACAAAATTACATATTTTTTTTTAAACGGCTGCAAGTTTGGCAGATTTTTAATCTAATTTAGGCTCAATCCTCTTCCGGCCTGCTGTCTTGCTTTTTATGAAAACGCACTTTTTCGCTGTCGTCCCGTTTCTCGTGATACAGTTTCTGCAGCGGGTTCTTCAACGGCTCGTCAAAGTTTTGACGATTGCGCCAGATGTCGATAGCAGTGAATATGGCATTGCGAAGTGACTGTTCATCAGTGATGTTCTTGCCAGCGGCAGCAAAGTTGGCACCATGAGCCGGAGCGGTTCGGATGAGTTCCAGACCAGCGCTGTATCTGACACCGTTCTCGTAGGCAATGGCCTTGAAGGGTGTCTGTCCCTGGTCGTGGTACATTGCCAATACGCCATCGAAGCGGAAATAGGCGCTGCGTCCGAAGAAATCGTCTGCAGCATACGGCCCGAAGACTTGTAGCCCCTGTTCGACAAGTTCGTCAATGGCTGGTTTGATGATGGTCTGTTCCTCGTCGCCAAGAACTCCTTCTTCACCACAGCGTGGATTAAGTGCCAGTACGGCAATGCGGGGTGAAGAGATACGCATGTCGCGATGTAGGGCTTGGTGGAATATCTGAGCCTTCTCCACAATCTTCTGTTTGGTGATGGATTCTGCCACATCCTTGATGGCCACGTTGTTGGTGACCAGTGCGATGCGCAAGTCTTCATTTGTCAAGATGGTAAGGCCTTTCTTTTCACTGTCGATGGCTTTCTCAATATAGGCTGTATGACCATTGAAGCCAGCGATACTGTTCTTGCTGACTGGGGCTGTGACAAGAACATCGAACAGACCTGCCTTATAGTCGATGAGTGCCCTGTCGATGGCTTTCTTGGCAGCCTCGCCCGATTCGTTGGTTGGTTCACCGAGGTCGATCTTCACTTCCCCTTCTATAACAGTTAATAGGTTCAGACGATTTTCGTGTGCATCTTCAGCCTTGTTGATGATGGTGAATGGTGTTTCGATGTTGAGTGCCTTGCTGTAGTAGGCAGCCACCTTTGGCGAGCCATAAATGATAGGTGTACAAAGTTCAAGCATTGTCGGGTCGGCAAATGCTTTCAGTATCACTTCATATCCTACGCCGTTGGTGTCGCCGTGAGTGATGGCTATACGAATTTTTCTTTCTTGTTCCATAAGTTCTTTTTCGTTATTGCGTTATAACGTCATTTCGTTATTGTTTTTGTTCTGATTGTCTGGCTGTTGACAGAAGACCGCAGGCGGCAAAGATGTCTTGTCCGCGGCTGGCACGGATGGTGGTAAAAACACCGTGGGAGGTGAGATAGTCGCGCATCTGCTCCATGCGTTGCTCATCGGCAGCAGGCAGGTCCACATTGGGAATCTGATGAAAGCGAATTAGGTTGACTCGGCATTCCAGTCCCTTCAGCAGTCTGACAATGGCACGGGCATGATCCATTGTATCGTTAAGCCCTGCAAAGCAGATGTACTCGAATGAACAGCGCCGCTGATGGGTGAAATCATATTGGCGCAGCAGGTCGATGGTCTCGGTAATGGACATCGCCTTCTCGGCAGGCATTAGCGACAGTCGCTGGTCGGGCAGGGGAGAATGCAAAGAGATTGCCACATGGCACTGGCTCTCGTCCAGAAAACGCTTCAACTTACCTCTGATACCTACGCTGCTTACGGTAATACGCTTGGGACTCCAGGCATAGCCGTTGTCTGCAGTCAGGATGTTCGTCGCCTTCAGCACATTGTCCAGATTGTCCATAGGCTCGCCCTGTCCCATAAAGACCACGTTCGTCAACAAGTCTCGCTCTGGCAGCGAGTATATCTGGTTGAGGATGTCAGCCGCTGTCAGGTTTCCGCTGAATCCTTGCTTGCCTGTCTGACAAAACAGGCAGTTCATCTTGCAGCCCACCTGACAGGATACACAAAGCGTACCCCGGTCGCCATCTGGGATGAAAACGGTCTCGACGTATTTGTCAGGAAGTCCGGAGTCTTCGGATAATCCAGAGCATCGCACGGGAAACAGATACTTGACGGTGCCGTCCTTGGAACGCTGATGGTCTATAGGCTCCATAGCACCTACACAATAGCCGGCAGACAGACGCTCACGATTCTGTTTCGATAGGTTGGTCATCTCGTCGATATTCCTGACATGTTTCTCATAAAGCCACTTGGCAATCTGTGAGGCTGTGAAAGTAGGCATGCCCAATTGCTGCACAACTGTTTTCAGTTCCGCAGGCATCATTCCGAGTAGCACTATCTTGTCACTTTTCATTGGTCAGCAGGGGCTTTATGAGGCGCAAAGGTAGTAAAAAATGAGGAAATGACAAAATGTTTCGATGGAATTTTGCTAAGTGATATATTTTTATTACTTTTGCAGATAAAATTTGAAACCCAATGAAGGAACATATAGATTTTTTTCTGCCGCAAGCCAGTGGCGAGCAGACAGAACGGCTTAAGAGACAGATTCTGCAGTGCCCTCAAGTTCAGCAAGTGGTCTATGTAGATGGTATGAGGTCGAGCGAGGCGCTCCGTAATATAGCCAGCCGAACGGAGGCTGACTATGTGGCATTGGTAATAAAAGACACATGCCTGGAACTTGGTGAGGGAGCCTTGGAGCGTATGGTGCTGGTTGCTCACGATAGTGCAGCAGCGATGGTCTATGCTGACCATTGGGAGAAAAAACAGGATGCCGATGGGCATTGGTCAATCGAAAAGCATCCAGCCATCGACTATCAGCTGGGCTCCATTCGTGATGACTTTGACTTTGGCTCTCTTTGGTTGCTGCGTGGCAGTCTGTTGCGCCAATGGGCTCATGATGCCTCCACTACCCAGTATGTTTATGGTGGACTCTATGACCTGCGTCTCTATCTGAGCCGTCAGGGTGAAGTGTTCCATCTGAACGAACTGCTCTATACAGAAGTAGAGTCTGACACTCGTGCTTCTGGTGAGAAACAGTTCGACTATGTCAATCCGGCCAATCGGGATGTACAGATAGAGATGGAGCAGGTGGCCACACGCCATTTGGAGGCTATTGGTGCCTTGGTCGACACTACCAGTCTGTTGGAGGTGGATTACGACGAACAGCCTTTCGAGGTAGAGGCTTCGGTCGTTATTCCTGTCTACAACCGTGCAAAGACCATTGCGGATGCTGTCAAGAGTGCCCTTGCTCAGGAGACGAAGTTCCAATATAATGTTATTGTGGTGGACAACCACTCCACTGATGGCACTACCGGCATTCTCTCTCAACTCTCCGCTCTCAATTCCCAACTTGTCGTTCTGACTCCAGAGCGACACGACCTTGGTATTGGTGGATGCTGGAACCAGGCTATCAATGATTGCCACTGCGGACGATTTGCCGTTCAACTCGACAGCGACGACCTCTATTCGTCGCCACAGACGCTGCAACGCATCGTTGACGCTTTCCGTCAGCAGAAGGCTGCTATGGTAGTTGGTGCTTACCGGATGTGCGACTTCGAGTTGAATACCCTGCCTCCCGGGCTTATCGCCCACAAGGAGTGGACGGATGAGAATGGTCCCAACAATGCGCTTCGCATCAATGGTCTGGGAGCCCCTCGTGCCTTCTTCACACCGTTGCTGCGTCAGATGCAGTTGCCCAATACCAGTTATGGAGAGGACTATGCTATGGGGCTGGCTTTCTCCAGAGATTATCGTATCGGTCGTATCTATGATGAGTTGTACTTGTGTCGTCGTTGGGGAGGTAATAGTGATGCAGCCTTGACGATAGACCGCATCAATGCCAACAACCTATATAAGGATCGTTTACGCACACTGGAGATTAAGGCTCGCCAGCAGAAGAACCTCCAGCCATCACCCATCACCCATCACCCTTCACCCATTGACCGTTTCTTCTACCGGCAGTTGCGTTTGTGGCCTGATACCCGTCAGCGTTATCGCGATCTGGGGTTTGTAGAGACACGCGAACTCAATGTAGGTACTTCGACCTTTGCCGTGCAGTTTAATCCTGCACGCATCCGTTCCACAGGAGCCACCATCAGCAAGAAGGCCATTGCCGCCCGTCCCTGTTTCCTGTGTAAGGAGAACCGGCCGCAGGAGCAGTTGACAAAAGTTCTCGATGGTGACTATGAATTGCTTGTCAATCCTTATCCCATACTGCCCCTCCATTTTACCATACCAACCCGCCGCCATCTACCGCAGCAGATTCGTGGTATGTATGGTGAGATGATGCAGTTGCTGAAGCACTATCCTGAGTTGACGGTTTTCTATAATGGTCCGCTATGCGGCGCATCTGCTCCCGATCATGCCCATCTGCAGGCAGGCAGCAGTGGCATCCTTCCTTTGCAGAAAGAGTGGCAGCGTTTGTCGCGTAACCTTACTGTCGTGGCTCAGCGCGACGAGGAAACCACGTTGTCGGTCATCGAGGACTATCCTTGCGCTGCACTGGTCATCAGAGCCAAACACCGTCGCAGTAGTGAGCAGATGTTTGCCACGCTCTATCATGCCCTGCCGAAAGTGAAGGGGCAGAGTGAGCCAATGATGAATATTGTGGCTTGGCGTGTCGATGATGAACTGATCACGGTTTTCTTCCCACGTGAGAAACATCGCCCTGACTGTTATTATAAGACGGGCTCCGATCAGTTGTTGGTCAGCCCAGGTGCTCTTGACATGTCTGGCCTGATCATCACTCCCCGTCGTGAGGACTATGAGCGCATCACACCAAAGGTGGCTGAGGCTATCCTTCAGGAGTGTGCCCTCTCTGCCGACGGCATGCAGGCTTTGGTGGAACGTCTGAAACAGCCAGCTTCACAGCGGTATCGTCAGGATGAGTTTGTTAATAACGAGGAACCTCTGGTCACAGTGGGAATCTTCAGCGCACAGAAGATTGTTTTCAGACTCAATGATGACTACTCTGCCAAGGGAGAGACTATCTCTGGGCTGCAGACGGTGGAACTGGCTGATGGTGGATTGCTCTGGCGCGGACAGCAGTATCGTGAGTTGCGTTTCCTGCCTCAGAAAGATGATGCTTCATTCACCCTCAACGATGTCACTATCGGTGTAGGATTCCACTGGGAGCGGCAGGAGCAGCAGACCTTCCGCGGAGCAATGCGGCTGGTGGTAGAGGCTGATAAAGTGGTGGCTATCAATGAACTGCCAGTTGAGCAGTATCTGGAGAGCGTTATCTCCAGCGAGATGAGTGCTACCTCGTCGCCCGAACTGTTGAAGGCCCATGCCGTTATCTCCCGTTCGTGGCTGCTCTATCAGAAGCAGCGCAGAGCCTCTCGCATGGAGAAGAAAGAGAACAGTTTCTTCTCGTTTGTGAAGAAAGAAGACGAATTGCTCCGCTGGTACGATCGTGAGGACCATTCGCTCTTCGATGTGTGTGCCGATGACCACTGCCAGCGTTATCAGGGCATCACCCGTGCATCGTTGCCTGCTGTGGCCGAGGCTGTGAAAGCCACTCGCGGCCAGGTGCTGATGTATGAAGGTGAACTTTGCGATGCCCGTTTCTCCAAGTGCTGTGGCGGTCAGACCGAGGAGTACCAGTATTGCTGGGAAGATACTCCGAAACCCTATTTGGTGTCGGTTAGCGACCCCTTCTGCCATACCAACGACCGTCGCATCCTGTCGCAGGTTCTCAACGACTACGACCAGGAGACACCCGATTTCTACGAGTGGCGTGTAGAATATACACAGGAAGAACTCACGGAACTGTTGAACCGCAAGACGAAACTCGACCTGGGCGACATCTTGGATGTCGTGCCACTGGACCGTGGTAAGAGTGGGCGCATCTGGCGTCTGCAACTGGTAGGCTCCAAGCGCACCTTCACCATTGGCAAGGAACTGGAGATCCGCCGTGCCCTCAGTGAGACTCATCTGTACAGTTCGGCCTTCGATGTCGAGAAACGAGATGGTACCTTTATCATCAAGGGGCGCGGATGGGGACATGGCGTGGGCTTGTGTCAGATTGGTGCTGCCGTCATGGGTGAGAAAGGCTATAGTTATGATGACATACTCCTTTATTATTATAGAGGAGCAGAGATTAAACAAGTTTACTAAGCGAGAAGTTTAGAACATTTAAAAAGAGAAGATGAAACAAAAAGAACGTAATCCTTGGGCGTGGATTCCTACGCTTTATATGGCAGAGGCCTTGCCTTATGTGGCCGTGATGACTATTTCCACGATTATGTACAAGCGGTTGGGCATCTCGAATACCGATATTGCCCTTTATACTGGTTGGCTCTATCTGCCGTGGGTCATCAAGCCCTTCTGGAGTCCCTTCGTGGATTTGGTGAAAACCAAGCGATGGTGGACTGTCATGATGCAGTTCATCATTGCCATCGGCTTTGCCTGCATCGCCTTTACGTTGCCTACGTCGTTCTTCTTTCAGTTGACACTGGCGGCCTTCTGGCTCGTCGCCTTCACCTCGGCTACTCACGACATCGCTGCCGATGGCTATTATATGCACGCCCTCGATGACCATGAGCAGTCTCTCTATGTAGGTATTCGTAGCACCTTCTATCGCATTGCCACTGTAGCAGGTCAGGGATTGCTGGTCATACTGGCAGGAGTTATTGAGATGAATAGTGGCTTGGAACCAGTTCAGATGGAGGTGAAAGCCAATAAACATCAGATAGAGATAAACACGATATCACCTGTGAACGACGATGCACCGTTCTTTTACTTCACATCAATAGACTCAGTGACTCCTTCTGCCTCTTATGTAAAGGAGAAGAACGAGGAAAATGGCTTTGTGGAAAAGGAAGAGGTGCAGACTGTTGTAGAAGAAGATGCTACAGGATGGCTGGATCAAGAACTGGCATCGTTTACAGAATGGGTACGTGAGACTTTTGGAGAAGCACCACGCGAAGTGTCGGCATTGACACCTCGACAGCAGATGGTAGGTGTTACGTTATCAGAACAGCCTCAAGACGATGAACTGGTCATCCTGAATATCGCATTCAAGAGTGGCGATCAGAGTATCTCGCTGGATGGCAAGTCACCCCGTTTCGAGTTTACAAAAGACAACTGGGACAAGCAGGCTTTATTATTGGTGTCTGTCGACCCTAAACTCAAGAGTGAGACAACTGCAACATTCGAGGGACTGTCAGGTAATATCCCCTTTGCCTGGCTGGTGGTGTTTGTTGTCATGTCGGTGTTGTTCTTTTTGGCTGCTGTCTATCATCAGTTTATCCTGCCGAAGCCTCAATCAGACCATCCTGCTAAGGATGTTACGGCTGGAACCATCGCACGCGAGTTTATAGAGACTTTCCGAACCTTCTTTACAAAGAAGAATGTGCTGATAGCCATTCTCTTTATGTTGCTCTATCGCTTGCCAGAGGCACAGTTGGTAAAACTCATCAATCCCTTTATGCTCGATCCTATAGACAAGGGCGGACTGGGGTTGACAACGGGCGACGTAGGATTTGTCTATGGCACCGTCGGCATCATCGGACTGACCATCGGAGGTATACTTGGAGGTATTGCTGCGGCACGGGGTGGCCTGAAAAAGTGGTTGTGGCCTATGGTGATGGCTATCACGCTGCCCGACCTCGTATATGTCTATCTGAGTTATGTCCAGCCTGACAGCATGTTTATCATCAACAGTTGTATCTTCGTCGAACAGTTTGGCTATGGCTTTGGCTTCACGGCCTATATGCTCTATCTGATATACTTTTCTGAGGGAGAGCACAAGACCGCCCACTATGCTATGTGCACCGGTTTCATGGCCTTGGGTATGATGTTGCCTGGCATGATGGCAGGCTGGCTGCAGGAGACCATCGGCTATCGGCACTTCTTCGTGTGGACCATTATCTGCTGTCTGGTCACGTTCCTGGTATGTGCATTTATCAAGATAGATCCTAAATTCGGCAAGAAAAAACAAGCATGACATGAACCGGACGAACATCTCAATGACTTGGTTGGCCACCCTGAATTTTTCAAAGGGTGTGCCCTATGTCATTGTGATGGTCATCTCGCTGCTCATGCTCCGTCAGATGGGACTCCGTCCGGCTGTTATCACCCTGTTGGTCGGTCTGTGCTATCTGCCTTGGGTGCTGAAAGTTTGGTGGAAGCCCTTTATCGAACGGCTGCTCAGAGGATCGCTATGGGTGCTCATAACCCAGATGCTGCTCTCTGTCTCTTTCGCTGCTATGGCCTTCGCCTTCCCGTCGGAAGGACTGGTTGTCGGCCTGCTCATGCTGATAGCGTGGCTGACTGCAATACATAATGTGGCAGTCGACAGATTGTCGGCAAAGGCTGAAGAGACGGCTCCTCACCGTATGACCCGTGAACTGTCCCGCAAGTTTGCGATGGTCATCGGGCAAGGTGTACTGGTGATGCTGGCTGGCAATCTGCAGGTATTCTATCGTCATGATATGCTCTATGCCTGGCGTCTGATGTTCTATCTGGTGTCAGGTCTCTTCCTGCTGTTGTTCTTCTGGCATACACTAACGCTGTTTAGGGTCTCTGATGCCAGAGAACGGCCTGCATGGTATGTTCCCAGTGTTTCTCGGCCTTTGGTGCTTGTCGCGTTGTTCCTCTTCCCTCTGGCTCAGGCCATGATTATCAAGGTCAGCATCCTCTTCTTGACAGATACAAAGAGCAACGGCGGTCTGGGATTATCGCCGCAGGAGTTTGGACTGGTGATGGGTACCGTGGGAATCATCGCGCTGACCGTTGGTGGCCTGATGGGCAAGAAGGTCATACAGTATTTCGGCTTCATGTCGTGCCTTTGGCCGATGACGCTGTTGATGCTTGCGCCGTCCGTGATTTATGTGGGACTGAGTTACTGGCAGCCAGATAGTCTGGTAGTGGTCAGCATTTGCGTATTGTTGGAACAGATGGCCTATGGCGTCGGCTTTGCCCTCTACCTGTGGCTGTTGCAACAGATTGCGTGGCGTGAGCAGGGAAAGTCTCTGATGGCCCTCTCGCTGATGACGGGTTGCATAGTCTCCGGCTTCATACAGGAGGCCTTGGGATACAACGGCTTCTTTATTGCGTCGCTTGTCATCAGCGGCCTCATGGTGGTTTCAGCCTCATGGCTTAGGAAAATCCCTATCAACAAATAGGCAAAACTCTTTGGCCAGTCCGAAAAAAATGCCTACCTTTGTCGCAGATAATTAAACTAAACTCTTTAAGATATGAAAAAGATCTACACCTACACAAAACTGACGCTCATTGCCCTGGTGGCTCTGACCGCCTTCACCAGTTGCGATGAAGATGTCTCTTTAGCCTATGACCTTGATGGCGTATGGCAGGGGACGATAACCGGCAACTACTATAGTTATCGTCGCGGGTCGAATGACTATGACACCGAAATCATGTTCCATCAGACTGGCGTATGGGGCAGCGGTGGCACAGGCTACGAGATTGACCGTAACATCGGCACTGGCCGCTATACGAAGAACTATTTCGACTGGTCAGTAAAGGGTGGACGTATCTACCTGGACTATGATGACGGTTTTCGTATCATTATCCGCGACTATGAGACCTACTGGGTAGGTGGCAGGATGCGCTTCCGTGGCTACTTTGACGACTACGACACGGGCGAACAGTTGGCTGCGTTCAATCTGGTCAAGGTCGAATCGTCAAGCGATTACTATGATAGGTATTACCAGAAACAGGAAGCGGCCGCACAGACGGATACCATCGGGGTTGTCACGACAGACAACTAAATGCCCAGCCCTCCTTGGAACGACAATTCTACCGCCTTGCTCTGCTGTATGCGAGAGTAGGGCGGTACGTTGTTTGTCACCCAGATGTTGCCGCCGATGACGGAGTGGTGCCCGATGGTGATTCGTCCCAGGATAGAGGCATTTGAGTACACCGTCACGTGATCTTCGATGATGGGGTGACGCGGGATGTTGAGCATGTTGCCGTTCTCGTCGTAGCGGAAACTCTTGGCACCGAGGGTTACACCCTGATAGAGGGTCACATGGTTGCCGATGATGGTTGTCTCGCCAATGACGACACCCGTACCGTGGTCAATAGCGAAGTATTCGCCAATTTGTGCGCCAGGATGAATGTCAATACCGGTCTTCGAGTGAGCCTGCTCGGTGATGATACGTGGAATCACCGGCACCTGCATTTTGTGCAGCACATGGGCAATACGATAGTGTGTCATCGTATTCATCACGGGGTAGCAGTAGATCACCTCGCCATAGTTAGTGGCGGCAGGGTCGCTTTGGAACATCGCTTCGACATCGGTGTATAGCAGGCGTTTCACCTCTGGCAACTGGTCAATGAACTTTAAGGCAAGTTCCTCAGCAGTACTGATGACCTCGCTTTCGGCACAGTCCTCGCAGAACTGCAGTCCGCGTGCAATCTGTCGGCACAGCAGCGTGTACAGTTCGTCCATGCTCACGCCGATATGGTAGGAGCGCAGCCTGTCGTCGCTCTGACGCTTGTGGAAATAATCGGTGAAGAAAATGTCCTTGCACAGGTTCACAATAAGCCGTACCTCGTCCACAGAAGGCAGTGGAGCGTAGCCTGCGGGCATCATGGCCTGTTCGCTTTCCGATAGTTTTGACAGTTTTGCTACGTTTCTTTGTAGCACTTCGTTCAGTCGGTTATGTTCCATATCGATCACTATAAGTGGATTAGCGGATGAAAAGCAACTCGCGGTACTTGGGCAGCGTCCATAGACCGTCCTCTACAATCATCTCAAGATGGTCGGCCTCATTGCGTATACCTTCCATTTTTGGACAAACTGTGTCGTGGTAGGCGATGGCACGCTGATGGATGTCCTTAATGCGATTGGCCACGCGGCGTGCATCAGTCAGTTCTTCCACCATCTGTTCGATACGGTCGGTACGCTCGGCAATCTCCTCAATGAGTTTGATGTTGCGCGCAGAGAGCCGGTTGGCTTTCTCTGTGTTGAAGAGCATTGATGAGAAGATGTCCTTCACGCCCTGCACGTTCTTGATAAGTTTGCTCTGGTAGTGGGTTGCCACAGGAATGATGTGGTTCATCGCCATATCGCCCAGCACGCGGGCCTCGATCTGTACGGTCTTGACGTACATCTCCCATTTCACCTCGTTGCGTGCCTCCAGTTCCTTACGGTTCATGACCTTGGTGCTCTCGAACATCTGGACGGAGGCGTCGTCGAGGTAGTGCTCGAAGATGACAGGACACGACTTCTCGACGTCGAGTCCGCGCTTGGCAGCCTCCTTCACCCATTCGTCGGAGTAGCCGTTGCCATCGAATCGGACGGGCTTGCAGGTTGTGATGTCCTCGCGGAGCACTTCCACAAGAGCGTGGAACTTGGCGGTGTGGCCAGTGCCTGCTTGGTATTCGGGACGTTCTGCGAACTCGGCAATCTTCTTATCGACACGCTCCTTGAACGAGGTGAGTGCTTCGGCCATAGCGGCATTCAGGGCTATCATGGCTGAGGCACAGTTGACGCTGGAGCCTGGTGCGCGGAACTCGAAGCGATTGCCGGTGAAGGCAAAGGGCGAGGTGCGGTTGCGGTCGGTATTGTCGATGATGAGGTCGGGAATCTGCGGTATGTCAATCTGCATGTTCTTCTTGTCCTTGACCACCGATGTCTCGCCACGCTCAATCTTGTCGAGCAACTCTGTGAGTTGGGTGCCCAGGAACGACGAGATGATGGCGGGAGGAGCCTCGTTGCCACCCAGGCGGTGGGCATTGGTGGCTGACATGATAGAGGCCTTCAGCAGACCGTTGTGGCGATAGACCGCCATGAGTGTCTCCACGATGAAGGTGACGAAGCGCAGCGTCTCGTTGGCAGCCTCTTCAGTCTTCATGCCTTCCGTCTTGCCGGGGGCGTGGAGCAATACGCCGGTGTCTGTTGACAGGCTCCAGTTGTTGTGCTTGCCTGAGCCGTTGATGCCGTCGAAGGGCTTTTCGTGGAGCAGCACGCGGAATCCGTGCTTGCGAGCCACCTTCTTCATCAGCGACATGAGCAGCATGTTATGATCGACAGCCAGGTTGCATTCCTCGAAGATGGGAGCCAGTTCAAACTGGTTGGGAGCAACCTCGTTGTGACGCGTCTTCACAGGAATGGCCAACTCGAGGGCTTGTATCTCAAGGTCTTTCATAAAGGCCTGTACACGGTCGGGGATGGTGCCGAAGTAGTGGTCGTCCATCTGCTGGTTCTTGGCACTCTCGTGTCCCATCAGCGTGCGACCGGTCATGAGCAGGTCGGGACGGGCAGAGTAGAGCCCTTCATCGACGAGGAAATATTCCTGTTCCCAACCCAGATTGACCTGTACCTTCGTCACGTCGTCGTAGAAATACTGGCAGACGTCCTTGGCAGCCTTGCCAACGGCATGGAGCGAGCGGAGCAGGGGTGCCTTGTAGTCGAGAGCCTCGCCGGTATAGGCAATGAAGATGGTGGGGATACACAGGGTGTCGTCGATGATGAACACGGGCGACGTGGGATCCCAGGCGCTGTAGCCGCGAGCCTCGAAGGTGTTGCGGATGCCGCCGTTGGGGAACGATGAGGCGTCGGGCTCCTGCTGTACCAGCAGTTTGCCGCTGAACTTCTCTATCATGCCACCCTTTCCGTCGTGCTCTACGAAGGCGTCGTGCTTCTCGGCAGTGCCCTCTGTGAGTGGCTGGAACCAGTGTGTATAGTGGGTCACGCCCATTTCCATAGCCCACTGCTTCATGCCGGCAGCAACCTCGTCGGCAATGGAACGGTCCAGGCGGGCTCCGTTCTCCATCACGTCGACCATCTTGTCGTAAACCTCAACGGGCAGGTATTTATACATCTTCTGTTTGGTGAAGACATACTTGCCGAAAAACTCTGAGGGGCGCTCCTTGGGTGCCTTCACTTCAAGGGCACGTTTCTTGAATGCCTCTTCGACTACCTGAAATCTTAAGTTGTTTGCCATATTAGTCTATGAATCGCTTTGTAATATTCTTGTATTCTTCTATTCTTCTGTCTCTGAGGAATGGCCACCAGCGACGTACTTGTTCTGAACGCTGTGTGTCGATGTCGATGATGGCTTCTGTTTCTTGATTCGTGGGAGCCTCATAGAGGAGTTCGCCTTGTGGACCAGCCACGAACGATGTCCCCCAGAACGGTACGCCATCTTCATCGCCTACGCGGTTGACGGCAACGACGGGCAATCCGTTGGCAACGGCATGACCACGCATCACGGTCTGCCATGCTATGCGCTGACGCTGTTGCTCATCATGCGTGTCGTTGGTGTCCCAACCGATGGCGGTGGGGTAGATGAGCATCTCGGCACCTGCCAGAGCCATCAGCCGGGCTGCTTCGGGATACCACTGGTCCCAGCACACCAGCACGCCCAGGCGGCCCACGCTGGTCTGTATGGGCTGGAATCCCAGGTCGCCGGGCGTGAAGTAGAACTTCTCATAGTAGCCAGGGTCATCGGGGATATGCATCTTGCGGTATTTTCCGGCTATGGTGCCGTCTTTCTCGAAGACCACAGCGGTGTTGTGGTAGAGGCCCGGTGCGCGGCGTTCGAAGAGAGAGGTGACGATGATCACCTGCTGCTCTTTGGCTATTGAACCGTAGAACTCAGTTGAAGGCCCCGGTATGGGCTCTGCCTGGTCGAAGATGCTCACGTCTTCTGTCTGACAGAAGTAGAGGCCGTTGTGCAGTTCCTGCAGCACGATGAGTTCTGCGCCTTGTTTGGCCAATGACCTGATTTTTTCTGCTAGCCTTCGCTTGTTGTCTTCGCGATCGGCCGTATTATGCTGTTGGATGATACCGACTTTTATGCCCATTACTTATTCGTTTCGTTTATCTTCATTTCTCTATTGTTCAGACCCCCATTCCCTTCACTTAGCGGGCAAGGGTAATACTGCATCGTGCAGCAATGGAGGGAGCCGTGCTGCTTGATGAGGCTACGGCAGTCGATGCCCACAATCTCGCGGTCAGGGAAGGCTTCGCCAATAATGCGCAGGGCCTCTGCATCAAGATCGGGCTGGGCATAGGTAGGCACCAGTACGGCATCGTTGATGACCAGATAGTTGGCATAGGTGGCAGGCAGACGGTCGCCATCATTGTCGAAGATGGGGCGGGGTAGAGGCAGGCGCAGTAGCCTGTAGGGATGGCCATCCATGGTGAGGAACGACTTCAACTGCTCCTCCATGAGCCGCAAATCCTCGTATTGCGGGTCGGAAGGGTCGTCACTGCCAACATAGACGAGGGTGTCGTTTGGACAGATGCGGACGAGGGTGTCGATATGTCCATCGGTGTCGTCACCATCGAGGTGACCGTAGTCTATCCACATGATGCGTTCGGCACAGAGATAGGTTTTCAGCCGCTGCTCTATCTCGTCCCTGGTCAGAGGCTGGTTGCGGTGTGGCGCCAGCAGGCAGCCGGAGGTGGTGAAGATGGTGCCTTGCCCGTCGCTTTCTATAGAGCCGCCTTCAAGCACGAAATCCAAATGGTCTGTATATTCCCCCTTCACCACACCGAGGTCGTAGAGCCGACGGTTGATGGCGTTGTCAAGGTCGGCGGGAAACTTCTCTCCCCAGCCATTGAACTTAAAGTCGAGGAGTCTGGCCGAGGAAGAAGAGAGAAGGGTGATGAACCCGTGGTCGCGCGCCCAAGTGTCGTTGGTGGGACAGACCACGTGGAGCATGCCTGGGGCACCTCCTTCTGGCGCAACGACGATGAGCCGCTCGCGCTGGCTTATCTCACGGGCCATCTCCCGATAGGTGACCAATACCTCATCGAGCATGTCGGCCCAGTCGGTGTCCTTGTGAGGCCACGTCAGTTGCACGGCGCTCTGCCGTTCCCATTCGGCTGGCATCCTGTATGTTGTGCCCTGAACCATCTTGTCGCTCAACTCTTACTTAAAACTTGTAGCCGAGTGTGACAACGAGCATCTTGTTGGTCACCGTCTCGTCGATACCCGAGAACAGTTTGGTCACGCCGAAATTGTAGCGGGCATCGAGCGTCACGCCGCTGTACTCGTAGGACAGGCCGACAGGGAAGGAGAGGTCGAACTTGTTCATCTTCACCTCTTCGCCATAATACAGGGCGAAGAACCTGTCAAGGTCTGCCTTTACACCATCTACCTCCATCTTCGCGTTCAGTCTATAGGCAGGCTGCACGCCAGCCTTCAGGGCCAGGCCTGGCAGCACATAGTAGTTGAGCGTCACGGGCAGGGCTGTGTAATAGAGTTTCAGCGTGCTGTTATCGTCCAGTTTTGCGCCCTCGTCGGTGAATAGCAGGCCGCCAGCCACGCTAATCTCGTCGGTGATAAAGTATTCGCCCTCCACGCCATAGGCCACGTTCACCTTCGACTTGGCATCGTCCATGTTGCTGAGCGAACTGATGGAGATACCTACACGTGGCTGGATTGTCTTGTCGCCCTCTTCATGCTGCGCCTTGACACTTGCTGTTGCCATCAAGGCTGCTATTGCTACAATAAAAAACTTCTTCATAATCTGTCGTTTCTCATCTTAATCATCGACTTCTACTACCTGGAACTTCTTGTTGTATTCCAGTTCCAGTCCGTTGTTGAGTTTTACGTCCCAGCCTCGGCGGTCACGGTCTATCTTGATAATCGTGGTGCCAGGGAAGGTGGCTTTCACATGAGCCTTGATCTGCTCAGGGATGAGGGCGGTAGGCACGGCAGACACCTTGCAGTCAAGTTCCTTCCAGTTGCCTTTCTTGTCAAACTCCACTTTCTCGCCCGACTGGTACATCACTTTGTAGTCGTCCCAATCGACGGTCACTATCAAGGGCACCTTGTCTGCAAAGTGGGTCTGGAGCAATGTTTTTGCTGCCTGAGGCAACTGCTCGAAAGTAATTACTTTGTCGTTGTCTGCCATTGCGGGCATACTTGCTGTCATCACGAGGGCGACCAGCATCATTAGAAACTTTTTCATTGGCTTCATAGTTTGTTGTTGAAATGGTGCAAAGGTAATCATTTCTTTTGAATCCTCCAAATGCACAGCCAATTATTCACTTGATTTTTTATCATCAGCCGCTGTGTAGCCGACGGCAGCCCCTGCCTAGAACTTTAGCGAGGTAGTGAATTCTACTCTTAGATTGGGTTTTGTATGTTGCCCGATCATTCACTCTACGGCGTCCTTGACGACCAGACCGGCAAGCATCAATCCGAAGATGGCTGTGATGTGGGCCAGCGTGTCGTTAATCTGAGCCTTTGACGAGCACCACTCATGGTTCAGTAACTTGGGGTCTCCAGGGCCTGCCTTCGCTTTTGGACACATGCATTGCTCTGTACCGCAGGTGGAAAAGCCCCGTCACAATCGCTATAAAAGCAAGAAGGAGGTTCCTTATGGCCGCTTTTGAGAATCCGTTTTCGATTTTGACAAATGACCAAATGACCAAATGACCAATCGAAGATTCGATTCGGGTATTCAATAAGCGACGCACCCTTTTGTGGATGCGCCGCCAAATGTTGTTGCCGATTTGTGTCCGAAGGCGTTCTGGGCTACTTCGCCTTATAGGCAGCAACGCGCTTTGCTACGTTTTCCTTAATGTTGTTGTAGAAGAATGGGTAGTCGTCTTCGTGGTAACTTGCCGGACCGAAGAATTGGGGATCTGAAGAGGGCGGAATCGTAGTGTTAGTCACAACCACACCGCGGGCGAGATTTACCTGTGCGTCAATATCGAGGTTCTGAATCTCATACTCGTTGGTCGCCTCGTTTAATCTGAGCGAACCCTTGTTCTCACTTGCGGGTGCATAGGTCTCATCACGCTTCCAGTTCAGCGGGTTGATGCTGATGCCACCTGCCAGTACCGCAACGTTATGGGCGTTCTCCTCCACGGGCGCCCGTTGTTGCACTTCTCGAAGTAGTAGTCGAGTGCGGCTTTTATGTCGGTGTATGAAATGCCAGCAAGTGCGGGGTCAAGGCTTCCGTACTTCTTCGAGGTTTCTGACGCAAAGCGCATACCGGACTGGCGGTACCAAGGTACAAACACGTTGCAGGACTCCTCGAATACGCTGGCATTCGTCACATATTCGCCCCAAAATGATGGCCAGCACCACGAAACTCTGCCATACTTCCTTGTGCTCCAGATCGGCATAGTTGTCGCGCAGCCAGCGTCCGTATTGTCTCGTCGCGCGTACCATATATATAATCAACCCAAGCCACATCAGCAGGAAATAAACAAATATCATTGGCAGAAGGGTATCACTACGGCTGACAATGCACCACGCCAATCCTGCAATGAGCGGTACTACCATCACGGCAACGGGCCACAGCGGTCGCCTGTGGTTTTGCAGCATAGCGAACAATATGACTATCGCCAAAGGAATAACCGTCATGCTGTCGAGCAATCCGGCTATAAGACTGCCCAGCATCATATCGTCGCTTGAGGTGAGGAAATACATCGGAAGATACCACAAGTGGCACAAGGCAACGGTGGCAAAGAAGGCTGCAGTCCAGCGGCGCAGGCGTACTGGCGGCGTGACGTCTAAGGTAGGCCCGACATTTTTCGTGGTCATTTGGTCATGGTCATTTTGGTCATTTTCGATTTCGGAAACACGATTTTTGCTCACTATTAAATAAATATATATATTTATTATAATAGTGGCCGATTTTGACATTCCGTTTTCGATTTTGACAAATGACCAAATGACCAAATGACCGCGTTGCATGTTTTTTTAAGAAACGAATTTGAAGACTCGCTACGCGCTTCGCTTGCGAAGAATTAGAACGAATTTTATCCACGAATTTGAATAATTTAAAAAAATGGCCAATTAGGAAAATTCGTTTCCCAAAAGAAAATTCTTGTGAAGTATTCGTGCACCGCAACGGCAATGTAGTACCTTTGTACACATAAGAACGTGCGGGCGAGCGAGCCCGTGAACGGAATGCCTCGGACGGGGCGTCCGAACGTCATCTACGACCCACGCGAATGCCTGGCAACAGCCGAAGGAATGCTTTCTTAGGGGGGTAAGGAAGCATCGGAACGGAGGATGCGAGGCATCGGAAAGGGAAAAGTGAAGAGTGAGTAGAGCGTTAAATCCCCGTCTCGGCAAAAAAAGTATTTGATTTATTTTGTTTTGCGCTCGACATTTCGTAACTCTGGCTTCGCCGCGCTCGGCATCCCGAAAGGGTGACGCTTGCTACCCGCTCGAACTTGTTCGCTTGCCAGAGCAAGAACGGGACGCAAGAAGTTACTAAGCATTCGGAAATGAAAAGAAAAACTGGTTTTCCTTTTGCATTTCTCTCATTTTTTCGTAACTTTGCAATCGAATGTTACTCGAACTGAACGATGTACTGGTGGAAGGTGCCGAGAAGACGGTGTCGATGATCGTCCGCGACCGGCAGGTGGCGTGTCTCACAGGAGGCACGCAGGGCGTGCGCTCGCAGTTGTTGCTGGCCATGCTGGGCTTGGTGGAGGTGAAGAGCGGGTTCGTCAGTATCGGCGGTGAGCCTCTTTCCAGGAAGAATGCCAGGACCTTCCGCAAAATGATGGCCTACGCGCCTTCGGAACTGGTTGCCGATGGTGAGGTGACGGTCTATGAGCCGCCTACGGTTCAGGATGTGTTCAACCTCAAGGCCAACCGCGATGTGCCTATCTCCAACGGCATACTGGCCGAGGAGATGAAGCGCACGGGAGCCTCTCACGATAAGGCTCAGTTGCTGGCCGTCGCCGTGCTGCGCAAGTGTCCGGTCTTGCTGGTGGACAGCCCGGAAGCGGCCTCGACCGACTATCTGCGCCATCTGGCTGACGAGGGGCGTATCGTGGTGGTGGCAAGTGACGATGAGACCGTCCTTCGGATGGCCGATGAAGTGATTGAGATGTAAAAAAGGTGAAAAAGTTAAAGAGAGATGCAGGTTGCAGAGATATCGATCATAGGAGTGGTGGCTGTGCTGGTGTTGCTGGCGGCGGCTGTCGTTTTGTTTGCACTCATTGACAAGCGGCTGATGCTGCGGGTGCTGCGGGTGTTCGGCGTGTATGCGGGAGGAATCCTGGTGCTGGGCGGTTCTTGCTGGCTGGTCTGGCGGGCTGACGCCTGGTGGGCGACGCTCTTGTTTGCCGTAGTCTATTGGCTGCTGGGAGTAGTGTGGTGCCTCAGTCAGATGGAGGGCAAGTGGAAGACGCTCCTGCTGCCTGTCGGACTGTCGATGCTGGTGGGCAGCGTGGTGGCTGGCGGCAGTCTGATGCTCTGCTTGCCCCGATGGGCCTTCATCCCCGTCTTCGGTGTGGTCGTCACCTATTTGGTGAAGGCTGTCGCTCAGACCTTGCTGACCTATCGTCGCAGTCTGCTGCATACGGAGGCCCACCGTCAGTATCTGCTGGCTAATGGCGCCTCTGTGCTCGAGTCGCTGATGCCCAGCGTGCGCCGATCGTTGCGTGCAACCATCCTGCCCCAGTTACGAACAATGGCATCGCCACTTGTCGTGATGATGCCAATGCTCTTTGCTGGTATGCTGTTGGGTTGCTCCTCGCCGGTGGCCGCAGCGGTGGTGTCGCTGTTGCTGATGGCGGCCATCCTTGCTGCCTCTGTGCTGGCAGGTGTCGTAGCCCTTTATTGCTTCAAGAGATAAGCCTTGAAGTCGGCAAAGTCCTTCGTCATGGGGACGCTCTGCTTCTCGCCCTTCATAAAGGCGGCGAGACGCTCGGGAATCTCTACGTCGATTCCCAGAATGTCATCTACTTTCTCCTTGAACTTAGCGGGGTGGGCCGTCTCGCAGAAGATGCCGATCTCGCCAGGCTGCAGTTGTTCTTCGAGGGCACGATAGCCGCAGGCTCCGTGCGGGTCGAGGATATAGCCCGTCTCCTTGTAGCATTCCCTCATGGTCTCCTTGATCTGCTCGTCGCTATAGGTGGCGCCGCTGATGAGGCTGGTGATGCGCTTGTAGGTCTCCTCGGCCGACAGTTGGCCGCTCTCGCTGTAGAGGTCGATGATGCGGGCGAAGTTTGAGGGGTCGCCCACGTCCATAGCGTTGGCCAGTGTCTGCTTCGATGGCTTCGGCTCATAGCGTCCTGTCTGCAGATAATTATAGAAGATGTCGTTGGCATTATTGGCAGCGATGAAGCGCTTCACGGGCAGTCCCATCTGATGGCCGAACAGGGCGGCGCAGATGTTGCCGAAGTTGCCAGAGGGAACGCACATGACTATGGCGGCTGCCGCTTGTTCACTATTCATGTTTAACTTCTCCCTCAGCCGTGCAACGGCGTTGAAGTAGTAGAAAGCCTGGGGCAGGAAGCGGGCCACATTGATGGAGTTGGCCGACGTGAGCATCATGTGACGGTTCAGTTCTTCATCCATGAAGGCAGCCTTCACCAGGGCCTGGCAGTCATCAAAGACACCGTCCACCTCAATCGCTGTGATGTTCTTGCCCAGCGTGGTGAACTGGCATTCCTGAATGGGGCTGACCTTGCCCTTGGGATAGAGCACATACACGTGGATGCCCTCGACGCCCAGGAAACCGTTGGCCACCGCCGAGCCCGTGTCGCCGCTGGTGGCCACGAGCACGTTGACCGTCGAGTGGGTCGCGGTTCCCCCGCGACCATTTCTCAGGAAGTACTGCAGCAGGCGGGCCATAAACCTAGCACCTACATCCTTGAAAGCCAGGGTGGGGCCGTGGAACAGTTCCAGCGAGTAGATGTTCTCCTTTACCTTCACGATGGGACAGTCGAACTGCAACGTGTCGTTTACCAGATCCTGCAAGCCGTCCAGGTCAACGTCTTCGCCGAAGAAGGCGCTGGCTACGTTGTAGGCGATGTCCTGGAAACGCATCGTAGGCATGTCGTCGAAGAAGGCCTTCGGCAACTTGTGAATCTCTTCGGGCATGTAGAGCCCGCGGTCCTCGGCCAGTCCCTTGACGACGGCCTTCTGCAGATCGGCCTCTGGGGCCTGATGGTTGGTGCTGTAGTATTTCATCTTTATTCTGAATGAAGTTCGTTTTGCAGGTGCAAAGATAGTGATTTATTTTGATATTCCACAGATAAACCCTATTTTTTGTGCTTTTTGTTTTGTATTGTTCTCACTTATTCGTATCTTTGTCGCAGTAAACAACCTCAACGATGAATATTGCTATCTATACACTGACCTCGCAACTGCATGACGAACAGGCCGTCAATGCCGTGACCCGCGAATTTCTGGACAGCCTGGAGGTGGAGCATGATTTGAGGGGAGCCGACTATGCCGACTATGGGACACATCCCCTGGACCTGATCTATGTGCGCACGGGTGGCACGGAGGGCATCTTCAAGCGCCTTCTGCCAGAACTGCTGGCAAAGTCGGACCGTCCTTTCTATCTGTTGACCTCCGGCAAGAGCAACTCGCTGGCTGCCTCGATGGAGATTCTCTCGTTTCTCAGACAAGAGGGGCATAAAGGAGAGATCATACACGGGAGTTCCGCCTACATCAGGCATCATATCCAGATGCTGGAGAAGGCGGGCGAGGCGAGACACCTGTTGAAAGGTTGTCGACTGGGCATCATCGGACAGCCGTCCGACTGGCTGATCTCCAGTCATGCAGACAGGGAGGCCGT
The DNA here is from genome assembly GCA_902799905.1 of uncultured Prevotellaceae bacterium. Lineage (GTDB taxonomy): Bacteria > Bacteroidota > Bacteroidia > Bacteroidales > Bacteroidaceae > Prevotella. The sequence continues at coordinate 37,917 of CADCCB010000018.1, forward strand.
CAGGAGAATGCTGGGCATAGAACTCATAGATATTTCCATGCAGGAACTGCTGGACGAGATAGCGGTCACGCCACAGAAAGAGGTGGCAGAGCAGGCTCCGACAGAGGCTATCAGGCGTTCTTTGCCCGATGCGGACAGGATATACAGGGCCCTGAAGGGGCTCGTCACGCGCTATCGTCTGCAAGGGTTCACCATCCGCTGCTTCGATCTGCTGACAACTGTGCATAACACGGGTTGTCTAGCGTTGGCAAAACTGAATGCAGAAGGTATCGTTGCCGGTTGCGAGGGTGACGTGCCGGCCCTGCTGACAATGATGATAGCCCAGAAAGTGGTGGGGGTGAGCGGGTTCCAGGCCAATCCTGCCCGCATCGACCCGGAAACGGGTGAAATGGTGTTTGCCCATTGCACCATACCTTTCAATATGGTGGAGCGGTATGAGTTGGATACCCACTACGAGTCGGGCATCGGCGTTGGCATCCGCGGCTATATGAAGGAGGGGCCTGTCACCGTCTTCAAGGTGTCAGGCGACCTCTCCCGCTGCTTCATTGAAGAGGGCGAACTGATCAGGAATCAGGCCGAGGCTGACCTCTGTCGCACGCAGCAGATCATCCGACTCGATGATCCGGCTAAGGCTTCCTATTTCCTGACAGCCCCCATAGGCAACCATCACATCATTCTGCCCGGTCACCATCGGGAAGTGTTAGAACAACTTTTATCCATATAAGAATATGACAGAACAAGAGTTAGACGCGAGAGTGGCACGTGCCGTCGATTATTTCATGGAGGGCTTTGGCTGTTGCCAAAGTGTAGTGGCTGCATTCTCCGACCTCTATGGCATTGATGAGGAACAGGCCAAGAGGATTGGTGCCGGATTTGGTGGCGGTGTGGGCCGTTTGCGCATGATGTGCGGAGCCGTCTCCGGCATCGTGATACTGGTGGGACTGGATTGTGGACAGACCGATGGCGACGACCGCGACGGCAAGTCGGCCTGCTATCAGGTCGTTCAGCAGTTGTTAGCCAGGTCAGAGGCTGAGAACGGCAGCCTGATCTGTGCGGAGATACTGGGACTGAAAGGTCACGAGAAGGCGCAGTCAAGTTATATCGCCTCACCCCGTACGGCCGAATACTACAAGAAGCGCCCCTGTGCCGCTAAGGTAGAGAGCGCTGCTCGTATCTTTGCCGATTATCTGAAGGCGAAGAACCAGTAGGGGATAGCCTCAAATCTTCATGAATGTCTGCATGAACTGCTCCAGTCGCAGCAGACCATAGGCACCGCTGACGCAGGACTCCTCGTCATAGTGCTCCACCGCGTCGGGCTCTATACCTTTATAATATATAAGGAAAGGTATAGGCTCGTTGACGTGGATGCGGAGTTCCACAGGCGTGGGATGGTCGGGGAGAATGGCGATGGCCACAGGTTCGTTCATCTGTTCGGTGGCCTCGAAGATGGGCTTGATGAGGCGCTGGTCCAGATAGTCGATGGCCTTGAGTTTGAGGTCCAGGTCACCATCGTGGCCGGCTTCGTCGGTAGCCTCTACATGAACAAAGACGAAGTCATCCTTCTGCAGGGCCTCGATGGCAGCCTGCGCCTTGCCTTCGTAGTTCGTGTCGGCCAGTCCGGTAGCCCCAGGCACCTTGATGATGCGCAGTCCGGCATATTTGCCGATGCCCTGAATGAGGTCGACAGCCGAGATTACGGCTCCCGACTTCACCTCTGGGTACTGCTCCATCAGCGTCTGCATAGAGGGACGATAGCCACCACTCCAAGGCCAGATGCTGTTAGCCTGGCGTTCGCCCTTTGCAGCCTTTGCCAGATTGTATGGGTGCTTGGCGAGGAGGTCCTGAGAACGCAGGATGAGGTCGTTGATGAGGGAGGCGGTTTCTGCGGGTGAGAGGTGGGAGGCGTCAGCGGGTGAACCGCTGACCACACTTTCTGGCTTCACCAGCAGCGGGCGCCAGGGCTCGTTGGGATGATCATGGGGTGGGGCACAAGTGATGTGCTTGTTGCCACCTTTGATGACCAAGAGATGGCGATACTGGATGCCGCAGATGAATTTTACACGTTCGCAGCCTTCTTTCTCGTTGATGGGCTTGGCGAGGTTTTCGTTCAGATAGTCAATGAGCACACGGGCATCTTCTGTCTCCAGATTACCACCATTATGCGTGATAATCTTACCGTTCTCGAGTGTGATGATATTGCAGCGGATGGCGAAATCATCATCAGCCATCTCATAGCCTATCGATGCGGCTTCCAAAGGTCCTCGTCCCTCGTACACCTTGTTCAGATCATAGCCCAGAATGGCGGTGTTTGCCACCTCGCTGCCTGGGGGAAAACCTTCTGGAACAGTAACCAAACGGCCACAACGGCCAGCCTTCGCCAACCGATTCATATATTCAGGACGGGCATACTGCAGGAGGGTCTTCCCGCCAAGACGGTCAACCTTGTGGTCGGCCATACCGTCCCCCAAAATAATAATGTGCTTCATAAGGAAAAAGGGCTGGACGGCGAAACCGTCCAGCACACTATTTTAGATATTAGCGATAGACATGATATTTGCGAAGACACCTGCGGCAGTCACGGCAGCACCGGCACCATAACCCTGAATCAGCATCGGGTATTCCTTATAGCGTTCGGTGGTCAACAGCACGATGTTGTTAGAGCCCTCAAGACCGTAGAATGGGTGTCCGTAAGGTACCTCCTTCAGAGCAACGCTGGTCTTGAAGTTTAACGGAGCGTTCTCGTCGGCCTCCATCGTGGCCACGAAGCGCCAGCGCTTGTTCTCTGCCTCGAGCACCTTGCGACGGGCCTCGAAGTCGGCATCGAGTTCGGGAAGTTTTGCCCAGAAGTCCTCGATAGACCCAGCGAAGAATTCGTCGGGTACAAACAGGTGCTTCTCCACATCCTCCTGCTCCACCTTGTAGCCGGCCTCACGGGTCAGGATGACCAACTTACGGATAACATCCGTGCCGCTGAGGTCGATACGTGGGTCGGGCTCGCTGTAGCGCTGCTCCTTCGCACGACGAACAGTTTCGGAGAACGGTACATCGGCGGCAATCTCGTTGAAGATGAAGTTCAGCGTACCAGAGAGGATAGCCTCAATCTTCAGAATCTTATCACCTGAGTTGCACAGGTCGTTGATGGTGCCGATAATGGGCAGGCCTGCACCTACGTTGGTCTCATAGCGGAACCATACACCGCGGTCGCGGGCTGTCTGACGGAGTTTGATGTAACTGTCGTAGTCGCTCGAAGCGGCAATCTTGTTGGCTGCCACCACCGATATGTTATGCTCCAGGAATGTCTGGTAGAGCGTTGCAATCTGTTTGCTGGCGGTACAATCGACGAAGACGCTGTTGAAGATATTCATCTTTACAATCTCGTCGCGCATGTGCTCCGTATTAGCAGGGAAGCCGGCACGCAGAATGTCCATATAATTGTTCAGGTCGATGCCGTCACGGTCCAGCACAAAGTTCTGTACATCGCTGATGCCAACCACGTTCAGTTTCAGACGCTTGGTCTGCATCAGGTACTGTTGCTGGGTGCGAATCTGCTCAAGCAGCATGCCGCCAACGGTGCCGATACCACAGATAAAGATGTTGAGCACCTTGTATTCTGACAGGAAGAACGAGTCGTGCAGCACGTTCAGCGATTTGCGCAGGAACTTGCCGTCGACCACGAACGAGATGTTGGTCTCCGAGGCACCCTGGGCACAGGCAATCACGCTGATACCCGAGCGTCCCAATGTTCCGAACAACTTACCTGCAATACCTGGTGTCTGCTTCATGTTCTCACCCACGATAGCAATGGTAGCCAGTCCGCTCTCCACCTGCATGGGGAACATAGCACCCGTCTCTATCTCTTTGGCAAACTCGGCGTTCAGTACCTCAGCAGCAGCCTCGGCATCTTCGTCGCGTACACCGATAGAGGTGGAGTTCTCAGATGAAGCCTGCGACACCATGAATACGCTGATGCCCTGATTGGCCAGACTGGTGAAGATACGGCGGTTCACACCAATCACACCTACCATCGAGAGACCTGTCACCGTAATGAGTGAGGTGCCCTTGATGCTCGAGATACCCTTGATGGGCTTCTGGTCGTTCTCAATTTTGGCTTTGATGAGGGTTCCTGGGTGCTCTGGGTTGAAGGTGTTCTTCACCTTGATGGGGATATTCTTGACGCAGACGGGATAGATGGTCGGTGGGTAGATGACCTTAGCACCGAAATTACAGAGTTCCATCGCCTCCACATACGACAGTTCGTTGATGGTATAGGCACTTTTGATGACCTTAGGGTCGGCAGTCATAAATCCGTCCACATCGGTCCAGATCTCCAGAATGTCGGCATCGAGGGTGGCTGCTATAATAGAAGCGGTATAGTCGCTGCCGCCGCGTCCCAGGTTCGTCGTCTCGTTGCTGTTGCTGTCGCGGGCAATGAAGCCAGGTACTACGTACACCTTCCTGTTGGTTGCGGCAGAGTCGCAACATACGGAACTGAAGGCCTCCTTCACCAGTTTCTTGGTCAGTTCGGTGTCGAGCACGTAGCGGCCCTGTTTCTTCTCCGTGCGGATGAAGTCGCGGCTGTTCATGCGTACGCCATTCTTCACAACGGCAGCCACGATGTGCGAACTCAGGCGCTCACCATAGGAAATAATGGTGTCTTCCGTCCTGTTCGACAAGTCGTGAATCAAATACACACCGTAGAGGATGCTCTTCAACTGGTCGAAGAGTTGGTCTACATTATTAAATAAGTCTACGCGCTTGTTGATGTCTTGGATGATAGAGTCTATCATCTGGTGGTGACGTCTTACCATCGCGTCGAATTCCTCGCGATAATGCTCGTCGCCCTGTTGGGCCATCTGCGACATGGCAATCAGTTTGTCGGTGATGCCATTCAGTGCGCTAACTACTACGATGACAGGTTGCGTCCGAGCCTCTGCCTCCACAATTTCTTTTAAGCTTAAAATGCTTTTTGCGGAACCTACGGACGTTCCGCCGAATTTCATTACTTTCATATTCCTATGCAATTTATCTTTCCAGTGGTACCCCTCAACAAGCGGGGCTTTCTCCATTGGCGGTGCAAAGGTAGTGCAAATTTTTCATTCGGCCATCGTTTTTGGCCATTATTTTCTTAATTTTGCTGTTGCTTATGTGTTTTTTCGTTTATTATTTGTAATTTTGCATTCAGATATGATAAATGAGTACCAACTTCGTGTTTTGCCGCAAGTGGCGGCCAACAGCGATAACCTGAGGAAATATGTGGCAGAGGAGCAGGGGATAGCCCTGAGTGCCTTGAAGGCTGTACGTGTCTTGAAACGCTCCATTGATGCCCGTCAGCGTACCATCTTCGTCAACCTGAAGGTGCGTGTCTATGTGAATGAACTGCCGACAGATGATGAGTATGAACCCGTGGTGTATCAGGATGTGAGCAATAGCCCGCAGGTCATCGTGGTGGGAGCCGGTCCTGGCGGACTGTTTGCCGCTCTGCGCCTCATTGAACTGGGCTATCGTCCCATCGTGCTGGAGCGCGGAAAGGATGTGCATGAGCGTAAGAAAGACCTGGCTAACATCAGTCGCACCCAACAGGTCGATGGCGAGAGCAACTATTGCTTCGGCGAGGGTGGGGCAGGTGCCTACTCCGACGGCAAACTCTACACACGCTCTAAGAAACGTGGCAACACAGAGAAAATCCTGCGTGTGTTCTGCCAGCATGGTGCATCGGCCAATATTCTGGCTGATGCTCATCCCCATATCGGTACCGATCGCTTACCTCAGGTCATCGAGGCGATGCGTAACACTATTATAAGATGTGGCGGCGAGGTACACTTTCAGACCAAGATGACAAGGCTAATCATTGACCATTCACCATTGACCATTGACCATTGTCATGCAGGGATTGTTGTTGGTGTGATGGCGCAGCAAATGGTCAATGGTCAATCGTCAATGGTCAATGAAAAAGAGTTTCTCGGTCCCGTGATTCTGGCCACAGGCCATTCGGCCCGTGATGTCTATCGCTATCTGGCTGATGCCAAGATACATATTGAGGCGAAGGGCATTGCAGTCGGTGTGCGCTTGGAGCATCCGTCGCATTTGATAGACCAAATACAGTATCATCGTAAGGAGGGTAGGGGACAATGGTTGCCTGCCGCTGAATATTCGTTCGTGACACAGGCCGATGGACGTGGTGTCTATTCGTTCTGTATGTGTCCTGGCGGTTTTGTTATTCCTGCAGCCACGGGCCCCGAACAGATTGTGGTCAACGGCATGAGTCCTGCCAGTCGAGGTACCCAGTGGAGCAACTCGGGTATGGTGGTTGAGGTCAGGCCGGAAGATCTGGACAATGTAATAATGGAAAAATGTAATAATGTAAAAACTGAGAACGATCCGTTAGCGATGATGCATTTCCAGGAGGAACTGGAGAAGATTTGCTGGCAACAGGGCAATATGAAGCAGACGGCGCCAGCCCAACGTATGGCAGACTTTGTGAACGGGCGGTTAAGTTATGACTTGCCGAAGAGTTCGTATGCCCCAGGTCTGGTATCATCGCCCCTGCATTTCTGGTTGCCAAAGTCCATCGCCTCACGATTGCAGCAAGGATTTAAGACCTTTGGTAGGCAGGCTCACGGCTTCCTAACCAACGAGGCAGTCATGATAGCCGTTGAGACGCGTACCTCTTCGCCTGTTCGCATCGTTCGTGATAGTGAGACCTTGATGCATGTCCAAGTGCAGGGTCTTTTCCCTTGTGGCGAGGGTGCCGGCTATGCCGGAGGCATCGTCTCCGCAGGTGTCGACGGTGAGCGCTGCGCAGAAATGTGTGCCCTCTATATGGAAAAAAATGGCTGAATGCTTGCGTGTTTCAATTTTTTTCCGTATCTTTGCGCCTAGAAGAAGTAATAACCCTGTAAATCTATTCGCTTATGAATAAGGAGGAGAAATTCGTCATTACCATTAGCCGACAGTTCGGCACGGGAGGACATGAGATTGGTGCGGAACTGGCTCGCAGACTCAATGTGAAGTTGCTCGATAAGCAAATATTGAACGAGGTGGCCCGCAAGTTCAACATCGTAGAGGATGCTGTCGAGAAGATAGAGTCGCGCAATCCGTTGTGGCGTGATGACTTTACGCAGTTCTACCGCTCCTACATGGCTGGTGCAGAGTATAACGGACAGGAGCAGGATCAGACTTCCCATCAGTTGTTCGAGGCTCAGGCAGAGGTCATCCGTAAAGTGGCAAATCAGGAGTCGTGTGTCATTATTGGCCGTTGTGGCTTCTATATCTTCCGCGACTATTCTAATGCCTTGAAGATATTTATTCATGCCGACGACGACTGCCGTAAGCAGCGCATAGGACGCAAGTATGACATTGCCAGTAGCGATGCCGCTGCCATGATAGTCGACAATGATTACAGCCGTGAACTCTACACCAAGACGTACACGGGGTGCGACTGGCAGGATGCCCGCAACTATGACATCTCGCTCAATGTGAGGAAGTTCGGTGTTAACGGAGCCGTTGACTTCCTGATGAATGTCATCGGCTAGTTCTCAATTTTCAATGCTCAATTAAGGAAAAGTGACATTAGGTAAGTGGATTGGCGGCTATCTGGGATGGAGCGCCTTTGGCCCCTTGGGGGGAATTCTCGGATTCGTGGTAGGAGCCCTGTTCGATGTCGCTGTCAAGGGATATGGCACACAGGAACAGGCTGCCCGACTGACTAGTGAACAGGATGTAGAGGGACAGCGCAACAGTTTCCTGCTCTCGATGCTTGTTCTGGCAGGTTATATCATCAAGGCTGACGGCAAAGTGATGCACTCGGAGATGGAGTTCGTCAGGAATGTGCTACGCCAGAACTTCGGTGATGAGGCCTCTTGGCAGGGTGATCAGTTCCTGCGCCAACTGTTTGAGGAACAGGAGCGCATAGGACAGCAGGCTTTCCGTCAGCGCATCCAGGATTGCTGTCTTCAGATAGCCCATAATGTCGACTATTCCGGTCGTTTGCAACTGCTTAATTTCTTGGTGATGATAGGGCAGGCCGATGGTCATGTGCCCCCCGTCGAGTTGCAGGCCTTGAAGGATGTTGCCCAGTGGATGAAAATGTCGCCCAGTGAGGTCGATTCCATGCTCCATCTGCGTGGTGAATCGCTTGATGATGCCTATAGGGTGCTGGGTGTCAGCCCCGATGCTACTGACGAAGAACTGAAGAAGGCATACCGCCGCTTGGCCCTCGAGCATCATCCTGACCGTGTGGCCAAACTGGGTGACGATGTGCGTAAGGCTGCCGAGAAGAAATTCCAAGAGATAAATGCTGCCAAGGAGCGTATATGGAAAGCAAGAGGGATTTGAGATTTAAGGTTTGAGGTTTGAGATTTGAAACAGCCGGCTATTATTGTTCCTGATGGGTGCGACAAGGTGTTGCTACATGCTTGCTGTGCGCCTTGTTCCTCAGCCATTGTTGAGTGGCTGCTTCAGCATGACGTGCGCCCCACCATCTTTTATTTTAACCCCAATATATGGCCTCGCGAGGAGTACGAAATCCGTAAGAACGAGAGTAAGCGTCATGCGGAGCGTCTGGGTATTCAATGGATTGATGGCGATTACGACCATGTTTCTTGGTGCCAACATGTACAGGGGCTTGAGGGAGAGCCAGAAAGGGGCTCCCGCTGTGAACAGTGTTTCCTCCTTCGTCTCACGGTGACAGCACGCAAGGCCAGCGAACTCAGCATCCCCTATTTTGCTACCACGCTGGCCTCTAGTCGCTGGAAAAGTTTGGAGCAAATCAACCGCGCGGGCCTTGCTGCTCAAGATATAGCCAACAGCCAACAGCCGATTGTCCAATTTTGGCCCCAGAACTGGCGCAAGGGAGGCTTACAGGAACGTCGTAACCAGTTGCTGCGTGAGAATCAGTTCTATAATCAGCAATACTGTGGCTGCGAGTTCTCTGCAAGAAATGCCGCACCCACAAAACCCCTGCTGCGGGCACAGATGAGAGAGGCTAAGAAGCAGCATCTGGCACAACTGCCAAAGATGTCGGCTGAAGTGGTCGAGCGTCTTTCGTCATTCTTCACTCAACACCCATCGCTTAACACGATTCTTGCCTATTGGCCTCTTCCCGACGAGGTGGATATTCGTCCGCTCATTCATTCTCTGATAGCCCAAGGTAAGACCGTTCTCCTTCCTAAGGTTACGGGTGCTGATACGATGGAACTGCGTCGTTACATTTCGCCTGCCGACCTACAAGAAGGTGCCTTTCATATCATGGAACCTGTCGGCGAAGCCTTTACAGATTACGAGAAGATAGATGTGGCTTTGGTGCCAGGCATGGCCTTTGATGCCGCTGGGCATCGTTTGGGGCGAGGCAAAGGCTACTATGACCGCTTCCTCTCCTCTCATCTCTCATCTCTCAACTCTCACCCCTCACCTCTGTTAATCGGCGTCTGCTTCCCCTTCCAGCGTGTTGCTGAGGTGCCGTCGGAGGAACACGACGTCCTTATGGACGAGGTGATTTGATAAGAAATACGAAAAATGAGTTAATTTCTCATTTCTCGTTTCTCATTTCTCATTTTTTTGTATTACCTTTGCACCCCAAATTGAAACATTGTAATAGTCAAATTGTTAGTAGCATAGATGTTTGAGAATTTATCAGAGAGACTTGAACGGTCGTTCAAGATACTGAAGGGTGAGGGAAAGATCACCGAGATTAATGTTGCAGAGACCTTGAAAGATGTGCGTCGAGCCTTGCTCGATGCCGATGTCAACTATAAGGTTGCCAAGCAGTTTACTGACACCGTGAAGCAGAAGGCTTTGGGCATGAATGTGCTTACAGCCATCAAGCCTAGTCAGTTGATGATCAAAATCGTGCATGATGAACTGACGGAACTGATGGGTGGCAAGGCTGTGGAACTGAAACTGGAGGGCCGTCCGGCCATCATCCTGATGTCGGGTCTGCAGGGTTCTGGTAAGACAACTTTCTCAGGAAAACTGGCCAACCTATTGAAAACACGTCAGCACAAGAAGCCGTTGCTGGTGGCTTG
>CADCCB010000019.1 GCA_902799905.1 uncultured Prevotellaceae bacterium
TTGGTTTTACTGAAAGAAATGCCTTCTTTCTTTTATTCCGATGCTTCGCAGCCTCCGTCCGGATGCTTTGCAACCTCCGTTCCGATGCTTCCTTAGGGGGGTAAGGAAGCATTCCTTCGACTGAAAGGAAGCATTCCTTCGAGTGTTGCAAAGCATCGGAACGGGGCGTAGATGACGTTCGGATGATTTATAGTCCTTTTTTTTGCGCCCCAGAGGTTACTCAGTTACTCACTTACTCAATTAGGACATCTAAGTTTTTCACTTTTCCACTTTTTCACTTCGGACATTTATGTTTATGGACATGTAGGTTCTAAGTTACCCATTTACCCACTTACCCACCTATGACAGGAAGGTTTTTTCCTGGTGGATGGTGGATGGAGGAGGGTGGATGGAGGATAGACCAGCAGGCGGATACTAGGCAAAAACTAGAAAATCTTGCAATCTTGCATTCTTGCACATGGTGTTTCCCTAAGAAGGAAAGAAATGCCTAATTATTATATATTATAATATATAATAATTAGTACTAATAATGAGAGTATTGTGGATCGTTGTAATCTTCCTGGCACTAACAGGAAATATGCGCATCATTTTATCATCAAGAATCCTCACGTCTTTGATGAACCAATCCTGAATCATACTGTTGGTAGCAAATTCTATGAGGTAAAAGAGGTGACTCCTGAGAACATGCCAGCATCACATCAAGTAAAATTATAATCTCCTAATTGTTGTAAACTATGAGAGAACTAAATCCGCACATCGAGTTGCAGCATATGCTTGCGCAACAAATCTTCAATGCTTTACAAGGTGAAGTAACAGAAGATATTCGTCAGAAATCTTATTCATTTCTCAGATGGACGGAAAGCGAGACAAGGTTGAAGAAGACTTCATTATCAAAGAACTTGCTGCATATAGTCTATTCCCATACAAGGACTTGAAACGAGTTGAGAAAAGTGATGTTGTTAGTACTCTCAATAATTCAATAAAGAATATTCTTGAAATGGCTCCAGATTTGAAGAGTGAACTCCTAAACTACTTCGTAAATATGGCTTTCGCAGATGGAATTCTTGACGAAAAAGAACTGGCACTCATCTATGACTTTGGTGATAAACTTGGGTATGTTGAAAGCGAAATAGCAGAATTTATGTGTAACAAGGTTAGGAAAGAATTCAAACCTAATGTCACTGCGTTGAAATAAGAGATCAAAACGCAGGTAAAACGATTCGATTAAGACTTTTACTTTTAGAGTCTTTTCATGATGCGCCATAACAACTGATTTCACGGATTTTCGAATTTTACCATACTGATAATTAGTAACTTGGAAAATCCGTTTAATCCGTGAAATCAGTTGTCGTTAATTATGCCAGCCCTCTTTTTTGTGTGTTGATAGAACCTATTTCCTCACGATGACGCTGCCGCTGGCCTGATGGGTGGCCAGGATGAGCACCTCGGCTATCTGGACGTGAGCGGGAGCATTGGCAGCATAGACGGCAACATCGGCAATGTCGTCGCCAGTCAGAGGGGTGATGCCCTTATAGACATTGGAGGCACGAGCGGTGTCTCCATGAAAGCGAATGTTGCTGAAGTTGGTCTCTACAAGGCCGGGCTTCAGGTTGGTGACGCGGATAGCCGTATTGGCCACGTCGATGCGGAGCCCGTCGGACAGGGCCTTCACGGCAGCCTTCGTGGCACAATAGACATTGCCGCCAGCGTAGGCAGCATCGCCAGCCACAGAACCGACATTGATGATGTGACCGCTATTACGCTCCACCATGCTAGGAACAATGAGGCGCGTCATGGTCAGGAGGCCCATGATGTTGGTGTCAATCATCGTTTCCCAGTCATCGGGGTTGCCCTCGTATTCAGGCTCCAGACCCAGGGCGAGACCGGCATTATTGACTAGTACGTCGATGCTTTTCCACTCGGCAGGAAGGCTGGCGATGGCGGTCTTGGCCACCGCGCGGTCTCTCACGTCGAAAGCCAATGTCAGCACCTGAGTATCTTTCAACTCGTTCTTGATTTCGGCCAGACGCTGCTCGTTCCTGCCAGTCAGTATCAACTTGTCGCCATTCTCAGCGAACTTTCTTGCACAAGCCAGTCCGATTCCGCTCGTGGCTCCTGTGATTAAAACGATCTTATTCATGGATGCTTGGTTCTTACTTGATGACGACCTTACGGCCATTGATGATATAGATGCCGGCAGGTAGGCTGTAGAACTGACGGGTGGTGCCGACCTTCTGTCCGCTCAGGTTGTAGATATCCTGAACCTTGTCAGTCAGGGTCGCGGTGTCGATGCCTGAAGGCAGTTCGTCGATGGCGAAGCGCTGGGTGTCGAGGTAGTTCATGCGGCGCGTGAACCAGTCGGTGAGATAGTTCATCTCATCGTCGAAGTCGAGGCTGAGACGGGAGATGTCCGTATCGCCGTTCCATTTGTCGTATTCCCGCTGGGCAGCACCACAATGCTTGAAGCGTTCGAGATAGGTGCTGAAGCGACTGAGGATGCTCTCGGTGGCGAGGAAGTTGCTGCGGAGGTCACGATAGCGCATGCGCACCTGCATGTTGAAGTCATCGGCATCTGTGTCGCGCAGGCGCTTGAAGAGGTTGTAGTCACCATGTTCGTAGCGCGTGATGAACTGGGTATAGTCCTGTTCGGGACCGAGGAAACTCTGGTGGAAATACTGGTCGCTCCAGCGCTGGCCGCAGGTGGCATCCATGTCCCAGACGGCGAAGGTGATGCGCTTGTCGGTCTGCTTGTCGTAGCAACCGAAGAACATGTTCTTGCCGTGGTTGTCGGTAGAGAGGATGGTCTCCATCAGGATGTAGTAGTCGATGACGACGGGCAGGTCGAAATACTCGGCAATGTGCTGACGGAACTCTGTGTCGGTAGAGTGGCACACGAAGTCGACGGCATTGTAGAGCGTGCTCCAGTCGGTCTGGTTGCCATAGTCTTCGAAGTCGGGATATTTCACCTCGAACTTGTCCCACATCTCGCTTTTGGCGTTGGGGTCGGAGAGGAAGTCCTTGGGATAGTAACTGCCGTCGGGACGGGTGCCCATGAGCGTGGCATAGGTCCAGTCTTTCGACTTCCACAACTGTCCGTGCACGGTCTCTGCGGCCTCGTCGTATTTCTTCAGTTTCATCTGCTTGCGGTCCATGTTCTCGGTCATGCAGTAGATGCCGCGATACTCGTCGTTGAGAATCAGTTCGACAAACTGGCCGTGGGTGCCAGTAGCGGCTTTCTTCTCCTTGTCAATATAGTAGGGCGGGGTGGAGTAGTCGTTCCACAGGTCGGTGAGCACGCGGTTGCGGATGCGGCTCATGTCAACCTGGCACGATTCCAGAATCCAGGAGTTGTCGTTGCGCAGGCCGAAGAATTTCCGCTCCAGTTTGTTGCCCTGGGCATCCTTGAGTTTCACGTGGTAGTTGCGCTTGTGCTTGTCGTTGCCGTTGGTGATGCCTCCGCGCCACTTGGCCTTCATCTGCATGGTCTCAGCCACCTGCTCGTCGGAGGGCTCGATCACGCGGATATAGCCGTCGCTATAGTCGTTGTTGAAGGTGCCATAGATCTTCACCACGGGCAGGGCCGTGAATGTGATTTTGTGCGTCACGGTGCTTGTGCCATTGCTCACAGAGAGGGTATAGTTGGTGCCTGCAGCCATGTTGCGGAAACGGTAGGTGGAACCGGAAGCCACTTCCGTGCCGTTGATCTTCAGGTTGCCCCAGCCGTCGGCTTTGTCGTAAGTGATCTTGGCGGTATAGTCCGTGCCGAAGTTCGACTCATCGGTGCTGGCCAGATAGATATTGATGGACTCGGCATAGGCAGGCGAAGTGCCGTCGATGCAAAGGTTCTTGAGCGCCCTGGCCACAGGGTCGACTTTGGGGAAGTTGGCCACGCTCTTGCGCAAGGCCTCCAGGGCATCGAAGTCATCGCCACACGCGGCTATCATCGTGGTGATATCGTCTGGACTGTAGAAGTCGAGCAATGCCGCACGCACTTTCTCTTTCTCGCCGTTGATGAGGTCGGTCTCGCTGCCCTGATAGTAAAGCGCGAAATTATCGACGGCCACCCAGTTGGCATTGGTATTCTTGATGCGAATGCCGAGGGTGGCTTCACCATTGCTGCCAACGGTGAAGTTGACGGTATAGCGTTTGGGCTGCTCGTTGGCTGTGCCGGCCTCAGTCTGTTGGTCGTTGGCAAAAAGCCATACACCATAGCCAGTCTCTTCGCTCACGCTATTATACCAGGAGTTGGCTGCCTGTCTTACGGCAATGATGTCGGAAGTCAGCACATACTGGCCTTGCGGCAGATTGTTGAGCGTCTGACTGAGAGTGTGGTCAGGAAGTGCTCCATCTGAACTACTTCTCCACCGCTCAAGGAATGGTGACACGACAGATGCATTACCATTATGGTAGTTACCAAAGCCAGGGTCGGTCCATCCGTCACCCACAAACATCCAGTTGTCTGGTGACTCGGCAGTAGCCTCCAACCATGACGACACATCGTAGCCATCTACGGTGACTGGCATCTCTGTTTTCTCTGTCACCTGCTTGCCCTGCTCGTCGTATATGACAAATTGCTGGTTATTGTTGGCAGAATTATTGTTGGAATAGGTGCCCACGCAGTAACTCGATGTGCGCACATCCCAGATATGGTCGTTCTGCTGAATGTTGCGAATGGCATAGACGCCATCGCTCTGCTGCGAGAAGAGCCACAGGGAGAGGTCGCCGTTCATGGCATCGGTCATGCTGACATAGCGGAGCAATTGGGGCGAGTCCTGACGCTGGCCGTCGTAGGTGACGTATTTCCCCGTCTTGGCGTTCTTGATGGAATAGTAGCCCTCTCTCTCCTCTGTGAGAATCCAATAGTTTTCGTCGTTGGTGGTAAACCTGGAGAGATAGTACAGGGGGGTGTTCTGACCAGCAGTAGCACCATCGGTGACACAACCCTCAGTAAAAAGGGTGCAAACGATGCGGTAACGCATGCCGGACTGGATGTCGGGCTTGGCGAAAAGGCTTAAGGAAATAGTTGTGAATAGCAGTAATAGTAGTAGTTTTCTCATGTTGTTGGAATAGTAGTGGAAGGGAAAAAGAGAAAGTGGAGGATGGTTGCAGACAGACAGCCATCCTCCACCCACAGTCAACCTTAATAGGCGAAGAGAGGATATTCTTTCATCTTGTCATTGACGCGCTGGCGAACGCTGGCAATGACTTCAGGATTCTCAGGATCGTTGAGCACCTCCTCGATCCAGGCGGCAATCTGCACCATCAGGTCTTCCTTGGCACCACGGGTGGTGATGGCAGGTGTGCCTAGACGGATACCACTGGTCTGGAAGGCCGAGCGTGAATCGAAGGGAACCATATTCTTGTTCACCGTGATATCGGCAGCCACGAGGGCGTTCTCAGCAACCTTACCAGTCAGATCGGGATATTTCGAACGGAGGTCGACAAGCATGGAGTGGTTGTCAGTACCGCCGGAGACAATGCCGAAGCCGCGCTTCACCAGTTCCTCTGCCAGTACCTTGGCGTTCTTCTGAACCTGCTTGGCCCACTCCTTGAACTCGGGCTGCAGAGCCTCGCCGAAGGCTACGGCCTTGGCAGCGATGACATGCTCCAGCGGACCACCTTGCTGTCCGGGGAAAACGGCAGAGTTGAGCAGGGCAGACATCATCTTTACCTCACCCTTAGGAGTCTTCAGACCCCAGGGGTTCTGGAAGTCCTTACCCATCAGGATGATACCGCCACGAGGACCACGCAGAGTCTTATGGGTGGTAGAGGTCACGATGTGTGCATACTTGACAGGGTTCTCCAGCAGACCGGCAGCAATCAGACCTGCGGGGTGTGCCATGTCGATCATGAGCAGGGCACCAACCTTGTCGGCAATCTCGCGCATGCGCTTGTAGTCCCACTCGCGGCTGTAGGCAGAGCCACCGCCAATGATCAGTTTGGGCTTGTGCTGCAGGGCCAGTTGCTCCATCTCGTCGTAGTCCACACGACCAGTCTCCTTGTTCAGGTTGTAGCCAACGGGCTTGTAGAGGATACCGCTGGTGTTGACCAGCGAACCATGTGAGAGGTGACCGCCATGAGCCAGGTTCAGACCCATGAAGGTGTCGCCGGGCTGCAGCACAGCCAGCAGAACGGCAGCGTTGGCCTGTGCGCCAGAGTGAGGCTGCACGTTGGCATACTCGGCATCAAACAGTTTGCAGACGCGCTCGATGGCCAGTTTCTCCACCTCGTCCACCACTTGACAGCCGCCGTAGTAGCGCTTGCCAGGATAGCCCTCAGCATACTTGTTGGTCAGGTAGGAGCCCATAGCCTCCATTACCTGGTCGCTTACGAAGTTCTCCGAAGCGATGAGTTCAATACCCTTCAACTGGCGCTGGTGCTCGCGCTCAATCAGTTCAAACACCGTGTTGTCTCTTTTCATTTTTGCTTTTTTATTGGGTTGGTTTAATTGAATGTGCGTAAAAAATACACTTTGTGGGTGCAAAGGTAATCATTTTATGTGAAAAGAGAATAGCGAAAAGTGAAGAATTTGCGACCGCCATTGATTTTTTTTGATTTTTTAGAAGTGCGGTAACAAATTCTCCACTTTACGACATCCTATTTCACCTTATGACAGACAGGCGTCCAATTCGCTCTGAATCAGTTCCTTGTCAAGATGCTGGCCGATGAAGACCAGTTTCTGCATGCGGTCGCCATACTGCTCGTCCCAGTCACGGCGCAGGGCCGGGTCTCGTTCCATCATCTGTGCCAGTTCGTCCTTTGGCATCGTGGCGAACCATTGTCCGGCCTGCCGGATGCTGACCTGCTTGCCTGCCTGTTCGAAGAGGTAGCACATGTCTCGTTCGTCATCGAAATAGCAGATGCCCTTGGCACGGATGATTCCTTTGGGCCACTTGCTTGCCACGAACTCGTCGAATAGTCCCAGCACAAAGGGGCGACGGGCATAGTAGACAAAAGTGCCGATGCCATATTCCTCGGCTTCGCCCTCATCGTCATGATGGTGATGATGGTGGTGGTGATCATGCTCATGGTGCTCGTCGTGCTCATGATGCTCGTGATGTTCATCATGCTCGTCATCATCATCGTCGTCTTCGTCTTCTTCGTGATGACGTTCCACCTCCTGAATCCATGTGGCCGAGGTGGCAACCTTGTCGAAGTCGAACATGCCTGTGTTCAGGATCTTGTCGAAATCCACGTCGCCATAGTTGCACTCAATGATTTCTGCCTTGGGTTGCAGCGTTCGCACAATCTGGCGGATGCGTCCAAGTTCGTTTGGCGTCACCTCAGCAGCCTTGTTCAACAGAACGATGTTGCAGAACTCTATCTGCTGGATGACCAGGTTCTCGATGTCCTCTTCATCGATGTCTGGACGTGTCAGTTGCAGGCCACCGTCAAACTCATCGCGCATGCGCAGGGCATCAACCACGGTGACGATACAGTCGAGACGTGGATAGCCCACCTTGATGAGGTCAGCATCCATAGCGGGGATGCTGCAGATGGTCTGGGCGATGGGGCCTGGCTCACAGATTCCGCTAGCCTCGATGACGATATAGTCGAAACGCTGCATCTGGATGATGTCCTGCAGTTGTTTCACCAGATCCATCTTCAGCGTACAGCAGATGCAGCCGTTCTGCAGGGCCACCAGACTATCGTCCTGTTGGTTGACGATGCCACCTTTCTGTATGAGGTCGGCATCGATGTTCACCTCGCCGATATCGTTAACGATAACAGCAAACCTGATGCCGCGCTCGTTGCCCAGTATTCGGTTCAGTAATGTTGTCTTTCCGCTGCCCAGATAACCTGTCAGCAGCAGTACGGGAGTCTCTTTTACAGACATAATTCTAAATTTTAATTACACCAGTTCCACTTTGTTGATATCCTGTTCTTTTTCACAATAATGGCAAGTCAAGATGTTGCCGGTAACATGGAAATAGGTGTCCATTGGTTCGTTGTTGGTGATGCATTTTGGATTGTTGCACTTCACGATACCACGAATCTCGCTGGGCGTCTCGACAGTCTTCTTCTCCACCACCTCGTAGTCACGAATGATATTCAGGATGACGTTTGGGGCTACGACAGACAAGCGTGAAATCTCATCGTCGGTGAAAAACTTGTCGCTCACTTTGATAATGCCCTTATTTCCAACCTTTTGCGACGGATAGTTAAAACCAATGGTAACAGGCGTCTTCAAATCGAAAAGGCCTAACAAACTGGCCACCTGATAGGTCTTGTCTGCGGGAATATGGTCAATCACGGTGCCGTGCTCAATGGCAGCAACCAGGCGTTCTTTCTTATTCATTGTCTTCATGAGATAATCGTTTTGTCTTTCTTCACATCGTCCAGGGAAATGCCGAGCACATCGCAGAAGATGGCCTCACGGGCAAAGAGACCGTTGCCTGCCTGCTGGATATAGTAGGCATGGGGATTGTCGTCCACCTCATAGGCAATCTCGTTGACGCGAGGCAGCGGATGCAGTATCTTCATGTTGGGCTTGGCCAGTCGGAGCATGTCATCATTCAGTATGTACACATTCTTCACCCGCTCGTATTCCATCAGGTCGGAGAAACGCTCTTTCTGCACGCGAGTCATATAGAGGATGTCGGCATCGGCAATCACCTTCTCGTTGAAGGCTGTATGCTCCTGATACTTGATGCCATGTTCGTCGCAGTAGAGTTTATACTCCTTCGGCATGGCCAGTTCCTTGGGGGCCACGAAATGGAAAGTTGGATTGAAGTGGCGCATAGCCATCAGCAGTGAATGGACGGTACGGCCATACTTTAGGTCGCCTACCATATATATATTAAGGTTCTCCAAGGTTCCCTGCGTCTTGTATATCGAGTAGAGGTCGAGCATACATTGTGATGGGTGCTGATGGGCACCGTCACCTGCATTGACGATAGGCACAGGACTTACCTCAGAGGCATACTGGGCCGCGCCTTCAATGAAATGACGCATCACAATGACGTCGGCGTAGTTGCTGACCATCAGAATGGTGTCCTTCAGCGTCTCACCCTTGGTGCCGCTGGTCACTTTCGGATCGGCGAATCCTATGACGCGGGCACCAAGCCTGTTGGCGGCTGTCTCGAACGACAGACGGGTTCTGGTACTTGGCTCAAAGAAGAGCGTGGCAACGACCTTGCCTTTGAGCAGTTCACGGTTGGGGTGCTTTTCAAACTCCTGTGCCATCTCAATCATATAGAGTATCTTCTCCTTGGTGAGATTGGCAATGGTCACGAAATTGTGCTTGTCCATATCGGTTTTTGAAGAGAGTCAAATAATATTATCGTGCAGCCACATATTTATGCAATGTCTGGCGCACAGCACCAGGACCGGCATAGAGTTCCTTCACCATGCCCTCAATCTGGTCACCAAGACCAGCCTCATAGAGGTCGAGTCCAAAGACGTCCTTGCGGCTATAGAGCGCCTTTAGCGGGCTCCAGTCCTGATCGGCTTTGCCAATCTCCAGCGGGGCAACGATGGCCTGCAGTTCTGCCAGCATGGGATCGGGAGAGGGCTCGAAGGCTGTGAGGTCATCCTTAAGGCCCTTCAGGTAGCGTGCATAGCCAGCCAGTACCAAGGGGATGAGTACCAGGTTGCTCTTGTCGAGGCCACGAGCGATATACTTCTTCAGGGTTTCGCCAAAGCGGATAGGCAGTTTCTGACTGGTGTCCATAGCAATACGCTGGGGAGCATCAGGCATGAAGGGGTTGGGCAGACGCTTGTTGAGAACGGCGCCAATGAACTCGTAGGGGTTCAGCACGCCTGGATCAACAACGACGGGCATGGCCTCCATATAGCCGATCTTCTGGATGAAGGCACGCAGGTCTTCGTCCTTCATCTCAGCAGAGATCAAGGTATAGTCCAGCATGCAGCCATAGATGCTCATCGCCGTGTGAAGCGGGTTCAGGCAGGTGGTCACCTTCATGGTCTCTACCTTATCTACGGTCTCACGCGTAGTATAGAGCGCACCGCCCAGGTCGAGTGGGGGACGACCGTTGATGTAGTGGTCCTCGATAACCAGGTACTGTACCTCCTCAGCATTGACGAAGGGAGCAGTAAAGGTGTGCTTCTCGGTCTCGATATAGTTATTGTCCTCGAAACCGTCGGCTGCCAGTAGTTCCTTCACCTTCTCGTGGGGACGGGGAGTAATCTTGTCGATCATCGACCAGGGGAAGGTCACCTTCGTCTCGTCTTTCAGGTAGTCGAGGAAAGTAGCGGGCACCAATCCGTCCTTCACCCAGCGCTCGGCATAGGCAAAGACGCCAGCCTTCACCTTGTCGCCATTATGCGAGCAGTTGTCCATGCTTTGAATCGTGAGAGGCAGTTCTCCTGTCTTATAACGCTCCAGCAACAGAGCGCAAACCTTACCCATAGCGAAGACGGGCTTCAGACCACGGGCCAGGTCGGCCTCGTTGAAGGTGTAGCCTTTCTCGGTGATGGTGAAGGAAATCATTTGGAGTGATGGCTTCTTGAATATTTCCACAAGGCGGTTCCAGTCCTCAAACTGAGGATCGGCCTTCAATGCTTCTGTGACTGAGGCGATAACCTTCTTCTCGATAGAACCATCTGAGCAGAGGTTCACGCAGAGAGACAGATTATTATAAGGAGCGTAGGCCTTGTCGATGACCTCAAAGTCGAAGGTCTCGGCTACGATGACACCACGGTCATACTTGCCTGTGTTCAGCGCATCATTGAGGATGGCAGCGGGGAAAGCACGAAAGATGTTGCCGCCGCCAAAGTGTACCCATGTAGGTTCCTTTGCCGTCTTCTCGCGAAGGGCCTTGATATCAAACTTTGGGAGTTCATAGCCTTTCTGCTCCCACTCTGCGGCGTTATAGTTACCGCAAAAAATATCATTCAGTTTCATAGTTTTGAGTATGTATTTTAACATTCTTCTTGCAAGTGTTGCGTTTTCGGCCTTTAGGTCAAAAGAACGCTTATTCCTCTGGGAGATAACTGTCCAGAGATACTATCACCGTCTCATTATTACGAGGTATCCTGTTGTTCTTGACAATATCTTCAAAGCGTTTGTCAATCTTCATGAGCAGTTCCACCATAGCGTCAGGAATCCAGAATGACGTTCCACCATCCTCGTTATAGCCCACGAAATACAGATAGTTGGTCTTTGTCACAGGCTTCCTCTCCTCATCCAGGACGACAAGCGGACGGCAATCGCCCTCTTCGTACACTTCAACGGATACGTAATAGTGGCTTCCTAACATGATATAGGGTGTCTCATCGCGTCGTATCTTGCTCTTGGGAGTGAGGTCTGTAAACTTGTCCACATGTTCACCCAGCGTCTCCTTTGAGATCGTTATATCGTAGGGAGTCAGTATGCGTTGATAGTTTGTCAGTGTGCCGCTTCCTACCTCAGTCGTGAAAATCATCACATTCTGCTCAGAGACAGATTTGATGAAGGCTGCCAAGTCCTCTACGCCGATGCTGTCTTTCCCGTCTATCAGTTCGTGACTATAGTTCTTCTTCACATATAAGGTCAGTTCATCATCCCCTAGTTTATATGATAGTACAGAACCCTTGTTGACAAACTGGTCACGGCTGCTCATCTTCAGGAAGTTGGACTCTTCTGATTCCATCGCGGACATGCAGACAGGATAGAAAGGTCTCGACACCTTGCTGTCTTTCGCCGCATGATGCTGCATCACCTCCGTCGTAATGATAGGCCAAGATGTGCTGGTGGGAACGGCGATACAGATAGAGTTGTCATATTCATACACCTTACCTACCTCCGGGTATTTCTCTTCCAGGCAGCGCACCGCCGAGCCGCCTCCTATAAACAACAGAGTGACGTCATTCTTGCGCGACGAAGCAATCCAGAAAGTCAGGGCAGACAAGAATACCAAAGTCAGAGTCGTAAGAAAAGCCCATACCTTCAATATCGTAACCTTTTTCTTAGAAGAAACGCTGACCTCGTCAATCAGCATATTCACCTCCTGATTGAGGCGGTCCTTGACCTTGTTCTCCAGATCCTCCAAGTTGGAATAGTCCACATAGTAGGAGTCAGAATTTTCGCTGACTAATTTCTCCACCTCTTCAATATCTGGAGTCCTCTCCTGGAATTCCTTCATGAAGACGAGTATTTTGGGCTTTCCCTTACCTTTCTGCCCCTGTGAAGCAAGTAGGAACTCCTGTTTTGTTTTCTCGCCCATCTTACCTTCAACGAGAAAGATGACAATGTCCGACTTGTTCTTGATGAAGTCATCATAGTCAGTTTGGTTATCCCCGAGGTTCACATAAGAGAACATGTTTAACGTCATATGATAACCTTTCATGCGGTATTCCCCGTTGAGGTTATTAACGAGCGCTTTTAACCTTAGCCGGTGCTCCTTGAGTTTCTTCGAGCCCGAAACGAATATTGATATGGACGATTTATTCATCTTTCTTCATTGAAGAATGCTGACTGCTTGTATGAAACATGAAATACGTTGTTTCTTAATCGAAGAAGCCTGGCTGCTTGTATTCAATACCCAACTCACGGTCGACTGTGGCGAGGATACCCTGTACCTGTCCGAGTGCAAACATACGGCCGAGCAGGGTATAGCCAGCGTTATGCCCGTGACTAGACTCGTCAAGGATACCGCCAGGCTCGTCGGTAAATGTCATGCCATGATCCACACGCATGGGCAGGTTGGGGTTTTCCTTCTCAAAGATACGCGCCAGTTCGATAAGGTCGGCACGACCGCCCAAATGGCTGGCCTCGGTGAAGTCGCCATTGGGGAAAATGTGGCAAGAACGCAGGTGAACGAAGTGGGTGCGCGAAGCAAACTTCTTGGCCAAATCCACCACGTTGTTATATGCTCCAGCCGAGAGTGAACCGGCACAGAAGGTCAGACCATTATGCTTGTTGGGTACAGCATCGAGGAACCACTGGATATCCTCTTCGGTACGAACGATACGTGGCAAGCCCAGAATCTCAATGGGGGGATCGTCCGGGTGTACGCACATATTCATATTGCACTCATCGCAGGTAGGCATGATAGCCTCGAGGAAGTACTTCATGTTGGCGCGAAGTTTAGCCTTGTCAATGCCTTTGTAGAGGTCGAGGAACTCGCGGAACTTCTGCACGGGAGCCTCATCGTTCTCGCTGAAATTGCCAGAGACAAAGCCCTGAGTCTTGATGACGATGTTCTCTACTAGTTTGTGGTCTTTCTCTGGGGTCATCGTCTTAGCCAACTCGTCGCACTCAGCAATCACACTACGGCCCTGTCCCCAGCCCTCTGGGAACCGGAACTTCTCCCATTCTTCGCGAGCACCCTCACGCTTCAGAATATAGATATCGAAATAGGCGAACTCGGCATAATTGAAGTACAGGTTCGTGGCACCATTGGGATTGTTGTG
The DNA here is from genome assembly GCA_902799905.1 of uncultured Prevotellaceae bacterium. Classification (GTDB taxonomy): domain Bacteria; phylum Bacteroidota; class Bacteroidia; order Bacteroidales; family Bacteroidaceae; genus Prevotella. The sequence goes on from CADCCB010000019.1 coordinate 13,357, forward strand.
GAACAGGTCGGTTCGTGCCCAGTCGAGCACAGGCATGAAGTTGTAGCAGATGCAATGGATGCCTTCAGCCGACAGGTTGCGCAGACTTTCCTTGTACACCTCAATCTGCTCGTCGCGGTCAGGGCCGCCATATTTGATGGTTTCAACAACGGGCAGAGACTCAACAACGCTCCAGCGCATGCCGTAACTTTCGATATATTCACGAAGGTCGCGAATCTTTTCACGGGTCCACACTTGTCCAAGTGGCACGTCATGTAGTGCTGTAACGATACCCTCTACACCAATTTGTCTGAGCATGGCAAGGGTGATTTTGTCTTTCTTGCCAAACCATCTCCAAGTTCTTTCCATAGACTTTTCTTCTTGTTAAATGATGTTTAAACGTAATTTGCTGCAAAATTAGCATATTTTTCTGATATTACGTATAGAAAAAGATTCAAAAATATGTAAATTTGTCCATTATGTTTTTTTTACTTTCGTTTTGTTCTTAAATCCAAAAAAAATGTTTACCTTTGCACGCTAAATAAAAAACGTAAAGAAAACAGATATGGCAAAGAGATTCACCGAGCATAACGGTTTGAACCTGATGCAGGTTAATAACGAGATTCTGGAAAAGTGGATGAAAGAGGATATCTTTCATCGTTCGATAGACGAGCGCGAAGGATGTCCGCAGTTCGTATTCTTCGAGGGGCCTCCCTCTGCAAATGGTCATCCAGGCATCCATCATGTGTTAGGACGTGCGCTGAAGGACACCTTCAACCGTTATAAGACCATGCAAGGTTTTCAAGTGAAGCGTAAGGCAGGATGGGACACCCATGGTCTGCCCGTAGAACTGGGCGTAGAGAAGGAACTGGGTATTACCAAGGCCGATATTGACAACAAGGAGAGCGAGAAATACATCTCGACGGAGGACTACAACAGGAAATGTCGCGAGAACGTGATGAAGTTTACTGCTGAATGGCGTGAACTGACTGAGCGTATGGGCTATTTCGTAGACCTGGACAATCCCTATATCACCTACGATAACAAATATATTGAGACTCTGTGGTGGCTGCTGAAGCAGTTCTACCAGAAGGGCCTTCTCTATAAGGGCTATACCATCCAGCCCTATAGTCCTGCAGCCGGTACTGGTCTGTCTTCTCATGAGTTGAACCAGCCTGGATGCTATCGTGACGTGAAGGACACCACCTGTACAGCGCTGTTTAAGATGAAGAATCCGAAGCCAGAAATGACAGAGTGGGGCACACCTTATTTTATGGCTTGGACCACTACGCCTTGGACGCTGGCTGCTAACTCAGCACTCTGCGTTGGTCCGAAGATTGACTATGTGGCTCTTGAGACCTACAACCCCTATACTGCCGAGAAGATTACGGTAGTGATGGCTGAGGCCCGTGTGGCTGCCTACTTCGATACCGCTGCCGAGATTACTGATGGAGGCGAGATGCCAGAATATAAGAAAGGTGAGAAGTTCCTGCCATATCGTACTGTTGCTCACTACAAGGGTATAGATCTCGTTGGTATGGAATACGAGCAGTTGCTGCCTATGATCAAGCCTATGGGCGATGCTTTCAAGGTGATTCCTGGCGACTATGTGACAACTGAAGATGGTGCCGGTATCGTGCATATTGCTCCCAACTTCGGTGCTGACGATGCCTTTGTGGCCAAGAAAGCCGGTATCTGCCCCATTGTGCTCATCGACAAGAAGGGGGCCGAGCGTCCTGTGGTTGACCTTCAGGGTAAATACTTCGTGGTGGAGGATCTCGACGAACAATTTGTCAAACAATATGTAGATGTAGAGAAGTGGAGCCGCTATGCTGGCCGCTTTGTGAAGAACGCCTACGACGAGACCTTGACAGACAAGGATGAGACACTCGATATAACTATCTGTATGGACTTGAAGGCTGATGGAAAAGCCTTCAAAATAGAGAAGCATGTACACAACTATCCCCATTGCTGGCGTACAGACAAGCCCGTGCTCTACTATCCGCTTGACTCTTGGTTCATCAAGAGTTCTGCCTGCAAGGAGCGCATGAGCCAACTGAACACTACTATTGGCTGGCATCCTGAGTCGACAGGCAGTGGCCGCTTTGGTAACTGGTTGGAGAACCTGAACGACTGGAACCTCAGCCGTTCACGCTTCTGGGGCACACCATTGCCCATCTGGCGTAGTGAGGAAGGCGAGGAGAAATGCATCGGAAGTCTGGAGGAACTCTACAATGAGATTGAGAAGGCTGTTGCCGCTGGTGTAATGGCATCTAACCCGTTGAAGGAGAAAGGCTTTGTTCCTGGCGACATGTCGAAGGAGAACTATGATAAGATTGACATGCACCGTCCTTATGTGGACTATATTGTACTGGTGAGCGAGAGTGGTAAGCCCATGAAGCGCGAGAGCGACCTAATTGACGTTTGGTTTGACTCAGGCTCGATGCCTTACGCCCAGGTTCATTATCCGTTTGAGAATAAGGAACTGATTGATGAAAACAAGGCATTCCCCGCCGACTTCATCAACGAGGGTGTTGACCAGACGCGTGGTTGGTTCTTTACGTTGCATGCCATCGCTACCATGATCTTTGACTCTGTGGCCTTCAAGAATGTGATCTCCACCGGTTTGGTGCTTGATGCCAAGGGAAACAAGATGTCGAAGCATGTGGGTAATGTGGTCAATCCCTTTGAAATGATTGATAAATATGGCTCAGATGCCGTCCGATTCTATATGATGACCAACTCAGAGCCTTGGGATAACCTGAAGTTCGACCCCGAAGGCGTGGCTGAAATCAGCCGCAAGTTCTTCGGCACCTTATATAATACGTACTCGCTGTTCGCCATGTATGCCAATGTGGACGATTTCGATCCTGCAACACCACAGGTCCCTATTGAGAAGCGTCCGGAGTTCGACCGCTGGATTCTCTCGTGTCTGAATTCGCTGGTTCAGGGCGTTCAGCAGGAAATGGACGGCTATGACCCCACACGTGCTGGACGACTCATCGATGCCTTTGTCGATGAAGACCTCTCTAACTGGTACGTTCGCCTGAATAAGAAACGCTTCTGGGGTAAGGAGATGGACGAGGACAAGTTGGCTGCCTATCAGACCCTGTACGAGTGTCTGATGACCGTTGCCAAGTTGTTGGCTCCGTTCGCTCCGTTCTTTGCCGACCAACTGTATAGAGACCTTGATGGCGCTTTGGATAGCGTTCATCTGGAAAAATTCCCAGAATTCAACTCCAATCTTGTCAATAAAGACCTCGAAGAGCGCATGGATATTGCCCAGCGTATAACAACAGTGGTACTGTCGCTGCGTAAGAAGGAGGGCATTGCCGTGAAGCAGCCTCTGCAGACATTGATGATTCCTCCCGTTGACCAGGCTCAGCGCGAGGCCATTGAGACCGTCAAGGATATCTTCTTGCAGGAAGTGAACGTCAAAGAGGTGAAGTTTGTGGAGGGTGCCGGCATTCTGGTGAAGAAAGTGAAGTGTAACTTCCGCACGATGGGTAAGAAGTTCGGCAAGGACATGAAGGCCGTTGCTGCTGCTGTTGCAGAGATGACGCAGGAGCAGATTGCAGAACTGGAGACCAACGGCAAGGTGCAGTTGGGTACCTATGAGATTTTGGCTGAAGATGTTGAAATCATTAGCGAAGACATCCCAGGCTGGCTCGTTGGCAATGACGGAAACTTGACCATCGCCCTCGATATTACCCTGACCGATGAGTTGCGTGCCGAGGGTATGGCCCGTACACTGGTAAACCGTATCCAGAATATCCGTAAGAAAACTGGATTGGAGATTACAGACCGCATCCATGTACAGATTGAGCCTAACGAGGCTGTCACCAAGGCTGTGGAAGCCTTTGGCGACTATATTGCACGTCAGGTGTTGGCCGACGACATCAAACTGGAAGCCAATGAAGGCCAGGCAGTGGAATTTGACGAATTTACATTAAATATTAACATAACTAAATCTTAAGACTTATGGCAGAAAAAACACGCTATTCTGATGAGGAACTTGAAGAGTTCCGTCAGATTATCAATGAGAAACTGGCATTAGCCAAACGTGACTACGACCTAATGATGGCATCGCTGACCAATCAGGACTCCAACGATGTTGACGATACTTCTCCAACCTATAAGGCATTGGAAGAGGGTAGTGCAACACAGTCAAAGGAAGACTTGATCCAGTTTGCAGCACGTCAACAGAAGTTCATCCAGGGACTGAAGGCTGCTTTGGTGCGCATCGAGAATAAAACTTACGGCATCGACCGCATCACAGGCAAACTGATTCCAGCAGAGCGTCTTCGTGCTGTGCCTCATGCCACGTTGAGTGTCGAGTCGAAGAAACTGGAAAAGAGCAAGAAGTGAATCAAGGAACACCTATTGTTACGAAAGGGCGAATGGCTGTGCTACTTATCATTGCCATTCTGCTCATTGACCAGGTTGTGAAAATCTGGGTCAAGACCCATATGGCACCTGGTGACATAGAATTTCAGGTGAATGCCTTTGATGTCAACTGGCTGACGATGACGTTCCTTGAGAATAATGGTGCAGCAGGCGGGATTCAGATTTTTGGGAGCAAGATATTCCTGTCGTTGTTCCGACTGTTGGCTATCATTTTCGTAGGCTATTATATTTGGTTGCTGACGACTAAAAAGGAGTCTGTTCGATGGGGGTACTTCATCTGTATGGCCTTGATTTTTGCTGGTGCTGCAGGTAATTTGATAGACTGTATGTTCTATGGCCTTTGCTTTAGTGCTTCCACAGGTGATACTATTGCCAACTACGTTGGTTTCGCTGGTGAAGGCCATTATGCCGGATTTCTGGAGGGAAAGGTGGTCGACATGTTCGAGATGCCTTTTACTTTTGTCTGGAACATAGCAGATGCTGCCATAACGATAGGTGTCATCCTTCTTCTGCTGTTCTACCGAAAAGAGATGAGTCAAATCTCTTTGAAACGTGAGTAGGTGTTGGACGATAGTAGGTCTGTTGCTGCTTGTGATGGTTTCGTGCAAGCCAGGCACGCCCAGCCAGTATATTCAACCAGACGAGATGGAAGACATTCTCGTCGACTATCATGTGGCCAGGGCCATGAGTGATATCGCCATTAACCGCAATGAGGAAGACAACTACATCTATGAAGTCTATTTGGAGTCTGTACTTCAGAAGCATGGGGTCACAAAGGCAGAATTCGATTCATCGTTTGTCTACTATTATATACGTGCCGACAGATTCGCAGACATCACCAAACGTGTAGCAAACAGACTGGAGGACAGAGCACTTGTGATGGGTGCTTCTGAGAGTGAGATCGGAAAATACGCATCCTTGGATGCAACAGGCGATACGGCAAACATTTGGACTGACAGACCGCAGTTAATGCTGTTGACAGCACCACCGTATAATCGCAGGTACATAGAGGTGGCGGTTGATTCTACATTTAAGAAAGGCGACAGTTTCCTCTTTCAGTTCATGAGTGAGTTTATGTATCAGGATGGCATGAGGTCTGGAATAGGCTATCTGGCCTTCCAGTATACAGATACCCTGATGACCCAGGTCGTTCGCGTATCGACATCTGGATTGAACCAACTGCGTTTTCAAGGACATGACTCCGATCTTATAAGCATCAAGGGCTATTTCTTCTTAGGAGAGGGAGCCGAACGAACAACAACGACAAGAATTCTCTTCTTAAGAAATATTCAGTTTATCCGTTTCCATCAAGTAAAAGTAAACAATGAAAACGAAGACGACAAGAAAGATAGCCACCCATCAGATTCTATTGCCAGACGGCTCGTGCCAGACTCTATCAGTCCTCGAGATACAGTCTTCGGAAGTCGTGCGTTGGTACCCGTTAACACAGGAATTTCCCAACACCGAATGGTTGTCCGGTGACGTGCAGTTAGTCATAGATGATGAGGGCGTGATGAGGGCATATTACCAAGGAAAGATATTGGAATAATAAACTAAAAATCTATAGTATTATGAATACAAAAATACGTTTAGCGGTCATGAACTTTTTGGAGTTCGCCGTATGGGGAGCCTACTTGACATGCATGGGAAACTATCTGGGAAAAGAGTCAGTTGGCATGGGTGACATCGTTAAGTGGTTCTATATTATACAGGGAATAGTGTCGATTTTTATGCCTACAATTATGGGCATTGTAGCCGATAAATTTATTCAGCCACAACGGCTTTTGGGACTGTGTCATCTGTTCGCAGGCATATTCATGATTGCCTGCTGCTACATGGGCTATCATGCTGAAATGCTGTCTACGCCGGAGAATCCTCTTATTCCTCATCGTGCTGGTTTTGTTACACTCTATACGCTTAGCGTCGCATTTTTCATGCCCACTATAGCACTGGCTAATACGACGGCATTCACCATCCTGAAAGATAGAGGTATGGATACCGTCAAGGATTTTCCGCCTATTCGAGTATTGGGTACAGTAGGTTTCATTGCCACTATGTGGTTTGTCAATTGTGCAGTATGGAAGGATGGCAGTTTCTTCTTCACCCTTGACAAAGAACCTATGAAGTTCCAGTACACTTATATGCAGTTCTTCGTATCTGGATTCCTGAGCATCTTGCTTTTCCTTTATACGTTTACGCTGCCTCATTGCAAATTGCAGAAGAAACAAAGCACTTCTCTTGTAGAGACATTAGGTCTGGACGCATTCGTCCTGTTCAAGAAGAAAAAGATGGCTTTGTTCTTCATCTTTTCTGCTATGTTGGGCATGTGTCTCCAAGTGACAAACAGTTATGCGGGCCCCTTTATCACCAGTTTTTCTGCCAGCAATATTGAGGCTATCCGCGAATCGTTTGCAGCCAATAATGCAACTCTTCTCTCTTCTATTTCTCAGATTAGTGAGGCTCTCTGCATATTAATGATTCCGTTTTGTCTCCGTAAGTTCGGTATCAAAGGTGTCATGCTGATGTCGCTCTTTGCCTGGGTGTTCCGCTTCGGATTCTTTGGCTTGGGAAGCCCGGCAATGCCTGGCGTACTTCTTTTCGTCCTGTCATGCATAGTCTATGGCGTGGCTTTCGACTTCTTCAATGTGTCTGGCGGTATCTTTGTTGACAAGGAATGCGAACCCTCGATGAAAGCATCTGCTCAAGGTGTTTTCATGCTAATGACAAATGGTATCGGAGCGTCAATAGGTGTTTGGTTGGCAGGCTCTGTGATTGAAAACTATTGCTCATGGCAAGGCAACTATCTTGTAGAGAATGCCGATGGTGGCTGGCAGACCTGCTGGTTCATCTTTGCTGGCTTTGCACTCGTGGTTGGCATCGCCTTTGCTTTGGTATTCAATCCAGAAAAGGGTAAGAAGTAGTAAATAGCATGAAAGAAACGAGATTCTTCTACGTACCATCTGCTTCCGAAAGAAATGAACTTCCAGAGGAAGAGGCATCACATGCTGTCCGTGTGCTCCGTATGAAAGAGGGCGACGAGATGATGCTGATGGACGGGAAAGGTACGTTCTACCAAGCAGTGGTGACGATGACGAGTGGAAAGCATTGCTTCTATGCCATCCATGATACTCTGCCACAAGAACGCACCTGGAAGGGACATCTCCACCTTGCTATTGCTCCCACGAAGATGATGGAGCGCATGGAATGGCTGGTGGAGAAGGCGACGGAAGTGGGGATTGATGAATTCTCGTTTCTTGACTGCCGTTTCTCCGAACGCCGTAACATCAAATTGTTGCGTATAGAGAAAATCATTGTATCGGCCGTCAAGCAAAGCCGTAAGGCATGGATTCCTTTCTTGAATGAAATGGACGGCTTCAAGTCTTTCATAGATCGCCATCAAACGGGACGTCGTTATATAGCCCATTGCTATGATGAGGTGCCTCGTGTCAACCTTTTCGATGAATTGCGCAAAGGGGATGAAGAAGATGCATTGGTGCTTGTTGGGCCTGAAGGCGATTTCTCGATAGATGAGTTAGAATATGCTGTTGAGCGAGGCTATGTCTCTGTTGACCTAGGTAAGAGCCGTCTGCGCACAGAGACTGCTGGTTTGGCGGCAGTTATGATGATGCAACTGGCGAAACAAAAATAAAATGGTGAAAAAATAAAATAGTAAAAGAGTAAAAATGAAGAGAAGTCTTATCATATTTCTCATTTCGCAGTTCTCGTTCCTCATTTCTCCAGCCCAGAACGTGCGAGAGGTGTTTAAGTCAATGCCTGATTCGCTCGCGCCATATCTGACAACAAACAATAGGCTCGACATGATCGATTTCATGGATGCTAAAATGAAGTCTGTAGTCACCAATTTGCTGGAAGGTGAGACAGAGATGCTGGCTTTGACGGATGACAGCCTGTCTGTCCAGTTGAATAAGAGTGTGCTGATGGATTTATGGCTAGAGCCTGTCGATACTGGCAGGGTAGTGTGTATGCGAAAAACCTATCAGGTAGCGGATCGCCTGCAACAAGTCGTCGATGAACGCTTCTCGCTCCAATGGCAGCCTATATCAAAAAAGACGACAGTATCTACACTGCTTCGTCGTGACGAAGAGATAAAGAAAAAGCCTCATTTCTGAGGCTTTTCTCTTTGATCCATAGGGTTATTTCTGTGTCCTGGTCCCATATTACGCCATCCTCTAAGCATCCTGCGATGGAATCTGTCTTCTGCATTGATGATGTCGTAGACTTTTGTTGCTGGCAGAATCTCCAGGAATTTACTATGGTACGTCTGTTGGATACGTTTCATTTCCAGTTCAAGTTCGTCTCTCATTTGAATGGCCTTCTTGCATCCCTGCTCATCTTGCGGCTTCTGTAGTCCCATGTTCCGTTGTCTGCCATAGGCACTTCTTTGTTTCTGCAGCATCTCCTTATAGATAGGAAAGAATGCATCTGCTTCCGCATCAGTGAGGCATGCCTCTTTCTTGATGAATTCCTTCAGGTCAGCATCGAACTTCTCCGGTGAGAATTTCTGAGGTGGTTGGTTGCCTTGTGCATTGACGATAAGTACAATGCCTATAGTAACGAAAAGTGTCAGGATAATCTTCTTCATCATCTCTTGTCATTCATTAAATGTCAGCCAATAAACTATAGTATATTTCCTCATTGTCAAGCATTGCATAGTCTGCAACTTCGTCAATATAGGTGTCGTTATAGTAGGTGTCCTGCTGCTGAAGTGTAGACGCTAAAGACTTGTCGGAATCTTTATGGTTGAAATACATGGTAACACTGAATACAGCGACACAAATGCATGCGGCAGCATAGAGCAATGGCCGTAGGTGTTTAATCAGAGCCGGCTTCTGCTGGACAGGATTCTCTGGCAGTTGGCTCATTATCCTTGGGGTCAGATGCTCGAAGTATCCCTCAGGTACCCAGAAAGGATTATTGCCCATTTTGTTTCTGATATAATCTTCTTCGTTCATCATAATAGTTGCTTTATTGTAATAGACGTAATATGATATGATTCGTTTAATCGTGTCGCTTAAAAAATTCTGTAATTTTCTTAACGGCAATATGATAGGAGGCTTTCAACCCGCCTTCTGAAGTGCCCATTATTTTACTGATGTCGCTGTACTTCATTTCTTCATAGTAACGTAAGGTGAAGACGGTTTTCTGTACTTCCGGCAGTTGGGCAATTGCTTCCTGTAACTGGGCTTCTGTCTCATCACCGTCGAAATAGTCATCTGCCATCAGGCGGTTGGCAATGCCAATCTCGTCATCCGTGCTTATAGTCTGTTTGTTCTTCTGTTTCCGTAAGAAGTCGAGAGCCTCGTTGATGGCAATGCGTGACAACCACGTATAAATCTTTGAATCGCCGTGAAAGGTTTTCAACGAACTCCATGCTTTGAGAAAAGTATTCTGAAGGACATCGTCGGCATCCTCATGAATAAGCACCATACGACGTATCTGCCAATACAGTTTCTCACTATATTGGTTGACCATCGCCTCGAATCCCTTTTGGGTGGTTTTTGGGTTTCTGATGAGGGTGATGATTTGATTGTCGTCCATTGGAGCCATCATTATTTCCATTGACGTGTCATGGAAGGAAAGGTTTAATAGTCTTTGCTATTTGAATGTCATATTCATAGCGGTCTCGCCAAACCTCCAGTTCATCGTTCTCGGGATTGGGGTAGAGTGTATAGTAGTCGATGAACAGAGGGACGTTGGGTGACACACCCGTAGAGTTCATCTTGATGCCTGCAATTGGATTCTCGTCTTCGGCGTGTTCCTTCTTATATTTCTTGCCTTTGTCACTTTCCGGCTGCATATCGATGTTCATCCTGATTTTGTCCAATAACCACTCGTCGGCCTGAGGCAGCAGGAACATAGCCAGGTCAAACGGACGTTGAACACGCACACATCCATGTGAAACAGTCCGCCTCTCGTTATTGAAAGTACTCTTGTTGTTTGTGTCGTGCAAATACACATCAAACTGATTGTTGAACCTGAATATCAGTCTGCCCAAAGAGTTTCGTGGCCCACTATGTTGTGCCACTCGATATCCTCCGCTCCTCAGTTGAGATGCTGTGACATTCTTTGCCGAAACTGTGTCGCCAGTACTCCGTTGTATGATGAAATAGTGGTTCCTGGCGAAATAGGCTGAGTCGCCGGCATGTGGACTTACCTCATCACGCAGGATGCTTCCAGGAATGTTCCACTCGGGGTTTAGTTGAATCAGACGTATCTGACTGGACAGTAGGGGTGTTTTCGTCTTCCAGGCACCACAGCAAATGCGCATGGAGAAGACACTATCTGGAGAAATAGCCCAAAGTTGCTGTGACGGAATGTTGACAAAGATATATCTTTCATCGGAATTTGGTGTCCTGACATGTCGCCAGCGAAGCCGCTCCATGTTACAAATAATGCGAAGTCGTCCTTCCTCCGTAGAGTCCGTTGACAGTTTATCCATCAGACGGTGATAGAGCGGATGGCGTGTCTCGCAACTCTCGAGGAATGTCGTCGGATCTTCTTCTGCAGCATGTGCAAGTACCTCCTGCTCATAGTGGTCTACTGGCTGTTCCAAGTCTATGTCATAGACAATACGGTAGCCACCTCCCTTTCGCTCGTCTAGAAAGTTAAGCACCTTATGCGGATTCATGAACCCATAGCGCTGCCCTACGGCATAGCGAAGGTAGGCCTTAGTGACAGTCAGTTCCAGGCTCGCCATTGTCTGACTGACGCTGACACCTGTTGAATCGAAATCCAGATCCTGGAAGTGAGACAGCATGTTCTGGATACTGTCTGCGAAAAAAGCATCAGGAGAGAACCCCATTTCTTTCGCTTTTCTCCTGAGATAATTGGCCAGCGAGTCGGCAGAAACCATCCTTGTCGTGTCTTGTGCCGTCATCCAGAGCCATTCTCCCTCATTCTGGTAGTATCGTCTGGCCATTCTGTCGGCCAGAATCGTGTCACCACTAATAGAAAGATAGTGCTCAAGACACGTTTGGGCTTCTTGAGCACTATCTTCTAGCAGATGTAGTCTTTGCTGAGACGCTACTTCTGCTTGGGTGGCGTTATTCTGGCAGGACGCAGCAAGGTATAGGCATGCTGCGAAAAATATTGCCGTTAATTGATAGTAACCTTTCTGACGGTTTTTCCTACTTTCAGAATATAACATCCTTTGGGCAGGTTTAGTTCGAAACGCTGTGACTGATATTCTATTTTGTATGATGCAATGGCCTTACCAGTTAGCGAGACAATCTCCAGATATTGTCCATTGCCTCCAGTCACACTTACAACATTACCCTGAACGGTAATGGTGGGTGCTGCATCATCTATCTGCTCAGCCACGCCCATCTCACTGACCATATTCATTGCCATTGACGGAACAGATGACGTCAGCATGCCAGCCACAAAAAATAGAAGTATTCTTTTCTGCATATGCGTATAGGTCTATAATCTGTTGCAAAGATAGGTAAAAGTTCCGAAACTTCCAAATAAATTGCCCCAAAAATGAATTTTATATATCAAAAAACATATTTTCGTTCGTCAAATAGGTGTTTTTGAATATTTCTTTGGCTTCTTCGAGCAGGATGGTTTCATCGGCATATCGTGCGCTGTAATGGCCCAGGAGCAGTTTGCCGACCTGTGCATCGCGTGCCACCATAGCCGCCTGTTGGGCGGTGGAATGGTAATATTTCTCTGCTCCCGTTATCTTGTCGTTGGCATAGGTGCTTTCGTGATACAACGTGGATACGCCTCTCACCATTTCATGAAGTGTGGGCATATAGCGTGTGTCGGAACAATAGGCATAGGAACGGGGAGGGTCTGCTGGTGTTACCAGTCGCTCATGGGGTATCTCAGTGCCGTCCTCGAGCGTGAATCCCTGCCCAGCCTTGATGTTGTTGATCTGCGACACGGGAATGTTGTACATCTCAATCATGTCACGTCGTATGTGAGGCAGCAGAGGCTTTTCCCTGAACAGATAGCCTGAGCATGGCATGCGGTGATCCAGGGGGATGCTCTCTACCGTGAGTGAACGGTCTTCGTAAATGACCTGTTGCAGGCGGGTGTCCACAGCATGGAACTCCACCTTGTAGCCAATGTCATAATTGAAGAACATGTCGAGTTGTGTCTTCAGCATGGACTCCATTTCTCCTGGGGCATGGATGTGTAGCGTCGCCGTTCGTCCCAGTAGTCCCATTGTACTGATGAGTCCAATGAGTCCGAAGCAATGGTCACCATGCAAGTGGCTGATGAAGATATGTCCCAGTTTGTCGAATGACAACGAGGAGCGGCGCATCTGAATCTGTGCCCCTTCGCCGCAATCCACCATATATAACTTTCCGCGGCATTCCACGACCTGCATGGATGGCATGTGTTGCATGGTAGGCAGAGCCGACCCACAACCTAATATATGAACCCTGAATGTCTCCATTATATCCTATAGTCTTGTTCGTCTCCCCAGTCAAGTTCAATACCCAGATCGTCTTCTACCTCAAGAGACTGACGCTCATATTCCATGACATCGTCATCGCCATCGACAAGCACCAGTGTATTGTCGGTCAGTTCCTTGATTCTGTATACAAAAATCTCCTCCATGTCGATACCGTCATTACGGGTGGCCGTGATTTGCAGTTGTCCGTTAAATAGTCTCCATGACTTATACACGATGCTGCTCTGGTCGATGCTTTCGGCTGTTCCTCCTTTCAAGAGACTGATGCCTGTGTCTGAACTGCCGTCGATGGGATTGGGCATAACCCAGTTGCCTAAGAGTGCCGACTTGTTGATGACCATCAGAGCCGAAGTGGAGTCGCTATTGGCGATGACAGCCAACTCGTCGCCTACGGCATATCCGCCGTAAATTGTTTTCATGTCATGAGATTTGTCGAGGCTGATTATGAGGGTGTCGCCACCATCAGTAATCAACTCAAGCGTATTCATGGCAGACCCGCCTCCACAAAGTCCGTAGATAGTGGTGTCCTTCAAGACATAGTCGACATTGACTTCCTCGAAAGGCACTCTCCGTTCTCCGCTACCACAACTTGTCAGCAAGACTGTGACTGTTGCTAATGCAAGGATTGTTTTTTTCATTTTCTACTATTATGTTTATTGATTATTTTCTTTTTTCTTGGCCTCATTCCAGAGTGCATCCATTTCTTCCAGCGTCATCTCCGTAAGTGGACGACCAGCCTTGATACTGTGCTCTTCGATATAGTTGAAGCGTGAAATGAACTTCTGGTTGGTGCGCTCCAGCGCGTTGTCCGGATTCAGGTGATACAGCCTGGCTGCGTTGATGACAGCAAACAGGAAGTCGCCCAGTTCGGCCTCAGAGCGCTCTTTGTCCTCACGGTCCAGTTCGACTTCCAGTTCTTTCAGTTCTTCATGCACCTTTGCCCACACGTCTTCTTTCTTCTCCCAGTCGAATCCCACATTGCGGGCTTTGTCCTGTATGCGGTATGCCTTGATGAGCGAGGGTAGGGAGGATGGTACGCCTGAGAGCACCGATTTGTTGCCGTCTTTCTCTTTCAGTTTGATCTGCTCCCAGTTCTTCAGCACCTGGTCTGCCGTCTCAGCATTTGAGAACTCGCGCCCGTTCTGGTCTTCGCCATAGGGCAGGGGCTTGGGCTCTGGTGCACCCACCTGCGAGGGATGATAGATGTGCGGATGACGGAATATCAGTTTATCAGTCTCCGTATTCAGCACGTCTGCAATATCGTACAGGCCCTGTTCCCTGGCAATCATCGCATAAAAACAGGTGTGCATCAGTACATCGCCTAATTCCTTCATCATCTCATGCTGGTCGTTCTTCATGATGGAATCGCAGAGTTCAAAGGTCTCCTCAATGGTGTTTGGCCTGAGACTTTCTATCGTCTGTTTCTTATCCCAAGGGCACTTTGCGCGCAACTCGTCCAGCACGTCGAGCAGTCGGCCGAAAGCACGCATTTGTTCTTTTCTTGTATGCATTTTCTATCAGATATCTTTTTAATACAAGTGCAAAGGTATGTTTTTTTTTTGAAATAGCCAAATGCATGTACTATTATTCCAAAAAAGAGGGCCTAAATTTTCTTGTTTCAGAAATAATTAGTACCTTTGCACGCTGTAAGAAGAGAAAGCATTTATTAAATAGGTATGGAAATTGCAAGCAAATATGACCCTAAAGAGGTCGAAGGTAAATGGTATCAGTATTGGCTCGATAAGAAACTGTTCAGTTCAAAACCCGATGGTCGCGAACCGTACACCATCGTTATTCCTCCCCCCAATGTGACAGGTGTGCTCCACATGGGACACATGCTCAACAACACGATTCAGGACATCTTGGTACGTCGTGCCCGCATGGAGGGCAAGAATGCGTGCTGGGTGCCAGGTACCGACCATGCTTCTATAGCCACCGAGGCAAAGGTGGTGAAGCGTCTGGCCGAACAGGGCATCAAGAAGCACGACCTGACCCGTGAGGAGTTCCTCAAGCATGCCTGGGACTGGACCGACGAACACGGTGGCATCATCTTGAAGCAGTTGCGCCGTCTGGGTGCATCGTGCGACTGGGACCGCACCGCCTTCACCATGGACGAGAAGCGTTCGAAGAGTGTTATCAAGGTCTTCGTCGATCTGTACAACAAGGGTTACATCTATCGTGGCCTGCGCATGGTCAACTGGGACCCCAAGGCATTGACGGCCCTCTCCACCGAGGAGGTTATCTACAGGGAAGAGCAGAGCCATCTGTTCCATCTGAAGTACTACGTGGCTGATCTAGAAAATCTAGATAACCTAGAAGCTCTGGAGACCGAAGGTAACATCATCCACAAGGACGAGAAGGGCTACTATGCCGTTGTCGCCACCACCCGTCCTGAGACCATCATGGGCGATACCGCTATGTGTATTAACCCCAAGGATCCCAAGAACCAGTGGCTGAAGGGCCGCAAGGTGATTGTGCCTCTCGTTGGTCGTGTCATCCCCGTCATCGAGGACCGCTATGTGGATATCGAGTTCGGTACAGGCTGTCTGAAGGTGACACCTGCCCATGACACCAACGACTATATGCTGGGCAAGACCCATAACCTGGAGACCATCGACATCTTCAATGCGGATGGTACCATCTCTGAGCAGAGTCCAATCTACGTCGGAATGGACCGTATGGAGTGCCGCAAGCAGATTGCCAAGGACCTGCAGGAAGCCGGTTTGATGGAGAAGATTGAGGATTATGTCAACAAGGTGGGCTATTCAGAGCGCAACCCCGATACGGCTATCGAGCCGCGTCTCTCTATGCAATGGTTCCTGTCCATGCAGCATTTTGCGGATATTGCCCTGCCGCCCGTACTCAATGGCGAGATGCATTTCTATCCTCAGAAATATGTCAACACCTATAAGAACTGGCTGGAGAACATTCAGGACTGGTGTATCTCGCGCCAACTGTGGTGGGGACACCGCATTCCCGCATATTACTATGGCACAGAGGACACCGAGAAGACAGAGGGCACAGAGAAGTTTGTTGTCGCAGAGACCGCTGAAGAGGCTCTCGAACTGGCACGCAAGGCAAGTGGTAATGCCAACCTGCAGTTAAGCGACCTGCGTCAGGACGAGGATGCGCTCGACACCTGGTTCTCTTCATGGCTCTGGCCTGTCTCGCTGTTCGACGGCATCAACAATCCTGGCAACGAGGAGATCAAGTACTACTATCCCACCAGCGATTTGGTGACGGGCCCAGACATCATTTTCTTCTGGGTGGCCCGCATGATCATGGCTGGCGAGGAATACATGGGCAAGTTCCCCTTCAAGAATGTCTACTTCACGGGTATTGTCCGTGATAAGTTAGGCAGGAAGATGTCAAAGAGCCTCGGCAATAGTCCTGACCCCATTGAACTGATCGAGAAGTTTGGTGCCGATGGCGTGCGCATGGGTATGATGCTCTCAGCCCCTGCCGGCAACGACATCCTCTTCGACGAGGCCCTCTGCGAGCAAGGCCGCAACTTCAACAACAAGATATGGAATGCCTTCCGTCTTGTGAAGGGTTGGCAGGTGTCTGAAGAAGAGATGCCTGTGACCAATAAGTTTGCCGTTGTCTGGATGGCAGCCCGCATCAAGCAGGCCAATGAGGAACTGAAGGATCACTTCTCGAAGTATCGCATCAACGATGCCCTGATGACGGTCTATAAACTCTTCTGGGACGAGTTCTCACAGTGGTATCTCGAGATGATCAAGCCTGCTTATCAGGATGGCAAGCAGCAGCCCATCGACATTCAGACCTATAAGGACACACTCTACTTCTTTGAGTTGCTGTTGAAGATGCTGCATCCTTTCATGCCGTTTATTACTGAGGAGTTGTGGCAGGCCCTCTACGAGCGCAAGGATGGTGAGAGCATCATGCGCGACAGTTTGGATCTTGAGGCCCCCATCGCCGATGAGTTGAAGTTGATCAACGATATTGAGAAGGTGAAGCAGGTCGTCTCTGGCGTGCGCACCGTTCGCAGTCAGAAGAACATCGCTCCCAAGGAGAAACTCACGCTTCAGGCTGTTGGTCAGAACAGGTTTGAGGCTTACAACCCTGTCATCATGAAGATGGGCAACCTCGATGCAATCTGCGTAGTGGAACAGAAAGATGCCACGGCTTCAGCCTTCATGGTCGATACCGACGAGTTCGCTGTTCCCCTGGGCGACCTCATCGACGTGACTGCAGAGATCGAGAAGTTGGAGGCTCAGTTGAAGCACCTGGAGGGATTCCTGCAGGGTGTGATGAAAAAACTCTCCAACGAGCGTTTCGTGCAGAATGCTCCTGAGTCCGTTGTGGCCCTCGAGCGCAAGAAGCAGGCTGATGCTGAGGAGAAAATAGCCTCGCTCAAGGAGTCGATTGCTGCTCTTAAGAAGTAAAACATTAAATAGTAATAGTCAAAAATGGATTGGTTTGTCAGTCTTTTTTCCAACACCGAGTCGGTAGCCCATATCGCGCTCCTTTATGCCATTGTGATTGCCATAGGTGTCTATCTTGGCAAGATCAAGGTTTTCGGCATTTCGCTTGGTGTCACCTTCGTGCTCTTTGCGGGCATTGTGATAGGTCATCTCTATAAGTACTATTGTCCTGCGTCGCCTTTTGCTGCGCCAGAGTCAACGCTGACTTTCATTCAGGACTTCGGCCTTATCCTCTTCGTCTTTATGATCGGTCTGCAGGTGGGTCCTGGCTTCTTCGAAAGTTTCGGCAAAGCCGGCGTCAAGATGAACGCTCTCGCCGCATCGGCCATCCTGTTGAACATCCTCGTGATGTTCGCCTGCTATTTCATCTTCTTCTATGGCAAGCATCAGGTCTATGACCTGCCAATGATGGTCGGCACGCTCTATGGCGCCGTAACCAACACGCCTGGTCTGGGTGCTGCCAACGAAGCCCTTACGTCCGTCTTCGGCAACGATGCCCCCATGATAGCCTCGGCTTATGCCTGTGCCTATCCCCTTGGTGTCCTCGGCATCATCGGAGCCATCATCCTGGTGCGCTATATATGTCGCGTGAAACTGGAGAAGGAAGAAGAGGAACTGGCTGCTATGGAGGAGGGCAATGCCAACAAGAAGCCCTACAAGATGCACCTGGAGGTGAGCAACAAGTACCTGGAGGGTAAGACGCTGCTACAGATCCACGACTTCCTGAACCGCGACTTCGTGGTCTCTCGTCTGGTGCATGAAGGCGAACTCTGCATCCCCAACCGCGATACGGTATTCCATCTTGGCGACCAGATGCTCATTGTCTGTGCAGAGGCCGATCAGGAGGCTATCATGGCATTCATCGGACCCAAACTCGATATCGACTTCGAGCAGCAGGATCAGCCGCTGGTGTCGAAGCGCATCCTTATTACCAACCCAAAGATCAACGGCAAGACGCTGGCTTCAATGCATTTCTCCAGCGTTCATGGTGTGAACGTCACGCGTGTCACTCGTCATGGCATGGATCTCTTTGCCTCTGGCACACTTCCCCTGCAGGTGGGCGACCGCATCATGGTAGTTGGTCCTGAGGATGCCGTTGACCGTGTGGCGCATAAGATGGGTAACTCCATCAAGCGTCTCGACGCGCCCAACATTGCTACCATCTTTGTGGGCATCATCCTCGGTCTCATCTTCGGTTCGCTGCCTATCGCCATCCCAGGCATGCCTGTCCCTGTGAAACTGGGTCTTGCAGGCGGTCCGCTCATCATCGCCATCCTCATTGGCCGCTATGGTTATAAGATTCATCTGGTGACCTACACCACCACCTCGGCCAACATGATGCTGCGCGAGATAGGCCTGGTGCTCTTCCTGGCCTCTGTTGGTATCAAGGCTGGCGCGACGTTCTTCTCGACGGTAGTCGAAGGCGATGGCATGCTCTATGTGCTCACGGGCTTCCTCATCACCATTATACCTATATTAATAATAGGCCCCATTGCACGCCGCATGAAGTTCAACTACTTCACCATTGCCGGCATGCTGGCAGGCACCTATACCGATCCTCCCGCATTGGCCTATGCCAACAGCATCTGCTCGAAGGAGGCACCAGCCGTAGGCTATTCTACCGTCTATCCGCTGGCCATGTTCCTGCGCATCCTGACGGCACAACTCATCGTGCTGTTCTTCTGCGGAAGCCTGTTCTGAGATTAACTTATATAATAATACACGTACATTTATATTATGACTCACTTAAGACTATTGCTTGTCTCGTTGACATTGCTTGGCGTGACGACGGTGTTCGGCCAGGGTGCCGGCAACATCGTCATCAACGAAGTCATGACTGCCAACACGGCGAGCATCGAGGACGAGTACGGACATCGTGAGGCCTGGGTGGAACTGGCCAACACGTCGTTCTCGACCTACAACGTGAGGGGCATGTACCTGACCACCGACCGTCGGGTGCTCGACAAATCGTTGCCTGCCCCCCAGCGCATCGCCATGATGAATGTCATCCCTAATGGCGACGATCGTACTAACTTGGGGGCGCGCCACTACCTGCTACTCTTCTGCAACTCCAACCCTGCACAAGGCAAACTGCACCTCTCTCTGCCTGTCGACAGCACCCAGTCGCTGTTCGTGGCGCTCTACAATGCCAATGGCGTCGATCTCATCGACTCCGTCACGGTGCCTGTGCTCAGCGCTAATGAATCCTATGCCCGCATCAACGGCCAGTGGACGGTGTGTGGAGTGGGGGATGGAACTCCTGGTCACGACAACAAGGTTCAGACCAACGCTGCCAAGGGAAAAATCGAGTTGTTCAAAGAGAACGACCCTCACGGCTTTGCCATGGCCCTGATGGCTATGGGCATCGTGTTCCTCTGTCTGGCTGTGCTCTGGCTGTTCTTCACCCTCTTCGGCATTGTGATGCGCCATATCGAAACGGCTAAGAAGGTGGCCAACACACAGCCCATCAAGCCTATCACCAAGACCGTTGAGACGGCAGCCGAGATTGGTCACAAGACCAGCAACATCCTCCAGGAGGGCCTCGACAAGCGTGGCATCGACATGGAGGTCTACATGGCTGTCATCGGCATGGCCTTGCGCCAGTACGAGGACGATGTGCACGATGTGGAGAGCGGCGTCATCACCATCAAGCCCAAGGATACCGGCTGGGACGACGAGTACTCGCAGATGACCCATCTGCACGATCCCTTCCTGCCCTCTGCCCCTAAAGGCCCACGCATACCCACAACACCGGAGTTAAAGTAAAAGGTAAAAGTGAACAGTGAATAATTTGCTACCGCTGTTCATAAAAAACAAATAATCATGAAGATGTAGGAAGTGCGGAAGCAAATTTTTCACTTTTCACTCTTCACTATTCACTTAAAATAATGAATAAGTACCAGTATAAAGTAAAGGGCGTTGACTACGAAGTAGAAATCGCCGAAGTAGAAGGCAACATCGCCAAAGTGAATGTCAACGGCATACCGTTTGAGATAGAACTGCAGAAGCCCATCAATGCGGCCAAGCACCCCACGATGAACAATCCCAAGGTGCAGCCCCCGCAGCCTGCTCCTGCCAAACCCGTACAGGCTCCTGTACAACAGCCGCAGCCTGCCAAGCCAGCCGCTCCTGCCGGAGCCGGTGTGGCGCTCAAGGCTCCTCTGCCAGGCACCATTACCGACGTCCGTGTTCAGTTGGGCCAGCAGGTCGGCATTGGCGAAACCGTGCTGGTTCTCGAGGCCATGAAGATGCAGAACAACATCGAGGCCGAGGCCGCAGGACAGGTCACGTCCATCTTGGTCAAGCCAGGCGACACGGTGATGGAGGGTTCCGTGCTGATCACCATAGGGTAATTGATAATTGACAATTGATAATTGACAATTGAAAATTGAAAGTTATGTTTGAATTCATAGCAAATAATTTCAACGAGTTCCTCACCTATACCGGCTTTGCCAATGCCACGGTGCCCAACCTGATCATGATAGCCGTAGGAGCCGTCTTCATCTATCTGGCCATCAAGAAAGACTTCGAGCCGCTCCTGCTTGTGCCCATCGGACTGGGCATCATCCTGGGCAACATCCCCTTCCGTGCCGATGCCGGACTGGAGATTGGTCTCTATGAGGACAACTCGGTGCTCAACATTTTCTATCAGGGCGTGCGCCAGGGGTGGTACCCGCCGCTCATTTTCCTCGGCATCGGTGCGATGACCGACTTCTCGGCCCTGCTGGCCAATCCCAAGTTGATGCTCATCGGCGCTGCCGCCCAGTTCGGCATCTTCGGCGCCTACATGCTGGCCCTTGCCTTCGGTTTTGAGCCTGACCAGGCTGCCGGTATCGCCATCATCGGTGGTGCCGACGGACCCACGGCTATCTTCCTCTCGTCCAAGTTGTCGCCCAACCTGATGGGAGCCATCGCCGTCTGCGCCTATAGTTACATGGCTCTTGTGCCGCTCATCCAACCCCCGTTGATGCGTCTGCTCACCACCAAGAAGGAGCGTGTCATCAAGATGAAGCCCTCGCGCCAGGTCAGCCAGACAGAGCGCATCCTGTTCCCCATCATCGGCCTGCTCATCACCACCTTCATCGTCCCCTCGGCCCTGCCTCTGCTTGGCATGCTCTTCTTCGGCAACCTGCTCAAGGAGAGTGGCAAGACCACTCGTCTGGCCAAGACTGCAGGCAACGCACTCAACGACATCGTGGTGGTGCTCTTGGGCCTCACCGTAGGTTGCTCTACGCAGGCCAGCGAGTTCCTCACCTGGAACACCGTCTTCATCTTCGCCATCGGTGCCTTCGCCTTTGCCGTAGCCACCGCCAGCGGTGTCTGCTTCGTCAAGTTGATGAACCTCTTTTTGCCGAAGGACAAGAAGTTGAACCCGCTTATCGGCAATGCCGGTGTGAGTGCCGTGCCTATGGCTGCGCGCATCTCCAACAACCTCGGCCTGGAGTACGACCGCCACAACTTCCTGCTCATGCACGCCATGGGTCCCAATGTGGCTGGTGTCATTGGTTCGGCAGTAGCCGCCGGTGCCCTCCTCGGCTTCCTGTCGTAGTAGGCTTGGGACTCGTCGACTAAATCGACGAGCACCGGACACAAGGTTTTAGGCTCTTGTTGGTCCGAATGCCTTGCATCTCCCATCCAAATGCCTTGCATCTCCCATCCGAATGCTTCCTTACCCCCCTAAGGAAGCATTCCTTTGTTTGGTGCAAAGCATCCGCGTGGGGCGTAGGAGGCATTCGGATGACCCGTCCGAGGCATTTCTTTAGTTGATGGTGGATGGTGATTACTCCTTGAGTTCCAGTTCCTGCTGCATGCGGATGATTTCATCACGGTACTGGGCGGCCTGTAGGAAATCAAGTTGCTTGGCAGCCTCCTTCATGCGTCGCGTGGTCTCGGCGATAAGTTTCTCTAACTGAGGACGCGTCATGTGCTCAACGATAGGATCGGCAGCCATGTTGGAGGCAGAGGAGAGTGGAGAGAGACTGGCGGAGAGTTCCTTGATGTCAGGACGGTCGCTTTGGCTGAGCGTGCTCTGCTTGAGGGTCTTGACAATCTGCGTCGGGGTAATGCCGTGGGCCTCGTTATAAGCCATCTGTTTCATGCGTCGGCGCTGAGTCTCATCGATGGTCAGTTGCATGGATGCCGTGATGTTGTCGGCATACATGATGACACGCCCGTTGACATTGCGGGCTGCACGGCCAGCCGTCTGCACCAGCGAACGGCGGCTACGCAGGAATCCCTCCTTATCGGCATCGAGAATGGCAACCAGCGACACCTCTGGCAGGTCGAGACCTTCGCGAAGCAGGTTGACCCCCACCAGCACGTCGTAGACGCCATTGCGCAGTTCTTCGAGTATCTTCACGCGTTCGAGCGTCGCCACGTCGCTGTGGATGTAGGCCGTCTGTACGCCGTGGTTCAATAGGTACTCTGATAGTTCCTCAGCCATCCGCTTGGTGAGCGTGGTAACCAGCGTGCGCTCCTTGCGCTCAATGCGGATATTGATCTCCTCAAGCAGGTCGTCAATCTGATTTTCGCTGGGACGAACCTCAATCTCAGGATCAAGAAGGCCTGTAGGACGTATAACCTGCTCTACTACGACGCCATCGGCCTCCTGCAGTTCGAAATCGGCAGGGGTGGCAGAGACATAGATGACCTGGTGGACCTCCTTCTGGAACTCCTCGAACGTGAGGGGGCGGTTGTCGAAGGCAGCAGGCAGACGGAAGCCATATTCCACGAGGTTGGTCTTGCGGGCCCTGTCACCGCCGTACATGCCACCAATCTGGGGCACGCTGACGTGGCTCTCGTCGATGAACAGGAGGAAGTCGTCAGGGAAATAGTCTAGTAGGCAGTATGGCCGTTCGCCAGGCTGGCGGCCGTCAAAATAGCGTGAATAGTTCTCAATGCCGGAGCAATGGCCCAGTTCCTTTATCATCTCCATGTCGTACTCCACACGCTCTTTGATGCGCTGTGCCTTGATGCCGTCACCAAGTTCTTCAAAGAATTCCACCTGTTTGACCAGGTCGTCCTGAATGTCGTGAATAGCCTTGTTGGTCTGCTCCTGCGTCGTCATGAAGAGGTTGGCCGGATAGAGTTTGTACTCGGCACGACGCCCCAGACAGACAAGGGTGACTGGATCCAATTCCTCGATGGCGTCAATCTCATCGTCCCAGAACATCACGCGGAGAATCATCTCGTTGTAGGCCATGTAGATATCGATGGTGTCGCCCTTGACCCGGAAGTTGCCACGTTCGAGCGTCAGGTCGTTGCGCACATAGAGCGATTGCACCAATTTTCTTAACAATACGTTGCGGTCCATCGACTGTCCTTGTCTGATTTCAATGATGTTGTCAGAAAGAGCATTAGGGCTTCCCATACCGTAGATACATGAAACAGATGATACAACAATAACATCTTTTCTTCCTGACAATAAAGAACTTACGGCAGACAGTCGAAGGCGGTCTATCTCCTCGTTAATGGCAAGGTCTTTTTCTATGTAGGTGTCGCTACTGGGCAAATATGCCTCAGGCTGGTAGTAGTCATAATAACTGACATAATACTCGACGGCATTCTCAGGAAAAAAGCCCTTCATCTCTTCGTAGAGTTGAGCCGCCAGCGTCTTATTGTGGCTCAGAATGAGGGTAGGACGGTTGACGTTGGCAATGACATTGGCCATCGTGAACGTCTTGCCGGAGCCGGTGACGCCCAGCAGAACCTGTGAGCGGTCGCCACGCATGACGCCATCAGTCAGTTGGCGTATGGCTTCTGGCTGATCGCCTGTCGGTTGGTATTTGGAAGTGAGTTTGAATTTCATCGTGAGGTGCAAAATTACGAATAATCTGTAAAATATGAGCCTTTTGCGGTTAAAAAATATATAAAGTCTTTGTTTTTTGGCTGAAAATGAGTAATTTTGCACGCTAAATATTGAAAAGGTAATGAAAAACTACGTCATATTGCTGTTCTGCTCGGTCATTTTGAGCAGTTGCGCAGGTGAATTCAACAAGGTTCTCAAGTCAACGGACTATGACTACCGCTACGAATTTGCCAAGCAAAGTTTTGCCGAGGGAAAATACAGTCACGCGGAGACCCTTCTGCGTGAGATGATCACCCTGAAGAAAGGTACCGACGAGGCTCAGGAGTCGCTCTATATGCTGGCCATGTCGGAATTCATGAACAGAGACTACGATGTGGCCTCAGAGACTTTCAAGAAGTACTACAAGACCTATCCCAAGGGTGACTATGCCGAGGTGGCCATGTTCTACGATGGCCAGGCTCTCTTTGAGAGTGCCCCAGAGCCACGTCTGGACCAGACTCCGACGCTGGGTGCTATTGCCGCCTTCCAGCAGTTCCTGGACTTCTACCCCCAGTCGGAACTCCGTCCCGTGGCTCAGAGCCGCTTGTTCGACCTTCAGGACAAACTGGTGCAGAAAGAACTGCTGTCAGCCCAACTCTACTATAACCTGGGAGGCTATTTCGGCAATATCAACTCGAACAGCGAAAGCAACTACTCGTCGAGCATCATCGTGGCCCAGAATGCCCTGAAGACCTATCCCTTCATGAGAAACCGTGAGGACTTCGCGCTGCTGATCATGAAGAGCAAGTTCCAACTGGCCGAGAACTCCAGCGAAGACAAGCGCGCAGACCGCTATCGTGATGCCGAGGACGAGTGCTACGGCTTCCTGAACGAGTATCCAGAATCGAAGAACTGCGAACTGGCTCAGAAGTTCATCACCAAATGCAAGAAATACACCAAAGAATAAAATCATAAGAACAAATTTTTAATATCACAATGGATTACAAGAAATCAAAAGCACCGGTAAACACCGTGACTCGTAACATTATGGACTTGTGCGATGAGACAGGCAACATCTATGAGAGCGTGTCGATCATTGCCAAACGCGCCAACCAGATTTCTGTGCAGATAAAGGAAGACCTGTCGAAGAAACTGGCAGAGTTTGCCAGTTATAACGATTCTCTCGAGGAAGTGTTCGAGAATCGCGAGCAGATAGAGATCTCACGCTACTACGAGAAACTGCCCAAGCCCACGCTGCTTGCCACACAGGAATTCATCGAGGGTAAAGTGTACTACCGTGATCCTTCAAAGGAGCCACAGCAGACGGCAGAGTTATGATTCAGCGCATACAGACCGTCTTCCTACTGATTGCTGCCGTTTGCACTGGTGTGCAGGCGGCATTGCATGTTGAGGTACCCTACATCTGGATACTGTCGATTATCATGGCGGTAGGCTCGCTGGGCACCATCTTCCTCTACCAGCGCCGTCCCCTGCAGGCCAACCTGTGTACGGCATTGATGGGACTGGGCGTGGTATATTATATAGCCATCGGCTTCTATCAACATAAACTCCAAGGACAGTTGCAGTTCACCTGGCCCATGGTGCTTACTGCCGTTGCCATCATCTTCTGGTTCCTGGCACGCAAGCGTATCATAAAGGATGAGAAACTTGTGCGCTCGCTGGACAGAATCAGATAATAAAGACGAACAACGATGGAAATCAAGAACGCAGAGTTTACTTTGTCAGCCCCCAACGTGGCGATGTGTCCACGTGACAATAAGCCCGAATATGCCTTCATCGGCCGCTCAAACGTGGGCAAGTCTAGCCTCATCAACATGCTGTGCCGCAACAAGAAACTGGCAAAGACGTCGTCCACACCAGGCAAGACGCTGCTCATCAACCACTTTATCATCAACCGTGAGTGGTATCTGGTAGACCTGCCCGGCTACGGCTTTGCCAAGCGCTCGAAGAGCGAGGTGGCAAAACTGGACCAGATGATTCGCGGTTATATCCTGTCGCGTGAGCAATTGGTGAACGTATTCGTACTGATTGACATCCGACTGGAACCGCAGAAGATAGACCTCGAGTTCATGGAGTGGCTGGGTGTGTCAAGCGTACCTTTCTCCATCGTATTCACCAAGTCAGACAAACTATCAGCCTCGAAGGTGCGCCAGAACGTGGATGCCTACGTCCAGCGGATGCTGGAGACCTGGGAGGAGATGCCGCCATATTTCGTCACCTCGGCAGAGAAAGGCGAGGGTAGGGACGAGGTGCTCGGCTATATAGAAAAGGTTAATCAGTCGTTGAAGGAATAAATGGCCCGTGAAATACCATATCTTGACGTTCAGAACCTGACTAAGTCGTTTGGGGCGCTGATGTTGTTTGAAGACATCAGTTTTTCCATTGCAGAAGGACAGAAGGTTGGTCTGATAGCCAAGAACGGTACGGGAAAATCGACGCTGCTGTCAATACTCTCCGGCAAGGAGAGCTATGACAGCGGCGATATTGTTTTCAGGCGCGATCTGAAGGTTGGCTTCCTGGAACAGACACCCCGCTTCAACGCCTCTGACTCTGTGCTCGATGCCTGTTTCAACCATGAGGGCAACGAAGAGAAAATTCTCAAGGCCAAGCAGATACTCACCCAACTGAAGATACGCGACCTATACCAGCCCATGGGACAACTCAGCGGCGGTCAACAGAAGCGTGTGGCCCTGGCCAATGTGCTCATCACCGAACCCGACTTGCTGATACTCGACGAGCCTACCAACCACCTTGACCTGGAAATGATTGAGTGGCTTGAGGGCTTCCTCAACCGAGGCCATAAGACGCTACTCATGGTCACCCACGACCGCTACTTCCTGGACCGTGTGTGCTCCGTCATCCTCGAACTGGACGACCGCACCATCTATACCTATCGCGGCAACTATTCCTACTATCTGGAGAAACGCCAGGAGCGCATTGACAACCGCAGGGCCGAGATAGCACGTGCCAACAACCTCTATCGCACGGAACTGGAATGGATGCGCCGTATGCCGCAGGCACGTGGACACAAGGCGAAATACCGTGAGGATGCTTTTTACGAACTGGAGCGCGTGGCTAAGGCACGCATCGAGGAGAGAGCCATCCGCCTGAAGGCTTCCAACGTCTATATTGGCTCGAAGATTTTCGAATGCCAGTACATATCGAAGGCCTTCGGCCAAATGAGAAATGAGAAAGGAGCGCTCGACCTACGGTCGCTTGCTACCGAAGGGACGCAAGAAATGAGTAATGACACCTGTGTCATCCTGAAGGACTTCTACTACAATTTCTCCCGATTCGAGAAGATGGGCATTGTGGGCAACAACGGTACTGGCAAGACAACCTTCCTCAAGATGCTGCTGGGCGAACTACAGCCTGACGAGGGACATATCGTCATCGGCGATACCGTGCGCTTCGGCTACTTCTCGCAGGACGGCATGAAATTCGACGAACAGATGAAGGTCATCGATGCCGTGCGCGACATTGCCGAATATGTGGACTTGGGTAGCGGACGCCACCTCTCGGCATCGCAGTTCCTGCAGCACTTCCTCTTCACCCCTGAGCAGCAGCACAACTACGTGTACAAACTGTCAGGCGGTGAACGGCGCAAACTATACCTCTGCACCGTGCTGATGCGCAATCCCAACTTCCTCGTGCTTGACGAGCCTACCAACGACCTCGACATCGTCACCCTGCAGATTCTGGAGGAATACCTGCAGGACTTCCCTGGATGCGTCATTGTGGTCAGCCACGACCGCTACTTCATGGACAAGGTGGTGGACCACCTGCTAGTGTTCAAAGGTCAAGGCGAGGTGAAGGACTTCCCTGGGAACTACACGCAGTATCGGGAGTGGGCTTCAATGGAAGAGTCTAGAGAGCCTAGAGATTCTAGAGAATCTAGAGACTCTAGAAATTCTAGAGATACTAGAGACAATAGAGATTCTAGTGACCGTCGGCGCATGTCCTACAAGGAGAAACGCGAGTTTGAGCAATTGGAGAAGGACATCGCCGCGTTGGAGGCCGAGAAGAAACAGATAGAGGATGCCCTCAGTTCAGGCACCATCTCCGTGGAGAAAATCACCGAACTGAGCAAGCGTCTTCCCGTGTTGAACGACGAACTGGACGAGAAATCGATGAGATGGCTCGAACTGTCGGAAATGATATAGTTGACATGCAGCAGACATATCCCTCACGACTACTGGAACGGGCAGTACAGGAGTTCTCCAAACTGCCTGGCATAGGGCGAAAGACCGCTCTGCGCCTGGTGCTCCACATGCTTCGTCAGGAGCAGGCAGACGTGAAACAGTTTGCCGACGCTATTGCCACGATGAAGCGTGAGGTGAAGTTCTGCAAGGTCTGCCACAATATAAGCGATCAGGAAGTCTGCCCCATCTGCTCGGATGCCCGACGTGACAGTACCACGATCTGTGTCGTGGAAAACATACAGGACGTGATGGCCATAGAGAACACGCAGCAGTTTCACGGACTGTATCATGTGCTGGGAGGACTCATCTCCCCAATGGACGGCATAGGCCCTGGTGATCTGGAAATCAGTTCGTTGGCACAACGTGTCGAGGCAGGTGACGTGAAAGAGGTAATCCTGGCCCTGAGCACCACAATGGAGGGTGACACGACGGCCTTCTATATTTTCCGCAAACTGGCACCCTTCGATGTCAAGGTCACTATCATTGCCAGAGGCATCTCCGTAGGAAACGAACTGGAATATACTGACGAGGTGACGTTGGGACGTTCCATTCTGAACAGGACGCCGTTTGAGAACAAATAATACAACTTTCTGAAGTCTTATGATTTACGATTTAACGATTTACAATTTACGATTTATTTACGATTTGGCTATTTACCAATTTACAGGTGGCCGAAGCGTAGATGAAATAATCCAATCATTCCATAGTAAATAAATAGTAAATAGTAAATTGTCAAATAGTAAATGAAAAAAAGAGAATGTTATGAAAAGAACCCAACAAATACTGATGACCGTCTTTGTCCTGCTGTGCCTCGTCTCAGCAGGTCTCTATCTGATGTACACGTTCCTGCCGGAGTCGATGCCTGTGCTCCACGTGAGCGATGAGACGCGTTTCACCACCACCAGCGTGTTCATACTGCTCACCCTCGCCACCATACCATTTTCACTCCGGCTATTCAAGTTCAAAGGTATCGCGCGCGATCTGCATACACGCAAGGCACCGGCATTGCTCAAGTGGGGACTCATCCGCATGGTGATGATTGGCGACCTGCTGGTTTTCAATATTCTCTTCTACTATCTGTTTGAAGAAGAGCCGACTCACGGCTGGCTTGCCGTCATTCTCTTACTGATACTGCCGTTCATCGTTCCTACCAAGGGGCGTTGTGAGGCCGAAGTCACAGAAGACAAATGAAACTGAGCGTTATCATAGTCAGTTACAGGGTGCCCTACTATGTAGAGCAATGCATACGTAGTGTCCGTCAGGCGACGAAGGACATTGACTGCGAGATCATCGTTGTGGACAACCATTCGAACGACGGTACTGTGGACTACCTGACTAAATGTTTCGGCTCGTCTATCACGCTCATCGACAGCAACCACAACCTGGGTTTCGCACGTGCCAACAACCTGGCCATCAAGCAGTCACAGGGCGAGTATGTGCTCCTGCTGAACCCCGATACCTTTGTCGGCACGGATGCCATCAGTCAGGTCGTTTCCTTCATGGACGAACATCCCAAGGCTGGTGGAGTGGGGTGCCGCATGCACAATGCCAACGGCACGCTGGCTATGGAGTCCAGACGAGGACTGCCAACACCATACGTGTCGTTCCTGAAGATGCTGGGCATATCCAACCGCTATTACATGAGTCACCTGTCCTGGGATCAGCCCGGACGCATCGACGTGATGAGCGGTGCCTTCTGCATGCTGCGTCGCAAGGTGCTCGATGAGGTGGGACTGCTTGATGAAGACTTCTTCATGTACGGCGAGGACATCGACCTGAGTTATCGCATCCTGAAAGGCGGCTACGAGAACTGGTACGTGCCTGCCGACATCGTTCACTATAAGGGCGAGTCCACCCAGAAATCCTCCTTCCGCTATGTCCATGTGTTCTATCAGGCCATGCTGATCTTCTTCCGCAAGCACTACGGACACCTGAGCCTGTTCATCACCCTGCCCATCAAGATGGCCATCTACATGCGGGCCTTGATAGCCCTCGTGGACATGTGGCACCACCGCATCCGCAAGGGTATGGGAATCGTCAGCAAGCCCAGAAGCACGGAATATGTCTTTGTGGGCGGCAAAGCCATGCTGAAGGAGTGTCGCCTGCTGGCACGCCGCAAGGCCCTGTCAGCCACCTTCCACACGAAGAACGAGACTATCAAGGGTGACCCCTCGCAATGTGTGGTCTATGATCTGGGCATCTTCTCTTTCGACGAAGTCATCAAGCGGGCAGAGAAAGACGGCCACTCATCGATAGGCACCTATAGTACCAAAAACCATATCCTCATCACCCAACAAGAGATAATAAAATGACGACAACTCCCATCATCAGACTGCGTGCTATGGAACCGGAAGACCTCGATGCGCTCTACAGCATGGAGAACAATGAGTCGCTCTGGCCTATAGGCATCACCAACGTGCCCTATTCACGCTATGTGCTGCGCGACTTCATCTGCCAGTCCACTGGCGACATCTATACTGATAAGCAAGTGCGCCTGATGGTTGAGAACGAGGCTGGTGAGACGGTGGGAATGGCCGACCTGACGACTTTCGATCCCAAGCACCTGCGGGCCGAGATAGGTCTCGTCATCATGGACAACCAGCGGCATAAAGGGTATGCGCGTGCTGCTATGGAGGCCCTGCATCACTATGCCAAGGCGACTCTTCACCTGCATCAGGTCTATGCCGTCATCGCCAGCGACAATACCCATTGCCTCCACCTCTTCCATACATTAGGTTACAGCCAGACCGGCACGTTGACCGACTGGCTGTTCGACGGCACCAACTATCACGATGCCGTCCTCCTGCAACACGTTCTTTAGTTTCCTATCCTCTCCGCCTGAATTCCGAACAGGTGATGGCCGTAGCAATGGCTACGTTCAGACTCTCCGGTCCCTCATGGTATTGCGGTATCAGCAGCCTGCGGGTGATCAGTTGGCGGATAGGCTGTGAGATGCCGTTACCTTCGTTACCCATCACGATGATGCCTTCCGGTGTGAGCGTCTCTTCGTAGATATTATGCCCGTCGAGCAAGGTGCCATAGACAGGCACCTGTGCCTTCTGGATGAGATCCTCAAGAGAAGTATATATAATGTTCACGCGTGCGATGCTGCCCATCGTGGCCTGCACAACCTTCGGATTCCAGGCGTCTGCCGTGTCCTCCGAGCAATAGATAGTACCGATGCCGAACCAGTCGGCAATGCGGATGATAGTCCCCAAGTTGCCAGGGTCTTGCACGCCGTCGAGAGCCAGGTAGAGGTCTTTCCCTACAGGTTGAACAACCGTCGGTGTTTCTGGCATCCTGAATACTGCCAGCACCTGTTGCGGATGCTGCAGGAAACTGATCTTGCGTAGTTCCTCGTCAGTCACCTCCTGCACCCTCTGTCCCTCATTCGCCCATTCCCTGATGGCGAACAACTGGACAGGTTCGAAGCCTGCGCGAAGCAGGTCGCCTACCACCTTCGGACCCTCTGCCACGAAAACGCCGTCACGTTTGCGGAACTTCTTCTGTTCCAGTTGACGAACATATTTTATTTGATTTTTGCTTAACATGGTGCAAAGATACAAAAAAAATCGCTATCTTTGCACGTGATTATGCGAAAAGTGTTTTATATCGTCTTCCTGACGGTGGGACTGGCAGCCGTTCTGGCTTCCTGTTCCTCCACCAAATACGTGCCTGATGGTGAGTATTTGCTCAACAGCGTCAAGGTGAAGACCGTGGGCGACTATGACGATGTGAACACTTCCAACCTTCGCAACTATGTGCGTCAGAACCCCAACCGCCGTTGGTTCTCCCTGTTCAAACTCCCCCTGGCCACCTATTCGCTTTCCGGACGCGACTCAACGAAATGGATCAACCGCACCCTGCGCTCCATGGGCGAGGCACCGGTCATCTTCGATAGTGCAAAAGCCGCAACAACCTGCGCCGACCTGCAACAGGAACTGCGCAACGAGGGCTATCTCAATGCCCGGGTCGATATGGAACAGGTTTTCAATGGCAAGAAGGTCAACATCGTCTATCGGCTCAGGCCAGGCGAGCCATACTTCATCCACGCCATCCGTCAGGAGATAGCCGACGACAGCATCGCACGCATCTTGGACGATGCCGACAGCCATAGCCTGCTGACCGAAGGCATGAAGTTCGACGTGTCGATGCTCGATGCCGAGCGCAAGCGTATCACCAACATCCTGACCGACAACGGCTACTACCGTTTCCACAAGGAATACATCACCTATCAGGCCGACACGATGGCCAGTTCGCGACTCATTGACCTCACGCTCCGTCTGGGACTGGTCCATCGCAACGAGCAGCCGGACACCCTGCACACCCGCTTCTGGATGCGAAACGTGACCTACGGCAGCGGCGACCCGCTTGACGACCGCATCCATCTGCGTCGCCATGTGCTGCAGGAGTGTACCCACATGAACACAGGCGAGCCTTATCGCTCCTCGGGACTGCAGAACACCTATAACCACTTCGGAAGGCTCCAGGCCGTGAAATACACCAACATCCTCATGCAGCAGGTGCCTGGCAGCGACTCGCTCGACTGCGACATCCGCCTGCTGGCCAGCAAACCGTCAACCATCAGTTTCCAGCCAGAAGGCACCAACACGGCTGGCGACCTGGGAGCCGCAGCATCCCTGACCTACCAGAACCGCAACCTCTTCCGAGGCAGCGAGGTGTTCTCGGTGGAACTGCGTGGAGCCTATGAGGCCATACGCGGACTGGAAGGCTATTCCAATCAGGACTTCGTGGAGTATAGTGTCCAGACACGCCTGCAGTTCCCGCGACTCATCGCACCCTTCTTCAGCCGCGAACAGCGTCAGCGCCTGAATGCCACCAGCGAACTCTCGCTGCTCTACGACTTGCAGAACCGTCCTGAGTTCCACCGCCGACTGCTCTCGGCAGCATGGCGCTACCGATGGAACTATCCAGGCAGCAACAGCCGCTACCAGTTGGACCTGCTTGACCTGAACTACGTGTTCATGCCTTGGATATCAGAGACCTTCGCCCACGACTATCTGGACAACGACTATACACGCAATGCCATCCTGCGCTACAACTACGAAGACCTCTTCATCACCAAGATAGGCTTCGGCTATTCCTACACCCGTGGCAACCTGGCATTGAAGACCAACATCGAGACGGCTGGCAACCTGCTACAGGTAGGCTCCAAGATTTTCCATGCCAATCAGGACGAGAACGGCTACTACCGATTGTTCAACATCGCCTTTGCACAGTATGTGAAGGGCGACATCGACATCAGCAAGACGCTCCAGATAGACCCTGCCAACCAACTGGTGTTCCATGTCGGCTTGGGCATTGCCTATCCCTATGGCAACTCCAATGTGCTGCCGTTCGAGAAGCGCTACTTCTCGGGTGGTGCCAATAGTGTGCGTGGCTGGAGTGTGCGCTCGCTGGGACCTGGCAAATACAAGGAGAGCGACGGAACCATCAACTTCATCAACCAGACGGGTGACATGAAACTCGACCTCAACGTGGAGTACCGCACCAAGTTGTTCTGGAAGTTCAGCGGAGCCCTCTTCATCGATGCCGGTAATATATGGACGCTGCGCGAATATGCCGAACAGCCAGGCGGGCAGTTCCGTTTCGAGAATCTGCCCAGCCAACTGGCCGTCAGTTACGGCTTGGGACTTCGTCTCAACTTCGATTTCTTCATCCTGCGTTTCGACCTGGGTATGAAAGCCATCAATCCCGCCTACGAGGAGGGTGACGAGCACTATCCGATCATCCATCCCAAGTTCAGTCGCGACAATGCCTTCCACTTTGCCGTCGGTCTGCCGTTCTAAATTGTCAAATAGTCAAATTATTGAACTTTCGGAAGTTGATATGATAAAGACAAAAACAAAAAAAACACCACTCATGAAGTCTGTGGCCTTCGGGCCAACGTACTGTCCTTCCGTCTTTGTGCTTAAGAGCACGCTCTTGCACAATCCTGAAGTCCAGTACGGTTTTGTTCCAAAACACAGTCTTCATGGTGGCAAAAACCCCGCCCTTCGGGCTAAAAAACAGTTAACCTCTCCCGACCTCCCCGAGGGGGAGGAGGGCCTGCGGGCAACGGATGTGGGCCGGATAAAGGTTTGCATTTCGTTTAAGAAAATGTTTTTTAGCGAAGCGTCGGTTTTTGCCTCTGAGGATGTCTTACGTTGCGTAAGGTTTTTGTTAACAACCGAAACTTAAATAAATTACAATAAATAGTTAAATCGTAAATAAATAGTAAATCGTAAATTGTCAAATAGTAAATAACAATAAATAGTAAATCGTAAATAGTTAAATCGTAAATAAATAGTAAATCGTAAATTGTCAAATCGTAAATAAATAGTAAATCGTAAATAGTTAAATCGTACAAATCGTAAATAAATAGTAAATCGTAAATAGTTAAATCGTAAATTAAATAGATGTTGAAATTCATTTCAATGGGAAGCGGAAGCAGTGGTAACTGCTACTATCTGGAAAGCGAGGACGACGCCCTGCTCATAGATGCCGGTGTCGGCGTTCGCGGGCTGAAGAAGCACTTCAGGGACTACGGCCTGAGCCTCTCCCGCGTTCACCACATACTCATCACCCACGATCATGCTGACCATATCAAGTCCGTAGGCAGTCTCAGCAACGACCAGCACCTGCCCGTCTATGCCACCCGCATCGTCCACGAGGGCATCGATCGCAACTACTGCGTCGCCAAGAAGGTGGCTGCCGACCTTCGCCGCTATGTCGAGCCAGGTGTGCCGCTTCAGGTAGGAACCTTCGTGGTGACACCCTTCACGGTGCCTCACGACAGTAGCGACAACGTAGGATATGAAATCGTTGCCGGCGATGTGGTGTTCTGCATCATCACGGACGTGGGACATGTCACCGACGAGATTGCCTTTCGCATCGGCAGGGCACACTATCTCGTCATCGAGGCCAACCACGATGTGGAGATGCTCATGAACGGTCCTTATCCGCAACACCTGAAGACCCGCATCGTCTCCGGCAGCGGTCATCTGAACAACAACCTCTGTGGCGAGGCCATCGCCAACAACATGCGTGAGCATCTGCGTCATGTATGGCTCTGCCACCTCTCCGAGGAGAACAACCACCCCGAGTTGGCCCGCAAGACCGTAGAGGCCGTCCTCCGTTCCTATGGCATCATCGTCGGCAAGGACTTGCAACTCGATGTCCTCAAGCGCACCATGCCCACCGGCATCTTCGAACTGGAATAGTCAGCGATACAGAACCACAAAGAGAGGGTGTGCCAATTGTTTTGACACACCCTCCCTTCTATAGTACCACTTAGATCATAATGCTCCCATGCAACTGGTGGTGCCCAGTGCCGTTCCTGCAGCGGTGATGATGGCTGCCAGTACCTGGATGATGAACTTCCAGATGTCCTTCTTCGTG